>CAZMKF010000118.1:0-1515 GCA_964566935.1 uncultured Dehalococcoidales bacterium | reverse complement strand
CCTCTTCCCTCAGGAACGCGCCGCCAGCCGGGGCATCTCCTCGCCGGGCTCGCGCTGGCACTGGGTTTACCGCATGAGCCGGGACTCCGGCGCCGTCATCGGCGGCACGGTCCTGGCTATCGTCGCCCTCACCGGCTTCATCGGCCCCCACTTCACCGGCTGGGACGTGCTCAAGGTGGACCCCATGAACCGCCTGCTGCCGCCCTCCAGCCTGCACTGGCTGGGCACCGACAGCTTCGGGCGTGACCTGCTGACCAGGGTGCTCTACGGCGCCCAGACGTCCCTCAGCGTTGGTCTCGCCACCATGATCGCCTCGATCGTGCTGGGCACCCTGGTCGGCCTGATCGCCGGCTACTGGCAAAGAGTCGACGGCGTGCTGATGCGCGTCATGGACGGCTTCATGGCCTTCCCCAGCATCCTGCTCGCCATCGCCATCATGGCCAGCCTCGGCCCCCGCACCGAGAACGTGATCATCGCCCTCACCGTCGTCTACCTGCCGCGCGTGGCCCGCCTCGTGCGCGGCCAGGTGCTGGTGGCGCGCGAGTTTCTTTACGTGGAGGCGGCCCGCGCCATCGGCTCCAGCGGCTGGCGCCAGGTCTTTCGCCACGTGCTGCCCAACTGTGTCTCGCCGGTGATCGTGCAGGGCTCGTTCACTTTCGCCTTCGCCGTGATCAGCGAGGCCTCGCTCTCCTACCTGGGGGCCGGCGTGCCGCCGGAGATCCCCACCTGGGGCAACATGCTGCACGAGGGCGTGCCGCTGATGCAGGCGGCGCCCTGGATGTCGATCTTCCCGGGCATCGTCCTCGCCGCCACCGTGCTCAGCCTCAACCTGCTGGGCGACGGCCTGCGCGACTCGCTCGACCCGCGTCTGCGCGTCGGCTGATCCACTTCCGCTGAACAAGCGACGGGGCGGCCCACTTTTGGGCCGCCCCGCCATCTTTAACGACGTATCCGATGGACTCAATCCACCTCGTGGAACTCGAGGCGCCAGACTTCGTAACCCTTGAAGTCACCCAGGCCCGCTACCTTGGTGAGATCGCGAATCTCCAGCCCGCCCACCGTCTGTGAGAACGGCTTGTGATCCTTCTCCAGCAGCGTGATCCGGTAGCGGCCGGGGTTCAACTGGTCGAAACGGAAACTGCCGTCGTTGGGGTCCACCCCAGGCCGCGGGTGGATGGCGCTCCAGCCGCCGTCCTCCGCCTCGATCTTGACCAGAAAATCCTTGGCCGGATCGCCGTCCGACTCGTAGACCATGCCGCGCACCTCGCCCTTCGTCTGGTTGTCGGCGCTCACCAGCTCGCGCACCGGCTGCCCCGCCAGCGCGTACTTCACCCAGCTCGGAAACCGGGGCGTGGCGGTGGGCCGCGGCGTCCGGGTGGCCGTAGGCGAGGGACGCGACGTACTGGTGGCCGTGGCCGTCACAGTGGCGGTAGCGGTGGCCGTGGGCGTGAGGCCGGGCGTGGGCGAGGCGGCCGCCGTGGCGCTGGCGCTCGCCATTGCCACCGACGGCGACCG
>CAZMKF010000117.1:0-1627 GCA_964566935.1 uncultured Dehalococcoidales bacterium | reverse complement strand
TCTACTATCTTAACGCAGTTGTTGAAATAATGCCAATTTGGCGATACTGTATCGTAGTTCAGGGTAGGGGGTGAATTTGCGGGAAAAGAGAGATCCTGGTTCAGTGTTGGAAGCAACGAACAACCGACACGGAAGGCAGGATCTCTATGGGACATATTATAACGGTTATCGTGGATGGATGCGAGATAGGCGAGATTGCGCTGGACTTGGGCGACGCAGGGTGGGACCAGCGGTTGGTGGAGGGGCTGCAGGGGATCGGGCAGGAGGTGGCGACGGTGATGCTTCGACGGGAGGATGAAGCATTGCGTCGGCAGGTGCCGGCCGAGTGGCAGAATCTGGGGCGAGAGTCGCGGCAGTTGGAGACGTTGGCCGGCAAGGTGACGATCAGCCGGCGGGTCTACCGAGACGAGCAAGGGGTACGGCACAAGCCGCTGGATGCGGCGTTGGGGCTGGTGGCTTACCGGCGGGGGACGCCCAGCTTGGAGCGGATGGCGGCCTATCTGGCCAGCGGCACGAGCTACCGGCGGGCCGCTGAGCAGTTGGGCTGGATGGTGGGGCGGCGGATGAATGCCACTCGCATCCAGCGCTCGGTGTGGAGCGTGGGGCAGGCGCTGACGGCGCACGAGCAGGCAGAACGGGCGGCGGTCTTCGAGCGGGGCGAGGTGCCACCGGAAGGGCAGGTGGAGGCCAAGACCCTCTTCGCCGAGGCGGACGGGGTGTGGATCAGCCTGCAGCGGGAAAAGCGGCGGAGTGCCGAGGTGCGGGTGGGCATACTCTACACGGGCAAGCAGCCGCTGGGCAAGGGGCGCTGGCAGCTGGCGGACAAGACGTGTGTCACGGCGTTGGTCAAGGACAGTCAGGAATGGCAGGAACGCATGTTGTTAGCCGCTTTCGGTCACTACCACCTGAGCGGCACCGAGCGAGCGGTGCTCAACGGTGATGGCGCCGAATGGGTGCGCCACAGCCTGGATCGGCTCGAACTGCCCGTGCTCTTCCAGTTGGACCGCTTTCACATCTTCCGCGCCGCCCGCCAGGCCGGGCCCGCTCTGCCGGCCTTGGCCCGGCTGGCCTGCCGGGAGGGGCTGCCGGCGATCGAGCCGCAGTTGCGCCAGCTCATCCGCCAGGCACGGCCGGAGGAGCAGCCCAAGCTGCTCGAGTTCTATGACTACCTCAGACACAACGCCGATGCGTTGATCGACTACCGCCTGCGTCTCAACCTGCCCCTACCGCCCCAGGCTGGCTTGGGCGCCATCGAGGGCAATGTCGACAAACTGGTCGTGCAGCGCCTCAAGGGCCGCGGCATGAGCTGGCGTCTGGCCGGCGCCAAGGCCATGCTCGCCCTCTGCCGCCACCGCTCTGCCCTGCGCTCGCAGACCCTAACGCCCAGGTCCGCGCCCCCGTTGGCGCAGACCAACCGCCCCCTGGACTGCCAGCGCCCATCCAACGACGACCGTTGGCTCCAGGCTTCTGTGCCGCTCTTGCATAGCTCAGACGAGAACTCGCCCCTGGGACGCAAGCTGCGCGGCATCGTCAACGGTCAACCAGGACTCGCTCCCTGAGCCCTACCCTGAACTTCTTGACAGTAACCCACTCTGTATTGGGGGTTGACTGCGGGTTGATGTCGTGG
>CAZMKF010000116.1:1162-1657 GCA_964566935.1 uncultured Dehalococcoidales bacterium | reverse complement strand
GCGGGTTGGCGGCTCAAGATAATGTCTCATGACGTGGTGTAAATAAGCTGACTGACAAAAGCAGTCATCGTGTGCTTCACGAAGGTTAGAACCCATTCTACCCGAGGAGGCAGCACGATGACTGAGGCGAGTATGACACTGGGCGAGTATCTGCGCAAGATCGGCGTTGAATTAGACGGCGATTTCCTGCGGGAAGGCGTGCGGTTGTTGGCACAGCTGATCATGGAGGGCGAGGTGGCGGAGCAGGTTGGCGCCGGGAAGTACCAACGGACGCCAGAGCGCACAACACAGCGCAACGGCTACCGCGAGCCGCGGGATTGGGACACGCGAGTGGGGACGATTGGGCTGGCGATACCGAAGCTGCGTACGGGCAGCTACTTTCCGAGCTTCATTGAGCCGCGGCGGCGGGCCGAGAAGGCGCTGCTGGCGGTGGTACAACAGGCGTACATCCAAGGGGTAAGCACGCGTAAGGTGGAAGACCTGTTGCGGGCTATG
>CAZMKF010000116.1:0-1141 GCA_964566935.1 uncultured Dehalococcoidales bacterium | reverse complement strand
ATTAAATAAACAGTATCCTTTCCTCGTGGCGGATGCCATCTATCTCAAGGTGCGGCAGAACAATCGGATCGTCACTTTAGCGGCTGTGATCGCCATTGGCGTGTGCGAGACCGGCGAGCGGCGCGTGTTGGGACTGGCCACTGGGGCCAGCGAGAGTGAGACGTTCTGGTGCGAGTTTCTGCGCAGCCTAGTCGGTCGGGGGCTGAAAGGCGTGCAGCTGGTAATCTCGGACAGCCATCAGGGACTGAAGACGGCCATTAGCAGGGTGCTGAGCGGGGCCACATGGCAAAGGTGCCGCGTGCATTGCATGCGCAACCTGCTGGCGCACGTTCCGCAACGCGACAAGTCACTGGTCGCCGCGCTGGTGCGCATGATCTTTGCCCAACCCAACCGCCAGGTGGCCGGCCAGCAACTGGCCGAAACGGTCAAGCTGATGGAAAGACGCTGGCCCAAGGCCGCCGAACTGCTGGCAGCTGCGGAAGACGACGTGTTAGCCTACATGGCCTTTCCACCTGAGCATTGGTCGCGCATCTACTCGACCAATCCACTAGAACGCTTGAATCGGGAAATCAAGCGCCGCACCGACGTCGTGGGTGTCTTCCCGGATGAGGCGTCTGTCGTGCGCTTGCTCGGTGCGGTGCTGATGGAACGCGCCGACGAATGGGAGGTCGAGCGCCGGCCGTTCAGCTTGGAGTCCATGCGCAGACTGACGGCACCGGATCCGGCAGCGCTGCTGCAGATGGAAGCCAGCCCGCTGCGCCTGGCGCCCATCCATTAGCGCCCTGGGCATAGGACTGCACGGCGCCGTCAAATCAACGTCTCGCCGTGATGCGAGCCATGAGTTTACCGCTTTCCAGGGAACTGCCTCGAGGGAGCCCCGCAGGGCAGGAGGATGCCCCCTGCCCTGCACAGTTCCCGCCTGACGTGGCGCTCGAGTCGGTCTCCACCGGCGCTCTATCCTCCAGCCAGGCGCTGAGAATGATAGCTCGCCAGGAGCACGCAGATCGGTAAGCAAGGTTCATCTTTCAAGAGAATCACCTATTTGTAGATCGAAGCACACAGGATTTTACACCACTTGACAAGACGCTAACCCCAATGCTCCCTATGCTGACCGGTTTGAGGATGATGGGACAACTCTCAT
>CAZMKF010000115.1:0-1739 GCA_964566935.1 uncultured Dehalococcoidales bacterium | reverse complement strand
TGAGACACTGTAGGCTACCCAGCCGAAAGAGTCCGCCGTGGTGGCGGCGCTAAGCGGCCCGTAGAAACGGGAGCCGCCATCGATCACCGCCGGGTAATCGAGATCAACAAGCCCGAATGTGTGAGGCGTCGCCGTCAGCCTCCAGGCCAATTGCAAGGCGTCGAACGCTGTTCCATCCCCGCGCTCGTAAAAAGCGGCGGCCGCAAACTCGTTGGCGCCAGATCCACCCACCACGACCGCCGGTCCGTAACCGTCCCTGTCGTGATACGGCAGAGGATGAGCGATGACGGGCACGCCGGGCGACCCCAGCACAATCTCCTCCCACATTTCATCAGCGAGACGGAAGCCCGCCCATACTTCGCCCCCCTCTGTCAGCGCCAGCGACGGGTAGGTAATTCTCGCAGCCCAATCAACAGTCACAGATTGCGCGGGCATGGCGTCGGGCAGCAGCCGGCGCACCCTCAACTGCTGTCCCTTCGGACCATGCGTGGTGTCGGCGCTCACCCAGGCAATCACCGCATAGTCACCACGGACCGCCAGGCTGGGACCACTCAGCGCCGCCAAGTCAGACTCGCGCGGGAATGGTGACTTGCAGAGGAGCGGCGAAGACGCACGCTCAGGCAGGATGATGTCATAGCAGAGACCATGAGAGTCCGCACGGCTGTCGAACATGTCCCAGGCCACCAGCACCTCGCCACCGTCGGTCACCACCACCTGCGGCGACTGCATACTGGGTTCCACTCCCGCAGCGCCAACACCGAACCCACCACCATCGAAAACAAACTCACGCTGGACCCCGCCAAGCATCATCTCGCGCACAATCAGGTTGCAGTCCGTGCTACTGCCGTCGCATTCGGTCCAGACAAGATACTGCAGGCCGCTCTTGTGCGACGCCACCGCCACTTCGCCGAGCGTCCAACCTTCAGTGTGTTGGGCGTAATAGGGGATGGCAGGGGGCGTGTCATCGAAACAGGCCGTTGCAACGATGGCGATCAGGGCGAAAACACCTAACCGCGACAGAATACGTTTCATCACCGCACCTCGTCAGTCACCGCACGAAATCACACGGCCATCCTACCATGGCCGGCCGCCACACGATCAGCGTCCAAGACCTCGGGTTCTTGAGGGCCACAGGCCGCTTCGCCTAGCGGCTCACCAGGGGCACTGCACTCTGAAAGCGCAAGTTGTAGCAGAACCAGGGCGCCTCAACCCCGTTCGCCACGTCCGCCCAGGCGCCGAACAACCAGGTACGCTCGTCAGGTGCCCGCCATTCGCTGCCGGCCAACGCATAGTGGGGATTCGTGGTACCGTTGGGCGATGCAAAGATCTTGCGTGTTTCGCTGGGTTCCCCGATGTAGGCCGGCTGGTAGACGTAGACGTCGCCGTACCGCTCCTGCCCCACCGGCATCTCCCGCCAGGCGATGGCAAACGACGTCATTTGGCCGCCACCCGATATAACGTTAGACAGCACGATCAGTGGCGCTGATTCGTCCCTGTCATTGGTGGTCGTGACAGTCTCGAAGCTCTCGGCCCTGCAACCGCTGCCGTCGCAAGAAAACTCAGTATAGCCAATGTCGCGCGTGGTCTGGCCGGGCTGACTTGAGACACTGTAGGCTACCCAGCCGAAGGAGTACCCCTTGATGGCGGCGCTAAGCGGCCCGTAGAAACGGGAGCCGCCATCGACCACCGCCGGGTAATCGAGATCAATAAACCCGAATGTGGCAGGCGTCGCCGTCAGC
>CAZMKF010000114.1:941-1790 GCA_964566935.1 uncultured Dehalococcoidales bacterium | reverse complement strand
GCCAGGCCTGCGAGTGCGACTACTCCGGCACTCAGGCCTGCAAGGCCCTGCGCTCGCTCGGCTACCAGGTAGTGCTGGTCAACTCCAACCCCGCCACCATCATGACCGACCCCACCATGGCCGACGCCACCTACATCGAGCCGCTCAACGTGGAGTCGCTGGAGCGTATCATCGCCAAGGAGCGTCCCGACGCCTTACTGCCCAACCTCGGCGGCCAGACCGCCCTCAACCTTTCCTCCAGCCTCAACAAGGCGGGCGTACTTGCCCGCTACGGCGTGCGGGTGATCGGCGTGGACCTCGACGCCATCGAACGCGGCGAGGACCGCATGGCCTTCAAGCGCACCATGGCCGAGCTGGGCATCGACACGCCGCACAGCCACACCGCCAACAGCCTGGATGAGGCGGAGGCGGCCGCCAGGGAGCTCGGCTACCCGGTGGTGGTGCGGCCCGCCTACACCATGGGCGGCACCGGCGGCGGCCTCGTCTACAACGTGGAGGAGCTGCGCACCGTGGCCGGCCGCGGCCTCGCCGCCAGCCTGATCGGCCAGGTGCTGATCGAGGAATCGGTCGAGGGCTGGGAGGAGCTGGAGCTGGAGATCATCCGCGACAGCAAGAACCAGATGATCACCGTCTGCTTCATCGAGAACATCGACCCGATGGGCGTGCACACCGGTGATTCGTTCTGCGCGGCGCCGATGCTGACCATCGCACCGGCGCTGCAACAGCGCCTGCAAGAGATGTCCTACCGCATCGTCGAGGCCATCGGCGTGATCGGCGGCGCCAACGTGCAGTGGGCGCACGACCCCAAGACCGGCCGGGTGGTGATCATCGAGATCAACCCGCGCACCT
>CAZMKF010000114.1:0-875 GCA_964566935.1 uncultured Dehalococcoidales bacterium | reverse complement strand
GGCCACAGGCTTCCCCATCGCGCTCGTCTCCGCCAAGTTGGCGGCGGGTATGACGCTGGACGAGCTGCCCTACTGGCGCGATGGCGCCCTGGATAAGTACACGCCGAGCGGCGACTACGTGGTGATCAAGTTCGCCCGCTGGACCTTCGAGAAGTTCCCCGGCGCCATCGACCACCTCGGCACGCAGATGCGCGCCGTGGGCGAGGTGATGAGCATCGGCAAGAACTACAAGGAGGCCTTCCAGAAGGCAATCCGCTCACTGGAGAACGGCCGCTTCGGCCTCGGCTTCGCTAAAGACTTTCACCACAAGTCGTTGCCCGAGTTGCTCACACTGCTCAACTACCCCACCAGCGAACGCCAGTTCATCCTCTACGAGGCGCTGCGCAAAGGCGCCAGCATCGAGGAGCTGCACCGCCGCACCCACATCAAGGCCTGGTTCCTGGAGCAGATGCGCGAGCTGGTGCAACTGGAAGAGCGCCTGCTGCAATACAAAGGCCGCGAGCTGCCGGCCGAGCTGCTGCGCCAGGCCAAGCAGGATGGTTTTGCCGACCGTTATCTGGCGAGTCTGCTGGAGGTGGACGAGGCCGCGCTGCGCGCCCGGCGGCAGCAACTAGGCATCGTGCAGGCCTGGGACAGCGTGCCAGTGAGCGGCGTGGAGCACGCCGAGTACTACTACTCCACCTACAACGCGCCTGACCGGGTGCAGACCAGCCAGCGGCGTAAAGTGATGGTGCTGGGCGGCGGCCCCAACCGTATCGGCCAGGGCATCGAGTTTGATTACTGCTGCGTGCACGCCGCCTTCGCCTTGCGCGACCTGGGCTACGAGACGGTGATGGTCAACTGCAACCCGGAGACCGTCTCCACCGACTACGACA
>CAZMKF010000113.1:0-1814 GCA_964566935.1 uncultured Dehalococcoidales bacterium | reverse complement strand
GCCATCCTACCATGGCCGGCCACCGTACAAACAGACGATCAGTGAAGCGGCGATGCTGTTGCCACCCCAATTGACAGCAATCTCAATAACAGTACTGCCGCTAACGCCAGCCTGAGACCCTTGACGCGCCCAGGCTGCCACGGGTAGATTGCACCGCACACGCCGTGCCACGGCGTACTAGCAAGCGGAGGATGGACGATGGCCGATAATACCGGCGCCCAGGCGATTCAAGCCAACCAGGAGCGCGTCACCAAACAGTTCATGGATCTGGTACAGATCGATTCCCCAACCTTCGAGGAACTGGCCGTACTCGAGTACCTCGCCGCCCAGCTGAAGGAACTCGGGGTTGAGAGCTACAACGACGGCAGCGGCAAGAACGGCGCCGGCAACCTGATCGCCACCGTCAAGGGCACCGACCCGGGCGCGCAGCCGATCATCATCTGTACCCACATGGATACGGTGGAGCCCGGGCGAGGCATCAAACCCTCCATCACCGATGGCGTCATCCATTCGGACGGCGCCACCATCCTCGCCGCCGACGACAAGGCGGCCGTGGCCTCCACCCTGGAGGCGGTGCGCCTGCTGCTGGAGCACAAGCCGGCCCACGGCGACCTGGAGCTGATCTTCACCTGGGGCGAGGAGCGCGGTCTCTTCGGCTCGCGCGCGCTCGACGTGAGCAAGCTGCGTTCCAGGGTGGCCTTCATCGCCGATGGCGGCGAGCCGATCGGCACGGTTGTCACCCAGGCTCCCTGGCAGAACACGATCGGCGTCACCTTCACCGGCAAGGCGGCTCACGCCGGCGTTGAGCCGGAAAAGGGCATCAGCGCCATCGTCGCCGCCAGCAAGGCGATCGCCGCCATGCCGTTGGGCCGCATCGACAGCGAGACCACGGCCAACGTCGGCAAGATCAGCGGCGGCAGCGCCCGTAACGCCGTGCCCGAGACGGTGACGCTCGACGCCGAGGCACGCAGTCGCAACCAGCAGAAGCTGGCTGACCAGACCGAGGCGATGCGCCGCTGTCTGGAGGAGGGCGCCGCCGCCGTGGGCGCCAGCGTCAAGATCGAGATCAACCGCAGCTACAACGGCTTCAAGGTGGCGGAGGATTCCGGCCTGGTGCAGGTGGCCTTCAGCGCCGCCCGCAACCTGGGCCTGCCGCCCCGCGCCACCACCACCGGCGGCGGCTCCGACGCCAACAACTTTAACGAAAAGGGCCTGCCCTCAATCATCCTGGGCTGCAGCTGGTACGACGTGCATAGCACCCGCGAGCGCGTCCCGGTGGCCAGCCTGGTCACCCTGAGCCGTTACCTGGTGGAGATCGCCACCGAGGCGGCGCGCCAGTTTCGCGGCTGAACTGATGGCGCCGTCCGTCTCCCTGCACACGGCCGCGTGGACGGCGCCATCAGGTTCCCTGGCAGAATACGGCTTCAAGGCAGGTCGCCGTGTCTTGCCACCAATACTGAATCAATGACCTGGTCGATAGCTTTCGCAGGCTGCCGGGCTGATGGTATGCTGACGGAAGCACTGGCAACTTCATATTATCCGCTTGCTTGTTCGTCAAATGACATCGTTGGAGGCCAGTCGCAGTTCGCCATCTAATAAAGGAGGACCTGTAATGAAGCGCCTTTCGCTCGTCATCATCTTCCTGCTAATGGCCAGCCTCTTCCCAACGGCAATCGCCGCCCAGCCGGCGCCCGCTCCCGCCGACTGGCCCGTCACCAACGGCCACTTCTTCTCCCAAACAGGCAAGGGCAACAACTCAGGCTTCGCCGTCACCAACGACGGCGGCGTCAACTTCTGGGACGAGTTCCAGCGGC
>CAZMKF010000112.1:0-1867 GCA_964566935.1 uncultured Dehalococcoidales bacterium | reverse complement strand
CCATCCAGGGCGACATTGGCAGCGAGGCGGCGCGGCTGCAGATTGCGGAACAACTGCCCAACGGTGCCCACGCCGTCATCTCAGACGTCGCCCCAGCCACCAGCGGCGTTGCTCTGGTGGATCAGGCACGCTCGCTGGCCCTGGCTGAGCTCTCTCTGCAGTTGGCATTGCAGTTACTGCGCCCGGGCGGCAGTTTCGTGGTGAAGGTGTTCCAGGGCGGGGACTTCAACAGCTTCGTGGGGACGGTGAGGGCGCGCTTCCGCCGGGCGCATGTTTTCACTCCCGAGGCCACCCGTCGCGAGAGCAGCGAACGCTATGTAGTAGGTCTGGACCTGCTCAGGCAATGAGAAGCGCCACGGCGGTTCTGCCGTGGCGCCTTGCCCAGTACGAACCGGGCGCCGCCTAATCGACCTTCTTCAGGCGGTTAAGCACTTCCGGGTTGACGCAGGTGAGCGGGGGCTCGCCATGCAGCACCGCCAGCGCGTTGTCGACCGCCAGGTTGGCCATGGCGTCGCGCGTGGCCTGGGTGGCGCTGCCGATGTGCGGCGTCAGCACCACGTTCTCCAGCTCGTACAGCGGGTTGCTTACCCCACCCGGCTCCACTTCCATCACGTCCAGACCGGCGGCGGCGATTTCCTTGTTGCGCAGCGCCTCTATCAGGGCCTTCTCATCCACCAGCGGGCCCCGGCCGGCGTTGACCAGAATGGCGGTCGGTTTCATCAGGGCCAGCTCGCGCGCGCCGATGATATGCCGGGTCTCGTCGGTAAGGTTGGCGTGCAGGGTAACGAAGTCCGACTCGCGCAACAGCTCATCCAGCGCCACGAAACGATAGCCCAGCTGCGCCTCCAGGTCCGGGCGCCGCACCGAATCGTAATAGAGCACCTTCATGTCAAAGCCCTGCGCTCGCCTGCCCATCGCCTGGCCGATCCGCCCCAGGCCAACGATACCCAGCGTGGCGTGGTGGACGTCGCGCCCCATGAAGGCTGCAGGGCCACCCATCATCGTCCACTTGCCGGCGCGCACGAAGCGCTCGGCCTCGCCCACGCGTCGCGCCGCCGCCATCAGCAAGGCGAAGGCGATGTCGGCCGTGGTGTCGGTCAGCACACCAGGAGTGTTGGTGACAATGATGCCGCGCTCGGTGGCGGCAGGCACGTCTATAATGTCGTAGCCTACTCCAACGTTGGCGATCACGCGCAGGCGCGGCGCTTTATCCATCACCTCACCGGTGAAACGCGAGATCCCGACAAAGCCATCAGCATCGGCCAGCTCGCGCAGCAGCACGTCATCGGGGCAGCGCACCTCCTCCTCCCAGGCGGTGACCTCAAAATGCGGCTTCAACTTCTCCAGCATCTCCCGGTTGATCAGCCGCCCCACAAAAACCTTCGCCATTCCTGCACTCCCTCTGTTCCAGTTCCTGGTTATCCACGCCGGCCAGCCAGGCCCGCGTTTACATGTCGATTCTAGTCCCAGTCGCCATGCCTGTAAACTGCGGCAGCGCAACCTGTCGCGCCACTCCTCCCGACTTCATATATGGCAGGCGTCGCTATTGTCAGGTTTTGTTAAGTAGTATCGCCATCCTTGCAGCCTATACTTCGAGCTACCCTGAGGGCGATTGTATCCGGCCCTGAACATAGCGGCGCGCGCCTTGAGGCGTTGCACAAGCCGGTCAGTATAAGGTCCACACGCGGCCGATTGCAGGTTGTAGCCACACCTGCTTCGACATATCATCAAAAGGAGGAAGGTATGTCTCAAAAAGAAGACGCAGTCATGGCAAAAGCCGACCCGTACGCGCTTGACCCGGCTGGCGTCCAAGACCCACCTCACGGCTGGGGCGAATCATTACGTTATCTTGGCCCCGGTATGATCC
>CAZMKF010000111.1:0-1876 GCA_964566935.1 uncultured Dehalococcoidales bacterium | reverse complement strand
CGAAGACGCAAAGACATTCCAATCAGAGAACTTTGACGTTCTTCGCGTCTTGTATGATATGTCCAGGTAGCGCCAACCTCGCTGCCTGGCGTCAAGAGGAGGGGGTGCGGGGGAACCTAGGTTCCCCCGCATTGCCGCGACTTGACAACTGGCGAATCGCTGGCATCCTGGGAGTTGGCCCAGGGAGGGCACCGCTCTTCGCGTCTGTTGCACCGCAGGGTGACTTCTTACGAAGTGGGCGGCCCTCGTCCCGGCGGGCACCGCTAACTCGTGTCTTGTGCGTAAGCCGCCGTGGCTCGGCGTAGCAGAGCCGAGCGCATCCGCACGGCGGCGGTAGTTCTGATTGACAAGCTTGCTGCTCTCGCCGGGTACCAGGGATTCGCCTCCTTGGGTGGGCACTGCCGCTCAGGAGTGTGCATATGGCCAACCCCTTGATCGTGGGCATTGATGTCCACAGCCGCATCAATCGGACGTGCTTGCTCGACCGCGAGGGCGAACCGTGGGGCAAGCGGTTTAGCACGGCCAACAACCGCCCGGGCACGCAAACGCTGATCGGGCGCCTGGTCGAGGCGCTGCAGCAGGGTCAGTTCGACAGCCTGCGCATCGCGGTCGAAGCCACCAACTGGTACTGGTTCCCTTTGTACCAGGCGTTGTGCCAGACGCCCGGCCTGGCCCTCTGGCCGCAGACGTTCTATACGCTCAATCCGCGGGTGACTGCTCGCTACAAGGACAGCTTCAGCGACAAGGACAAATCCGATGACACCGACGCCTACATCGTCGCTGACCGCCTACGCACGTACAGCCGCCAGGAACTACCGACGCCCTTTGCGCCCGATTTGCGCTACCTGGGCCTGCGGTTCCTGACGCGCTATCGCTACCACTTGGTCAAGGATCTCGTCCGCGAAAAGAACTACTGCCTGAGCCTGCTGTACCTGAAGGCCAGCGAGTATCACGAAGCGCACCCCTTCGCGGATGTCTTTGGCGCCACCAGCCGAGCCGTGATTGAAGATTTCGCCTCGCTGGAGGAAGTCGCCGCCATGCCCCTGGCCGAACTGGCCGTTTGGCTTGACACCCAAGGCAAAGGCCGCTTCCCCGACCCGGCCAAGGTGGCCCGTGAGCTGCAACAAGTGGCCCAGGATTCCTACCCCCTGGACCCGCAGTTGCAGCAGCCGATCAACTATGTCCTGACCTGGAGCTTCCAACTCGTCAGCTTCCTGGACCGCCAGCTCCAACGCGTTAACACTGCCATCGCCGACGCCATGCGCGACATCCCGCACACGCTCGATACCATCCCCGGCTTCGGCCCAGTGTTCGCCGGCGGCATCATCGCCGAGATCGGGCATGCCGAGCGTTTCGACCAGGACGAGGCCAAGGTGGCCCAGTACGCTGGCCTGCACTGGCGCCAGCATGAGTCGGCCGACTTCAAGGCCGAGGATACCCGCCTGACCAAACGCGGGGACGCCTACCTGCGCTACTACTTCTGCGAGGCGGCCAACGCCGTGCGGATGCGCGACGCCGAGTACGCCGCCTACTATCAGCGCAAACATGATGAGGTGCGCACGCACCAACACAAACGGGCTGTGGCCCTCACCGCACGCAAGCTGGTTCGATTGGTGGTTCGGCTGCTGACGACAAACCAACCTTACCAGCCCAGGAGGCAGCCTAGCGGCTAAACCTCGCTTGCATCCGGGCAGCGTCGCCCACCCACAGCGCCGTGCTATGCCCCGCCGCCGCAAACGCCTTTCGGCAGGGGTTGTGTTAAGGCTATGCTCATATCTGCCCGAAACTCGTCAGATTGGGGTATTGACATTTCACCGTGTCACTTTGCGGTGACAGGAGATTCACACATGCCCGTCTCACCCCACGATCGCGACAT
>CAZMKF010000110.1:904-1989 GCA_964566935.1 uncultured Dehalococcoidales bacterium | reverse complement strand
TACAGCTTCGGCGACGCGATGGCGATATTCTGAGCCCCGATAGGACAGGAGAAGGGCCCTCAGTGATTCGGGATGAAGTCAGCGCCTGCGGTTGTGGCTGGTGCGTGGCGGGGGCCCCACCACGCACCAGCCACCGCGATTACCAGATGGCGATACCAAAAAAGCTGGTGATGAACTTGATCGAGACGTACAGAAAGTAAAGGCCGAAGATCAGCTTCAACGTCGCAGGTTTGAAGCGCTTGATGATCGCCGCACCGACCTGTGCACCAACGATCGTACCCAGGGCCAGTAACAAACCGGTGGGTAGGTGCACGAAACCCTGTGCCAGCTTGATTCCGCCGCCCACGACCGCCAGCGGGATCATCGTTGCCAGCGAGGTGCCCATCGTGATGTAGACCGGCGCGCCGAAGAGATAGATCAGCCCTGGCACCAAGGCATAACCTCCCCCGACGCCAGCCACGCCCGTCGCGACACCGACGATGAGACCGAAGATGCCCATTCCCCTGCTCGAACCGGTGATGACTGCGCCCTCGCGTTTGGGCATGCCGCGCTGCGCCACCCCCTCATACACCATGCGGATGGCCGGCCAGAGGAATATCACACCCAGGATCAGCCCAAGAAGCTTCGACTAACCACGAGAACGCTCGTTTGTCCACGTTACGACGGATCAGGTGACCCCAGGCGCCGGAGAGAGCGGTGAAGATGACAGCGAAGAGAGTCGTGCCGACAGCAATCGGGGCCGGATACCCCATCCAAAAGTGGATGACGGGCAACATCAAGCTGCAACCGCCGGTGCCGATCAGACCGCCGAGCACGCCTGCTAAGAAGCCAACAACCACGAGGGCCAGTTCGCGGCCAGCGGTTAATGCCGGCGTGCCGGCCGCCGCGCCGCTCGCGGTCAGCAACGCCCAGATGGTAAGTACCAGGATGATAGCCAGCAGCACGACCGTGAAGGCTTGGCCGCGCCACCAGCTCGAAGTTGTTTTCGCGTTCATTCCTACCTCCAATGTGGTTAGTCTAGTCTAGTGACAGCAACAGACAGCCAACGCCTCATCGGATTGGAGGTGGACGTTTCGTCCATGACC
>CAZMKF010000110.1:0-894 GCA_964566935.1 uncultured Dehalococcoidales bacterium | reverse complement strand
ACGCTGCCGCACGCGAGCACAACGCGAACGACAGGTAGAAAGGCGGCTCATAGGATATGACTCATGCCAAATGCCCCACATCGTACAGCGGCATCAAGACCTGATCCCATTCTACTGCTGCAGGAGCGAAATATCAATATGCACTCTTCTCGAAGGAAGCGCGGCCTTCCACCAGGGTGCTTGGTCGCCGCCTCTCCACGTTCCGGCTTCGAGCGGGATCCCGGCATAAGCGTTCCTGATGACGCTGAAAATGCTTTCTTCCTGGGCAAACATGACGTAAGTCATACCATAACTTCCCAGTCGGATGTATATATGCGATATTCTATATATGGCAAGGTTCGCATATGAATATCTACCAGCAGCAAGCCGCGCTTTTGAAACTGATGGCACATCCGTTACGCCTGCAGATTCTCGACGTTCTACGAGGCGGCAATGAATGTGTGTGCCACCTGGCCACCGTGCTGGACAAGCCCCAGCCTTACGTCTCGCAGCAGTTGGCCATCCTGCGCAAGGGCGGCGTAATCACAGACGAACGGGAGGGCGTCCACATATTCTACCGGCTGGCCAACGAAAACGTGATGCGCCAGGTGGAAGCGGCTTGCGGCCCTGCAGTCGTCGCTGGCGAGCCGGTCAAGGCTCATCGCGCTTTGGCCCGCTGCCATTGCCCGAAATGCACCGATCCTAATTTCAATCGAGGTTGAGGCATGGAGTTCTTCACTTTTGTCGCCCGGCTGATCCAATCCGGCCTTGGCAATCTGGCCAGCTACCTGGCCGCGCATGTGCTGTTGTGTCTTGTGCCAGCATTCTTCATTGCCGGTGCCCTGACAGCTGTGGTTCCCAAGGAGGCGGTGACGCGCTACCTCGGTCGCACCGCGCCCAAGTTCATCTCCTACC
>CAZMKF010000109.1:0-2092 GCA_964566935.1 uncultured Dehalococcoidales bacterium | reverse complement strand
AATCCTTCAAGCCGCAGCGCTTCGAAGGTGGCGGAATGAGATACCTGCGCTTCAAGCGCTGGCTCACCGACATCAAGCAGTGCGCCGACAGCCTCGACTGGGTGGTGTTCGAAGAAGTGAGGAAACACGCGGGTGTTGATGCGGCGCATGCCTACGGTGGCTTCATGGCGCACCTGACGGCCTGGTGCGAACACCACCAGATCCCGTATCAGGGCGTGCCGGTAGGCACGATCAAGAAGCACGCCACCGGCAAGGGCAACGCTGGCAAGGCCGAGATAATCGCGGCAGCGAAGGCGCGCGGCCATGACCCGGTCGATGACAACCATGCCGATGCGCTGGCGCTGCTGGACTGGGCGATGGCCCAAGGAGGTGTGGCATGAGAACCCATACCGCTTCCATCCCCTGCGCCCTCGGGCGCTTGGCACCGGCGTCACCGGCCAGCAGCGACGAACTGCGCGCCATGCGTGCGGCAGCTTGGCACAAGCAAGGCATCGTGGTCGTGCCGCTCGACGACATCTACGACGACTGGGACCGGGCATTTCTGTCTGGCATTGCCACCAAGCTCTACGGCGCGCGCACCGTCGCTTCCCGCAAGAGCACACCTTGGGCTGAGGGTGAGGTGATCGACCGTGGCGATGGCGAAACCTGGACGGTGGTGGCGACCACCGGCAAGTCGGTGACGCTTCAGCGCAGCCGTGATGGTGCGCTGGCGACCCTCGCGCAACTTGGGGAGGCACAGCCATGACCAAGAAGACCCAGCGCGCCAAGGCCCGGGCCGAACGCAAACCTCCCATCGGCCATGAAGTGATTCGCCCGGATGGCAGCGTGATCCGCTATGTCCGCGAGGAGGACGATGACCAGAAGCCGGTTGACCATTACCGCACCGTGGATACGCTGGCGCTGATGCTGCGAAACGGCAGCATCACCGGTGCCATGCACGACGCCGGCCAGCAGTTCTCGCAGGACTTTGCTCGGGCCTTTGCCAGCGGCGTGGCCAGCAGCCGGCTCGATGGTTTGCCGGCGGGGACGACGCCCGGGCAGATGATGGTCGAGAAGAATGCTGGCGCTGCCCGAGCGGTTCGGGATGCGCTGGAGGCCGTAGGAGGCAGTGGCAGTCCGGCAGGATCGGCGCTGTGGTACGTGGCCGGGCTGCAGATGTCGATCCGCGATTGGGCTCAGCGCGAAGGCTGGAACGGTCGACGGCAGGATCGGGATGAGGCCAAGGGCTATCTGGTTGCGGCGCTTGGGGTGCTGGCGCGGTATTACGGCTATGAGCGCTCAGGCAGTCGAAAGCCATTTGCACAGGTATCCGCTTCTAGCGGATAATGTGACCATGGTTTTTGTGGAACTCCCGATCTTCGTCCGCTGTGCAGCCGAACTGTTCTCGGATGAGGATATGGCCGAGTTGCAGAACACCTTGCTGGAAAACCCTGCCGCCGGTGACTTGATCCCCGGTGGTCGGGGTTTGCGCAAGCTGCGTGTTCCGCTGCCTGGTCGAGGCAAGCGTGGCGGTGCGCGGGTGATCTACTACCACTGGGTCAGCAAGGAGCAGTGCTATCTGATCTATGCCTACGCGAAGAATGTCAGTGCGAACCTGACGCCGGAACAGCTGCGGCGGTTGGCGGAAGTGATGCAAGCGGAGATACGAGATGAATGACAAACAGTTCGATGAGTTGCTGAGCAGCGTACGTGACATGGGCCGCCATATGCGTGGTGAGGCTGTGGCCGGTGTACGTGTGCAGGAGTTTCCCGAGCCTGACGTCAAGGCGATCCGCGAGCGCACGGGGCTTTCGCAGAGTCGGTTTGCCTACCTGATTGGCGTCAAGCCCAAGACACTTCAGAACTGGGAGCAGCGCCGAGTGCGTCCTGCCGGGCCGGCTCGCGCCTTGCTCAAGATCGTCGAAGCCAACCCCGACGCGCTCTCGGCCATTCGCGCGTGAAAATTTTGCGGGTCGACAACAAACCTACTTGAATGCTGGCCCCCCACAAGGTACAGTAATCCCGTACTGCTAATAACTGCGCCCACCCGATTCGTTCTGGTGGGCGTTGTCGTTTCTGGGCTGGGCGCTCGCCTGTCTGCCCAGCGCTGGAG
>CAZMKF010000108.1:0-2093 GCA_964566935.1 uncultured Dehalococcoidales bacterium | reverse complement strand
ACGCCACCCAGGAGATCGGCGAGCTGCTTCGCACCCGCCACAAGGTCAATCAGGACGATTTCACGATCATGAGCCAGGAGGACATCCTGCAGACGGCAGGCGAGATCTCCGGTCTGCTCACCATGCTGCTGGGCGCCATTGCCGGCATTTCGCTGATAGTGGGCGGCATCGGCATCATGAACATCATGCTCGTCTCCGTCACCGAACGCACCCGCGAGATCGGCATCCGCAAGGCGGTGGGCGCGCGCAAATCCGATATTCTGATGCAGTTTCTGATCGAATCGGCTATCCTGTCGCTGACCGGTGGGCTGATCGGCATCCTCGTGGGCATGGGGATAGCGGCCATTATCTCCAGCATCACGATCGGCGACGCCCAGTTAACCGCCATCGTCACGCCGGATGCGGTCCTGCTGGCCACTGGCGTTTCGGCGGCAATAGGCCTATTCTTTGGCATCTACCCGGCCAGCCGGGCAGCTGGTCTGCACCCAATAGAGGCACTGCGCTATGAATAACCCAACCTGCCAACCTTTCTCGCGTCGCTCTTTCCTCCGCCTGACGGCGGCGTTCGGCGCCGCCGCCTTCAGTGGCCGCCTGGCGCCGCTCGCCCAGGCCCAGACGAGCTTCAGCCCCATCCCGGAGGTAAGCGCTTTCTACCAGACGCAGGGAGGGGAGGCGATGTTTGGCCCCGCCATCAGCGGCGGCCGCTACGAGGGCGGGCGCCTCTGCCAGTACTTCACTCGCGCCCGTTTGGAGTTCTGGCCGGAGAATCCGCCAGCTTACCAGGTGATGCCGGGCTTGCTGGGCGTGCAACTGGGTAAGGTGCAGCCGCCGATCGATCCAGCCACCGCCCCCCTCAACGACGCCGAACGCCGCTACTTCCCGGAGACGGGACACGTGCTCTCGTTCGCCTTCAAGCGCTTCTGGGAGCAGAATGGCGGCATCGACCTGCTCGGCTACCCCATCACCGAGCTGCTCTTCGAGGCCGGCCGCACCGTGCAGTACTTTCAACGCGCCCGCCTGGAGTGGCGCCCCGAGAACCCGGAGCAGAGCAAGGTGATGTTGGGCGAGCTCGGTCTGGAGTACCTGCGTAGCGGCGGCCGGCCGGCCGGCTCCCCCGGCAACGGCGCCCCGCTTGCTACCTGCAGCCAGGGACGGCTGGTCTTCGCCCTCTCACCCGACGGAGCCGCCTACTCACTCTGCGCTGGCGAGAACAACCACCCCGCGCAGTTCGGCCGTGGCATCGACCCTTGCCTCTCGCCCGACGGCAGCCAGCTGGCCTGGGCCTCGCGCGATCCTTCTGGCATCTACGTCCGCAACCTGGCTAGTGGTGAAACGAGGCAGCTACCGCTGACCAGTTATCCCTGGCAGCTGAGTAAGCCGCTCAACTGCCGCTGGTCACCCGACGGTCGCTTCATCGCCACCACCGACGAGTATATCGACTACCGGCCGGTGCGCCAGGGTCCCTATGTAGTACAGGTGCTGATGGACCTCTGGCGGGTGGTGGTTATCGACCTGCAGAGCGGCCAGGCGCACATCATCGTCTACGACGATTTCGGCATCCAGCCCACCTGGCTGCCCGACGGGCGCTTGCTCTTCGTCAGCCGCCAGGGGCTGTATGTGGTCAACAACGTCGAGCGCGACCGACAGATTAAGCACCTGGCGGGCACCACGCCGCTCTTCCGGGCGCCCAGCGTGGCGCCAGATGGCAGCTGGATCGCCTGCCAGTGGCGGCAACACGATCACGACGAGATCTGCGCCATCAACAGCGACGGCAGCGGCTTCCGCCTGCTCACTTCCAGCCCATTGTTCAGCACGCCGGTCAACAACGTCACCCCAGCTGTCTCACCGGACGGTAGCCGGGTGGCCTTCCTCAGCGACCGTGGCGGCAGCTGGAACCTGCACACAATGAAGGCCGACGGTTCCGAGCAGCGGGCGATAACCTCCGGGCTGCCCTTCAGTTACCAGAACGTGCACGAGCAGTTAGTCTACTGGGGCAAGTAAGCGAGGGGAAGCGCTCTCAACCCACGAGTGCGCGGCCCACCCGGCCACCGGGCAGCGCCGCCTGCACGTGAGGGCGTGAGGTCACTTTGGCG
>CAZMKF010000107.1:0-2138 GCA_964566935.1 uncultured Dehalococcoidales bacterium | reverse complement strand
ACCGCCGGTTCCGTTTCCGGTGCCATTACGGCGCTCGCCACTTCGTCCGACGATTCGACGCTCACCTATCAGTGGTATGAGGCCACCACCGACACCAACACGAGCGGCACGGCAATCTCCGGCGCGACCAACCGTTCCTTCAACCTGCCAATCTCCCTGCAGGCCGGATCCTATTACTACTACTGTGTGATCAGCAGCGAAACCTGTGCTTTCGTTAAGACCCAGGCTGTCACTGTCACGGTGGAAGCGGGTACCGCAACCATTCACATCAGCGCGCAGCCGGAGAACAAAACCGTTACCGCCGGGGCAATCGCCGGAAACCTGAGCGTGAGCGCGTCGGCCACGGATGGTTCGGTGCTCAGTTACCAGTGGTATGGGAACACGACGGATGCCAATACGGACGGTACGCCCATCAGCGGCGCGACAGGCGCGAGCCTGACGATTCCCACGAGCCTTACGGAAGGCCTGTACTACTATTACTGCGTGGTCTCCGCTTCCGGCCTGACCTCGGTCACCTCAAACGCCGCAACGGTAACGGTGCTTGCGGAAGGCTCCGCTGTGATCACCATTACCGCCAACCCCGGCGCGCAGACCTTTACGCTCAACACCGGCAATGCCGGCATCTCCGTTGTGGCTTCTGCTTCGGATGCTTCTACGCTGAGTTATCAGTGGTACTCGAACACCGCTGACAGCAATACCGGCGGCACGGCCATCTCCGGCGCAACGAGCCTGACATATACGGTGCCGACCGATACGGCGGGTACGTTCTATTACTACTGCGTCATCGGCAGTGCAACAGCGGCATCGGTCACGTCCAGTGTCGCCACGGTAACGGTGGCGTAATGGCGTAATCCAATCAACTCATTCTAAGATGCGGGCAAGGCGGTATCTCTTAACAGGGGTGCCGCTTTTGCCTGCTGCTATTTGAGGAGGTTTTCCACATGCAATCCACAGACACTCGCCTCGCCAACAATGCTATGATCGACAGCGACCGTGCCGCCGTGATCCAGATTGGCGGTAAAGAATATGCGCTACTCCTGACCACTAAGGCTACGAAGGAGATCGCCAAGCGGTACGGCGGTCTTCAGAACCTCGGCGACAAGCTGTTCGAGGGAAAAGAGAATTTCGACGAGGGCCTGGATGAGATCATCTGGCTCATCGCCCTTCTGGCCAACCAGTCGGTGCTCATCCACAACTTCCAGTTCCCGGACGACCAGCAGGAGCTTCTGGACGCCGAGACGCTGGAATTGCTGACCTCGCCCTACGACCTCCTGGGCTTCAAGGACGCCATCATGTCCTGCATGTCCAAGGGCACGGCGCGCCATGTGGAAACGGAGGATACCGGCGCAAACCCTCCGAAGCCGACGACGGCAGCACGTTCGCGTGGCTCCAGTTCTACGCCTGCTCGCTCCTCGGCTACTCGCGCGAAGAGTATCACCTGACCGTTATCGGGGAGCTGCTGGACCAGATCGAGATCTACAAGATTTTCAATCACATGGCCAAGGCGAAACGGCGTCTGGTCATCGACGACGTGATTCCTTTTGCCCTCGACTGATGCCGGGCTGTGGAGCATCCATGGCTCGGTATTTTCATTTCACAGGGAGGTGACGCGCTATGGCAAACGACGGCAGCATCGGTGTAAAGCTCAAGGCAGAGGGCGAAGCTGCTTTCAAGAAAGCGCTCTCCGACCTGAACGCCCAGTTCAAGCTGGTCAAGTCCGAGCTGAACCTGGTTTCTTCCGAGTACGACCAGAACGACCGGTCCGCTGCCGCCGTAGCAGCGCGTTCCGAGGCGCTGACCAAGCAGATCGAGGCGCAGAAGTCCAAGATAGAGCTGCTTCAAAAGGCGCTCGATTCTGCCGCGACCGCCTATGGCGAAAACGATAAGCGCACCCTCTCCTACGCGACCCAGCTCAATAACGCCAAGGCTGAGCTGAACAACATGAACACCGCCCTGGAATCCAACCAGGGTGCGCTGGAAGATACTGCAGCGTCCACAGGGCAGGCGAAAGACGCAAGCCAGGTGTTGGACGAGAAGCTCTCCACGCTCGACAGTTCCTTCAAAGTGCTGCGTTCCCAGCTGAATCTTGTGACCTCCGAGTACGGTTCCGACGCCAAGTCCGTCGAAGCGCTCTCCGC
>CAZMKF010000106.1:0-2289 GCA_964566935.1 uncultured Dehalococcoidales bacterium | reverse complement strand
CCAGGACGAGGCGCGGCGACTCGCTGGCCGGATCATACGGTCTCTCGCTGTACATGGGCGCCATCATCACCGCCAGTAGCAGCGGATAAAACCACCAGCGTCCGCTCACTCGCTCCAGCACGCCATCTCCCCCGAAAACAGCCACTCCATTGAGTATACGGGAGCCGTCCTAGCCAGAGCCACCAGTTTACCTTCCGTTGGCTGAGCGCCCACCAACCGCCAACACAAACCGCGTAAGGCAATGGCCGCGCGATCACGTTGGCGGACGGGCCAGTCTGACACTGGCCCCCACACCAGACGCGGCGCCCCGGCTGCCTCCTTCGACCAGCGTCCGCCGGCGCTGCCCGGGACTGGCGGCGCCGCCTGCCAGCTGTTAGCATTCAGCCGTACATTACCGGTCGCTGAAAGGAGTGCAACGATGGCCACTTTCACCCACCGCCAGCGCGTGGTCGCCGCCCTCAACCACCAGGAGCCGGACCGCGTTCCCCTCGAGCTGGGCAGCGGCACCAACACCACCATGACCAAGATCGCCCACGAGAACCTGGCTCGCCACCTCGGCTTCGCCAACCCCAGCGAACGACTGCTCGACCGCATGCAGCAGATCGTGGCCGTGGACGAACGCATCATGGAACGCTTCGACACCGATATCCGCCCCGTCTTTCTCGGCGCCCCCGACGGCTGGCGGGATGAGGAGCTGCCCAACAACTCCTATCGCGACGAGTGGGGCGTGGTGCGCAGCCGCCCCGAGGGCTCGCTCTACTACGACCTCACCGGCAGCCCGCTCGCCGGCGAGATCACCCTGCGGGACATCGCCAACTACAAGTTCCCCGACCCGCTCGACCCCGGCCGCTTCCGTGGCCTGCAGGAGCGGGTGGATAAACTGCACGCCGAGAACGAGTACGCGCTGATGCTCAACGTGCCCTCCGCTTTCGTGCACAACACCCAGTACCTGCGAGGCTTCAGCGACTGGTTCATGGACCTGGCCGCCGCCCCCGACCTGATCGGCGCGCTGATGGACGCCGCCGTGGAGGTGAGCATCGCCACCTCAGAGGAGGCGCTGCGCCTGGTTGGCGACAAAGTCGACATCATCCGCACCAGCGACGACGTGGCCGACCAGCGCTCGCCCTTCATGTCGCCCGAGCTGTACCGCAAGCTGATCAAGCCGCGCCTCAAGCGCTACATGGACGCCATCCGCTCGCTCACCAAGGCGAAGATCTACTACCACACTTGCGGCGCCGTGGTACCCATCCTCGACGACCTGATCGAGGTGGGGGTGGAGATCCTCAACCCGGTGCAGGTCTCGGCTGAGGGCATGGATTCCAGGGGCCTCAAGCAGCGCTTCGGCGACTGCCTCTCCTTCATGGGCGCCATCGACACCCAGCGCGTGCTGCCCTTCGGCTCAGCCACCGAGGTGGAGGAGGAAGTGAAGCGCCGCATCAACGATCTGGCGCCCGGCGGCGGCTACGTGCTCTGCGCCGTGCACAACATCCAGCCCGACGTGCCACCCGAGAACATCGTCGCCATGTACGACAGCGCCCGCCAGCACGGCGTCTACCCACTGCGAAGCTGAGCCAGATCAGGGAGGAGAACCATGGCTGAAGAGATGACCGGCCGCCAGCGCGTGCTGACCGCCTGCGCTCACCAGGAGCCCGACCGCGTGCCGCTGGAGTTCGGCGGTCGTGTTACCACCGTGCACCGCGACGTTCACCGCGACTTACTGCGCCACCTCGGCCTGGAGCCGCAGGGCGAGGATTTCATCCGCGGCATGATGACCCAGACCGTGGAACCCGACCCGCGCCTGGTGGAGATGCTGGGGCGCGACACGCTCTCCATCTATCCCAAGGCGGCCGCCGGCTTCAAACTGGAGGTGGACCCCAAGACCGACTCCTACCTGGACGAGTGGGGCACCCGCTACCAGCGTCCGCCCGGCGGCTTCTATTACGACCCCGTCGAGTGGCCGCTGTTCAACGTGGAATCGGTTTCCGAGCTGGACAACTACCCTTGGCCCAACCCCGAGGACCCCGCCCGTCTGGCCGGCCTGGTGGATGAGATCAAGCAGGCCCACGCCGCCGGCGAGAAGGCCATCCTGCTGGGCTCACCCACCCTGGGCATCTGGATGCAGCCCCAGTTCCTGCGCGGTATGGAGAACGCGATGATGGACCTCGCCTTCAACCGCCCCCTGGCGGAGGCGCTGGCCGAGCGCATGACCGAGTGGTACGAGCGCTGGTGGACCTTCGCCCTCGGCCAGGTGGGCGAGTACGTCGACTTCTGCCACATGGAGGGCGACCT
>CAZMKF010000105.1:669-2436 GCA_964566935.1 uncultured Dehalococcoidales bacterium | reverse complement strand
ACCAGCAACTGCTCGCTGGCCTGCGGCTCCTGCCAGTTCATGGGCACGGCCAACACCATGTGCTGCTTTGCGGAGGCCATCGGCATGTCGCTGACGGGCAGCGGCATCATCCCCGCCGTCTACCACGAGCGCGGCCGCGCGGCCTTCCGCAGCGGGGAAAAGATCGTGGAGCTGGTCAACAAGGGCATCACCGCCCGCCAGATCATGACCAAGGAAGCGCTCAAGAACGCCGTGATGGTGCTGATGGCCTCCGGCGGCTCCACCAACGCGGTCATCCACAGCTGCGCCCTGGGCCACGAGCTGGGCATCGACCCCCAGGAGGTGCTCAGCTACTTCGACCACTACGCCGACAAGGTACCGCTGGTGGCCAAGATCAACCCGTCTGGCACCTACACTATGGACGACCTGCACCGGGCGGGGGGCATGCCAGCCGTCTTCCAAACCCTCGGCGAGCTGATGAACCGTGAAGTGATCACGGTCAGCGGCAAGACGCTGGGCCAGATAGCCGACCAGGCCAACTGGACCGATAAAGACGTCATTCGCCCACGCGACAACGCCTATGCGCCCGAAGGTGGCCTGGCCACGTTGTGGGGCAGCCTCGCCCCCGAGGGCGCGGTGATCAAGCGCTCCGCCGCCAGCCCCAAGATGTGGGTGCACACCGGCCCGGCCAAGGTCTTCAACGCGATGGAGGACGCGGCGGCCGCCGTGCAGCGCGGCGAGATCCAGGCCGGTAGCGTGGTGGTGATCCGCTACGAGGGGCCGGTGGGCGGACCAGGCATGCGCGAGATGCACATGATCACCGCCATGATGTTCGGCGCCGGCCTGGCAGAGAGCACAGCATTGGTCACCGACGGCCGCTTCTCCGGCAGCACCCGTGGCCCCAACGTGGGCCACATCTCACCGGAGGCGGCGGCGGGCGGACCGATCGCCCTGGTGGAGGACGGCGACCAGATCAGCATCGACATCCCCAACGGCAAGATCGATCTGTTGGTGGAGCCGGAGGAGCTGCAGCGCCGGCGCCAGAACTGGCAGCCGCTGGTCAAACCGCGCAAGGGTATCCTGGGCCTCTACGCCGCCGTGTGCGGCTCGCCCATGTCCGGAGCGGTTTGGAGTGCACAGCCGAAAGCCGGCCCCAAAGCCTAGCTCTGACTGGCCCGAACAACGTCACGAGCAGGCCGTAAAACCAGGTTAGAGAAATCAGATAACCAGCGTAAGGTAAGGAGGAGAGCTATGGCAGATCTCGAGCGATATCACGCAATCGGCAAGGAGCTGGAGGAGCGGCTGCGTCTGAAGACGTTCCCGGTGGCGATCAAGCTGCTGACCAGCGAGGCGGAGGCGCCGGAGCAGGCCTTCCGGCCACTACGAGACACTGGCAAACACCTCTCGCTCTGCCAGGCTTTCCAACTGGCGCGGCGCGACGGCAAGACGGTGGTGATGGCGGGCAACGACAACTGGTGCTTTGAGCCGGTCGTTGGCTACGGCTTCGAGGCGCCACCCGCCCCATTCATGGAGGGGCATAATCGCTACCCGCGCGATGTCCGCACCCTGGAGGCAGGCAGCAACTATGCGGAGGAGTTTCCCAAGCTGCCGGCCGGCAAGTACTGGGGAGTGACCGCTGCGCCGCTGACGGAGACACCCTTCGAACCCGACATGGTGATGATCTACTGCGATACCAGCCAGCTCAGCCTGGCGCTACTGGGGCGCGAGTGCAAGGACGGCCGCAACCTGAAGACGGCCATCTCCAGCCACGCCGCCTGCGTCTACTCC
>CAZMKF010000105.1:0-659 GCA_964566935.1 uncultured Dehalococcoidales bacterium | reverse complement strand
GAGGAGATGATCTTCACCGTGCCACTGGTGGAGCTGGACGACCTGATAGAAGGGTTGCGCTACGTGAACAGGACCGGGTCCAAACTGCCTCGCGCCTACACCATGTTGCCCGAGTACAAACTGCCCGATGCCTATCGCAAGATCGCCGAGGGCATGGAGTACCTGAAGCCTCAATAGTCAGAACTCAGACCAGCGGAGTACCAATGATGAAGCCGGACAGGGGGCGGGGCTGAGGATCGACCAGTGCGCAAGAGCGAACTTGCCTCCGGCTTCAACCGCTGGCTGCGCGGCGGCTTCCACACCACCAGGTTGCAGGCTTCGGAGATCCTGCGCTATATCGGCCCCGGCCTGCTGGTGGCGGTGGGCTTCATCGACCCGGGTAACTGGGCCTCCAACCTGGCTGCCGGCGCCGGCTTCGGCTACTCGCTGCTCTGGATGGTCACCCTCGCGACCATCATGCTGATCATCCTGCAACACAACGCCGCTCACCTCGGCATCGCCACCGGCCTCTGCCTCTCCGAGGCCACCACCCAGTTCCTGCCCGCCCTGCCTGGCCGCCTGGTGCTGACCAGCGGTCTGCTGGCCACGGTGGCCACCGTTCTCGCCGAGGTGATGGGCGGCGCCATCGCCCTCAACTTGCTCTTCGGTCTGCCCATCCG
>CAZMKF010000104.1:0-2448 GCA_964566935.1 uncultured Dehalococcoidales bacterium | reverse complement strand
CCTCTCAAGGCGGAGATCAGGGGTTCGAATCCCCTATGCGCTACCAGACAGCCCCACCAACCTGGTGGGGCTGCCGCTTTTTGTGCAGCGTCGCGCTGGCTCACATCTCCTTGGCCAGTTGGTCGTGGTAGTAGTACATGTAATTGACGATGAACAAGTATGCCGCTACCAGCATCAGCAGGGGCGCCAGTTCGACGCCCATGATGGCGTAGGTGAACATCAGGCCGGTCAGGACGAAGACCATGGCATCGTAGGCCTTGGCCTTGGCTCGCCAGGTGAGGGTGAGGTTACGCTCGTCGTTGCACTCGATCTCCAGCCGTCGATTCAGTGCGCTATCTTTCGACCGCCGTCGCAGATTGATCAGATCGCTTGCTCCTTGGCCAATGGCGACGGCTCCCAATCCGATCAGGGCATAGGGGATGGCAACGGCCGCGCTGCCTGGAGCAAGCTTCAGTAGCAGCTGGCCGCCTACCAGCATCAGGATGCCGGCCATGAGGAGCAGCGCCGGTTTGACTTTTTTATTCATCGTTCAGTTTCCTCCTCGTAGATGAACACGTCCTCAATGCCCGTTCCGAAATAGCGGGCGATGCGAAAGGCGAGGACGATGGAGGGGTTGTAGCGCCCGTTTTCCAGCGAGTTGATCGTCTGGCGCGATACGGCCAGCGCCTCGGCAAGCTCTTCCTGGGTCAGGCCGCGCTGCCGCCGCAGGGCCTCAAGTCGATTCTTCACTACCTCCTCCTGACCTGTAATGGAAAGCATGCTTTACATCAGGAATTGTAGCGAATCAAACTCTCGATGTCAAGTAAGCTTGTCATGAATCTCGCGGGGTGACAAGAGGGCAGCAACCCTCACCGCGAGTGTGCACGCAGTGCACGTAGGGGTGGGTGTCAGACCCACCTGCCCGATATCAACGCATCATCCCGCGTCGCCTGGTATCTGCCTCAGCTCGAGCGGCGAACTCTCTCATCCTTCATTGTGGTTGTTAGGCGGGCCGGTCTAAGACCGGCCCTTGCATCGGGGGTACCGGGCCTATCGGACTTGGCGCGAGCATTGGCATTGCCGTGTCAGCGACCTCGCAGCAGTCACCGCCGTTTGCTTCATGGCTTTCTTTCGCGGTGTTGCCATCGCTCGACCAGGTTCACTACGGAACGACGACTGAGGCGGCGGTAGTGAAGTTGAGGAAGATACCGTCGCAGGTGCGAAACCCGATCGTACAGCAGACTTGACGCGAACTATACACTCAGTGTATAGTTCGCGTATGAACGCGATCTTTTTGCCTGCGCCACAGATGCCCGCTGCCCCTTTCCTTGCCCGATCGGTGGGAGGGCGCCGATGAGCACTGCCTACGCCCTATTGGGCCTGCTCAACCTCGGCTCCAACTACGGTTACGAGCTGAAGAAACTGCACGACCGGCTGTTCGGCCAGGGCAAGCCGCTTGCCTACGGTCAGGTCTACGCCACGCTGGCGCGTCTGCGGCGCGACGGTCTGGCCAGCCAGCTGGCCGAGGAGGAGCCCAGTGGCGGCCCGGAGCGGGTGCGCTACGCCATCACTCCCGCCGGCGTGGAGGCGCTGCAGCAGTGGTTGCTGGCGCCAGAACCCCCCGCCGCCAATCTGCAGGCGGCCCTCTATCTGAAGACCGTGGTAGCGCTGATCATTAAGGGCGAGGCGGCGCCTTACCTGGACCGCCAACGCCACGCCCATATTGAACGCATGCGCGAGTTGACCAGGCAGCGTCGGCAAAGCGAGACTGCCGAGGCGCTGCTGATCGATTACGCCATCTATCATCTCGAGGCGGACCTGCGCTGGATCGAACTGACCAGCGCCCGCCTGGCCAAACTGAAGGAAGAACTATGTCTGTAACACATGGCGTTATCATGCTCTCGGCCAAGGGCCTGGAGAAGCGTTTTGGTCCCACTCATGCCCTGCGCGGGGCGGAGCTCGAGGTCCAATTCGGCGAGTTGCTGGCGGTTATGGGCCGCAGCGGTTCGGGAAAGTCCACATTGCTGCACTGCCTGGCCGGTATCATCACGCCGGACAAAGGCGAGGTGGAGTTCTCAGGCCGCCGCATCGACAAACTGAGCGATGATGAGCGCACCGCCCTGCGTCGCACCAGCTTCGGCTTTGTCTTCCAGTTCGGCCAACTGGTGCCTGAGCTGACGGCGCTGGACAATGTCGCATTGCCTCTATTGCTGAATCGGGCGCCGCGTCAGGCCGCCTACCAGCAGGCGGCAGAATGGCTGGCCCGGGTAGATCTGCGGGCCAGCACCGACAAGCTGCCGGGGGAGCTCTCGGGCGGCGAGGCGCAGCGGGTGGCGGTGGCGCGGGCGATGGTGATTCAGCCCAAAGTACTGTTCGCTGACGAACCCACTGGTTCGTTGGATAGCCTCAATAGCGAGCTGGTGATGGAGTTGATTGTGGAGATGGTGCGTCAGCAGGGCACCACGGTGG
>CAZMKF010000103.1:0-2472 GCA_964566935.1 uncultured Dehalococcoidales bacterium | reverse complement strand
CCACTCCCGCCCCCGCCGTCAAGGACTGGAGCGCGGTCAAGAAGACCATTCAGGACGAGTCCAAGCCCATGGGCATGCTGGCCCAGATCGACCTGCCCAGGCAAATGATCATGGGCGCTGTGGTGCGTGACGGCAAAGCCATAATACCCACCGGCGACACTACCTTGGAGGAGGGTGACAGGTTGGTGATCGTCAGCAAACCGGCCCTGGTGCCCACTTTGGAGCGCTACTTCAGCTCGCGATGAACCTGCTCACCGTCGTTCACTTCCAGGGCCTGCTTTCCATGCTGTTGGGCGTCACCATGCTGGCTCCCCTCTTGATCAGCCTCTACTTCGGCGAGGGCGACGCCACGGCCTTCGCTTTCTCCATCCTCATCTCGGTGACGTTGGGGCTGGCGGCCTTCCTGCCCCGGCGAGGCCGCATCGCCAGCGTCTCACGTCGCGAGGCATTCGCCACCGTGGGGCTGGGCTGGATCGTGATCACCATCCTGGGCGGCCTTCCCTACCTGTTCTCTGGTTCCCTGTCGACCATGGTGGACGCCGCCTTCGAGACCATGTCCGGCTTTACCACCACGGGATCGTCCGTCATCGCCGACATAGAAGCTCTGCCGCACGGTATCCTCTTCTGGCGCTCGTTCACCCAGTGGCTCGGCGGCGTCGGTATGATCGTCCTTTTCGTCGCCATCTTCCCCATCCTGGGCGTAGGCGCGGTGCAGCTGTTCGATTACGAAGCGCCTGGCCCACCCACCGAGCGGCTGACGCCGCGCATCCACGAGACCGCCAAGGCGCTCTGGTTAATCTACTGTGCCATCTCCGTCGTGTCCTTCCTGGCGCTGATTGTGGCCGGCATGGGACCATTCGACGCCGTCAATCACATGTTCACCGCTATGGCTACCGGCGGCTTCTCTACCAAGAACAACAGCATCATCTGGTTCAACAGCGTCTGGGTGGAGCTGGTACTCACCCTCACCGTGATCGCGGCCGGCGTGAACTTCGGCCTCTACTACTACTCCTGGCGACGCAACTGGCGGCACATGCTGAAAGACACGGAGCTGCGCTTCTATCTGTTCATCATCGCCGCCACGACCGCCATCATCGCCGCCGACCTGGTGACCAACCGGGGAATGACTCTCTTCGAGGGCATTCGCTACTCCTGGTTCCAGACCGCAACCATCCAAACAACCACCGGTTATGCCAGTGCCGATTTCAACCTCTGGCCAACCCTCTCGCAAGCGATTCTGCTGATGCTGATGCTGATTGGGCCGTCCTCAGGCTCCACCGGCGGCGCCATGAAGGTGATCCGAATCTGGATGCTACTGAAGATCGTCTACCGTGAGATCCAGCTCGCCTTCCATCCGCGCGTGGTCATTACCCTGAAGCTGGCGGGCAAGCCGGTCAGCGAGAAGATGGTCTCGGAGGTGCTCGGCTTCTCCGTGCTCTACATCCTGGTGCTCTTCGGCGCCACCCTCTTCCTCACCGCCTACAATCTCGATCTGGTCACCTCGTTCTCGGCGGTGGCCTGCACCTTGGGCAACGTCGGCCCCGGCCTGGGCGCCGTGGGACCGATGAGCAACTTCAGTCAGCTGCCGGACGCCGTCAAACTGATGCTCACTTTCTGCATGTGTGTGGGCAGGCTGGAACTATGGACGATCTTCGTCCTGTTTCATCCGGATTTCTGGCGAACGCGCTAGACGTCGCGCCGCACAGCGGTCCACCCTTAAAGACGGCGCAACAGGGCACGTGCGGGCGCGGCATCTTCTGCGGCCGTGAGCAAGGGCAGGCAGATCAGTTCATATTCCCCGGCCGGCACTTCGCTCAACTGCAGGCCCTCAAGGATATAGATGCCACGCTGCAGCAGTTGCCGATGGGCGGGCAGGCTCTCGGAGCCAGGCGCGTCCACGGAAAGAGAGTCGATGCCTAGCATGCGCACTTCTGTTCTGCTGGCGATGAAGCGAGCGGTCTCCTCGCTGAGATACGACCAGTCGCCACAGCTGCTACCCGTCTTGAGCAAAGCACGCTCCACACCCCGCCAGTCCAGCTCGCTGATCTCCTCCAGTCTCAGCTCGACTGCCTGGTTCAAATCGAAAACGCGGCAGGGCCCCAGCAACAGATCGGGCTCCAGGTCCGCCATGCTGGCGGCGCCGGGCAGCAGGTGAGCGGGAGCATCGAGGTGGGTGCCGCTGTGCAGCCCCAGCGATAGGCTGGAAATGGTCAGCAGTCCCGACGGGTGCGGGTGGACGTCCGTGCGCAGACGAACCGGCTCGTCACCCGGGTAGACTGCGGTAGCCGGCGAGAGGGGGCTAGTGATGTCGATGTATTGTGCCATTGTCTAGGAACGTCTGGCGCGCGCGAAGATGACGGTGCTGTGCCAGTTCAGCGTGCGATCAGCCAGCAATGCCTGGAAGCGCCCACGGTAGACAGCCAGTTCCTCCTCGCTCAGCAGCTGCCGCAGCCGACCCGCGTAGCTGGCAGG
>CAZMKF010000102.1:0-2507 GCA_964566935.1 uncultured Dehalococcoidales bacterium | reverse complement strand
GCCGCTGGAACTCGTCCCAGAAGTTGACGCCGCCGTCGTTGGTGACGGCGAAGCCGGAGTCGTTTTCCACGCCTGTTTGAGTGAAGAAGTGGCCGTTGGTGACGGGCCAGTCGGCGGGGGCGGGAGCGGGCGCCGGCTGGGCGGCGATTGCTGGCGGGAAGAGGCTGGCGAGCAGCAGGAAGATGATGACAATCGATAGACGCTTCATTGCGGCCTCCCTCGTTTCAGTTCGATGATACGGCTTGGTAGTCAGGTCGTCCCCGTTAATTGGGCGGCATTATACACTAGCGGGCAGGCGACAATATGGAGATTGCCTCTGTCGGTTTTGTGGCTGCTACGGTTGCGGTGTGCAGCTCAGGTCTGACATGCGCCCGCACACCTCCATGTACCTCTCCGTAATCAGGTTGTTCAGTTTGGCCGGGTCTTCGCGCGCCGTCTGGGCGATGATGTTGAGGTTGTGCTGCACCGGGTTGGTCGGTGGCGTGGGCAGTTCGCCGCTCCAGATTCGATACCAGTACTCGGCGCTGGTGCGGAAGGCGCGCACCTCGGCCTCAAGGCAGGCCTGTTGCTCAAGCATCGGTGTGCCGGCGAAGAAATCGAAGGCGTGCACCAGTTCATGGATGAGGATAGTGCAGCGTTCCTGTTCGCTGTACAAGGCGAGGTCGATGTCGAGGGTGATGGTGGCGAAGAAGGGACGGTACATGCCAAGGTAGCCCTCGGGCAGGTCCTCGTAGAGAAGGTCGATGCCGTGGTTGGCCGCGATCCGCAGCAGGCGAAGGCCGTCCTCGTCGGCGGCCAGCTGTTCAACGGTGGTGCGCAACCAGGGATGTGTTTGCAGGCACTTCTCGGCGCCCACGTCGAGGCAGTGCAGGTCACCGGAGTTGCTGCTGCGCCAGTTGATGTAGAAGGAGAGGGCCGCCCCCTCGGGGATGGCGGGGTAGCTGCCGTCCTCCCTCGTCCACTCGTAAACGAAGGAGATCTCCTCGCCCGGACCGAAGTCAAGCTGCTTCTCCTTGCCCAAGGCAAGCGGCCGGCCGCCCGGCGCCGCGGCAGCGCGGGCGCTGAAACGGATGGTGCGCTCCTCCTGGCAGTTGTTGCGCAGGGTCGTCTCCAGCGCCACCTTGTTCCAGCCCACCGTGACCAGGCGCGCCCGCACTACGTCGACGGCGCTGCCCTTGACCAGGCTGTTCGGATTGGATTGGCAGATCAGGCCCGGTGTCTGCAGGGACTTGGCCGAGGCGGGGATCAGGCCGGCATCGTTGGCGAGGTCGCCGGCCAGGATGCCGACCACCGAACCCATCGCCGGCATGCCGGGTACGGCCTCCACCCAGAGCTGGAAGGCGTAACGCTGGAAGCGCTGTACCACGAAGGGGCCGGCCCGCTCAGGTTTGGAGGCGGGCAGGCCGAAGCGCTCGTAGCCGCCGCCGTTGCGGTAGGCGCGCTCGATCGCCGGCTCGCTCAGCCACGACTCTCGCTCGGCCACCACTTTCGTCCATTCGCCGCCCGAGTCGGAGAGCGGCGCCGGGATGCCGAGGCTGGCCAGGTACGGGTTCTTGCCCGCGTCGCCCAGCCAATCTAGGGTATTGGCCAGCATGGCGGCGTTTATCTCGGGCCGCCACTGCAGCAGGCCGCGCTGGAAGGCCTGGTAGGTGAAGCCGTCGGCCACGAAGGGGTTGCTGATCGGGTAGCCGAGCGCCTCGACGCCGCCGAAGCAGTCGAACTCGGTGAGGAAGTTGAGGCCGCCGGCGTCGGCGACGCTGAAGCCGGTCTGTTGATACTGCCGGGAGTCGACCGCCGCCCCTACGGGGTTGGTTCCGGAGGCGAGGCCGGCAGCGGCCAGCAGCAAAGCGAGCAGCAGGTTGAACAGTCTCAGTGGCATCATGGCCTCCCCGGCTGGCCGCCAGGTTCCTCTTGGTGAGCCCGGCAACCATTTGGCGCCGTTAAGCTTTCTCAGCGGGCGCGGAACGATTGAAGTATATCGTTTATGGAGGCCTCGTGCTCATGATAAGTAGCGTCCGAGCAAGCAAAAACGAGCGTGTAGACGGCATCGCCGGCGCTGAACAGGGCCATCAGTCCTTTGACGGGCATGCCCTGCTCCTGGGTCTGATACTGGACCACCGCCGCCTTGCCGTGCGCCGTCTGCAGCAGGTAGGGGGCGCCAAGTGAGAGGCCGGCGTCCGCCGCCACGCGACGGAACTGCTCACTTGCCAGGGTGGCGAGCAGGGCCTCGGCACTGCGATGGCCGGCCTCTGCGTTGAGCGCCAGGGTGACGTGCCAGCCGCTGGCATCGGTGTAGCCGGACTGGAAGGCGGCCAGCGATCCATCCAGCTGGCGGGCATGCCAGTTGTGCGGCAGATAGAGGCCGTACCCCCTCGCCTCGTCCGCGTGCCACCACTCGGGGATGTGGGCGACGCTGGAAGGCAGCAAACCGGCTTCGACCGAGATGGCGCCGCCGAGGCCGAAGGTGACATCGCCCTTCTTGGCCCAAAACACGTCCTCTTTCCACT
>CAZMKF010000101.1:0-2519 GCA_964566935.1 uncultured Dehalococcoidales bacterium | reverse complement strand
CGTGTTGGTCGGCTGTGGTGTGTTGGTGGGCACGCTGGTTGGCGTGTTGGTCGGCACTGGTGTGTTAGTGGGCACGCTGGTTGGCGTGTTGGTCGGCACTGGTGTATTGGTAGGCCTGGGCGTCGGTGTATTGGTCGGCTTGGGCGTCGGTGTGTTGGTTGGCTGGGTCGTCGCCGTCGCGGTCGGCGTTGGGGTGTCGTTGGGGAACACGCAACTCACGTGCGAGAATAGGAACTGGCCAGTCCAGGAGGGGGGCATGTAGACGTACCCGCCGGTTACGGTACCGTTGCGGTTGCCCGTGTAGTGGTAGTGAGCCACCGAGCCGTTAAAAGAAGTGAGTGCCACTGCCACATAGCCGCCGTTGTTCCATTGAACGTGGACGACGGACGGTGGCTGATAACCCTTCATGCCGTTGAGGATGAAGTGCCACCCGTCCCGTGCGTCGGGATCACATGGCTTGGGGCCTGGGTTGCTCATGTTGAACTTCACGTCTTTAACCGCGGCGACGGAAGTGTCCGAGGCGCTGGCTACGTTCGTATAACCTGGCACGCCGAAAAGCGAGGCCAGCAAAGCAAAGACCAGGAACAGCGAGGAGAACGCGGTCAGCAAGGGGCTTCTTTGCCGTTTCATATTCTTATCTCCCCTCCAGAGGTTTATTGATGCGGCCCATTCCGACCTGCCCTATCGGGTCTACGACCGGTTAATTGCCACTAGCGGCACTAGGACATTTGGGCTAGCCATTGCGCATCAGTGTACCTTGACCGCGGAGAATAAACAAGGTTTTTCCCCAGTAATAAGTAAAGATTCGGTAATGACAATACTAAATAACGTCGTACTCTTGGGTTGCTAGATGTTGGGCCGGAGGTACGGGTTCAGAGGGGGCAAGGCTGTTGCGGGTACGATTCGGCTCAGGAAACCAGTTTCGCCCTGACCACCCAGCGGTGCGTGTAGTCGTGTATCGAGCGGTCGAACTCGCCGCCGCAGGTGATGATGGTCACCGCCGGGTAACTGGTCTGGCCGAAGATGCGTTCGAGGGGAGGATTGGCTGCCTCTACCAGATCGAGCCACTCCACTTCGAAACGCAGGTCCTCGCCATTGGCGGTGATTATGGAGATCTCTTCGCCGCTTTTCATCTTGCGAAGGTCCCAGAAGACGGCGATCTCGCGGCGCCAGTCAACGTGACCGTCCAGCAGGGCGTTGCCCTTCATGCCGGGCCGGATGCCCTTTTCGAACCAACCTACCTCATGCCCTTCTTTGGGTGCTTCCAGCTCGCCGTCCGGCAGCAGCCCCACTTTGATGATGGGTGCATCCACGCTGATACTGGGTATCTTGAGTCGGACCGGCTCGGTGTAGACGCGGGGTGTTGGTGTGCTGGTGGGGCTGGGTATCGCCGTGGCAGTGGGCGTGGTCGTCGAAACCGCCGTGGGGGTGGCGGTCGGCGTCAGGGTGGGCAGCGCGGGCGCCGTTGGCCGCGGCTGACTGCGCTGCCACTGCTCGAATTGGGAATTGCCAAGCATGAACAGGGCGAAGAAGAGGATGGCTAGAGATAACAGCATGCTGCGTGAGAGGCGAGGTTTTCCAGTCGATGACAAGCAGCACACTCCCGCAATAGTTATCCGGGGCAATTATAGCGTCAGCAAGGGCATTGGTCTTTTGATGGCGGGCGGCCGTTCAGCGGTCCAGATCGCCCTCAATGCGTACTATTCTGGGCTGACCATCACGCTGCCCGGTGGCAAAGTCGGCGATGCCGGCTTGGCCGGCTACGGGCAGCGAGATGAAGCCTGCGTGCGCGGTTAGCGCCAGCTCGTAGGCCACCTGCAGCTTGCGATCGGCGCCGTCCAGTCCTGTCGGCGCTATTTCCAGTTGCACCACCTGAGCGCTGATGCGCACGTGGTTGGCCTCCTCCTGCCTTTTGACCTCGTCGAGGATCGCCAGGGATACTCGGAGGGCGTCGCCCCAGGTCAGCTCGGTGATGGCGCCCTCGTCCCTGTTTTCGATGGCGGTGAAGAACGCCCGCACCAGCTGCTCCGCTTCCGCAGCGCTCAGGCTGGGCGCGACTGTGGGGGTTGCGGTGGCCAGCCTGCCGGCGACCGGCTGAGGCGTGGCGGTTGGCGCCGGTCGCGGCGGCGTTGGCGTGCGCACGGGCGTGGTGGCGCTGCGGGTGGCGGTGGTTGTCTCGCTCAGTCTGAGACGGCCACCGCCGAAGAGCGCAGTGCCAAGCGCCACCGCCATGACCAGCAGGATCAGACACAGGAGGGCGCGAGTCATCCCGTGCCTGTCACTAGCGCGTACTGAACTGCTGAAAGCCTTGCCGTTCTGCGTTCCGCTTACCGTGACGGTGTGGGTGGCGCCGCTTTCGAGCGGCGAGGCGGGAATGATGGCCAGCGAGTTCAGCCAGCTCCTTTCGCTGCTGTAGGTTTTCAGGACCACGCCATCCGCTCCAGCCAGCGACCAGTTATCGAAGCTGACTGTGTCCTCGATGGCGAAAGAGACGGTGATCGGGTAGCCGAGCGGCCGGG
>CAZMKF010000100.1:0-2699 GCA_964566935.1 uncultured Dehalococcoidales bacterium | reverse complement strand
AGAAACCGAGCGACTGTTACACATGGAGGAAGCTCTCCATTTGCGCGTCATCGGCCAGGACGAAGCGATCACCGCCCTCGCCAAGGCAGTGAGGCGGGCCCGCGCTGGCTTGAAAGACCCCAAGCGCCCCATCGGCGCCTTCATCTTCCTCGGCCCCACCGGCGTGGGTAAGACGGAGCTGGTGAAGACACTGGCGGAGTTCATGTTCGGCAGCGAAGACTCCATGATCAAACTCGACATGTCGGAGTTCATGGAGCGTCATTCGGTTGCCCGCCTGGTGGGCTCACCGCCAGGCTACATCGGCTACGACGACGCCGGCCAGCTGACGGAGGCGGTGCGGCGCAAGTCTTACTCGGTGATCCTGCTGGACGAAATCGAAAAGGCCCATCCCGACGTCTTCAACATGCTGCTACAGGTGATGGAGGATGGCTACCTCACCGACGCCAAAGGCCGGCGGGTGGACTTCCGCAACACCATCATCATCATGACCTCGAACGTCGGCGCCGAATTGCTGAAACGTGACATGACGCTGGGCTTTGGCAGCAAAACCGATGATGGGTACGACGCGGAACGCCAGTACGAGCAGATGAAAGACAAGGTGATGGGCGAGCTGAAGAAGACCTTCAGGCCTGAGTTCCTCAACCGCATCGACACCGTTTTGGTTTTCCGCCAACTGCTCATGCCGGACATCCGCAACATCGTCGATCTCATGCTTGATCGAGTGCGCAAACAGCTGAGCGAACAGGGCATCGGCCTGCGCATCAGCGACGAGGCGAAGCAACTGATCGCCGAGAAGGGCTGGGACCCGCAGTTTGGCGCCCGCCCCCTGCGACGTGTGATCACCAACCTGGTAGAAGACGCGCTGGCAGAGAGAATGCTGGAAGGACAGTTGAAAGAGGGTGACGTGGCCATCATTGAGGCCAACGAGCAGGAGCTGGCCATCCGCGCTGCGAAGCCGGAACCAGAGCCGGAGCTGAGTGCCAGCGTGGCACAGTAGCGATAGCTCACGCCTTACCGAAAGGAACGGACTTGCCACCAGGCAGGTCCGTTTTCTTTACGCGTGCTACAATCCGCAGCACGAACCGAAAAGGAAGTTCGCCTTGCCACCGAGAAACCGGGCCAAGACAGTTTACGTTTGTCAGCAGTGCGGCGCTGAAACGCCCCGCTGGGCTGGTCGCTGTCCCAGCTGCGAGAGCTGGAACACGCTGGTGGAGACGGTACAACAGCCGCAGGCCAGCTCGCCCTCCCGGTTAATGAGCTCCGTTGCCAACCTTCCCCAGCCGATCACGCGCGTATCCACCGCACACCACGACCGGCTGCAGGCCAACTGCCAGGAGTTCAACCGCGTCCTGGGCGGGGGCATTGTCCCTGGAGCGCTGATGCTGCTGGGCGGCGACCCGGGTATCGGCAAATCCACCCTGCTACTGCAGATCTGCGCCGAACTGGCGGCGCCGCAGCATCAGGTGCTCTACGTCTCCGGCGAGGAATCGGTCCAGCAGCTGCGCCTCAGGGCCGACCGCCTGCAGGCAGCCAACGACGACCTGTTGGTATTGGCGGAGACCTCGTTTTTGGCGATCGCCGATCACATCAACACGTTACAACCCAAAGCGGTAGTAATCGACTCGATCCAAACCGTTCAGGTAGACGAACTGGAATCTAGCGCCGGCTCGATTGGCCAACTGCGAGAGTGCACCTCTCGCTTCATGCGGCTGGCCAAGGCAAGCGGCATTCCCATCTTCCTGGTGGGACACGTAACCAAGGAGGGCATGATCGCCGGCCCACGAGCGCTGGAGCATATCGTCGACACCGTGCTCTATCTGGAGGGCGAGCGTTTCCACTCCTACCGCCTGCTGCGCGGCGTCAAGAACCGTTTCGGTTCCACCAACGAGGTCGGCGTCTTTGAGATGCGGGGGGAGGGAATGGTGGAAGTGACCAACCCTTCCGCCGCCTTTCTAGCCGAGCGCGCCGAAGGAGCCACCGGCTCCTCAGTGGCGGTGACCCTGGAGGGCACAAGGCCCCTGCTGGTGGAGATCCAGGCGCTGACCTCCACCACCACCTTCGGCCTGCCCCGGCGCACGGCCAATGGTATAGACAATAGCCGGTTGCTCATGCTGACTGCGGTCTTGAGCAAGCGGGTAGGTCTGCCGTTGGCCAGCCAGGATCTCTATGTCAACGTGGTGGGCGGCCTGCGCATCGGCGAACCAGCCGCGGACTTGGCCCTCGCCCTGGCGGTGTACTCGAGCTTGAAAGACGTACCCGTGCCGCCGGACCTGGTGGCGGTGGGGGAGATAGGCCTTTCCGGGGAGCTGCGGTTGGTTGGCCAAATGGAACGCCGCCTGGCTGAGGCGGCCAAACTCGGCTTCCGGCGTTGCCTGCTGCCAGCTCGCCTCACCAGGCGACGCCTGGATAGCAGCGGCATGGAGCTGCTGGGCTTCAATACGCTGGTGGAGGCACTGGCCACCATCGCCGTGACCAGTCCTGGAAAAGCCTAGTCGCGGCGGCGCTGCTGTTTCAGCTGCTCCAGCCTCTCCACCGATGCCAGAGGCACGTACACGCCACCCAGCTCTGCACCCTCCAGGCCGTGGCCATGATAGTCGCTGCCTCCGGTGGGTACCAGGTGAAAGCGCTCGGCCAGCGCCAGCAGTGCCTCGGTGATCTCCGCACTGTAGCCGGTGTAGTAGCACTCCAGCGCCGCCAGG
>CAZMKF010000099.1:1404-2895 GCA_964566935.1 uncultured Dehalococcoidales bacterium | reverse complement strand
GGCGGCGCGGTCAAGCATCCCAGCGAGGAAACGCAGGAGGCAGGCCCGGCAGTCAGCGAGGTGGCGACTATCGAAGTGGCCGACCCCGATCTCTGTCCCCGTTACACGGCGATGGTGATCGAAGGCGTCACCATCGCACCCTCACCCAGATGGCTGCAGCAGAGGCTGGTCAACGCCGGCGTGAGGCCGATCAGCAACGTGGTAGACGTCACCAACTACGTGATGCTGGAGATGGGCCAACCCCTGCACGCCTTCGACCTCGACAAGGTGGCCGAACACAGGGTGATCGTGCGACGCGCGCGCCCCGGCGAGAAAATGACCACGCTGGACGGCGTGGAGCGCAACCTCAATGAAAACATGCTGCTGATCACTGATCCGGAAAAAGTGATCGGCCTGGCTGGCGTGATGGGTGGCCTCAATAGCGAGATCGATGACGGCACTACCAGAATTGTGCTCGAATCGGCCACCTTCGACGCGCACAATAACCGGTTGACCGCGCGCGCGCTCAATCTGCCCACCGAGGCATCACGCAGATTCGAGAAGGGTTTACCGCTCGAGCTGGCGCCCCGAGCCGCTCACCGCGCCATGCGCCTTATCCACCAGTTGGCCGGTGGCACGGTGGCCACGGGCATTCTGGATTCTCTGACCGAACCACCAACGGCCACCCAGCTGCTTTTGCCCAACGGCGAGATCAAACGTCTGCTGGGAGTCGAATATCCGCCGGAGCGGGTCACCGCCATCCTCCATTCGTTGGAGTTCCAGACGAAGGATGCGGCCGAAGGCCTGCTGGTCACCGTGCCACCGCACCGGGTGGACGTCAGCCTGCCAGCAGACCTGGTGGAGGAGGTAGCCCGCATAGTCGGCTACGAGAACATCCCCGACACTCTGCTCAGCGGCACGCTGCCGCCTCAGGAGATCAACGTCGAGCTGGCGGCGGAGATGCGCCTGCGCAGCGCCATGGTGGCTGGAGGCTTCAGCGAAATCATCGGCTACGCGCTTACCAGCCGGGAGCGTCAGGCAAGGCTGCTGGTGCCCTCTACCCGCGACACTGCCATCGCGATCAGAGGTCAGGCGGGCTCTGCCCCTGAACCATTGCCAGCGCCACTACCGCCGCTGCTGGATCCGGCTCTGTACGACGGCACAATTGAACCGCTACTGCTGGCGAACACCCTCTCCAGCGATTCGGACACCATGCGTACCACCCCCTTCGTCACCATGCTGGAGACCTTGCGCGACAATCTGAGGCGGGTAGAGCGCGACGTCAACCTTTTCGAACTGGGCCGCATCTACCTGCGCAGCGATGACGTGCTGCCCGACGAACGCAAGGTGGTTTCATTTGGCATGGGAGAACTCACTTCCAGAGGCGCCGGTCATCGCAACAGTTTCTTCGAGCTCAAGGGAGCGGTGGAAAGCGCTTTGACTGCGCTGGGCGTTGCTGATTACCACTTTGCGCCGCTGCTCCACCCACTGTTCCACCCCGGGCGGGCTGCC
>CAZMKF010000099.1:0-1284 GCA_964566935.1 uncultured Dehalococcoidales bacterium | reverse complement strand
GCATGCTGGGCGAAGTGCACCGCGACGTCGCCGCCGCCTTCGACATAGACAGCCAACGCGTCTTCGCCGGTGCGCTGGACCTGGCGCTCGCCTTGGAGCACGCGGGCAGCGAGGACTTCTACCGGCCTCTCTCGCGCTATCCATCGGTGGCGCAGGATATCGCCGTCGCCGTCGACGAGCAGGTCAACGCTGCAGCGCTGCCACAGGCGATTATCGCCGCCGGAGGAGAGCTGCTGCAGTCGGTGCAGTTGTTCGATATCTATCGCGGCGACCAGGTTGAAAAAGGCAAGAAGAGCCTCGCCTTCAATCTGATCTACCAGGCTCACGACCATACCTTGACCGATGCCGAGGTAAACAAGGTGCACCGGCGCATCGCGCAGGCCTTGATTCATCGCTTTGAGGCCGCCATCCGGGGCGACTAGAATGGACAGCAAGGAAAGGAGGCACGAATGATCTGCGTAGTTGTTAGCGCCCACGTCAAACCGGAGTGCCTGGAGGAATTCAAGCAGCTGATTATCGAAGATGCGATCGGCTCACTGAACAACGAAAACGGTGGGTGCCTGCGCTTCGATGTCATCCAGGACGAAGAGGACCCCAACCTGATCCGCTTCTACGAGGTGTATCGTGATGAAGAGGCGGTTGCGTTCCATCGCCAGACGCCCCACTACTTTAAGTTCCGCGATGGAACGGCTGACATGTATACCGAACCGCGCAGCTCCGTGCGCGGCCGCAACCTCTACCCGCCCGACGAGGACTGGGGCTAATCCCTCCGATACCCCAGGTATGGACAGCCTCTGACATCAAGCAGAGGCTGTCTCTTTTAAGCCCCCGCGAATAGGGCGCTGGCGCCTGTGCTAAGATGCAGAAACTACCTGCAGGCATAGCATTGGAGAGTGAAGCAGTTGCGCGACGTAGTTGCCGGCGTAGGATACATTGGCGCTCCCCTTTGCCAGCAACTGCTGGCTGCCGGACGGGAAGTAATCGGCATAGACAACTTCTCCTCCATTGAACCGCTCCAGCTAGCATCGTTGGACAGAGATCCCCGCTTCCGGTTCATCAAGGGCAGCATCAACTCACCTGCTACAATCCGCCAGGTCTTCGCCTGCGGGAGTATTGACACCCTCTACTTTCTGGCGGCGCAGGCCAGCGCCCACCCCGATGCCGCGCCTGCCCGCTACACCGAGGCCACCAATCTGCTGGCGCCCCGCATCTGGTTTGAACAGGCGCTACAGCATGGAGTTAGACAGGTAGTTTACGGCTCCTCGATGCGTGTTTACGGCGCCG
>CAZMKF010000098.1:0-2960 GCA_964566935.1 uncultured Dehalococcoidales bacterium | reverse complement strand
CGGCCGCTGAGCTCTCCAATGACTCTGCGTGCCAGTTCGACGGCAGCGTAGCTCACCGAGACGGCATTGCGGGCAATCGACGTCTCCGCGCGTACCCTCTTGCCACAGTGCAGGGCGTGATGAAAGAGACGACGGAGAAGCCGGCCCGCGTCTCCGGCCGCAGCGGCGGCCTCGTAAGCGCTTCTAACCTGACCGAGGATCTGCGGCTCGCCCACGATCAGTGAGTCAAGGCCTGCGGCGACGGTGAAGAGATGTTCGACTGCGGCCGTCCCCTTGAGATGGTACAGATACCGTTCAAACTGGCCGGATGCAAGGTCGCCAAAAGCGCCGAGCAGGGCGCCGATTTCGCTGATGCCCACAACCCCGTCCGTGACTACGGCATAGACCTCGGTACGGTTACAGGTACAGAGGATGACGCTCTCTGAAACGCAGCGCCTGAGCTGCGTTCGAACCTCGCTCTGCTCGGCGAGATCGAATGCAAGCCGCTCTCGCACTTCCACGGGCGCTGCTTTGTGATTAAGGCCGACCAAAACTACTTCCACGTCATTCCTCTGCTGACAAACCGTCTGCATCAATCCCCAGATTGTTGCTGGCAAGGTTGGCGATGAGTTGCGCTCTGGCGCCGGCGCTATCCCCACGTCGCACGAGGTCCATCACCTCGCCAGTCAAAGAGCCGCGCCACACCTCACCGCTGAACCGCTTGCCGCTGGCCGCCATTTGGGCGCGCACGTGGGCGACCACGCTTAATAGCTCTTCGTACTCCACAGGCAGGAGCTCAGCCAACCGATCCCGCACCCATCCGGCCATCGCGGGGCTGTTCCCACCGGAGGTAACCGCTATCGCCATGTCGCCCCGCCGCAGCACGGCGGGCACGGAGAAATCAGATAAGGATGCATCGTCGGCCACATTGACCAGAGCGCGGTGGCGGCGCGCCTCAATTGCAACGGCGAGATTGGTCGCAGGGTCATCGGTGGCGGCGATGGTAACAAACGCCTCCGCCAAGTCCCCATCCTGGTAGCGGCGGGGCAGGTGGTCAACCAAACCACGATCGCGGAGCTGCGCCAGTTGGGACGTGAGTTGGGGAGCGATCACGGTTACACATGCGCCCGCCGCGACGAGCGCCAGCGTCTTCCGCGTGGCCACCTTGCCGCCGCCGACGACGATACATCGTTTCCCTGCCAGATTCAGACTGACCGGGTAGCCGTGTTGGCCTGAGCCAGGCACAGTATCGCCTGAACCCTCTTGAGGTTCGAGCGTAGAACGCCCTGGTTTCCGCTGATGCGAAGGTTCTTGTCGACTAACTGCTCTCAATGCTCACTAACCTGGCTAATCATTGGGTCATTAGACGTGCGGTGGGATGCCGATTTGAGAGCCTGCCCGGTTTCATAGCCGCGAGGCGTAACCATCAATCCGGCAAAGGAGAAGGTGGCGGAGTTACCGATGGCCACGATGCTGAGCATGTCGACCTTGTGTTCCAGCATGTGGGCCAGATCGGTAGTGATGACCTTCTGCTCGGTTCGATACGCCTGGCGCACGATGCCTACCGGTGTACGGTCACTGCGATGACGGGAGATGATCTGCTGGGCGAGGGCTAGCTGTCGCACACGCTGGCTGCTCCGAGGGTTATAGAGAACGATGACGAAGTCAGCCTCCGCCGCCAGCTCCAAGCGGCGTGCGATCACTTCCCATGGGGTGAGGAGATCGCTCAGGCTGATGGCGGCAAAGTCGTGCATTAGTGGCGCTCCCAGAAGCGATGCCATGGCGGAGAGGGCCGGGATTCCCGGGATCACCTCGACCGCAAAGCAATCGTCAGGTCGCCAGCCTCGCTCGTGCAGCACCTCAAACAACGGGCCGGCCATGGCGTAGATGCCAGGGTCGCCGCTAGAGACGATTGCCACCCTGCGGCCTGCGGCCGCGAGCTCCACCGCTGTTCTGGCGCGTGCGATCTCCTGGCGCATGCCGCTGGCGATGATCTCTTTGCCGACTACCAGGTCCGTTATGGTCTCTACATAAGGTTGGTAGCCGATTATGACCTCGCTCGCGGCAATGGCCTTGCATGCCTGCGGGGTAAGAAGATCACTGGATCCCGGCCCCAGCCCAATCACGTAGATTTGCCCGCCTTTGTTTGCCATCGTCAGCCCTCGTTTTTCAGGTTGCCAGTCTCGGCCCGCGCGATCGCCACGGTCACGTTTGTCGTTTTCGTTTTTGTCACGAGAAGCTGGCGCGTGCCGGCGCTCAGCATCGCGGCGGGCTCGCACACGCCGGCTGCCCCAATATGCTGCTGGACAGCCGCCGACGGATTGGGGGTGTGCTCGATAGAGGCCAGTGCCGCTGCCGAGAAGTAGTGAATGGGCACGCCGAGGCGGGCGGCGGTCTCCGTCAGACCCAACTCGTCGCGTTTGATTGCGATGGTAGCCAGATTGCGGATGCTGGCCTCGCTCAGCCCGTGGCGATGCAGGGAGCCAGTGATCGTTTCGCTGATTTCCTTCACATCCGTGCCTCGATTGCAGCCCACGCCGACGACGAGGCTGCGGGGCCGAAAGACGACGAAGGGAACGGACAAGCCGCCGTCCTGAGGCAGAAGCCGGTCGGTAATGACCACGGCTGCCGCCAGGTCCACCCGGTCGCGCAACACCTCCCACGTCGAGCAAGGAACGAGGTTGGCGGGCAACGGCTGGTCATGCGGCCACCAACCTAGCTCACCGGTCTCCTGTAGGATGCCGACGGCCTCGCCGTTGACGACGGCAGCGCTCACCGCGGTGGTGTTTTCCGGCATCTCCAGGCGCCAGCCGAACTCGCGCCCCAGCAGGTCCACGGCCAGGGTCACCAGCGCCTCTGAGGCGGTGGTGACCACCGGCGTGGCGCCCAGGCTTTCCGCCACCGAACGGGCGAGGTTGTTGGCGCCGCCCAGGTGTCCGGAGAGCAGGCTCACTGCGAACCGCCCAGCGTCGTCCACCACC
>CAZMKF010000097.1:0-3005 GCA_964566935.1 uncultured Dehalococcoidales bacterium | reverse complement strand
AAGTGGGCGACAAGCACCAGACCGCCGAGGCCTTGCGGTTGAGCGACATCCCCACGCCCAAAGAGCTCGTCGCCGCCCTCGATGAATACGTCATCGGCCAGGAGCGCGCGAAAAAGGTGCTCGCCGTAGCGGTCTACAATCACTATAAACGCATCGCCGCGCAGGCCTGGGCCGAGGACGATGGCATAGACGTGCAGAAAAGCAACGTCCTGCTGATCGGGCCGACCGGCTGCGGCAAAACGCTGCTGGCCCAAACCCTGGCCCGCGTGCTAGACGTGCCCTTTTGCATCGCCGACGCCACGACGCTCACCGAGGCGGGCTATGTGGGTGAAGATGTGGAGAATATCTTGCTGCGCCTGATCCAGGCTGCCGACTTTGACCTCGGCAAGGCCGCGCGCGGCATCGTCTACATTGACGAGATAGACAAGATCGCGCGCAAGTCGGGCGGCAACCCGTCCATCACCCGCGATGTCTCTGGCGAGGGCGTGCAGCAGGCGCTGCTCAAGATTCTTGAGGGGACCGTGGCCAACGTGCCGCCGCAGGGCGGCCGCAAACATCCCCATCAGGAGTTCCTGCAGATCAACACCGGCAACATCCTCTTCATCTGCGGCGGCGCCTTCGAGGGGCTGGACAAGATCGTTGGCGCCCGGGTGGGTCAGCGGCGCAATCTCGGCTTCCATGGCGAGCTGAGCAGCGAGCAGAAGGCGGCCCTCAAGGAGAACGTGCTGCACCACACCATCGGCGACGACCTGCTCAAGTACGGCCTCATCCCCGAGTTCGTGGGGCGGGTGCCGGTCTTCGTCAGCATCGATCCGCTCGACCAGGCGGCGCTGGTGCGCATCCTCAGCGAACCGCGCAACGCGCTAGTCAAGCAGTACCAGAAACTGTTTGGCATCGACAAGGTGGAGCTGGTGTTTACGCCGGACGCGCTCGAGGCGGCCGCCTCCCAGGCAATGAAACTGAAAACGGGCGCCCGCGGCCTGCGCACGATTATCGAAGAAGTGCTGTTGGACGTCATGTTCGACATCCCCTCACGGGGCGATGTCAAGAAATGCCTGATCAACGCCGATACAATCGTGCGCAAACACGGGCCCATCCTGGTCACCCATGGCGAGCGTGACGAGGAGGCGGCGAGCGAGCCGCTTGTGCTGGACAACGAGTCCGCTACCGCCTGAGCGGGCAGCAGGCTAACGTTTATTCTCGGAGGGATAGCTATGTTCTTCAAGTGGGATGAGGCCAAGGCCGTTCAGGCCGTGCCGCTGGCCATCCGCCGCACCGTGGCTGTGGGTGACCGCAGCATGATCGTTGAGTGGACGATGCAGAAAGGCGCCCTGGTACCACTGCACGATCACGAGTTCGAGCAGAACGGCTACGTGGTCTCCGGCACGGTGGAGATGACGGTGGGCGAAGAGAAGCGCGTCCTCAAGCCAGGCGACGGCTACTCAGCCGCCTCGGGCAAGGTACACGCCGCGCTCGCCTTGGAGGACGCGAAGATCATCGACATCTTCACACCGGTGCGCGACGATTACCGCTAGTTCATCCTGAAGACCAGTCGAAAGCAGGCGGGCGACATGTGTCGCCCGCCATTCTTTTGAGCCGCCGATGGGCTGCGCCAAACAAACGCCCTTCCCCTGCAGGAGCGGGGCCAACACTGGGCCCCATTCCAGAAAGCGGCTCTGGCTAGCGGTATACGTTGAGACGGACGCTCAGATGGCTGAACCAGGACGCCTGCCGATCAGCGTGCCAGGTGCAACGCCACCGTATCGAGGGCGAGGCGCCGGTACTGCACTTGCTGGAAACCGGCGGCTCGCAACTGCTCAGCCAGTTGTTCAGCGTCCAGAAAAACTTTCACGGAGCCGGGCAGGTAAGAGTAGGCGGCGCCGTCATCCGCCAGCAAACGCCCCAGCAGCGGCACCAGGCGATCGAAATACAGGTCGAACAGGCGTGGGAAGTAACGGCCCTTTAGCGGCGTCAGCTCCAGGCAGGCCAACGTGCCGCCCGGTCGCAGGAGGCGGCGCATCTCCGCCAGGGCCTGCGGTATGCTGGTGACGTTGCGCAGCATGAAACCGGTGGTGACGAGATCGAAGCTGGCGTCGGCAAACGGCGCCCGCAAGGCGTCTCCTGCCACGTAGAGCGGACGCTGCGCCGGGCCGAGTGTTTCGTTCTTGGCCCACGCCTCCGCCAGCATGCCGAGCGAGAAATCCAAACCCACCGTCCGGCAGCCTGCCCGTTGCAGCTCAAGCGCGAACTCGCCGGTGCCGGTTGCCAGATCAAGCGCCCTCTGGCCCGGGCGGGCCCCCGCTGCCCACACGGCCAGCCGCCGCCAGGCGGCATCCCGCCCGCCGGTCATCACCGTGTTCATCAGGTCGTAACGCCGGCCGATGCGGTCGAACATCGACTGTACTCGGGCTCGCTTCTCCGGCTGCTCACCTCCACCAGTCATCAGTGGCCCGCCCTCACCCAGCTGCAATAGCGCCGTTCCATCCACTCCAGGGTGAAGTAGATGCTTACCCCCAGCACGCTCATGGCGATCACACCGAGGTACATCTCCGGATAGGCCACTCGCCCCCAGGTGGCGACGATGATGTAGTAGCCGAGGCCTGCCTGGGTAGCGAAGGACTCGGCGAAAAAGAGCACGGCGATGGCAGTGCCAGCGCTGATGCGCAACGAGGTGAGGATGGCCGGCAGGCAGGCAGGAAAGTACACGTAGCGCAGGATGTCCAGCTCATTGGCTCCCAGCGAACGCACCGAGTAGAGCATCTCCGCTCTCACCCCTTGGGAGGCATCGCGCACCACTACCAGCACCTGGAAGAAGAGGATCAGCCAGATCAGGAAGATCTTGGAAGCGTCTCCCACACCAAGGAAGAGCATGGCCAGCGGCAGGAAGACGATCTTGGGCACTGGGTAGGTGAGGTAGACCAGCGGCGAAAGCAGCGAGTCAAGCCGCTTGTTCGGGCCAGCCAGCAGGCCAAGCGGCGTGGCGGTGATCACGGCCAGCACGATGC
>CAZMKF010000096.1:2317-3139 GCA_964566935.1 uncultured Dehalococcoidales bacterium | reverse complement strand
GGCTTTCTCGCTAACGGCGTTCCCGACTATCCTACGCTCGAGGAAGCCATCGCCGCTGCGGCGACGCCCGTGCCGCTCACGCCAGGCTACAAACGCAGCGGCGTCTCCACCGTCCGCGATCGCTGCGGCCGGTTTCTGTTCAATTCCGACCCGGAAATGAACGCCTACGCCGCCGACGGCTACCGCCTGGCGGTGAGTACCCTCAAGCTGAGCCGGCCGGTGAGCGAGAAGGTGGAGGTGATCATCCCGGCACGGGCCCTGCTTGAGGTGGGCCGCCTCACCACCGAGGATGACGAGGACCTGGAGATCAGCATCGCGCCGAACCGGGGCCACGTCCTTTTCCATACTTCCAGCGTGGACCTGGTCTCGCGTTTGATCGACGCCAACTTCCCCAACTACCGGCAGATCATCCCGCCGCGCTACGGCACAAGGATGCTGGTGGACACAGCGGAGTTCCAGAAAGCCACCAAGATAGCCTTCCTCTTCGCGCGCGATGCCTCCAACATTGTGCGGCTGCAGATAGTGCCCGGGGAGGAGGGTCAGGCCGGCCGCCTGATCTGCGCTGCCTCTGCCACCGACGTTGGCGACAACTCAACCGAGCTGGACGCGCTGGTGGAGGGCGACTCCACCCAGATCGCCTTCAACGCCCGCTACCTGCTCGACGTGCTGGGTGTGGTGGGCTCCTCTCAGGTGGCGCTGGAGGTGACCAGTCCCTCCAGCCCCGGCGTGGTCAAGCCGGTGGGCGACGATAGCTACACCCATGTCATCATGCCGATGCACCTGGCCAAGTAGGATCAGCATCAAGAAACACCTTGAAACGGG
>CAZMKF010000096.1:0-2307 GCA_964566935.1 uncultured Dehalococcoidales bacterium | reverse complement strand
TGGCATTCGCAACGCCGTCGTCACCTGCATGGGCGTGGGCGAGCGTGATCGGGTACTGGTGGTGACCGACGCCGCCACCCGTCGTATTGGCGAGGCGCTGGCCCTGGCGGCGGGCGAACGCGGCGCCATCCACAAAACGGTGGCGCTCGAGCAGTTCGGCCGGCGGCCCTTCCTCACGGCGCCGGACGCCCTTCTGCGCACCGCGCGCCACTTCGCGCCCAGCGTCAGTTTCTTTGCCGCCCAAGGCCTGCCGGGTGAGATCGGTCTGCGCATGGCCTTGATGAAGGTGCTGCTGCAGGAGCTGAAAGTACGCCACGGCCACATGATCGGCATCGAAACTCGCTTGATCGATGAGGGCATGCAGGCCGATTACCAGCAGGTGGCGGCGCTCACCAGGCGCCTGCACGCCCTGGTCAGCCGCGCCCGCCGGATCACCGCCCGCAACGACGCCGGTACGGCACTGACGGCCGAGTTCAGCCCCGCACTGCGCTGGCAACCCTGCACCGGCATCTATCACCGCCAGGGAGAGTGGGGCAACTTGCCCGAGGGCGAGCTCTTCACCTGCCCGTTACGCGTCGACGGCGTGCTCGCCGGCCAGGTTGTCGGTGACTACTTCAGTGAGAAGTACGGCGTGCTGCCACAGCCGCTACTGCTGGAGCTGCGCGACTCGCGCCTGGTGAGCCTCAGTGGCGGCGCGCTGGGGTTGGCGGACGAGTTGGAGGCGTACCTGCGCGGCAGCGCCAACGGCGACCGCGTGGGCGAGTTTGCCATCGGCGCCAACACGGCCCTCACCACTCTCAGCGGCAACCTGCTGCAGGACGAGAAGATACCCGGTATTCACCTCGCCTTCGGCAACCCCTATCCGGAGGAAACGGGCGCCAGCTGGAACTCGCCCATCCACGTGGACGTGGTGTCGGCCGGTGGGGAGATAGAACTGGACGGGCGCCCCCTAATGCGAGACGGCCGCTTCGTGGCTGAGGCGGTGTCCAACTAAAGCCAATCGTCCGGCAGCAGCTCGGCCTGGCGCCGCCACAGCTCGTAGTAGGCGCCGGCCTTGCTCACCAACTCGTCGTGCCGGCCGCGCTCTATGATGTAGCCACCATCAAGCAGCAGGATCTCATCCGCCTGTGCCAGGCCGATCAGGTCGTGGCTCACTACTAGGATGCCCCTACTGCGGCGCTCCTGCAACACCAGCTGCCACACCGCCTGCTGGTTGGCGGCGTCGAGGTTGGCGGTTACTTCGTCAAGCAGCAAGCCAGGCGCCGGTCTCAGCAGCGCGCGCGCCAGCGCCAGCCGCTGACGCTCACCGGCGCTCAGCTGGAGGCCGAACTCGCCCACCCGCGTCTCCAGGCCCTGGGGCAGCCCCCGCACCAGCTCCTCTAACCCAACCGCCGCCAGCATCCGCCACAGTTCATCGTCGCCGGCGTCCGCCGCGCCCAGCCGCAAGTTGGCGGCGACGCTCTCGTTGAAGAGATGCGCCCGCTGCGGCGATACGCTGAACAGCTCACGCGCTCGCTCCGCCCCCATCTCGCTCAGCTCTTCGCCTTGCAGACGGACCGAGCCGATGTAGGGATGGTAACCGAGCACCAGGTTGAGCAGGCTGGACTTGCCGGCGCCGCTGGCGCCCACCAGCACTTTCAGCTGGCCGCGTTCCAGGCTCAATTCGACATCACTCAGGGTTGGAGTCTGCGCACCGGCGTGGCTGAAGCAGACCCCGCTCAGCCATAACAACTGGCGCCGGTCTGCAGCGGTCGCCTCCGGCGCGCTCACCGTAGCCACAACCCCCGCTCGCGCGGGACGGAGGAACTCTTCAATGCGGCCCGAGGCGGCGGTGCTCACGGCAAGGTTGTTCATTGCTACAGGCAGCGGCAGAAAAGCCTCGAAAGCGGCGAGCGCTGCCAGCAATGCCACCGGCAGCAGAATGCCAGCCAGCTGGCCACCGCTCACCAGTACCACTCCGGCCAGCAGCATCAGCCACACCGCGCCATACGCCACCAGGTCCGCCACCGTTCCCTGCAGCGTCTCCAGCACGGTCAGCCGCCTCTCGGCGCGCCGCCAGCCGGCGGCCGCGTCGTTCAACTGGCGGCGCGGTTCGTCCTGAGCGTTGAACACTGTGAGGTCCGCCAGCCCCTGCAGGTAGTCAACCAGCAGGGCGCCGTAGCGACCGCGCCACCGGGCCAGTTGCCGCGCCGGCGAGCAGGCCAGTCCGCGCGCCAGCAGCGGCCAGACGACGGCACAGAAAAACGCCGAGGCGGCGAAGATGACGGCTAACTGCGGCGCGAGCAATCCGAGCCACCCCGTCACCAG
>CAZMKF010000095.1:0-3187 GCA_964566935.1 uncultured Dehalococcoidales bacterium | reverse complement strand
AACCTGCCCAGCCAGGGGTCGTAGAGGCGGGCGCCGTAGTCGTAGAGGCCGGTTGAGGCGTCGAGGCGCTGGCCGGTGAAGAGCCGGCCAGTGGGCACAGTCTGCGTGCTGGGCCGGCTCTCGCCGTAGGCGAAGTAGACCAGGTTCAGGCGCCCATGTCGGTGTCGGTCATCGCCGTCTTGCGGTCTTGCGGCCGAGGCGGTCGCAGGTCATTGCGTTGGTGTTGTCCGCCGCTTGCCACCGGGCCCCGGGTTGGGCGATACTGGCGGGGGCAGGAGGGGTGCGATGGTGGTGACGGTGAGGATCGGACAGGAGCTGCGGCCGCTCGTGGGGGGACTGGCCTCGGTGACGGTGGTGGCGGATACGATAGGCGGCGCGCTGCGCGAGCTGACGCGGCAGTACAGCTGCCTGGCGCCGCTCTTCTACGAACCGAAATCCCCCCTGGCGGAGCGGCTGCTGGTCAGCCACCAGGGTGAGTCGGTGGGCGACGCGCAGCTGAACAACGTGTTCTGCCACGACTGCGAGCTGGCGCTGGCGTTGCGTCCTGCTTGAGGAGTCCGGTCTGTTTGACACTCCCCTAAAAGCTGTGCTAATGTCGGCGGCAATCTACAGTACAAAAGGCCACGACGAGGACGAGTAGGCAGTCCGGCTGCCACAGAGAGCCGCCAGAGGGTGGAAAGGCGGCGTAGCCGCTGTACGAATACCACCTCCGAGCCGCTCGCACTCCCACGGGAGCAGCGACGCCGGCCGCCGGCGCCATAGACCGGCCGCCGTTACCATGAAGTGAAGCCCCGCCACGGCGGGGAAACCAGGGTGGAACCACGAGCCAGCCCCTCGTCCCTGCATGGGATGCGGGGGCGTTTTTCTTGAGAGGGGTTCGAGAGGATGAAGAGGGTTACTGCCAGGGTGCCGGCGACGGTCGCTAACCTTGGCCCGGGCTTCGACTGCCTGGGCATGGCGGTGGGCCTGTTCACCGACGTGACGCTCGAGATCGAATCGGGCCGCGAGGGCATGTCGATCAGCGGCGAGGGGCGCGACCTGCTCCCCACCGGCCGCTCCAACCTGGTGCGGCGCTCGCTGGCGCTGGTGGCCGATACGCTCGGCGTGCCGGCGCCGCCGATCTGGATCGAGATGATCAACCGCATCCCCATCACCGGCGGCCTGGGCGGCTCGGCGGCGGCGGTGGTGGGCGGCCTGCTGGCGGCCAACGCCCTCTGGGGCGAGCCGCTCAGCCGCGAGACGCTGCTGGAACTGGCGACGGAGATCGAGGGCCACCCGGACAACGTGGCGCCGGCCCTGGAGGGCGGCCTGATCGTGGCGGCGCGCGACGAGGGCGAGGTGCACCACGTGCGCCTGGCCACGCCGGCGGGATTGCAAACCGTGGTCTTCGTGCCCTACTTTGCCATGCCCACCTCGGAATCGCGCCGCCTGCTGCCCAGCTCCTACCACCGCAATCAGGCCATCTTCAACGTGGGCCGCTCCTCGCTGCTGATCGCCGCCATGTGCAGCGGCCGGCTCGACCTGCTGCGGGTGGCCACCCAGGACCAGCTGCACCAGCCCTACCGCGAGCAGATGTTCCCCTCGATGTCGCGCTTTTTCGCCGCCGCCCAGGAGGCGGGGGCGCTGGGCTGCTTCCTCTGCGGCGCCGGCTCGGCGCTGATGGCCTTCTGCGACTGCCGCCAGGCGGAGATCCAGGCGGCGTTCAGCGAGGTGAGCCGCCAGGAGGGCATCGAGGGTCGGGTGGGCAGCCTGCCCATCTGCGACAGCGGCGCTTTCCTGCTGCGGCCCGAGGCGGCCGAGGCGGAAGGCGAAGCCCCGCCGCTGCTGACGGCAGTGGGCGGCCACTGACCCTCGCCCCATTTGCCCGGCCGGTTCGCAGTTGACGCTCCCCCAGGCGCGTTTTATGATGAAGCTTCGCAGGTAAAACCGGCAGGGAGGGTGAGAGCTTGCCTCCATTCTACATAGAGAACGCCGCCCGGCACGTGGGCGATGAGGTGACGCTGCGCGGCTGGCTGTACAACAAACGCTCCAGCGGCAAGATCCAGTTTCTCCTGGTGCGCGACGGCTCGGGGCTGATGCAGTGCGTGCTGGTGCGCAACGAGGTGGACGAGGCCGTGTGGCAGGCGGGCGAGGCGCTCACCCAGGAGTCGTCGCTGCGCATCACCGGCATCCTGCGCGAGGACAAACGCGCCCCCGGCGGTTACGAACTCTCGGCCACGGGGCTGGAGATCGTGCAGATCGCCCAGGATTATCCCATCACCCCCAAGGAGCACGGCGTTGAGTTCCTGATGAACCATCGCCACCTCTGGTTGCGCTCGCGCCGCCAGCACGCCGCCCTGCGCCTGCGGGCAGAGATCATGCGCGCTTTGCAGGAGTTCTACGACAGCAACGGCTTCGTGCGGGTGGATACGCCCATCCTCACGCCGGCGGCTTGCGAGGGGACGACAACCCTGTTCGAGATCGACTACTTCGGTGAGGCGGCTTACCTCAGCCAGAGCGGCCAGCTGTACAACGAGGCCACCATCCAGGCCTTCGGCAAGGTCTACACCTCCGGCCCCACCTTCCGGGCCGAGAAATCGAAGACCCGCCGCCACCTGATGGAGTTCTGGATGCTGGAGCCGGAGATCGCCTTCGCCGACCTGGAAGAGTGCATGCGCTGGGAAGAGGAGAGCGTGGCCTACGTGGTGGCGCAGGTGCTGAAGAACCGCGCCCCCGAACTGGCGGCGCTGGAGCGGGACACGAGCAAGCTGGAGAAGATCACCACGCCCTTCCCGCGTATCTCCTACGACGAGGCGCTGGCGCTACTCAAGGCGGCGGGTGAGGAGGTGCCCTGGGGCGAGGACTTCGGCGGCGGCCACGAGACGATCATCTCGCAGAGCTTCGACAAGCCGGTCTTCATCCACCGCTACCCCACCCAGTGCAAGGCGTTCTACATGCAGCCCGACCCCGAGCGGCCGGAGGTGACGCTCTCGGTCGACCTGATCGCGCCGGACGGTTACGGCGAGATCATCGGCGGCGGCCAGCGCATCCACGACCTGGCGCTGCTGGAGCAGCGGCTGGCCGAGCACCAGCTGCCGCGCGAGGCCTACGAGTGGTATCTCGACCTGCGCCGCTATGGCAGCGCGCCTCACTCCGGCTACGGCATGGGGGTGGAGCGCACCGTGGCCTGGCTGGGCGGGCTGGAACA
>CAZMKF010000094.1:0-3431 GCA_964566935.1 uncultured Dehalococcoidales bacterium | reverse complement strand
CGCCATCGCCTGGATCGCGCTGACCTCGTTCCTCAACGTCTTCGGCATCAAACTGCTCCAGTAGATCGCTACGCGAAGGCGCAAAGCGAGGGCCCGGACCTTTCGGTCCGGGCCCTCTTCTTCCTCACCACGTCGCCGGTCTAGCGGTCCTCGGCGACGAAACGGTAGCCAACTCCTGGTTCGTTGACGAGCGGGTTGCCGCCCGAAGAGTCTCGCAGTTTCTTGCGCAGGCGCGCCAGGTAGGTGTGCAGATAGTAGCGCTCGCCCGCGAATTCACTGCCCCACACCTGCTGCATCAGCATGCGATGGGTGATCACCTTGTTCGGGTGGCTGACCAGCAGCTTGAGCAGATCGTACTCGGTGGGCGAGAGATGCACCTTCTCACCGCGCATCCGTACCTGCCGGTGCTCGAAGTCCACCTCCAGTTCGCCGCTGCGGAAGACGGCGCCGCTGCCGCTCGCCGGCTTCGCCGCGCGGCGCAGCGCCACCCGCAGGCGGGCCCGCAGTTCCTCCACGCTGAACGGTTTGGTCAGGTAATCGTCCGCGCCGAGATCGAGCGCGCCCACCTTATCGCGCTCGGCATCTCTGACCGAGAGCACGATGATCGGCGTGTTGACCACCGCCCGCAGGGCCTTGATCACCTCGGTACCGTCCATATCCGGCAAACCGAGATCCAGCAGCACCACGTCCGGCCGCTTTTGCCGGTGCAGCTCCAGCGCCTCGCTACCGGTGGCGGCGACGTCCACCTGATAACCCTGACGGGAGAGGTTGACCCTCACAGCGCGCGTGATCTCAGGCTCGTCGTCAACCACCAGGATGCGCGCTCCCGTGCCTCCAATCGTCATCGGCCTCGAACCTCCACTTCGCTTGACAACACACAATCTTCCGTCGCCGGCTGCGGTAGACGAGCCACCACCCGTAAGCCACCACCCAGGCGGTTGGCTGCGCTCACCTCGCCCCCGTGAGCCTTCACCAGGCCCTCCACAATGGCCATGCCCAGACCGTTGCTCTGCTCTCGGCCCGCCAGTGCGCCAAACTGGCGGAACGGCAGGAATAGCTCGTTGAGCGTCTTCTCAGAGACGCCGGGACCGTCGTCTTCAACCACCAGTTCCAGTTCGGTTGACCTTCGCTCGGCCCGAGCCGCCACACGCGTGCCGGCCGGGGTGTGCTTGTAGGCATTGTCGATCAGGCTGACCATGATCTGACGGGTGCGAACGTAGTCAGCCAGCACCAGCAGGCCATGCTCCCCCAACTGCAAAACCAGGCTGCCCTCGCTTAGCTGGCGGGCGTACTGCCGCTCCAGCTCCTCAAAAAGATCCGCCAGCTCAAACCAGTCGAGCACCGGCTCCAGCATGCCTGCCTCGATGCGGGAGAGGTCGAGCAGGTTATTGACCAGCTCGTGCAGACGCAGGGCCAGGCCGTTTATGGAGAGCGTCAGCTCGTGGCGATCGCGGGGTGGCAGCTCGCCCTCCTCCAACAGTGTCGCGCTGGCTGTGAGGATGCCGGCCAGGGGCGTGCGGAACTCATGTGAAACCGTCCGCAACAGGGCGGTCTTCAGCTCACCCGAACGCTCCATTACTTCCACGTGGATTGCCTTCTCCCGGATTAGCTCGTGCTCGCACCGCTGTTGCAGTTGCGCCTTGAAGTTATCCAGGGCGCGTTGCACAACCGCCAGCTCATAAGCGGTAGCGGTGTTCGTCAGGGCCGCCAGTTCACCGCTGGCCTGATCGGCGACCGCAAACGGCTGTCGATAGTGGAGCCGCCCACCCGGCGCAGGCTGGCGCCCTGCGGCGCCGAACAGCCACGGCAACAAGGTTCGCCGCAGGCTCTGAGCGGCGTTCAAGTTGTCGGGATCCAGCCGCCTGGTGATTACTGAGCCGTGCGGCTTCTCAAGCTGCGCCACTGGTCCCAATTCAATCACCAACGGTGGCGAGCCAGCCCGCTTGACCGTCAGGCGCAGCGCCTCCAGATTCAGTTCGAACTTGCAGGTGGCCACGGCCGCGTGCAGCGCCTCGGCCAGGTTGTCTGCTGACAGGTCGCCCAGCAGTTCCGAGCTCAGCCGCGTCTCCGCCTCCCGCGCCTCCGCCAACCGCGCCGTATGGCGCAGGTGCTCAGTGAGGCGGCCCACCACCAGCGCCACCACCAACAGGCTGAGCACAACCACCCATTCTCGCCAGTCGTGGATCCAGAGCACCTCAAGCGGCTCCGCGAAAAGCCAGGCCGTGAAACAGATGCTGGCTACCGCCGCGGCCACGGCGGCAGCCGTGCTCAAAAGCAGGCCGGCGCCCACCACAACGAATATATCGAGCAGGGCCACGCTGCTGGTCGCCGCCCCCGGCTGCCACCACCAAAGCGCGTAATCGAGCGCCGCCACCGCCAGCACGGACCCCACGATACCCAGGGAATGCCAGCGCCCCGCGCCGTGTGAACGCGCAACCTCCAGATAGCGCCAACGTCCCAGCGCTCCGTTTTCCAGATCCGCCTGGGCCAGGGGCCTATTCAATTTCGAAACGCGCTCTGTCATTGTTCTTGCCACCGCTGGTGTATCCAGTCAGTTCCTCGTCGCCCTAGGGGCAGGGACATCCACGTTTCACAGGAACGATGGCTTTGCATGTAGTTTATGCTAGTTTAGTCTTTATTCAGTAGTTCTATTCTTTTGGCTGTGTTATAATCAGCCCCAACGACGCCATAGTTAGACATTGCTGATCACTATCGACAGGATGGCCGCTTCTGGATTACGTCAGCGGTCGATGCAAGCGTAGTTGCAATGGCGTTGGGGTGATGGTTCGGATGGCCTTTCCGCATTCTCATTCAATTGACGGCGACTTTGAATACGGTCTTGCAGACGGACCGTCAGCAAGATCCGGCCTCCTCAAATACGGTCTGAGCCGGTATTGGCGAACCGGTTAAACAGATAGCATCCCAAATCACTAAAGGAGGAAGGTATGTCTCAAACTGAAGACGCAGTCATGGCAAAAGCCGACCCGTACGCGCTTGACCCGGCTGCCGTCCAAGACCCACCTCGTGGCTGGGGCGACTCATTACGTTATCTTGGCCCCGGTATGATCCTCACCGCATCCATCGTCGGCTCCGGCGAACTGATCGCCACCACCACGATGGGCTCCACCGCAGGCTTCGCCCTGCTCTGGCTCGTCATCTTCTCTTGCGCCGTCAAGGTGGCGCTGCAGGTGGAACTGGCTCGCTACGCCATCGCCACCGGCATCCCCACCCTCTCCGCCTTCCAGCTGGTGCCGCCCAAGATCGGCCCCTACGGCTGGATCAACTGGATCTGGATGGTCTTCGCCATGACCAAGTGGATCCAGACCGCCGGCATCGTCGGCGGCGTCGCCCAGGTCTTCCAGATCTGGTTCCCCATCTCCATCGAGTTCTGGGTGGCGGTCGTCGTCGTCGTCTCCATCGGCCTCCTCTTC
>CAZMKF010000093.1:0-3775 GCA_964566935.1 uncultured Dehalococcoidales bacterium | reverse complement strand
GCTTTCAACAGGACGCGCGCCATCGTCATCAACACGCCTAACAACCCCACTGGCAAGGTCTTCAACCGCCAGGAACTCGAGCTGATCGCCTCGCTTTGCCAGCGTTGGGACGTGCTGGCGATCACAGACGAGATCTACGAGCATCTCGTTTACGAGGGCGAGCACCTCAGCCTCGCCACCCTGGAGGGCATGGCGGAACGGACGGTGACGATCAGCGGCCTCTCCAAGACCTACTCCATCACCGGCTGGCGGCTTGGCTACATCATCGCCGCACCGCCGTTGACCAACGCCATCCGCAAAGTGCACGATTTCCTCACCGTGGCCGCCCCCAGCCCGTTACAGGCGGCGGGGGTGACGGCGCTCGTCCTGCCCCACTCCTACTACGACGAACTGCTCGCCGCCTATCAGTTGCGCCGCCAGCTGATGGTGCAGATGCTGCTGGACGCGGGCTTCCAACTGTGCGAACCGCAGGGAGCGTATTACATCATGGCGGATTTCTCCGCCCTCTCGCATGAGAACGACACCGAGTTCGCCCACCATCTGGTCAGAGACGTCGGTTTCGCCGTAGTGCCCGGCTCTTCCTTCTACCCGCGCGGCGAGGGCGGCCGGCGACAGGTGCGCTTCTGTTTCGCCAAGAAGATGGAGACGCTGCACAGGGTGCAGGAGTTGCTGCAGCGGCTGCCCGCGCCGCAGCGCTGAGGGAGCAAGGACATGACTAAGGCGGAAGATAACGAACGTACAGAGCAGACGGCCGATCTCTACACACTGATGCTGGCATTGGAGCAACTGGAAAGCGAGCGTGAAGAGCTTGAGGATGAGGACAGGCCGGTGCCGGCCGAGCTGGAGCGGCAGATCGCAGATATGCACCGTCTGCTGGATGAGCAGGAGTATGAGGGGGCGAGCCCTTAGGCCTCGGCCTCTGCCTCACCGCCCAGGTAGGCTGCCTTCACTCTCGCATCGTCGCGCAGCTCGGCCGCCGAGCCGGAGTGCACCACGTTGCCGGTTTCCAGCACGTAGGCACGCTGGGCGATGGACAACGCCATATTGGCGTTCTGCTCCACCAGCAGGATACTCACCCCAGTCTCGCTGATCTCGGCAATGATGTCGAAGATCTGCTGCACCAGGATCGGCGATAGACCCATCGAAGGCTCATCCAGTAACAACAGGGTGGGGTTGGCCATCAGGGCCCGGCCAGCATCTGTTGCTCGCCACCGGAGAGCGTGCCCCCCGACTGGTTGAGCCTTTCCTTGAGCCGCGGGAAGCGCGAGAACACAGCCTCCATGCGCTCAGCGATGTTGACATTCTTAAGCGAGTAGGCGCCCATCACCAGGTTCTCGCGCACAGTGAGGTTGGCGAAGATGCGTCGACCCTCCGGCACCTGCGAGATGCCCAAGCCAACGATCTTGTGAGCGGGAACTTTGGTCAACTCCTGCTCGCGGAACTTGACGCTGCCGGAGCGCGGCCGCAACAGACCGGAGATGGTACGCAGGCTCGTACTCTTGCCGGCGCCGTTGGCGCCGATCAGGCTGACGATCTCGTTCTCGTCCACCGTGAAACTGATGCCGTTGAGCGCGGCGATGTTGCCGTAGGAAACGTGCAGGTCGGTCACCTCTAACAGCATCAGGAGACCCCCTTGCCCAGATACGCTTCAACCACTCGGGCGTTGCCGCGAATCTCCGCCGGTGTGCCCTGGGCCAGCAGCTCGCCGAAGTCCATCACGTAGATGCGTTCGCAGATGCCCATCACCACCCGCATCTGATGCTCAATCAGAAGAATTGACAGCTGAAAGCGCTCGCGGATGAAAGCGATCATCTCCATCAGGCGCACCGATTCGTTGGGGTTCATGCCGGCGGCGGGCTCATCCAGCAGCAGCAGTTGCGGTTGAGTTGCCAGGGCGCGTGCGATCTCCAGGCGCCGCTGTTCACCGTAGGGCAGGTTTCTCGCCTCCTCGGCATGCCGGTCGGCGAGACCAAAGACGTCCAACAGCTCGAAGGCGCGCTCCGTGAGCTGTTCCTCCTCAGTGGCGAAGGCCGGCAGGCGCAACACCGCGTGCAGCAGGTTGTAGCGTACGTTGCGATGGTAGGCCACCCGCACGTTATCCAGCACCGTCATCTCGGGAAAGAGCCGGATGTTCTGGAAAGTACGCGCGATGCCACGCGCCGTCACCTGATACGGCTTGTCCTTGGCCAGGCTCTCACCACGCATCAGAATATCCCCGCTCGACGGGTGATATACGCCGGTGATCAGGTTGAAAACTGTCGTCTTACCGGCGCCGTTGGGGCCAATCAGGCCAACCAGCTCGCCCTGGTCCACATGTAACGAGACGTTCTCAACCGCCTTGAGGCCGCCGAAGTTGCGCGAAAGGTTGACCAGCTGCAGCACGGGGGTACTAGTCATCGCTGGACGCCTCCCCCGCCGGCGCCGCGGCGACCTGCCGGCGCCCCTTCCAGACCGGCACCGCGTTGCGCAGCGGGCCGAGCTCCCTGCCCGCCATCAGGCCCTGAGGGCGCAGGATCATCACGATGATCAGCACCAGCGGATAGACCACCATGCGCCAGTCCAGGTACTGCTGCGGCAGGATATTGCGCAGACCCTCCAGCAGCAGCACCCAACCGATGGCGGCGATCACGGTGCCGGTCATGCTGCCCAGACCGCCCAGCACCACCACCATCAGCACATCGATCGACTTGAGGAAATCGAAGTTGCCCGGACTGAGGTAGAGGTAGAGATGGGCATAGAGGCCGCCGGCCACACCCGCCAGGCCACAACCCATCATGAAGGCCATGGATTTATAGCGGGTGGTGTTGATGCCCATTGTATCAGCGGCCACCTCATCCTCTCGGATCGAGATGATCGCCCGCCCCTGGCTGGAGTAGACCATATTGCGCACCACCGTGGCCGCAATCACCGCGATCACGTAGGCCCAGGCGAAGGTGGTGTACTTGGGCAAGCCAGTCATGCCGCGCGCTCCACCCATCTGCGGCACTACCAGGTCGGCGTTGTTCAGCAGCACCACCACGATCACGCCGAAGCCAAGCGTGGCGATACCCAGGTAGTCGGAACGCAGGCGCAGGATGGGCAAACCGACCAGGAAGCCCATCGTGGCCGCCACGGCGCCGCCCGCCAGCAGGGCGAAGATGAAAACCAGCGGATTATCCGGCAGTATGACCTTGGTGATCAAGGCTGAGGTGTAGGCGCCAAGGCCGTAGAACGCCGCGTGGCCCAACGAGAACTGACCGTTATATCCGTAGATGACGTTGAGACCCAGCGCATAGGTGATGAAGATACAGCCGTAGATGATGATCGTCTGCCAGTAGTTGTTGATCAGGCCAGCCGACATGGCGCCCTGCAGCACGACGAAGACCGCGACCAGGACCGCCAGGCTGGGCAGCATCGAGGAAAAACGCCTCAGCATCAGCTCACACCTTCTCCGTGCCGGACTCGCCCAGAATGCCCGTAGGCCGGATGAGCAGCACAAGAATGAGGATGCCGAAGGCCACCGCGTCGCGCAGGCTGGAAGAGATGTAACCGGTGGTCATCACCTCGGCCTGCCCCATGATCAGCGAACCGAGCAGGGCGCCGGGGATGATGCCAATGCCACCCAGCACCGCCGCCACAAACGCCTTGAGGCCCGGCATGATGCCCATGAAGGGATGAATCTGCGGGTAGGCGGTGGCGAACAGCACACCGCCGGCGCCGGCCAGGGCCGAGCCGATAGCGAACGTGAACGAGATCACCGAGTCGACGTTGATACCCATTAGGCGCGCCGCGTCGT
>CAZMKF010000092.1:0-4011 GCA_964566935.1 uncultured Dehalococcoidales bacterium | reverse complement strand
TCCGAAATGAAACCAGGCTTTGAATGCCAGGTCTGCCAGGTAACACAGAACGGGGCCTGCCGGGTATCATGCTGGGCGGCGGCGCCATCAAGAACAGCGACTTCACCCAGATGGTGGGCGGCACCATGCACGTCACTCTTAACTGGAGCATTATCAAATCGCTGCTGGACGAGAATCCGCCGGTAGTGGACCGCATCTCGCAGCCGGCGCCCGCCGAGGTAGTGGAAGAGCTGAGCGCCAAGCTGCCCGCTTTCAAGGAAGCCTACTACGAAGGGGGCCTTAAACCAGCACAGTACAAGGACCACGGTCCGCTGATCCTCTTCCGCAGCATGTTCCTGAACGGCTACAACAAGCTGCTGGCTGAGGTGAAGGCGCGCCGCCAGGCACTTAGCTGACCCCGCGCCGGCAATCACAGAGCCACGCTCGCCTCTCTGGCGGGCGTGGCCCGTTCTTCGTCTCAAACCAGCCTCAGCCCCTAACGAAGCCCTCGAAGCGGCTGATAAGGCGCTCGGGCACGAGGAAAAGCATCTGGTAAGTGCTGCTGGGCAACTGACTGGCCTGCACCGGCAACAAGCGCCGCTGAACCTGCCAGTTGCCGCATTCACTCTCCAGGATCGCGTAGAGCCGGTAACGCCAGCCCGAGAGCAGCTCGGCCATTGCCGCCGGGTCGTTGCCGCCCTCACCCAGATTGAACTCGGTCAGAATCAGTGGCTGGTCGCGCCGCACCACTTCACCCGCACCCCGCAAAACCTGCAGGTCGTGCCCCTCAACGTCTATCTTGATCGCGGTCACAAATCCGTCATCACGGTCAGCGCGGAAGGCGTCCAGACTGGTGACGCGCACGTTTCGACAGTGCTCGGCAGGAGCCGCATCGTTCAAGGCCAGATGACTGAGGGTTGACTCCCTGGCGCAGACGAACTGTAACTCACCCGGCCGATCGCTCACCGCCAGCGGCAGCGCTTCCACGTTGGTAGCGCGACCGGCGTTGCGGCACAGCTGGTGAAATACACGAGGATTGGGCTCAAACGCCCACACCTGCCGCACCCGGGGCGAGACCAGCAAGCTGTAGAAACCGATGTGCGCGCCCACGTCAAGAAAGACGCCGGCCGGATCGAGGCACTGCAACAGCAGCTCTTCACTGCCCCAGTCCAGCTGCGCCTCAGTGAGATAGATCTCGTAGGCATTGGCAGAATCTGAGGGCAGGCTCATCCGCTGGCCGGTCGACAGTTCGATGGCTAGCTGCTTGCGCAGCAGACGGGTCGCCAGCTGCCAACGCAGGGCCCGCCGCAAGAACCTGCGTACCCCGAGCCGCCTCACAAAGCGATAGTCACCCGGCAGTCTCTCCAATAACCGTTCAGCCCACTGCGTGGTCCCGTTCAATACTTCACCCCACAGGCGTGCCACCTGTTACCAGCGCCTAGCCGATGCCGAACAGGCGCAGCCACTCGCGCGCCCCCAGCCAGTCAGCGCCAGCACCGTGTACTTGATCACATTGCCGATAGCACAGGCCAGCCAGAAACGCCGCGCCGGGAAGCCCATACCGGCAGAAGTCAGCGTCACCGCGTGAAACACAGGGTTAGGTACCGCCGCCAGCACCAGCACGGTGATGAAGCCACGCTGCCGCAACCAGCGCTCCACCGTGACAAACAACGCCCGCTGCCTCACCTCATGCAGCGTCTCCCCGGCGCCCTTGCCCAGAAGGAAAGAGGACATCTCGCCCACCGAGTTACCCAGGCCCGCCACCAGACCCACCAGCCAGGGGTTGAGCAAGGCTCCGGCCAGGGCGACAGTGGGCGGACCGGGCACCGGGAAGTAGGCGCTGGCGGAGAGGATCATCAGCACAAAGAGCCCCGGATAACCGAAGTTGATCAGGTCTGCCAGGCTGGCGCGGTAATACCAGGCAAACGCCCCCGCGCTGCCAATGAGAATCAATCCCAGCAGCGTGAACGATAAACCAACGCGGGTGTTGATGTTGAACCTGTTTGAGCGTTGCAGCGCTGATACCTGAACGTTTACTCTATGCCTGTCCGGTCGCGAAACAAGTTTAGCAGCTGAAGAGCGCGCTATCACGGCTGCGACCCGGAGGTTGCGATTCGAGGATGAAAACGAGCTCTACCAGCGCAGACAGGGGCGTAGGCCTCGCCATGGCCGCCCTCGCGCTAGCCACCACCATTTGGGGCAGCTCGTTCGCCGCGGCACAGTACCTGCTGCAGCCGGTGGCCGGGGCAATCGTCGTCCTGTTACCGCTGGAACTGGCGACATTGCGCTTTACCATCGTGGCCCTGTTCTTACTGCCCTGGCTGGCTTTCCATATCCCTCACTTGAGCAAGACGGACTGGCTGCGCTTTCTGCTGCTCGGCCAGCTGGCTATAAGCGTTTACTTCTACCTTCAGTACACCGGCCTGCAACTGACCAACGCCGCCGTGGCGGCGGTACTGGTGGTCGGCCTCATCCCTCTTTTCTCTCTGTTGCTGGACGTGCTACGTCACCAGGTTCGCCTGGAACCTCGCGTTGTGGCGGCCCTGCTACTGGGCGCCGTTGGGGTAACCGTGGTCAGCTGGCAGCAGGCGCCCGGTCTCGCTGCCAGTACTGAGTTTGTGGTTGGCGTACTCTGTCTAATCGCCAATGCCGCCTCCTTCGCCCTCTACTCGGTGCTGGCTCGTTCCCTCTCAAACCGGGTGACACCGATGCAGAGCACCGCTTTGATCATGATCGCCGGCGCAGCGGGATTGCTGCTGATCGCCGCCCCGGGCTTCAACTATGCCGCCCTGTCCGCTCTCTCCCAGCCACAATGGCTGGCGCTGTTGTATCTCGCCGTGGCTTGCTCACAGGCTGCCTACTTCTGTTACAACTACGCTTTGACGAGGTTGCCGGCCAGCCGCGCCTCGACCTGGCTTTACCTTGAACCACCGGTGGCGGCGTTGCTCGGTTTTGTGCTGCTGGGCGAGGTCATAACCTTGAACACACTGGCCGGGGCGGCGTTGATTGCGATTGCACTGTATTTCGCCGGCAGGCTCTAGGCCGGCAACGATTAATCTAACCACTTGAGGTGTAGTGATGAAAATGCTCTTCGCCGGGTACGGCTCTATCGCCGACATGCACGTGGAGGCCCTCGCCGGGCAGGACGTGGAACTCTACTCCGTGGTGGGCCGGGTGCGTCAGTCGGCCGAGGACTTCGCCAGCAGGCACGGCTTCGCCAAGGTCGAGGACAACTACGAAGAGGCGCTGACCGACGGCGAGGTGGACGCGGTACTGATCAGCTCGCCCTCCGCGCTGCACGCCGAGCAGACGGAGCTGGCATTGAAAGCCGGCAAGCACGTTCTTTGCGAGATTCCGCTGGCGCTGAGCCTCGCCGAAACGCAGCGCCTGGCGGAGTTGACGCACGCCACTCAACGCACCGTGATGGTCTGCCATACCCAGCGTTACCTGCCACCTTTTGTAATGGTCAAGCAGTTGATCGACTCCGGTAAGCTGCACGTGCAGCACATCATCTACCGCTACGGTTTTCTCCGACGCGAGAACATCAACTGGACCGGCAAGCGGCGCAGCTGGACCGACAACCTGCTCTGGCACCACGGCTGTCATATCGTGGACACAGCACTTTGGCTGTTGGGCAACCCCAAAGTGGAAGTGAGCGGCACGATCGCCCGACCGAGCGGCAACCTCAGTATTCCGATGGATCTCGGCCTCAGCCTGACCACGGCTGACAATCGGCTGGTGACGATCGGCATGAGCTACAATACCCGCTTCCCGCTCAACGATTGCCTGATCATCGGCGAAGAGGAGAGCTATCTGGTCACGGAGGGAACGACCCTGCGTTCCACAGAGAGGGTTCTGTACGAGCCAACCGGAGAGTCGGAACACCACTCGCTGGCGATGGTGAAGCAGAACGCGGAGTTCCTCACCTGCGTGCGTGAGAGGCGCGAGCCCGAGCTTAGCCCGACAGGCATCATCAATACAATGGCGACCTTGCAGGCAGCCGATGCCTAGACTGACGCTGCTGCGCGCCCC
>CAZMKF010000091.1:2506-4138 GCA_964566935.1 uncultured Dehalococcoidales bacterium | reverse complement strand
CCGCCCGCCCATCCCCGGCATCAACAACGCCAACGTGGTGGTGGCCGAGGATGCGCTGGTCGGCAAGTACCCGGTGGGCCAGAATGTGGTAGTGGCCGGTGGCGGCATGATCGGCAGCGAAACCGCCTCCTACCTGGGCTCGCTGGGCAAGAAGGTGACCGTTGTCGAGATGTTGCCCGCCATTGCGCAGGAGGAGGAGACGACCCGCCGTTACTTCCTCATGAAGATGCTGGGCGAACAGGGCGCCACCCTCCTCACCGAGACCAGGATCATGGAGATCAAGGATCACGCGGTGGTGGTGGAGGATGCCAACGGCCAGCGGGAGATCCCGGCCGACACCGTTATCCTGGCGCTGGGTCTGACCACGAACCAGGCCCTGTACGATGAACTGAAGGACAAGACGAAGGTCGTGCTGGTGGGCGACGCCGTCAAGGTGCGCGACGCCCTGGAGGCCACCCGCGAGGGCTTCCTGGCCGGCGCCAACGCCTGATTCGCCAGTCATCAGTCTACAAGAAGGGCGAGGTCTCTTAGGAGGCCTCGCCCTTCTTTTCGTCTTGGCGGCGTCACAGTCTGATCACCGGCAGCCGCCAGCCACCGCCTCCACCGCTTCCCCAACCACCACCACCGCAGAGGCACGAGGGCGCTGGTTGCCCTGCCCGGCCGCGACCGCTACCCGGGCGGCCCCTGCCCCCGGCGGTAGGCTATAGTTGAGGGCGAGCAGCTTGCTGCCTGCCAATCGCCAGGGGTCGGCTGGGGTCAGGAGGGAAGGGCATGGAGTACAGGAAACTCGGTCACACCGGTATGGAGGTGAGCGTGGTCGGCCTGGGCGCCGAACATCTGGACGGCGCCAGTTTCGCGCAGGTGGACGCGGTGGTCAACGCCGCCCTCGACCACGGTATGAACATCATCGATGTCTTCATGCCCGGCGACGACATCCGCGGCAAGATCGGCAGGAGCTTGCGCGGCAAACGCGACAAGGTGATCATCCAGGGCATGTTCGGCTCGGTCGACCTCAACAAGCAGTACGACATGAGCCGCGATCTGGAGATCACCAAACGGTATTTCGAGAACCTGCTCAGGCAGCTGCGGACCGATTACATCGATTGCGGTCTCTTCTTCTACGTCGACACCGAGGAGATCCTGCGCCAGATCCAGGATAACGGCATCGTCCAGTACGCGCGCGACCTCAAGCGCCAGGGCGTCATCCGCGCCATCGGCGCCAGCTCGCACAACCCCCTCATCGCCCGCCGGCTGGTCGATCAGGGGCTGGTGGAGATGATGCTGTTCAGCATCAATCCGGCCTTCGATATGACGCCCAACCAGGGCGAAACGGCGAGGGAGATGGTATTGAAGCTGCCCAGCCGCCACCTCGAAGGGATGGACCCGGCGCGCGCCTCCTTCTATCTGGCCTGTCAGAAGGCGGGCGTGGGGCTGACCGTCATGAAGTCGCTGGGTGCCGGCAAACTGCTCTCGCCGGCGCAGACACCCTTCAGCCAGGCGATGACGGTGGCGCAGTGCATCCAGTACGCGCTCGACCGGCCAGCCGTGGCCAGCGTCCTGCCCGGCTGCCGTTCGGTGGCGGAGGTGGAGGCGGCCGCCGCCTACCTCACCACCCCGGCAGCGGAGCGCCGC
>CAZMKF010000091.1:1120-2375 GCA_964566935.1 uncultured Dehalococcoidales bacterium | reverse complement strand
GACAACGTCGACTTCGGCGTGACGGTGATCGACAACATGGCGCAGGCGGCTGCCATCTTCGGCAGCTGACACTGGCTAGCTGTCTAGAGGGGCAACCACTTGCGGCGGAACACCCAGATGCTGAGGGCGAACAGCAACAGCGCCAGCGCCAGATAGGCCAGGTTCACCGGCAGCGTCGCCGCGCCGCGCACCACAGCCAGCGGCTCGAACCAGGCGTACAGGCTGAGCGGCTTCAACCAGGCCACCCGCTCCGACAGCTTGGCGATCATCTGCACCACCAGCATCAGCAGCGGCACGCCCGCGCCGGCCAGGATGGCGTGGCGGCTCTCGTTGAACAGACAGGAGAAGAAGAAGCAGATCATGGCGATCGCCAGGCTGTTGAGCGAGGTGACCAGGTTCATCGTCAGGAAGGCGCGGCTGTCGAGCAGACCGGGGAACGCGTACTGGCAAGCGGCCACCCCGGTGAGCGCCACCGCCCAGATCATCGCCAGCGCCGCCAGCATGACGAAGACCCCGGTGGTGAAGATCAACTGGCGGCGCGAGTGGGGCGTGGAGAGGAAGTAGGCGAACGAGCCGTTATCCACCTTCTTCGCCACCAGTTTGTTGGCCAGCATCACGAAGTAGACGAGGGCGAAGCCGTACACCATCAGGCCATAGAACCAGCTGGCCAGGTAGCCGGTCAGATCGGTCACCGGCTCGTCGAAGCCGATCGCCCTCAGCAGTTCGGCCGGGTACATCGCCATCAGCTGATGCAGCGCCTCCATGTCATGCGGATCGTAGAGGGCGACCATCGACACCAGGTACATGACGAAGACGGCGTAGAAGATCAGAAACAGCAGCCAGTTCTTGCGCAGCAGGTAGCGCCAGAGGGTCCAGTTCATGCGCCTCCCTGCTGCCGCCCGTAGTAGTGCATGAAGATGTCCTCGAGCGTCTGCGCCTTACTCTCGAAGTCCGTCAGCCGCAGCTGGGCCACCGTCTTGATCAACTGGTCGATCCGCTCGTGACTCACCGCCACCTCGAGGCTGCGCTCGTCGACCTGCGCCACCTCGAAACCCTGGCCGCGCAGCAGGCTGAGGGCGGCGGCCGGCTCGGCGGCCTGCAGCCGGTAGAGCCGCCGCTGGGCGCGCTTCAGAGTGGCCACGTCGGCGTGCTCCACAATGCGCCCCTCGCGCACGATCAGCACGCTGTCGCAGGTCCTTTCCACCTCCTCGAACTGGTGGCTGGACATCAGGATCGTCTTGCCCCTCGCCCGCTC
>CAZMKF010000091.1:276-1110 GCA_964566935.1 uncultured Dehalococcoidales bacterium | reverse complement strand
GGATGTGCGAAGAGAAGAAGACGGTCACACCACGGGCATTCTCCTCACGGATCAGGTCGAAGAATCTGCGTTGCATCAGCGGGTCGAGGCCGCTGGTCGGCTCGTCGAGAATGAGCACCGCCGGGTCGTGCACGAAGGCGATCACGATGCCCAGTTTCTGCTTCATGCCTTTGGAGAAACGGCGGATGGGGCCGCGCGGCTCCAGCTCGAAGCGCTCCAGCAGCTCGCCCTGGCGATCGGCGCCGCCCTTGCCCCGCATCTCGCGCATGAAACGCAACAGCTCGTCCGCGTTCATATCGTCGGGGAACGAGATCTCGCCGGGGATGTAGCCGAGCGAGTGCTGGATGGCGGCCGCCTCTCGCCAGCAGTCCAGCCCCGCTATGCGGCAGCTGCCCCGCTGCGGCCGGGTGAAACCGAGCAGGGCGCGGATGGTGGTCGTCTTGCCGGCTCCGTTGGGACCGAGGTAGCCAGTCACCGTGCCCTCGCCCACCTTGAAGCTGACATCAAAGATGCCCTTGCCGTTGCGGTAGGTCTGGGTTGCCGAGCTGACCTCGATCAAGCGGTCCTCCTCATGCCGAGGGGTGGAGCGGCTCGCTCCACCCTCCCGCCACCCAAATTATAGCGGCTCGCGGCCACCCTGCCGACTCCAGGCCGGCAGCCGAGGCTCGCTCTCCACCGCCAGCGCCTGCATCCATTCACAGTCCGCCGCGTCCTGCCGTTTCAGCAGTTTCGTCTTTGCCCTCGGCGCCGAGGGCGGCGTGCCGATTGGATAGTATCGTCCCCGCACGCCGCCGCACTGCGCCGGCTCAATCACCAAGCGTGCACAGCTCCTCC
>CAZMKF010000091.1:0-266 GCA_964566935.1 uncultured Dehalococcoidales bacterium | reverse complement strand
AGCCGCGCCAGCCGCATCGCCAGCTCGAGCGTGGGGTTGTACTTGTCGTTCTCGATCGCGTTGATCGTCTGCCGCGTCACGCCCACGGCGGCGGCCACATCCTCCTGGCGCAGACCGAGCTCCTTGCGCAGCTCCCTGATGCTGTTTTTCATCGGCCGAGCTTCGCCTGCAGACACAGCTGGGCCAGCCAGTAAACAAGCAGCTGCGACGTCATCAACACGAACGGCATCCACTGGAACAACCCCGTGGTGAGCCAGCTGTACCAC
>CAZMKF010000090.1:1661-4225 GCA_964566935.1 uncultured Dehalococcoidales bacterium | reverse complement strand
CATGGTTCACTGCCGTCTTGCCGCCGACGCTACTGTCCACCATCGCCAGCAGGCTGGTGGGAACCTGCACGTAATCAATACCCCGCAGATAGGTGGCGCCGACAAAGCCGGTCAAGTCACCGATCACCCCGCCACCGATTGCCAGCAGCAGGTCACGCCGCTCGGCGCGCTGTTCGATCAGCCAAGTATAGAGCCTTTGCGCCGAGCCCAGCGATTTTGAATCCTCACCGGCCGCGATTGTGAAGTGCGCGGGTTGCCGGCCGAGCTGCTGCCAGCAAGAGGCAAGCGATGGCGCGTACAGGCGCTCCACGTTCTCATCCAGCACTACGAAGAGGCGGGCTGCCCCCTCCCCACTCAAGCGGGGGAAGCGCCCAAGCAGCGTCGGCGCTATCTTGCTGAGGCCAGCTGACGTAACCATGACATGGTAAAAGCCATCCCTCGTTTTGACGGAGACTGGGCCTTCACCATCTCGCGGGGAAGCGGCCTTGCCGGCGCGCGCCAGGGCGCGATGCACCTCCTCCACTACCTCCTCCACTGTCAGCCCATCGGTGTGAACGGTACAGTCACAGTCGGCGTAGAGCGCCTGACGTTCACGTTTCAGCTCACGGATGCGGAGTAGCGGCGCTTCAGACAGCAGTAACGGCCGTACCTCTTCCTCTCCCGTTGTCTCGCTCTGGCGGCGGAGGCGCTGAAGAATCAGTTCGGGTTGACACTCCAGGCATACCACGAAACCCGAGGCCCGCATCAGTTGGCGGTTCTCGGGGCGCAGCACCGCGCCCCCGCCGGTGGACACAACCTGGTAGTCACCAGCCAGGGCCTCACGTAGCAGCTCCGTCTCGCAGTGGCGGAAGTGGTTCTCTCCCAGTGAGGCGAATACACTGGCAATGTCCTGCCCCTCACGCTGGCTGATCTCCACGTCGATGTCGCGGAACCGCCAACCGAGCCGCTCTGCCAACAGCCTGCCCACGGTGCTCTTGCCAGTGCCGCTGAAGCCGATGAGAATGAGGTTGTTTCGAGAATCGTCCACGATGCCCCGTTCGCTCTCAGAGGCTCTGGCAGGCCTTTAGGATCGAAGCCAGAGTATCGCCGCCGTAACGTGACAACACCGCGTCCGCCAACACAAGCGCTACCATGGCCTCACCAACTACACCCGCTGCGGGAATGACGCAGACATCGCTACGTTCGTGATGAGCCGTCACCCGTTCACCGGTGAGCAGGTCACGCGATGGCAAGGGTGTGCCGAGGGTGGGTATCGGTTTGCAGGTAACGGTGATCAGCAGATCCTCGCCGTTGCTGATGCCCCCCTCCACCCCGCCGGCGTTGTTGCTGAGGCGGGGCCAGTAGCCAGGGCGCGATTCCGCGGCGAATTGGTCGTGGAAGCGCGAGCCGGGCAGGTCAGCGGCAGCAACGCCGGCGCCGAACTCGACTGCTTTTACCGAATGAAGGCTCATCAGCGCCTGAGCCAGCAGTCCGTCAAGCTTGCGGTCCCAGTGGACGTGACTGCCCAATCCGAGCGGCACGCCGCCGGCCACCACGCGGAAGGCGCCACCCAAGGTATCGCCTGCCTGCCTGGCGGCGTCGATCGCAGCGATCATTTGTCGTTCAATCTCCCTGTCCAGACAGCTGAGTGGCGAGGCCTCCACGGCCTGCCAGTCGCTCTCGGATGCCGGGGCGCCGCTATCACCGATACCGCCGATCCTGAGGGTGTAAGAGCGAACGGTGATCGCCAGGGGAGCCAGCAGCGCTCTGGCCACGGCGCCTGCCGCTACCCGCATAGCGGTCTCGCGCGCGCTGGCGCGTTCAAGTACGTTGCGCACGTCGGCATGCCCGTATTTGACCGCGCCCGTGAGGTCGGCGTGGCCGGGCCTCACCCGGGTGACGACGACGTCCGTTGCTGCCGTACCCTCTGGCGACATCGTTTCACTCCAATTCAGCCAATCGCGGTTATCGACCCGCAATGAGATAGGACTGCCCAGTGTCAGGCCGTGCCTTACGCCGGAGGTGATCTCCACCTGATCGCGTTCGATCTTCATCCGGTCGCCACGGCCGTAACCGTGCTGCCGGCGTGCCAGTTGCGCGTTGATGTCGGCGGCAGATAGCGGCACGCCGGCCGGCATCCCCTCCACGATGGTAGTCAAGGCGCGGCCGTGCGATTCGCCGGCGGTGAGGAAACGCAGTCGGTTCATTGGCCCTCCCTTCCCGCCAGAGCAGCGCGCGCCGCCGAACGCATCACCTCGGTGGGGGCGGCCACGCCGGTCCAGAGAGTGAAGGCTTCAGCGCCCTGGTAAACGAGCATGTCCAGCCCGTTGCTGGCTGGTGCGCCCAGTCTCCGCGCCTGGCGCACCAGCTCCGTCTCCGCTGGCGTGTAGATAATGTCGTAAACAGCAAGATCCGCTCTAAGCGCCTCGCCTGGGAGAGGGCTCTCACCGCTGGCGCCAGCGCCGCCCATGCCAATGCTGGTGGTGTTTACCAGTAACTGGCTGGAGCGCGCCACCCTCGTTAGCGCCAGCGGTTGCCAGGGCACGGCAACCAGTTCGGCGCCGGCGAACAGGGGCTCCATTTGC
>CAZMKF010000090.1:0-1502 GCA_964566935.1 uncultured Dehalococcoidales bacterium | reverse complement strand
GCCTCAGCGCGCTCAAGATGGCGATTGGCTATTCGTAGGGAGCGAATGCCCAGCTGAAGCAGGGCATAGACAATGGCCCGCGCCCCTCCGCCGGCACCCAATACCAGCGCCTGTGAAGTTCGGGCGGCGCCTGGCGAGAACTCGAGCAGCGATCTGGAAAAGCCGGCGCAATCGGTGTTATGGCCAGTCAGGTTGCCCTGCCGGTTGATGATCGTATTGACCGCGCCTATCGCTTCTGCCTCGGCGGAGAGCTCGTCCAGTAACCCGGCAACCGCGATCTTGTGTGGCAAAGTAACGTTGGCGCCGAGCACTGCCGAGGTGCGCAGGCTCTCAACTCTGGCCGGTAGTTCGGCGAGCTCGGTGGGCCAGTAGAGATAACGCGCGGACAGCCTAGTCGCCGCGAAGGCGGCGTTCTGTAACAGTGGCGAGAGGCTGTGTTCCACCGGCAGACCGATGATCCCGGCGGTTTTCTTCGCCGTCATCAATTCCGGCAATGGTTGTCTCCTGTTTGGTATGGTTGCAGTTGTCCGCTTCTACTGCCAAAAAAGAATGCAGGCTGCCCACAGGCGCCTGCACACCATCGTTGCATCGCGTGGCGGTTGCCGCAACACTGACGAGGCAGCCCACGACAAGCCGCATAGCTGTTTAGGTTCGCATCCGGTAGGTGATCCTACCCCTCGTCAAATCGTAAGGTGAGAGCTCAACCTTGACCTTGTCACCCGCCAGGATGCGAATGAAATTCATCCGCATCTTTCCCGACACGTGCGCCAGCACCGTGTGGCCGTTGGGTAGTTCAACGCGAAACATGGCGTTGGGGAGTGCTTCCACCACGGTCCCCTCGAGCTCGATAGCTTCCTTCTTCGACATTCCCTCTCCGTATCATTGGCTGGCCGACTTCGAGTGACCAGTCGGCTCGTGTAACGCTCACGTCAACGTCGCACAAGCTGCCCTATTTTAGCACCAGCGCGCTGGCGCTGCCAGCCAAATGGCGGACAATAACGGACTGAAAGAGGCAGTGCTTGAAATTGACACGCTTTGAGCCTTGCCTCTATAGTTCGGGCCGCTATAGAGCCAAGGAGTGGTCAGCGAGTGATGGACAAACCGGAAGATGGCTTCAAGAAGCTCAGCGTCGTCATCCCAGCCTACAATGAGCGCTTCACGATTGAGGATATTGTCGCCAAGGTGCAAGCGGTTGAGCTGCCGTTGGCACGTGAGATCGTGATCGTGGACGACTGCTCCACCGACGGCACGGGAGCCATCGTCGACCGCCTCGCTGCACACCATCCAGGCATAACCGCCATCCACCACACGGCCAACCGGGGAAAGGGCGCCGCATTGCGCAGCGGCATTCGTGCATGCAGCGGCGACATCATTCTGATTCAGGATGCTGATCTGGAATACGATCCCGCCGAGTATCCACGTCTCCTGGCGCCCATTCTGGGTGGCCGGGCGGATGTCGTCTATGGGTCACGTTTTGCGGGTGGCGGGGAGCACCGGGTGCT
>CAZMKF010000089.1:0-4255 GCA_964566935.1 uncultured Dehalococcoidales bacterium | reverse complement strand
GCCGCCAACCTCGCCCTCCTGCTGGCGCCCGTGCCGCTGGCACAATACGAGTTTACCGGCAGCAAGATGGCGGCAATCGCGGCAGACCGCTGTTCAAGCTGCGGGGCGTGTCTGACGGCGTGTCGCTTTGACGCGATACGGACGGAGAGCGTTGCCGAAGCGCCGGTGCGCTATCAGGTGGACCCGCTCAGCTGCGAAGGCTGCGCCGCCTGTTACTACCGCTGTCCCATCGACGCCATCACCATGCACGACCAGGTGGCGGGGACCTGGTCGGAAGCGCAGACGCCCTTCGGCCCCCTGGTGCATGCCCATCTCTTCGCGGGGCAGGAGAACTCAGGCAAACTGGTGGCACAGGTGAAACAGCGGGCGCGCGAGATCGCCGAGGCACGGGGCGCGGACTACCTGCTGATCGACGGCCCGCCAGGCATCGGTTGTCCAGTGATCGCCGCTTGCTCGCGTTCCGATCTGGCCCTGCTGGTCGTGGAGCCGACCGCAGCCAGCCAGCACGATCTCCAGCGCGTACTGGGCACCACGCGTCACTTCGGCGTGCCATCCGTGGTCTGCATCAACAAGCACGACCTCAATGCCGCCCGCGCCTCACAAATAGAGGCGTTCTGCCAGCGGGAAGGAATTGAGGTGATTGGACGCATCCCGTTCGATATAAGCGTCACCGAAGCCATGGTTGCGGGCCGGACAGTCACCGAGTGCTGCCGGGAAGCGGAGGCGAATGATCCAGATTCAGAAGCGCCAGGCGCCGCTGTTTCCCGCGAGATCCGCGCCGTCTGGCGGCGGCTGCAAGAGCGTGTGTCCGCTCCCCACAAGCAAGGCCTGCCCGCGGTAGAAACAGTACCGATTGAGGCTGATGGAGGCGCCTAGCATGATATACGTAGACGACGCCAGATGCACAGGCTGCGGCCAGTGTTTGACGGTGTGCGACCACGGGGCGCTGGCGCTGCACGATGGAGTGGCGCGGATTGCCACAGAGCGCTGCGCACAGTGCGGGGCATGCCTGAGCGCCTGCCCCGCCGGGGCGATCTGCGAACTGTTGGAGCGGCCGCTGCCCGCGGCGGCGCCCCCTGCACACATCCCCGCTGCCCGCGCGCTCACCACTCCCCGAACGCTCCTGGCGTCAACCGCGCTCAAAAAGGTCGCCACTCATCTGGCGCCGGCCCTGCTGCAAGCGGCGCTCGCTATTGTCGATCACTACCGCTCGCGCTCCGGCCGCCGTTCCGCCAGTTGCGGCAAGCGAGGCGGCCGTCAGCGGGCGCGGCTGAGCCGGGTCCGCCACGGCAGACAACGGCAGATGAGGGCCGGCATGACGCCCCAGCCAGGCAGCAGGAGTGAGCCCACCGATCGCTGACTCGAGGTGAGACCGGCATCCACAATGCCCAACTTCCTGTCTCCCTTTGCCAAAGCCACAGCGCCCTGCCCAGCGATCATTGCCGCAAGCTTCACCGAAACGTCTGTCACGCCCGCCAGCGCCCCTGCGGCGGCGTTCTCTTCCTCGCTGGCCAGGTCTCCCTTCGCTCCTCCTCTTGATCACCAAACCTCCGGGCCGGTACTGCCCTGGGCCACGAGGAGAATGCGGCTGATGCCCTCGCTCAGATTGCGCCAGGCATGCGGCAGCCTTGCCGCAAAGAAGAGGCTGTCTTCCGGCTCCATGATGAAGGTCTCGTCCCCCACCTGATACGCCACCTGCCCCTCCAGGCAAAACACCAATTCGCAGCCGCCGTGACTGATCGTCTCCGGACCGCTGTCCGCGCCCGGTTCCATGGTGAGCAGCAGAGGCTCGAACTCACCCTGCATCGGCAGATTGCCCAGGGACTCCAGGCGCACACGAACGCCCTGTGCCTCACGTCTCTCGCCACGCCGGTGAAAGGCCACCGGTTGCACGGCTGGCTCCTCCACGAAGAAGGCCAACGGCACCTCAAGCGCTTTGCCAAGCTTCTGCAGTGTGGCCACCGAGGGGGAGATCTTGCCTCGCTCGATCAGGCTGATGGTGTTCAGTGCCAGCTCTCCCGCCGCCGCCAGTTCCTTGGCGCTCCAGCCGCGCGCAACCCGGGCAGCCCGTACTCGCTCGCCTACCACTTGTGCCATGTCAGTAGCCAATCCATACCTCCCACCGCCAGCGTGCGTGAAGGCCTCACCCATTATACTAGAGTTAGCAACTAGTATCATTCCTGCCGTACTAGCATACTGCGTGTACGCCGAAGGATAGTATACTGTCAGTGACGCCGGTCGACGCGCGGGAGTGGCGGGCATTGGTTGACGGGGGGAGATCATGACGGGGAGCGGGGGTATGAGGCGATGAAGGTGGTTGTCAGCGCAGACGGCGACGATCTCGAGGCGCCGGTGGCGCCCAGCTTCGCGCGCTGCCCCTTTTTCATGGTCGTGGACCCGGAGGACCTGTCCTACCAATCCATCAGCAACGGCAGCGCCGCCAGGGACGCCGGCGCCGGCCGGGAGGCGGCGGCTCTGGTGAGCAGAAGCGGCGCCACCGTTGTCATCGCCAGCACCGTGGGACCAAACGCCTTTTACAGTCTCCAGCAGGCCGGCATCCAGATGTTCGCCGCTCCGGGAATGACCGTGCGTTCAGCCGTTAAAGCGTACCGGGCCGCGCACCTGTCACCGCTGCCCGGGCCCTCCCGGCCCAGGCTGGCGGAGCGGGGCAGGGGCCACTTCCGCCAGGCGCGCGCGGCGGGAGCGAGCCGCAGACGAGGGGCGGCCAGGGATGCCGCCTCCGGCGCCAGCCTCTCCCGCCAGATCGCCGAGCTGCAGGCAGCCCTGGCCACTACCACGCAAGAGCTGGAGCAGATCAAGGCGCAGCTGGCCAGCCTGGAACGCCGGCCCGTCGAATAGCCTTGGCAAGTGCCCTTCGTATTTCGACAGGCCGTGGCGAAGGTGATCGCCACGGCCTTTGCCGCTGTTGTACGAGGCGCTAGAGTATCGACTCATAGATGGCGATGATCTCCTCTTTGCTCGCCGCGCGCGGGTTGTTGGCCGGGCTGCCGCTGGCGATCGCGTCCGTCGCCATCTTCTCCATCGCCGCCCGGAACTTCTCCGGCTCGATCCCCCAACTGGTCACCGTCGGGATGTGAACGTCCTCGCACAGCGAGCGCACCGCCTCCACGCCTTCCTTCGCCGCCTCCAGCGCCGTCATGAAGTCGGTCTGCGCGCCCATCGCCTCCGCCACCTTGGCGTGCCGCTCAGGCGCTCCGATCAGGCTGAACTCGCAGACCGCCGGCAACAGCATGGCGTTGGAGATGCCGTGCGGCACATGGAACAGGGCCCCAATCGGCCGCGACATGCCGTGCACCAGGTTCACCGAGGCGTTGGAGAACGCCATGCCCGCCAGGGTGGCCGCGTACATGCACTGCTGCCGCGCCTCCGTGTCGTCCCTGTTCGCCCACGAGCGGCGCAGGTACTTGCCGATCAGCCGGATTGCCTCCAGCGCCAGCGGGTCCGTGGCCGGCGTCGCTTTCTTGGAGACGTAGGCCTCGATGGCGTGGGTCAGCGCGTCGATACCGGTGGGCGCGATCACCTCGGCAGGACAGGTGAGGGTAAGGGTTGGATCGATGATCGCCACGTTGGGGATCTTCACATTGTTCCTGGTGTCGTTGATGATCGTGTTGGGCGTGACCTCGCTGCCCGTGCCGGCCGTGGTGGGCGCGGCGATGATCGGCAGGGCCTGGTTGACCAGTTTGTTGGCCCCCATGTAATCGGTGATCTCGCCCGGGTTGGTGGCCATCGCCGCGGTGGCCTTGGCCGTGTCGATAGCGGAGCCGCCGCCCACCGCGACGGCGATGTCGCAGCCACTATCCCTCAGCACCTTGAGGGCGCTTGCCACGTAGGTATCCTCGGGCTCGTGCTCAACGCCATCGAAGTTGGTGGCCTTGACACCAGCTGCCTCCAGCGATTTGAGCGCCACGTCCACGTGGCCGGCGGCGCGGATGTTCCTGTCGGTTACCAGCAGGGCATGCTTGCCCAGTTTGGCGGCTTCAGCGCCGAGGTTGCCGAGTGTGCCAGGCCCGAATTGAATGACTGGCGGAACCCTGAACTCGGTCTTCTTGCTCGCTCCGAAACTGATGGTGGGCTCCAATGCTCTCTCCTTCCTGCGACTCGTCGTTGGAACGCGCCACATCGCGCACCCCTCTGCCACATTGTAAACCCTCAGCCGGCCGGCCGGGATGACGAAGCCTCAGAACGCGGCGCTCTCCTACATCATGAGCGACCACCTTGGCGGAACGTGGGGGAT
>CAZMKF010000088.1:616-4388 GCA_964566935.1 uncultured Dehalococcoidales bacterium | reverse complement strand
GGGTGGGGCTGCTGCCGCTGCTGCTGGCGGCGCTGGCGGTACTGCGGCTGAGCAATCGTTACGTCGCCATCTTCGCCTCGCTGGCGCTGGTCTCGCTGCTCTTCGCTTTCGGCACTCCCTTATACAAGGTGCTGTTCTATCTCATGCCAGGCTGGAGCCAACTGCACACCCCGTTCCGCTGGGTCTACCCGTATACGTTCTGCGTCTGCGCACTGGCCGGGCTGGGAGCCGGTTGGCTGTCGCAGCGGGCGGCGGCGGGCCTGGGCTTTGACTGGCGGGAGCGGTTGCTGGGCGCGCTTTCGTTGTTCGGTGGTCTGGCGCTGGTGGGCGCACTGCTGCTCAGCCTCTTACTGCGCGACCAGGCGCTGACGCTGGCGGATCTGGTTCTGCAACGCGCCGGCTTGCTGCAGCACGGCTTCGCCAACGCCGCCATGCTCTACTCGTCCCAGTGCCGCAACCTGGCCATCTTCGCCCTCTTCCTCACTCTGAGCGGCGTGGTGCTACTGCTGGCGCGTCGAGATCGCAGCTGGGAGGTGGGGCGCCACTGGCGTCTCGGCTGGCGGCACTTGGCGGTGGCGGCGGTGGCGCTGGAGCTGCTGGTCTGGGGCAACGGCTTCAATCCCGCCGTGGAGCCCGCCCTGCTGGAACGCCTGCCGCAGACGGTGGCTTTCCTGCAGGCTGATCAGGAGCCGCATCGGATCACCTCGTTCGCCGATGACAGCCTGCATCCAAACGCGGCCATGATCTACGGCATTGAGGACATTCGCGGCTACGATTCCATCATCCCCAGGCAATACGTCGACTACATGTCGCTGCTGGAGCCACAGCAGCTGCTCGATCACAACCGTATCGGTCCGCTGCAGCGGCCCGAGTCGCTCGCCTCGCCCCTGCTCAACCTGCTCAACGTCAAGTACGTTTTGAGCGAGGCGCCGTTGGCGCAGCCGGGTTACCGTGAGGTGCACCGTTCCGAGACTGGCGTCTATCTCAACGAGAACTACCTGCCGCGCGCCTGGTTGGTGGGAGAAGCGCAGGTGCTGCCGGATCAAGCGAGCGTGGGGGCGGCGCTCAAGACGCCTGGCTTCGAGCCTCGGCGCACGGTCCTGCTGGAGCAGGCACCGGTGACTGGCCTGCCGGCGGGCGGCGAGGTGATTGGCACGGTGGAGATCGTGAAGCGGCAGGGCAGCGAGCAACGCTACCGGGTCTCGAGCGACGCGCCGGTGCTGCTGGTGACGAGCGACAGCTACTTCCCTGGCTGGAAGGCGCTAGTGGATGGGCAGACGGCCGAGCTGCTGCGGGCCAACTTCAACTTCCGTGCTGTGCCTGTGCCGGCAGGTGAGCATGAGGTGGTGCTGCGCTACCGGCCCGACTCCCTGATCTACGGTGGCTTCGTCAGCCTGATCGTGGGCGCCACCCTCTTGCTGCTGGTGGTGGCAACGCTGTGGAGCCGCTTCTATCGCGAGGAGCGCGGCCGCACCGTCACCCAGCGTGTTGCCAAGAACAGCCTGACGCCGATGCTGACTTCGTTTGCCAACAAGGGCGTCGATTTCGCCTTCGCCATGGTGATGCTGCGCATTTTGGGCCCGGCGGACGCTGGTAAGTACGCCTTCGCCATCGTGCTGACCACCACCCTGGAGATCATCACCAACTTCGGTCTCAACACACTGCTGACGCGCGAGGTAGCCAAGGATAAGTCGCTGAGCAACTGGTATTTGAGCAACACCGCCATTCTGCGGTTGCTGCTCCTGGCGGCGGCTGCGCCTCTCTACGCGCTGCTGCTGGTCGTCTGGTGGCGGGTGTTCGGTCTTGATCCAGCCACCGTGCTCGCCTGTGTGCTGCTGGCGGTGGCGCTGGCGCCGGGGCACATCTCGGCCGCCATCTCCTCGCTCTTCCTGGCGCACGAACGGATGGAGTACCCCGCTGGCGTGACGGTGGTGACCACCCTGCTGCGGGTCAGCCTGGGGCTAGTGGTGCTGCTGCTCGGCTGGAGTTTCGTCGGCCTGGCCGGCGTGGCGGTGTTGGTCAACATCATCACGGCCACCGTGCTCTACGTGTTGATGCGGCGCATCATCCTGCGACCCAGCTTCGCCTTCACGCCTTCCCGGGCCTGGCACACGCTCAAGGTGTCGTATCCGTTCATGCTCAACCAGCTGCTGGCGGTGATCTTCTTCCGTGTCGACGTGCTGATGCTGCAGCCGATGAAGGGGGATCTCACCGTCGGCTGGTACAGCACCGCCTTCAAGTTCATCGATGGCCTCAACGTTATTCCCTCCACCTTCACCTTTGCCATCTTCCCCTTGCTCTCGCGCTTCGCCGCCTCGGCCAGGGACACGCTGTACCGCTCCTACTGCCTCGCCTTGAAGTATTTGCTGCTGATCGCCATGCCGATCTCGGCCGGTACCGTGGTGCTGGCCAGCGATATCATCCTTTTCTTCGGTGGGGACAAGTTCCTGCCGCACTCGGCCATCGCCCTGCAGATACTGATCCTCTTCGTGCCGCTCTCCTACGTTAACGGCGTCACCCAGTATGTGCTGATTGCCCTGGATGAGCAGCGTTACATAACATATTCGTTCCTGGTGGCGGTGCCTTTCAACATTGCTGCCAACCTCGTGCTCATCCCCCCGTTCGGCTATGTGGGCGCCGGTGTAATCACCGTCCTCTCTGAGGTTGTGCTGCTGGCCATGTTCGCGCGTGGCTTGTGTCGCCACATGCCACTGCCGCCGCTGCACCGGCTGGCCTGGCGGCCGTTAGTGGCGGCCCTCGTGATGGCGGCGGTACTCTGGCAGTTCCCGCTGCTCAACCCGCTATTGGCCATCCCCCTGGGCGCGGCCATCTACCTGCTGTTGTTGCTGGCGCTGCGCACTTTCGACAGCGAGGATCGGATGGTGCTGTTGCAGCTGCTTTATCGCGGTAAGGCGGGAGGCTCGCCTGCCGAAGGAGAATGAGCGGACAGTGTGACGTGGGCGGCGACGAAGGCGAGGCGCGAAGATTGACCGGGCTGGCAGCCGCCGCCCGCCGCCATCTCCTGCAATGCCGCCAGGCCAGTCTGGCGGAGCTGGCGCAAGCCGTGTTCTCACCACCTGCCGGAGCGCCGTTGACCCTCTACACCAGGCTGACGGAGCAGCTGCTGCAGGTGGATGCGCGTTTCCGGTGTGGTGAGGACGGCGGCGGGCGAGGTGACGGCCGAGTTCGCCAGCCTCTTCAACCCCGAGCGGCGGGCGCCGCAGTACTACCTGCGAGCTACCGGCTACAACGCCGAGGACCTGGCACAGGCTCCCGTTTTTGCGGCGGTGGCCGAGCAGCTGATGCAATTCTGCGCTGGCGCCACCCTGGTGGGTCACGGCATCGCCCTGCAACTGGCCCACCTGGCCCACGAGCTGCGCCTGCTGGGGCGGCCGCCGCTCAGCAATCCCACGCTGGACACGCTCGAGCTCGGCCAGCGGCAGCTCTTGCTGCCAGGCAAGCCCACCCTGGCGGCGCTGGCGAGGGCCTGCGGTGTGGCTGGCGGGCAGCGCCGCCGCGCGATGGACGAAGCCCGCCTGGTGACGCGGGTCTTCGCCCGCTTGCTGCGGCAGCCGGGGCAGGATGAGCGCCCGCAGCAGCAGGGAGAGCGGCTCAGTTACCCGCTGCTGGCGGGCCGGGCGCAGCTCTCGGTGGCGGAGGCGCCGGGTGTCTACCTCCTGCACGAGGCGGCCGGTGAGGTAGTTTACGTGGGCAAGGCGGCCAACCTGCAACAGCGGCTCGATGCGCTGGCGGACCGAACGTTCGTGGAATC
>CAZMKF010000088.1:0-464 GCA_964566935.1 uncultured Dehalococcoidales bacterium | reverse complement strand
TCAATACGCAGTACCGCTACCTGCGCTCGACTTTCTACCTGCGGCTGGACCCAGCTGCCGAGTACCCGCGCCTCACTGCGGTGAGCGACCGCCGCCAGGACGGGGCGCGCTACTGGGGTCCGATGCCGAACGCCCAAAGCATGCTGGCAGTGCGGGAGCAGCTGAACCGTTTCTTTCCCCTGCGCCAGTTGCGGCGGCAGTTACCAGCGGCCCGGTTGAGCAAGAAGAAACGGCTGTTGCTGGCGGCCGCCCGGCCAGCGCAAGAGAGGATCGCCCACTATCGTGCCCTGGTGGCTGAGCTGCTTAGCCTGCTGGATGGCGAGCCGGCGCCGCTGCTGGCGCGGCTGGAGCGTGAACTGGCGGCGGCGCGCGAGGCGGGCGACGCTCCGGCGGTGACGCGGCTTGCCGCGCTCTTGCGCGAGGCGCGGTTGGCGCCGCCTCAGGTCATGCGCCTGGCTCAGCGC
>CAZMKF010000087.1:628-4499 GCA_964566935.1 uncultured Dehalococcoidales bacterium | reverse complement strand
CTCGGCACGGTTGCAGCGTCTCAACCATTGTTTGCTCCTTTACCGCCAGCCGCCAGGCTCTTGATTCTCTCCAAAACAGGCTCCGCGGTTGGAATGAGACCGCCCGCCGTGCCGTAGAAATCGACCGGAACCCTACCGTTCACCACCAGCCTTACGTCTTCCACCATCTGGCCCATGCTGAGCTCGGCAACTAGTACCGCCTGGCAGCGGTCCACGGCCCGGGAGAGGTTGTCACTCGGCAAGGGGTAGAGGGTGATCGGCCGCAACAGGCCGGCGCGGATGCCCTCAGCCCTTGCCTGCTTGACGGCAGTTTGCGAAATCCTAGCCATCGTGCCGTAGGCGACCACCAGGATATCCGCGTCTTCGGTCCAGTACTCGCGCGAGCGCTGCTCACTGGCCGCCAGCCTGGCGTACTTGGCCTGCAGTTTTCGGTTGTAGGCATCAAGCTTCTCAACATCCAGTTCGGCCGAGGTAACTACGCGTGGTTCCCTGCCCTTGGCGCCGCTAAGTATGTAAGACTTGTCGATCTGTTCCCGTTTGTATTGTCTCAGTTCGACCGGCTCCATCATCTGTGCGATTACGCCATCCACCAGGATGATCGCCGGCATGCGGTATTCCTCCGCCAGTTCGAAAGCCTCCGCAGTCAGGTCCATTGACTCCTGAACGCTGGCTGGGGCGAGAACAATGCTCTGATAGTCGCCGTGGCCGCCACCTTTTGTTGCCTGAAAGTAATCGGATTGGGCAGGGGCGATGCTGCCCAGGCCTGGTCCGCCGCGGCTGACATTGACGATCACCGCCGGCAGCTCGGCGCCGGCCAGGTAGGAAATGCCCTCCTGCTTGAGGCTGATACCGGGGCTGCTCGACGAGGTCATGGCACGCTTGCCGGTGGAGGCAGCGCCGTAAACCATGTTGATGGCGGCGATCTCACTCTCAGCCTGCACGAAGGCGCGCTGGTTCTTGTGCATGTGTACGGACATGTACTCGAGCAACTCGGTCTGCGGCGTGATCGGATAACCGAAGTAGGCGTCACAACCGCCCCTGATGGCGCCCTCGCCGATCGCCTCGTTGCCTCCCATTAGTACTCTAACCATATTATCCCCCTAGATTGACACTGATCAGCCCGAATTAACGGTAGACCTCGATAGCCACGTCGGGACAGACGCGGCCGCAAATGGCGCATGCTTTGCACTTGCTCTCCGGGTCGGTGAACTGGGCCGGTCGGTACCCTTTGGCGTTGAACTGATCTGATATGCTGATCAGCCCCTCCGGACACGCTACTGTGCACAGCTCGCAGCCTTTGCAGCGTTCAAAATCGATGGTAATGTAGGCCATATTCTCCTCCAGCTATTTCCTTCGCCTTCAACGGCGAGGAAGCGGCTCGTCAGCTCAAGATACACTTTAAACCGTATGCCAGTGGCGACGCAGCCTGTTGCGGTCACTGCTGGCTGGCGCATTGCTGTTAATCATCCTATTGTCACGGCAGATCAGCCGATAGAAGGGTTGCCAGGGCGATTGAGGCCACATTATCTTCGCATTCCTCCGGTCGCACGGACACTACCATCGGTACAAGACCGCCGACCACCACCGAAGCGTAGCGACCGCCGGCGAAAAAACACATGCCGCGTGCCAGCAGATTGCCGGCTTCCACGTCTGGCACCACCAGCACGTCTGCTCGCCCCGCCACCTCACCGCCGATCTTCTTCATACGGGCCGCCTCAGTGGAGATGGCGTTGTCAAGCGCCAACGGGCCGTCCACGCAGGCGCCCGTGATTTGTCCGCGTTCCGCCATCTTAGCGAGATTAGCGGCATCCATCGTTGAGGGCATCGCGGAACTGACGGTTTCAGCTGCCGAAACAACCGCCACGCGCGGCTTCGACAGACCGAGCGCGTGGGCGACCGCGATGGCGTTTTGGGTGATGCGCACTTTCTGGTCGAGGCTTGGTTCCACTACCACGCCCGTATCGGTGAGCAGGATCAGGCGATCGTAATTGGCGATCTCGAATGCCATTATCTGGCTGAGCAGTTTGGTGGCGCGGATGCCGGTCTTTGGTGCGACGGCAGCCCGAAGCAATGCCGCCATCTCCACCTCGCCCTGCACGATTAAGGCGACCTCACCCGACTTCGCCAGATCGAACGCCTGCTGTATTGCAGTGACGCGGTCGCCGACCGTTCGTTGCGGGAACGTCTGTAAAGCAGGGTTGGTTTCCAGCTGGCTCTGCAGTTGTCTGGTAGTGAGCACCAGCGGAGCAATCAGACCGAGGCGGCTGGCTTCGTCTATTGCTAGCAAGAGCGCTGGGTCACGTGGCAGGATGACCGCCGCCGGGCGCGGCTCCCGCTGTCTGGCCAGTTCCACAAGTTCTTGTAGTGTTTTAGCCATGGTATTCCCTGGCGCTGTCCTCGCCACTGAGCACTCGCAGGGCGCCCTCGGCCAGAGCCAGCATCTCGTCCTCACCCGGGTAGATGATAACCTGCGCGATGAAGCCAACCATGTCCGCGATTTGGGTGGTCAGCGTGGCCGTGTGAGCAGCGCCGCCGGTGAGGATGATTGCGTCTGCCTTCCCACCCAACACAGCAGCCATGGCGCCGATCTCCTTCGCTATGTTGTAAGCCATGGCGCTGATAATCAGCCGGGCCTCCTCATCGCCGGCGGCGATACGTCTCTCCACCTCGGCGGCGTTACTGGTGCCCAGATGAGCGCGCATTCCTGCCTGACTCATCAGGCGTCGCTTGATCTCCGCTAGGCTGACGCCTGATAGGCAGTAGGCAGCGAAAGCGTGCAGTGGCAGACCGCCGGCCCGCTCGACGCCGAAGGGGCCCTGTTCCGCTGAGTTATTGACGTCAATCATCCGTCCACCCCTGTGGGCGGAAACGGAGACGCCACTACCGAGATGCGCCACGATCAGGTTCAGTTGTTCGTAGGTACTGCCCAACTCGCGCGCCGCGCGCCGTGCTACGGCCTTAGTGTTGAGGGCGTGGGAGGCGCTGACTCGCGTAATCCCCGGCAAACCGGTGACACGCGCAACCGGCTCCAACTCGTCCACCGAGACTGGGTCCACCGTATACGCCGGCACACCGGCCAACCGCGCCAGCTCGACGGCGAGCCGTGGTCCCAGGTTAGACGGGTGATCATTCTCAGCTTCCGGCCCCAAGTGCCTCAGCATTAGGTCATTGACCAGGTACGTGCCGCTCGGCATGGGGTGGAGCAAACCGCCGCGCCCTACTACTGCCGTAACACTGGTTCGATCTACGCCATGTTGACGCAGGCTGGCCAAAACGGCGTCCAGCCGATACTGTAACTGCTCCCAGGAGTATCGGAAGCTCTGCAGTTCGCTCGCGGGGTGGCGCACCACGTCTATGAACTCGGCTGTGCGCCCGTGAAAGAGGGCGGTCTTAGTGGAGCTCGCCCCGGGGTTCACTACGAGAATGGTGTGGCCCGGCATCATGAGTGCTTCATCCTTCTCCAAAGATCAGGGCACGCGGAAGCCAAGCGCTGGTCTTGCTCGATTGTGGAGGCGTTTCTTCGTTGAAACGTTGTATTCTCATCCTTCGGGAAGGGTTCACCTGACGGCGTGAAATGAGAATACCACAGCGGCCGCTCGCCGGTCTACAAGACCCTCAGGCGCTTCACTAACCGGTCCGCTTCGTAGTACGGGTCGGTCCTTCGCTCGTTTATATCCGTCACAATGGACTCTAGTTCACCCTTCGCCAGGCGTGCTTCAAGCTCGGTCATCAGGCGTTCCTGGGTCAGGGCCAACAGCTGGAAACGAGTACGCTGCAGATCGCGCACACGCAGCAGGTCGTTGTCGATCAGGTACTGCCGGTGCGCCGATATCTGTTCGACCAGTTCGGTAATACCCTCGTCTTTGTAGCC
>CAZMKF010000087.1:0-599 GCA_964566935.1 uncultured Dehalococcoidales bacterium | reverse complement strand
GGGCGGAGTCCAAGGGGAAGGCGGGCCCAGCCGCATCACCAGCTCCAGTGCGCTGACCAGTCTCTCCACGTTGTCGAGGTCGGCCTTATTGATCACGAAGATATCCGCAATCTCCATGATGCCGGCTTTGATCGCCTGTACGTCATCGCCCATACCTGGCACTTCAACCACCAGCGTGGTATGGGCGGCGCTGGCCACGTCCACCTCCGACTGGCCAGCGCCCACGGTCTCGATGATCACGATTTCCTTGCCTGCGGCCGTCGTTCCCGCTGTCGTTCCGGCGGTTGTCCCCGCGGTCGTCACGGCAGCAGTTGTACTGGCGGTCGTCGCTTTAGTGGTCGTGCTTGTGGTTCCACAAGCGGCGAGTGAAAACACCATGGCCAATGCGAGTAACAGAGCTGCGAACTTTTTCATTTCTTTCCTCCTTCGGTTTTGCGTATGGTCTGAGCTATGTTCATACCTTCCGGTATTTGAACCCGTCTGACTCATGCCCCGTCGTGCGAGGATACAACTGTCCTTTTCAATTTAGCACTCAAAATATTCAAACGCAATCGTTTGCGCAAACGTGTGCGCGCCAATTATCCCGTTAAATTTTTGTC
>CAZMKF010000086.1:0-4605 GCA_964566935.1 uncultured Dehalococcoidales bacterium | reverse complement strand
GGTTGTTTCAATTGCCAAGCGGTATGTAGGCCGGGGCATGTTGTTCCTTGATTTGATCCAGGAAGGCAATATGGGGCTAATCAAGGCAGTTGAAAAATTTGACCATACCAAAGGCTTTAAGTTTTCAACCTATGCTACATGGTGGATCAGGCAGGCGATCACTCGCGCCATCGCCGATCAGGCGCGCACCATTCGCGTACCCGTGCACATGGTGGAATCGATCAACCGCCTCAGCCGCACCTCACGCCAACTGCAGCAGGACCTGGGGCGTGAGCCCACCCGCGCCGAGGTGGCCGAGGGCATGTGCGTCACCCCGGAGAAGGTACGCGACATCGTTAAGGCCGCTCAACAGCCGATCTCGCTGGAGACGCCCGTAGGTGAGGAGGATGACAGCCTGCTGGGCGACTTCATTGAGGACTGCTCCAGCCCCTCGCCGGCGGAGGCCGCCTCGCGCCAAATGCTCTGCGAACAGGTAGGAGAGGTGCTTGGCACCCTCACCTACCGCGAACAGCGGGTTCTCCAGCTGCGTTTCGGCATCGATGATGGCCGCACCCGCACCCTCGAGGAGGTTGGTCGAGAGCTGGGGGTAACCCGCGAACGCATCCGCCAGATCGAGGCCAAGGCGCTGCGCAAACTGCGTCACCCGAGCCGACGCAAGAAGCTCAAAGACTTTCTCGACTGATCGCGCCAGTGATTGCCCGCCGCTTTGCTTGCGGCGGGAAAACCATTCGAGTCACTTTGACAGCGCCGGCCACGCGTGATAGCCTCAACCGCTGATTGAGGTGGCCGTTGGCAGCTGCCGCTGGCAGTCGCTCGGAACAACGTCGCGGAGTGCATACGGAGGTCAGCAGGATGCTGGTTAGAGTCAGAGGCAAAAACATAGAAGTAACCGACAAACTGCAACAGCACGCTGAGCGCAAACTAGCGCGTCTGGAACGGTATCTGGACCGCAGTGGCGAGGTTGAAGTAGAAGTCGAACTGTCGGCGGAGAAGGCCCGGCTAGCCGAGGACCGTTTTCGCGCCGAGGTGACAACCTACTGGAACGGCGCCGTCTTGCGTGCCGAGGAGCGCGCCAGCGACATCTTCACCGCGCTCGACAGTGTAGCCGACGTGCTGCAACGACGTATCACGCGCCAGAAAGAACGTGTGCAACAGCGAGGACGCATTGCTGCCGGCCGGGCGGGCAGTGCGGTACGTCTGGGTGACCTTGAGCAACAGGAAGTCGCTAGCGCTGACCCGGACCAGGAAGAGGAGATACTGGCGGCGCCACGCATCGTGCGCACCAAGATGATCTCCGTTAAACCAATGTCCGAAGAAGAGGCGGCCGAGCAGATGGAACTGCTGGGTCATGACTTCTTCGTCTTCGAGAGTGCGGAGAACGCATCCCTGGCCGTGATCTACCGCCGCCGCGACGGCAACTACGGCTTGATCACGACTAATTCGAGCAAGGAGTAGGACCAGCCTTACCCGACGTTGGGCGGGCCTCTGGTACTGGCCGCGCGTCCAAAGTACCGAACGAGTGCAGCATCGGTATATAATGGGGTGCCAGACAGATGGCCAGATTGAGCCATTCTGCCTCTTGGTATCGGCAGCAGCGCTGGGAAATCTGACAGAGGTGTGGGGATGGACAAAATACGAATTCTATTAGCAGACGACCATCCTATCTTCTTACAAGGCCTGCGCGGCATCCTCAACGCTGAAAGCGACTTTGAGGTGGTGGCTGAGGCCAGAGATGGCAACGAGGCGCTGGATCTGGCGCAGAGTCAGACGCCGGACGTCATTTTGGTGGACGCCAATATCACCGGCAAACCGGGCGTGGAAGTGACCAAGGCGGTCAAGACTCAACTACCCAGCACCGGCGTGATCATCCTCACCGCCAGCGACGATGAGGAGCAGCTGTTCCAGGCGATCAAGGTCGGCGCTGCCGGTTACTTTCTGAAGGACGTGCAACCACAGCTGCTCATTGACTCAATCAGACGAGTGAGCAACGGTGAGTACCTGATCAACGAGAGCGTGCTCACCAAGCCTTTGGTTGCCTCGCGCGTATTGCAGCAGTTCCGTGACCTGGCCATGAGCGGGCAGGACGTTGAACCCTTGTTCGTGCCGCTCTCCGCACGCGAGATTGAGGTGCTGGAGCATATCGCCCGTGGCAACAGCAACAAGGAGATCGCCCGCAATCTCAAGATCAGCGACCAGACGGTGAAGAACCATATCACCTCCATCCTGCGCAAGCTGGCCGTCAACGACCGCACCCAGGCGGTGGTCTACGCGTTGCGGCACGGCTGGATCAAGATGAACGAGGTCTGAGTCCTGCTTGGATGACCATGCCGAACCACCGGCTAATTGGCCGGTGGTTTCTTTTTCTCTGCCAACCCACGTCCCCAACCATACTAGGTCGGATGACCATACCGGGCCAGGCGACTCCACTAGGACTTAACCAGCCAAGCATACTGCTAACCCAAATATCCTATGTTGGCGTGATGAGTCAGCGGGGTAGCATATGGCGGCGAAACAGTACTAACATCGCACTGGCGAGTGGCAAGGGAGCAAGAGCATGACTATCTGCAGACAAGAAACGGAAACGCGATCGCCATCCAGCGGCCGTCAATGTGAGAGCGGACAGGCCCTGGTGGACTACGTTTTAATCATCTCCATCGTTTCCATCACCATCATCATGGGTCTATTGGCTGTCAACGGCCAGTTGGCCGAGCTTTACGAGTCAATCGTAGCTCAATTGTCAGTAGCGATCGGCTAAATGATGCATTCTCACACTACCTGGCGCTTGCCTACTAGTTGTCCTATCGGTATAATCACCGAAAGTACTAGTACTATCAGGCGGTCTCCAGTAAGCGCTCTCTACACGAACAATGCAGCTATCGTTCAGCCTGCGGGGTATGACCTTCTCATTGTCCACTCACCAAAGCACTAGTACCATATCGCCATACAGAGGTGAGCGAGAAGCCACCAAATCTAAAAGCGACTAAACTAAGTCGGGAGGAGAAATCATTAAATGGTAGCGAACATCCTGTCGAGGATTCAACTTGAGCGCGAGGAAGGCCAGGGCCTGGTCGAGTACGCGCTGATCATCGCCCTCATCGCGGTGATGCTGATCGCCGCCCTTACGGCGGTTCAGGGTGGCATTGAAGGCGCCTTCACTGCCATCACCGATGCACTCGGCGGCTAAACCGCCAATCGGGTGCATTTAGGTGGCCCGGAGACGCAATCCGGGCCAGTTCTTTGCTCAAGGAGCCGCTTCCACTGCCAAGCGAGAAGCGGCTCTCTCACTCAGTAAGCAATAATCCGTTGATCACTTTCTTTGTGCCAGGGAAGCCTGAGTCCAACCACCGGGGGTGTAGCCGATGAAGCGTAGGAGCGGAATAGTATTCCTGGTTGTCGGCATCATACTCGCTATCGCCGTAGCCATCGGCGTTTACGTGTTAGTGCAGAACGCCATGAAGACCAGCCGCGTCGAGACCGTGCGAGCGGTAAAGGTGGCAGTGCATGTGCCTGCGCGCACCACGATCGCTGCGCCTGCCCTCGAGCTGGTCACTGTGCCGGCTGATCTGAAGCCCGCCAATGCAGTCAGCTCAATCGAGGCGGCTGCCGGCAAGATGGCGCTGGCGGACCTGTACCCAGGCGACTGGGTGCTCAGCGAGAGGCTCGCCGATGCTGCTGGCGAGGACTGGCTGGCTTTCAGCCTTGAAGACGGCAAGGTCCTCGTTACCTTCCCAGGCTCGGACATCGTAGGCATCGGCGCCATCAAGATCGGTGACGCGGTGGACCTTCTGGTGACCGTGGATACGGCCAAGGAGCTGGGCACGCTGCCAACCACCGGCTCAACGGCCAACCTGCCGGCGGGTGGAGTCACCCAGATTCTCATCCAGAATATGAAGGTGCAGAGCATCGGCCCGGTGGTAGCGGACACGTTACAAAAAACTCAGCGCGCCTCTGACGCAACCAGTAACCTGCTTACTTTCGCTGTCTCGCGCGAGGATGCGCTCACCCTCAAACAGGTGAAGGATCATCCAGAGGCAAAGAAAGAGGTGGTGTTGCGTGCCGCCGGCGACGAGCAGATCTACTCTGTCGACGCCACCGATATGAAGAAACTGATCGAGCGATACAATATCCAGGTGCCGTAGCCGCGCGACAGCAGCTCATAGGTGAAATAACTACTATGAAGACAATAAAGATGCGCATAATGTTGGCGATGTTCGACCAGGACTTCGCTGATGCCACCGCCGAGATGGTGAACAGCATTCCCGAAACGGAGATTGTCGGCTCCACCACCGATGGTAGCGAGGTGCTGCGCCTGGCGAGCGAGCTGAACCCGAACATTCTGCTGCTCACCCAGGAGATCCCCGGCGGCGACTCCTTCGCCATCACCGAGCATCTGAGGATCAGCCAGCCGCGCCTCGGCGTGTTTCTGATCGGCACCACCTGCGAGCCGGGTTGTATCCAAAGAGCAATGCTGGCCGGAGCGCGCGAACTGTTGGCCGCTCCCCTGGATCGCGATGAACTGGCTGCTATCCTGGAGGAGCACCGTGAATTGCAGCTCGTCTCCGGCGCTCCCACCGCACTGCCGACCGCCCCGGCGCCCGCCCAACC
>CAZMKF010000085.1:3354-4988 GCA_964566935.1 uncultured Dehalococcoidales bacterium | reverse complement strand
GTTTCGCCGACGATGGCGCTGGCCACCTGGCTCCAACTGCCCGGCGCCGCGCCCAGATCCAGCACCTGCTGACCGGGTCGCAACAAGGCGAAGCGCTCATTCAGCTGCTGCAGTTTGTAGGCGGAGCGGGCACGGTAGCCTTCGGCCTGGGCGCGACGAAAGAAGCGGTCGTTGCTCTGTTGTTTGCGCCAGCCTCTTGCCATATTCGCTAATCCCGGCGCAGCCAGCGGGCGAAAATGGCCAGCGAGAGGAGGCGGCCGGCGCGGTCGCACAGGGCCAGCTCGCCGCACTCGATTGTGCCGCCGCGGCCGGCCAGCGTCTCGGCCAGCAGGTTGGCCAGGGTGAGCGCAGAGTCCTCAATCGCGTAGGCGGTGACCAGCAGGAAGCGGGCCTGTGGCGAAAGCAGCCGGCCGCACTCTTGCAGCAACAGGGGAAAGGAGCTCTCGAAGCGCCAGAGCTGGCCGGACGGACCGCGGCCGAAGGGCGGCGGATCGAGTACGATGCCGTCGTAGCTGGCCTGACGGCGCAGTTCGCGCTGCACGAACTTGAGAGAATCATCCAGCAGCCAGCGAATCGGACGATCGCGCAGGCCGGAGGCGGTGGCGTTCTCCTGCGCCCAGGCGATGCTGGGGCGCGAGGCATCAACGTGCGACACTGAGGCGCCTCGCGCAGCCGCCACCAGGGTGGCAATGCCCGTGTAGGCGAAGAGATTGAGCACCCGCGCCGGCCGGCGGTGAAGCAGGAGCGCCTGGTCGAGCCAGTGCCACTGTGGCGCTTGTTCGGGAAAGACGCCGGTATGGCGGAATGGGCTGAGATAGCAGACGTAGCGCAGCCCTCCATAGCGCATCTGCCAGCGATCGCTCTGGGGGTGGCTCAGCCGCCAGCTGCCGTTGCCGCCGGCCTGCGACACATACTCAGCGTCGGCCGCCAGCCACTCCTGGGGAGGCAGAGCCCGTCGCCACAATGCCGCCTTTTCGGGCCGGATCAGCAGCCGGTCGGCAAACCGCTCCAGTTTGCAGCCGTCGCCGCTATCCAGCAGCTCGTAATCGGGCCAGGCGCCGGGCAGTTCAACCAGTACCGCCGGCTTGATGCTACTCATGGGGGGATTATAGCCGCGCCGCTTGCCGGCGTGGGCCACCGCATGCAGACGCTCCAGTCCGCCGGCTGGTGTTTGGACATCGCGCGCGCACTCGGATAACATTGCCGGTATGCAGGTAGCTACACTAATGGGATGGGGGTTCCAACACCGATGATGTCACAATCGGTCGGCTACAAAACTATTCTTGTTCCCACTGACGGTTCGCGCGTGGCGGACACGGCGGTGCAGCACGCCGTCTATCTCGCCAAGGCCAGGATTATCGTCCTCTATGCGGTCGATACTCATCGCACCATATCGTTGGGCGTTCATTACCAGGGAGCGGTTCAGGAACTCAGCGACCGCGGCAAACTGGCCTTGGCCAAGGCACAGACTGAGGTGGAGGAGAACGGCGTGGAGGTCGAGGTGATCCAGCTGGAGGGTCACCCGGGACGCACGATCGTGCGCGCGGCTAACGAGCGCGGCGCTGACCTGATCGTGATAGGCGCCACCGGAGATACCGGTGGCGCTGACCTGATCGTGATAGGCGCCACCGGTA
>CAZMKF010000085.1:0-3344 GCA_964566935.1 uncultured Dehalococcoidales bacterium | reverse complement strand
GCTACTGGGAAGCGTTTCGTCCTTCGTCGCCCACAACGCTAAGTGCCCCGTGCTGGTGGTGCGTACTACCAGCGATTAAGGCATACCAGGGCGCCTGGCTCAGCCCAGCGTGCCCTTGGTGGAGGGGATGCTGCCGCCCAAACGCGCGTCAATGCGGGTGGCGGCGTCCAGTGCGCGGCCCAGCGCCTTGAACAACGCCTCTATCTTGTGGTGGTCGTTTTGACCAGCCAGGATGGAGGCGTGCACGTTCAGTGCGCCCTCTCGCGCCAACGTCTCAATGAAATGGGGTACCAGGATAGGATCGAGTTCTCCCACCCGGGCCGGGCCGAGCTGGCCGCTGAAGACGGCGTAGCCACGGCCGCTCACGTCGATGGTGACGCTCGCCAGCGCCTCGTCAAGCGGTACAGTCGCCGTGCCCACGCGCACGATGCCCTTGCGCTCCCCCACAGCGGCCAGGATGGCCCGCCCCATGACGATGGCCACGTCTTCCACGGTATGGTGTTCGTCTATCTCCAGGTCACCACTGGCGCTCACCTCCAGGTCAAACACGCCGTGGCGGGCAAAAGCGTTGAGCATGTGGTCGAAGAAGCCCACCCCCGTGGCGATCGTCGCCTTGCCACTGCCGTCAAGGTCAATGCTAACGCTTACCTCCGTCTCGCCCGTCTTGCGGTCCACCGTAGCTTTGCGCGCCATAGTGCTACCCCTAATACTGCAGTTGATTGACGTCATGATATCTGCTGCTGGTTATGGAGGCAACCAGCAAGCCTGACAAAGCATGCGCTCACGTCCTGGAGGGCTGGTTCCGGCGCAAAAAAGGCGCCCCCGGATTAAGGGGGCGCCGTGGTCGACTGGTTGCAGGTGGCTCAGGCGGACTCGCTGGCCCGGATCTCCCTCAGGGCAGCCACCAGCTTGTCGGTGTGCTCCGGCTTGCCGACCGTGATGCGGAAGCCACCGCGCAGGTACTCCTCATCGTAGTAGCGTACGAGGATGCCGCGTTTCTCCAACTCCTGTTTGGTGCGCAGCGCGTCTCCCTCCAGGAATTTGACGTAGAGGTAGTTGGCCTCGGACGGGTAGACCTCGAGGTAGCCCGTCTGGCGGAGGGCGGCGGCCAGACGCTCGCGCTCCGCCACCAGCTTGCGCACGTTGTCCATCAGATACTCTTTATCTGCCAGTGAGGCGATGGCCGCCGCCTGGCCGAGCACGTTGACTGTATAGGGAGGCTTCACCCGCCACATCCATTGGATGACGTTGGGGTGGAAGATGCCATAGCCCACGCGCAAGCCGGCGAGGCCGGCCCATTTGCTGAAGGTGCGCAGCACGATGAGGTTTTCGTGCTCTGCCACCCAGGAGACGTAGCTGGCACCGGAGAACTCGGCGTAGGCCTCGTCAATTACCACCATCGCGTCGGCCTGCAGGAGGCGACGCACCTGCTCCTCGCTGGCGGAGTTGCCGGTGGGGTTGTTGGGAGTGGCTACCAGGATCAGCTTGGTGCGCTCGTCCACCGCCGCCAGTATGGCGTCCACGTCCAGCTCGAATGCCTCGGTTCGCGGCACTTCCCGCATCTGGCCGTCGAACAAGGTGACGTTGAAGCGGTACATGGGGAAGGTGGGCACGGCGGTGATGGCGTTATCGCCGGGAGAGATGAAGAGGCGGGCAAGGAAATCGAGCATTTCGTCCGAGCCGTTGCTGGTGACGATCATGTCTTTGCTGACGCCCAGGTAACGCTCCAGGTGCTCGCTCAGTTCAACGGCGAACGAGTCCGGATAGATGTGCAGCCCGTCGTAGGCGGCGATCGCTTCCCGCACCTTGGGAGCGCAGCCGTAGGGGTTTTCGTTGGCGTCCAGTTTGACGATCTCATCGATCGGAATGCCCAGCTTCTCGCTCAACTTCTCAAACGGTTCCACCGGTTTGTAACCGGCGAAGCTGTCAACGATCGGTCTCATCAGGCGTTTGGCGTCAAATGCTCTACTCATGTTGGTCTTCCTTATTCATTCTGATGCGAACGGCGGCGGCGTGGGCGCTCAGTCCCTCCGCCTCCGCCAGGGTAAGGGCCGCCGGCGCGAGCGCGCGAAACTCCGCTTCGCTGAGGGCCATCAGGTTGCTGATCTTGACGAAGTCGTCCGTATTGCCGGCGGAGCTGAAGCGCGCCGAGCCACCGGTCGGCATGACATGGCTGGGCCCTGCCACGTAGTCACCCATCACCTCGGGTGAGCGTTCGCCCATGAAGACGCCACCGGCGTTGCGAATCAACGGCAAGAGACGCCAGGGGTCGGCCACCAGCAGGCAGAGGTGCTCGGGGGCGAAGGCGTTGGCCAGTGCCACGGCGCGCTCCAGGCTGGCGACCACCACGGCGCCGCCGTTCGCTTGCAGTGAGCTGGCGGCGACGGCGGCGGTGGGCAGCGATGCCAGCTGGCGCCTGACGGCCGAGGCCACCGCTTCCGCCTTTGCCACGCTGATAGTGAGCAACAGGGGCGTGGCCATGGGATCGTGCTCGGCCTGGGCGAGCAGATCGCTGGCAATGAGCTCGGGGTCGGCGCTGTCGTCCGCGATCAGCAGGGTCTCGGTGGGTCCGGCCACCTGGTCGATACCAACCTCGCCGAAGAGGCGGCGTTTGGCCAGCGCGACGAAGATGTTGCCGGGGCCGACGATCTTGTCCACCCTGGGGATACTCTCCGTGCCTAGCGCCAGGGCGGCAATCGCCTGGGCGCCACCCAGCTTGTAAACACACCGCACGCCGGCAATCTGGGCCGCCGCCAGCACAGCAGCAGCCACTCTGCCATCGGGCTGAGGCGGGCTGGCCACCACCACCTCGGCTACGCCGGCCACCCGAGCGGGCACCGCGAGCATCAACAAGGTGGAGGGGTAGACGGCGCGGCCGCCCGGGGCGTACACGCCCACTCGCTGCAGCGGCTGCACCAGTTGGCCCATCAGCGAACCATTCTGCTGGTCGAGCCAGGAGTTGCGCAGTTGGCGCTGGTGAAAGGCCTCGATGCGGCCCGCGGCGGTGCATAGAGCGTCGTAGAGTGGGGCCGGCACGGCCGCCCTCGCCTGCTCAAACTCGGCCTCTGAGATGACGAAATCGTCGAGTTCAACACCCTCGATGCGACGGCTCCAATGACGGAGGGCGGCGTCCCCGGCGCGGCGCACCTCGGCGATGATACGGGCAACTGCCTGGTCGGGAGTGACCGGCTCGCCGAAGGTGGCTTGCAGGCGCGCGGCCAGCTTTGGATCGGCGGCGGCCTCCGCCAGCGGGCGGCGGGCAAGCAGTGACTGGGCGCCCGGTTCGCCGTCGCGGAAGATTCTAAAGGTCATCATAACCGGCTAATGATACCATAGCGGCGTGG
>CAZMKF010000084.1:0-5033 GCA_964566935.1 uncultured Dehalococcoidales bacterium | reverse complement strand
CGACGGTGATGTCGAAGTCGCCGTCCTGGATGTGGGTGGTGCCGGTGTCCTGGCCTTTGGCGAGCAGCTGTGCGCGGGCCTCATCGGCGTAGCGCATCTCCAGGCCGGTCTGCAGCATGGCCGCCAGGGTGGCAAGTTCAGACTTGGCGTCACTGAGGAAGCGCTGAAGACGTTCTCCAGCGGCAGGTCACGGATGACCTGGGCGGAGAGGTCAAGGAAGGGAATCGGCAGGGTGATGCCGCTTTGGGAAAGGGCTGCCGCCAGGGGTGTGGGGGCAAGCGCGGTGGCTGCGAGGGCCGTATTCAGCGATGCGCTGGTCATGGAAATGCTCCTTGAAAGAGTTGCCTGAAATCGGTTGCGGGCTTGCCGCTGCCGACAGGTGCATTTCCTCAAGTGGCATTACACAGAGCGCTACACGCATTACACAGACCCATTACACAAACGCGTTTCGTGCCTGCAGAATGCAAAAAACCCGGTCTGGGATTGCCAGCCGGGCTCTTGGGGGTGGGGTTGTACGGGCGTGCTATTTCAGCCAGTAGGTATCCTCATCGCTGATCTTGAGGGCATAGCGCTCCTCTTCCTCGTCGTAGTGGATGAAGCCGTGGTAGACCTCGGGTATGCGCTGAAAGGTCTTGCTGGGCGAGAACTTCTCATCCTTGGAACCAGCGGCCTCGCGCAATGCCTCGCGACCCAGCTCGTGATCACGGCTGTCGATCAACGCCACCAATATCGCCTTCTGCTGCCGTGTCAATTTGATCTTCTGGCCCTGCCAATACACAACGCCATCACTGGCTGTGTAACGCAGCGTGTTGGTGTGCGACTGCGCCTGCTCGTGCGCAGCCACGACCTGCGCGCCGGTCGTCTTGAGACGGTGATCGAAAAACTCGAAGGCGCTCTGGCCCAGGCGCCCTACAGTGTGTAGTGATCTGACCTGAGCACCCGCGAGTGGCGAGAAGGCCGGCAGCGGCGTTTCGCTGGTGGTCAGGATCACCGCATCGTGCAGCAAGCCCTCGCCCTGGAGGTGATCACGCAGGGCCTGCGCCACAGCGAGGTCATGCAAGGTACGCGCGAAGTACCAGGTTTGCAGTTGGCCGGGACGAAGCTGCGTGGTGCCCAGGCGCCACACCACCCCTGGCTGGATGACGCGCACGCCCTGGGGCATCAACCCCAGGCCAACCATCAGGTGGGTGAGCAACTGCTCGACGGCTGGCTGGTAAGTTTTACGGATGTAGGCCGGGGCCACGGTGTCCTTGCACTCCGGACACATCTGCAGCACTTGGTCGTCTCGCAGCGCGTAGGATTTCGGGGGATCATCGACGATGCGCGCTTGTTCAATCCAGCATTCATAGCATGTCGCTGAGGGCAGATCGCCGGTGTACCGGAGCATTCGCTCGCGAAACAGGGGTTGCGCGGCCGTCGCCCAAGGCCCTTCAAACAGGGCTTTGCCATTGATGCGTGTGTCGTGTTGATCCAGCAACCGGCATAGGAGCGCAGTCGCCTCCACCTGGACCGTGCTCATGCGAGCATCGCCTCATCGGGCTCTGGCGCCGCCGTCGGTACGGGCTCGTCGCCATCGATGACGTTTAGGGCGCGCAGTACCGCCTGGGCCATGGGCTGGTGCTTGGCTGGCAGGTTCTTGATGGTGGACGAGCCCGAGGAGAAGACGTTGAAGCTGAAATGGCCACGGCGGATTTTTTCGGTGGGATAGACCATCAGCGTGGCGCCGTCGAGGTTGTACTCGGCCTCGAAAGCGTGGCTAACCTTCAGGCGGGCACGGGCGAGTGCCAGGGCATCGGGTTCGGATTCGGCCTCCGACGCTTCAAAGTGAATATGCTGGCCGCTACTGTTCATCGGCGTGAACTGGGCGCGGCGCAGGCGCACCTTACGAATGCCATAACGTCCCCAGTCCTCGAACGGGTCCAGTCCATCGCGCAGTGCGTTGAGACGGTAGCGCTTGGGCTCGATCTCTTCCGGCTTGATCTCGTGCCCGACCAGGTGTTTGCCAAAGAGCCGCAGCACCGCCTTGTGGTTTTTGGCGCCACCCTTGACGATGGTTTCGACAAGCCCAGTCTGCGGGTCATAGAGCAGCGCGGTTTCCAGCGCGATGCGGGTGGTGATGCGGCTGAAGTGGTTCTGGCTGAAATGCGCCAGGGCGGTTACCGGGCCTTCGACATAGAGGGTGATCTGGATGTTCTGCTCGCGCTGGCTGACCTCGATGTGCGTGGCCTTGCCGGCACCGGCCTTTTTGTAGATGTCGGCCACCGCCTGGCTGAAGGTTTCCAGGGCGGCCCGATCCGCTGTGGGGTCCAGGCCCGCTTCGATGCGGTGCTTCTTCCAATATTTGCCGTTGGTCTTGGCCAGGAAAGACAGGTGCAGTTCGGTCTGGCGGAAGGCCTCGTCGCGGAAGGTGAACATCCACATCGCCTTCTCACGGTCGTCGCGGTCAGCAAAGGCCGTCAGCACCCCATCGTCATCGGAACACTTGAGCAGGAACTCCTCCGCTGCCAGTGGGTTGGCCATCAGGTGACAGCGGCGCAGATCGTCGTACCAATAGCCGAGTGCATCGGCAATGGCCTTGCGCTGCTCGCCCGTCACCTCGCGGTTCGGCAATTCCGTGGCCAGCGCTTCAACCGCCTGACTCACCATGGCCGGCAGCGTCCCCTCTTCCTGCGTCCAGTCCAGCGTCAAGTGCGGGCCGAGAACGTGGGCCTCGGTGAACTCGCGCAGCGTCGGCATACCAATGTGACGCAGGAAATGGGGTGGGTTGAATACGCTCATGCTCGGCTCCTTGGCTTGTTGTTGTCTCCAGAACCGAACTCAGCGCACGATCTTGCGGGTCAATCCGACCACCACGCCCACGATGTCCAGTTCACCGTCTGGCAGGATCAAGGGATAGGCCGGGTTGTGCGCCTTGAGCGCCCGCTGGCCTCTCTCGATCACCAGTTCCTTGAGCGTGAATTGATCGTTCACCCGCGCCACCACGAAATCCCCCACTACGGCAGCGCGCCGGGTATCGACAATGGCCATATCGCCATCGTCGATGTGCGCGTCCGTCATCGAGTCGCCCCGCACTCGGATCACCAGGGTATCCGGCGGGGACTTGATCAGGTACTCGTCCAGGTAGAACGGCTGGGTCGAGATGTCATCCACCTCGGTCGGCAGACCGGCTTGTACCGCGCACTCCGCTAAAGGTCGCTCGAAGAAACGTTTGCCGGGTATCCAGACGCCGTCACTGTTGCGTTCGAGGTAGCCTTGCTTGGCCAGGCGCTCGAGGATGGTCTTGACCGCAGAGCGTGCCGCCACTCCCAGGACAGGCAGCAGCTTGTCATAGGAGGGAAAGGCATGGGCTTTGGCGTAGTGGCGCTGCAGGGCGGCCAGATACTCCGGATCGCGTTCGTTCATTTCACATTCAAGAACAGTTGTTCTATTGAATTGTATGAGAACGAATGTTCTGTCGTCAATAGAAAAACAATCAATCAGATGGATGCACTGCCACGCGCGTGCTCATGACAGCAGCCACCAGACTAGCAGCACCACAAGGGCCAACAGGCCTACCACGGTGATGGCGCAGCCTTTAAAGGGGGGCAGCTCAATCTCCTCCTCTTCCTTGGGCTGGCGGTAGCGCTTTTTGATTTGCCCGAAACGGTCGAAGTAATGGCTGACTTTTCCGTATTGGCTTTCCAGGCGCGACCAGCGATCCGATTGCACCTGTCGCACAGCCGAATACACGTTGTTGGCCAGATCCATCTGCCGTTGGGAGTCAGCGCCTGCGAATAATTCACGCCAGAAGATGTCCACGGCGTCGCGCAGTGCTGGGCCGGCGCTGTCCTCCGGAGTTAATTCCCGCTCCAGCCGTGCCAGCATCAGCTTCTGCTCTTTTTGCGGTAAGCGGATGTCGCGCTGTTGGGCAATGCGATAACAGGCATCACCAACAGGCTTGAGCCGGGTGTTTGCGCGCTTGACCGTGCTGACGGCTTCAGACTTGGTCATCCTCAAGCCAACGATTACTGACCGGATTTGGCTTGATGGTAGTCATCTTGGCTTGGCAATTCGCGCCAATCCGGCTTCACCTCTCGGGCCAGGTAGTCGGCCAATGGCAGGGGCAGCCCGTTACCGCTCGTGTCTTGGACTTGAACATCGGTCGGTTGGCCGTTGGTGTAGATGACGTAAAGCCCACGGTAACTGCTTGCCATTGTTTCTCTCCTAATGGGGTGATGTATGGGCAACATCATATGAGAACATATGTTCTTTCGTCAATCACCCCACCACAACCACCTCCACCGCCTCCCGCAGCCGCTCGCGGCTCAGGTGGGCTCTAGCCCTGCCCGATCCCACCCGCGTGAAGCTCTACTGCGCTCACTGTGCCGTCCAACTGCCGTGCAGGATGCGGAAGTACGCCAGCGGCGAGTCGCTGTCGGTCAGGATCAGCGGCAGGTAGGTGAGCTTGGCAGGTGTGCTGCCGCCTTCGATCAAGCGGAATAAGGCCACCTGATCGACGAACCACGGGTCGGGGTGCTGGCCCAGCAGGCTGAGAATGGTGGCCGACAGGCGCTGGCAGAACGTGATGGCTGCCTCGGAGGGCTGGAGCACGAGGGCCGTGGCCGGGTAGCGGTCCCACGCATCGCGCACGGTGCCAAAGCGGGTGTAGCCGATATCGCCATCGCTCACGGCGCTCACCAGCTGGGCTGGGTGCTGCATGGGGTCGACATCGATGTCGGTCACCAGCATCGGGCGGTGGTACTTCTGCAGCAGTTCGTGCAGAAACAAGAAGCGCTCGCTGGCAAAAAAGGCCTTGCGTTGGTTGGGTGTGGCGCCTTGCAGGTTCACCTCTCGCTGGGTGAAGTGCAGGGAGAGCCGGGGACTGACGCCGGACATGGCCTGCAGCACCTCCATCGGCAGTGGGGTACCGGCCTCGACGATGCCATGCACGTGCAGATGGATGCGCGGGCTGTCTGTTGCAGCGTTCAACAGCGCGGCGATGCCCTGGGCCAGGCGCAGGCCGTAGCGCTGGATGTACACCGGATCGGCCGCCA
>CAZMKF010000083.1:1784-5435 GCA_964566935.1 uncultured Dehalococcoidales bacterium | reverse complement strand
CGCGGAGCGGGGCTTCAGCTTCCATCAGGACGCGCCGTTGGATATGCGCTTCGATCAGAGCCGGGGGCGGAGCGCGGCCGATTTGCTCAACCAGCTGGGCGAGGAGGAACTGGCGGACATTATCTATCGCTACGGCGAGGAGCCGAAGTCGCGCCGGATCGCCCGTGCCATCGTGAGGCGGCGGGCTCAGCGCCCGCTGACGGGCACTGGCGAGTTGGCGGCCCTGGTGGCTGGCGCGCTGGGCGGGGGCTGGTCGGCCAGGCACCCGGCCACCCGCACCTTTCAGGCGTTGCGCATCGCCGTCAACGACGAGTTGGCAGCCCTGGAGGAGGCGTTGCCGCAGGCGCTGGCGCTGTTGCGGACCGGGGGCAGGCTGGCGGTCATCACCTTCCATTCGTTGGAGGACCGCCTGGTTAAGAGGTTTATGCAGCGGGAAGCGCGCGATTGCCTCTGTCCGCCGCAGCTGCCGGTTTGCCAATGTGGGCACCGCGCCGGTCTGCGGCCGGTAGCGCGCAAGCCGGTGACGGCGGGCGAAGCGGAAGTGGCGGCGAATCCGCGCAGCCGCAGCGCGAAATTACGGATAGCAGAGCGTTTGAGGTGAAGCGATGAAGGTATACACAGCAAGGTTTGGCCAGATGGAAACGATTGCGACAGCGAAGCCGCTGGGCGAAAGCTGGCTGATTGGCGGGCTGCTGGTGGGCCTGTTTCTGGCCATCCTGCTGGCTGGTCTGCTCTACCTGAGGCAGGCCAGTGTCATCGCTACCGGTGGTTACGACATCGAGCAGCTGCAAGCTCAGCACGAGCGGCTAGTGATTGAGAACAAGCAGCTTACCCACAGGCTTAACAACCTGAGCTCGCAAACCAGGGTCGAGTCGGTGGCCAGTAAGCGCCTGCAGATGGGTCCGCCTGAGGAGCCGCTCTTCCTGCGTGCCTATTAGCAACGACGTACGTCTGCCTGCCATGGTCGAGGATTGATACTGTGAGACTGAAGCCTCCGGTCATTAAGAAGAATGATAACGGTCCACTGGCCGAGCGCCGCTGGCGCCTGTACCTGATCGCCGCCACTCTGGCCGCCTTTACCATCCTGGTGACCGGCAAGCTGATCTACATCCAGGTGTTCCAGCATCAGTACTACCGTACCCTGGCGGCCGAAGAGCACTGGCAGGCCATCACTCTGCCGGCGGAGCGGGGCGATATTCTTGCCGCCGACGGACGGCCACTCTCCGAGAGTGTCACCTACGAGTCACTCTATATCGACGCTAAACACGTCAAGGACCTGGACAAGACGCTCGCCAAACTGGCGCCCGTGATTGGCCAGAGCGAGGTGGAGATGCGAACCAAGATAGCCGCCGCCGGTGACCACCCCACCCTCCTGCAACAGTACATGCCGATGGACGCCGCCAACAAAGTGCGGGCGTTGCGGCTGTACAACGTCTACTTCGAGCCCGAGGCCAAGCGTCTCAACCCCGAAGGAGCGCTGGCGAGCCAGCTACTCGGCTTCGTCGGTAAAGACCAGCAAGGCCTGCTGGGGCTGGAGATGAGTTGGGACAAGCAGCTGGCTGGTCAACCCGGCAGACTGTACAGCGAGGTGGATACCGCCGGCTCCGCCATCGCCCTGGGGCCGAGTGATCTCACTGTTGCCCGGGATGGGGCGGACGTGGTTACCACCATCGATCGCTTCATTCAGCGCACGGTAGAGCGCATCTTGCAGGATGCCGTCACCAGGCACTCGGCGGATTCCGGCACGATCATCGTCATGAATCCGCACACCGGCGCCATTCTGGGCGCCGCCTCACGGCCCAGTTTCTCACTCACCGACCCTACGATGTTCGAGCAGAGCGCGCGGGAGCTCAGATTCCCTGCTGTCTCCGATGTTTTTGAGCCCGGCTCGATTTTCAAGGTGATCACCATGGCCGCCGGTCTGGATGCCGGCGCTGTTCGCTCCGACGAGATCTACTACGACGCCGGCTACGTCACCGAGAGCGGCATCAACATTTATAACTGGGATGGCAACGGGCACGGCTGGCAGACGATGGCCGAAGTGATCCAGCGCTCGCTCAACACCGGCAGCTCCTATGTGGCTCGCAAGTTGGGCGCGGAGCGCTTCTACGACTACGTGACCGCTTTCGGCTTCGGCACGCTCACCAACGTCGATCTGCCCGGCGAGGGCGAAGGCATTGTGCGGCGCGAGAGCGCTCAGGGTTGGAGTCCCACCGACCTTTTGACCAACTCGTTTGGTCAGGGCATCGGTGTCACCTCAATCCAGATGGCGCGGGCGGTGGGCGCCATTGCCAACGGCGGCAAACTGATGAAGCCGCAAATCGTCAGCGAAATACGCGACGCCAACGGAGTGCATAAAGTGGCGCCGGTGGTGGAGCGGCAGGTGATACGGCCGGAGACTGCGGCAGCCATGAATCGCATCATGGTCAACGCCGTGGAGGAGAGCGTGGTGGGCACGGCCAAGGTACCGGGCTACAAGGTTGCGGGCAAATCAGGCACGGCGGAAATGCTGGTCGACGGCGTATATTCCAAGCAGGATACCATTGCTTCCTACGTGGGCTTCGCGCCCGCCGAGGCGCCGCAGTTTGTGGTGCTGGTTTCGATTGTGCGGCCCAGGGATAACATTTGGGGTGAGGCAGTGGCCGCTCCGATATTCAGCGATCTGCTGCGTGAGCTGATGCTGCACAGCAGGATCGCACCCTCACAGGTGGCGCAGAGATGAAGAAACTGACAGTGGCCGACGTTCTGGCGGCTCTCCCCCAGGCTGGGGTGGAGGGCGACTTCGATCCGAAGATGTCTTTCGATGAGGTGGCGTACGACTCACGTTTGCTGAACCCGGGCGCGCTTTTCGTGGCGTTGCGGGGTGAACGTGACGGTCATGACTTCATCGCCAACGCTGTGGAGTGCGGCGCCAGCGGCATTCTGGCCGAGCGGGCGGTAGAGCCGGCACAGTGGCGCGACCTGGCGGAGGGACGCCCGATAGCCTATTTCGTCGTGCCGGACTCCCTGGTGGCGCTGCAACAGCTGGCCGCCCACTGGCGGGCCGGCATGTCAGTGGAAGTGATCGGCGTCACGGGTAGTGTGGGCAAGACGAGCACCCGGGAGATCCTGGCCTCCCTGCTGAGCAGCAAGTTCCAGGTGCTGCGCAACGAGAAGAACTACAACAACGAGATCGGCTTGCCGCTCACTATCCTCTCCCTGCACTCGAAGCACGAAAAGGCGGTGCTGGAGATGGGCATGTATGCGGAGGGCGAGATTCGCGACCTTTGTCAGATCGCCAAACCACGCATCGGCGTGATCACCAACGTCGGTCACTCTCACCTTGAGCGTCTGGGCTCACTCGAAAGCATCGCCGCAGCCAAGGCCGAGCTGGTGGAGGCCCTGCCGGTGGATGGTGTGGCGGTGCTAAATGCGGAAGACAGTTTCGCCCGCCGCATCGCCGCCCGCACCCGTGCCAAGGTCGTCTATTTCGGGGTGGATTGCGACTGCGACGTGCGCGGCAGCGAGGTCGAGCTGCACGGCATATCGGGAGCGACCTTCCGCCTGTGCTATGGCGGGGAGCAGGCGAGGGTGGAGCTGATGTTGCCGGGTATCCACAATGTGCGCAACGCCCTGGCGGCGGCTGCGGCGGCGCTGCACAGTGGCATGAGC
>CAZMKF010000083.1:0-1774 GCA_964566935.1 uncultured Dehalococcoidales bacterium | reverse complement strand
TCTCCGAAGTGGTCAGCGCGCTCGCTAACCTGCGTTGTTGCGTGCGACTGCAGACACTTCCCGGCCGCAACGGCTCCACGATCATCGATGATACCTACAACGCCAGTCCCGCCTCTACCCTGGCGGCGTTGGACGTGCTCTCGCAGATGCCCTCACCACACGCTGCCATCCTGGGTGACATGCTGGAGCTGGGTAGTTACGAAGCGGAGGGCCATCGCCTGGTGGGCCACCGGGTGGCGGAGGTAGCCGAACGTTTGGTGACGGTGGGTCAGCTGGCGCGGCAGATAGCGGATGAGGCACGCGCCAATGGCATGCTCAACGTGCGAGAGTTCGAGCGCAGTGAGGACGTTGTTTTCGAGCCGCTCGAGGGCGAGCAGATCCTTGTGAAGGGTTCGCGCTCAATGGTCATGGAGAACGTGGTCGCCAAACTGTGTGTAGGGGAGGCGCACCGTTGAACCAGGCTGCGCTACTCTTCCTGCCGGCGGTTGTCGCCTTTGCCATCGTTGTGCTGGCGGGCGGCCCGTATATAGCCTGGTTGCGTGCCCACAACCTGGGCAAACAGATCCGTGAGGAGTTGCCGGAGTCGCACCAGCTGAAGATCGGCACCCCGACCATCGGTGGCTGGCTGTTCATCCTGGCAATTGTGGCCGTTTCGGTGGCTGTGCTGCGCGACTGGCGAATCTACATTGCGCCGCTGGCAGCGCTGGCGTTGTTTGGGCTATACGGCACGCTGGATGACCTGAACAACCTGCGCAGCGCCAGCGGGCTGGGCTACCGGGTACGCTGGAAGTTCCCGATCCATGGCGCCATGGCACTGGCGATCGGCGCTTTGCTTTACCTGCTGCTGGGAGTCGACTCCTTCTGGGCGCCGTTGCTGGGCGAGTTCAATCTGGGCATCTGGTTTGTGCCATTCGCGGCGTTGGTCATCTTCTCCACCTCGGCGGCGGTCAACGAAGCGGACGGCCTTGATGGTCTGGCTGGCGGCCTGGCGGCGCAGGCGTTCGCGGTCTACGCCGTGATCGCCGTGCTCAGCGGTATGAACAGCGTGGCTGTTTTCTGCTTCATTGTCGTTGGCAGCCTGCTCGGCTACCTCTGGTTCAATGTCAAGCCGGCCAGTGTCTACATGGGGGATACCGGCTCTCTGGCTCTGGGCGCCTGCCTGGGTACGGTGGCGCTGCTGGTGCAGCAGCCGATCATCCTAATTCTGGTTGGCCTCGTATTTGTGGCGGAGACAGTTTCAGTCATCATGCAGGTCGCCTACTTCAAAATGACGGGCGGCAAGCGCATCTTCAAGATGACGCCGCTGCATCACCACTTCGAACTGTCCGGCTGGTCGGAGGTGCAGACGGTGCAACGTTTCTGGCTGGTGGGAGCGGTCTCTGGTTTGCTGGCATTGGGGGTATTGCTGCTGTGAACGAGCGACGTTTTACACAGGAGCGCCGGCAACTGGAGTTGGCCAGGCTGCGTGGCCAGAAAGCCACCCTGATCGGCCTGGGCGCCCGCACCAATATCGCGCTGGCGCGCTACCTGGTGGCACACGGCGCCGAGGTGACTTTGAGTGAGCGGCGGCGCCGCGAGGCACTGCAGACTGAGTTGCAGCTGCTGGGAGATCTGCCTGTGAAGCTGATTACCGGCAGCGATCACGTGGCGGAGGCGCTGGCTGCCGACGTCGTGTACCTCACGCCGGGGGCCTCGCGTGCCATCCCAGCGGTGCAGCAGGCGTTGGCTGCGAGCGTGCCGGTGAGCAGCGAGATCGACCTGCTGTTCAAACTGT
>CAZMKF010000082.1:0-5867 GCA_964566935.1 uncultured Dehalococcoidales bacterium | reverse complement strand
CCCTGTATGTTGCCGAAGGCGATGGGCTTACCGGGCTTCATCCGCACCCGCCAGAAACCCACCTCGCCCTCAGTCGCCAGCACGTCCTTCACCATATCGAAGTCGCCTGTTGACACGCCGCCGGTCGTGATAATCAGGTCGGCGCCCAGTGCGCGGCTGAGGGTACTGCTGAGGTCGTCCCTGTTGTCGCGAGTTGCGTCAAAGGTGGCGGCAATACCGCCGTACTTCTGCACCAGCGCTGAGACGGAGAAACTGTTGCTATTGTAGATCTTGCCTGCTTCCAGGTCCGCGCCTGGGGCCGTCAGCTCATCACCGGTTGCTACCACGGCCACCCAGGGCCTGCGGGTGACCATCACCGACTGATAGCCCAATGACGCCAGCACGCCCACCTCCGCTGGTCTGATCACGGTGCCGGCCCGCAACACAGTCTCTCCGTCGCGGATATCCTCACCCGCTTTTCGGATGTTCATGCCCTTGCCTGGTAAGCGGAAGACGAGCACCTTCTCCCGTTTGAGGGTGCGGTCAGTGTCGGGCAGCCCCTCATCCGTGTCCTCGAACTGCACAACCGTGTCGGCGCCGCGAGGTATGGGGGCGCCCGTCATGATGCGTACGGCGGTACCACTGACGACCTCATCACCAAAGGTCTGGCCCGCCGGTAGATTGGCGATAACGGTGAGTTCAACCGGTCGCTCCCTGCTGGCGTTCTCTACGTCGGCGGCGCGCACAGCATAGCCATCCATAGCGGAGTTATCGTGAGGTGGGATGTTCAGGTCCGCTACCACATCGGCCGCCAGCACCTGGCCAAGCGAGGTAAGCAGGGTCTTCTCCTGGGCCTCAAGTTGTGAGAACTGCGCGAGGATGCGTTCCAGAGCTTCTTCGACTGTAATCAAGGCACACTCCCAGTGGTTGTACTCAACAGTTGCCTGGCCGTTGCCAGGTCGGCCGGCCAGTTGATGTTAAAGAAAGAGTTGAGATTCGGATCAAAGCGGCGTAATTCAACCTCAGCCACGCGGCGCAGGCGAATCTCCGGCAGAAAGTCGAGTATCTTGCGCTGTCCGCTGTTGAGCAAGCGCTCGATTGATGGCAGACAAGCGCGTCCATAGACCGCGTGCAACGGCTCCAGGCGACCGCCATGTTCCGGCATGACCACATCGTAACCCGGCGCCAGGTCTGCCAGGTAGCTGAGCAGATGGGTTTGCAAGAACGGCATATCGCAGGCCACCACCAGGCAGTGCTCGAAGCGACATCTACGTAAAGCCGCATAGATACCGCCCAGGGAACCTGCGTTCGGGAAGGGATCGGTAGCGAATACACAATCAGCTTCACCGGCGGCGAAATCTCCCCCTGCAACCAGTACGTCGTCGCTTACCTTGCGCATGGTGGCGATGGCACGCCGCAGCAAGGTAGTATCGCCCAGGCGAACACCAGCTTTGCTTTCGCCCAGTCGCCTGCCTCTGCCCCCCGCCAGAACCGCTCCGGATATGGGCAAACTCTACCCTCCGCCGGATTCAAACTGCCGCACGATCGCGGCTGAGGCAAATGTAGCATAGGGCTTGAGGGTAGGCAATGTCGACGAGAGCGGGATCGTCACAGCTGCCGCAGTGGTGGCAAGAGGGCATGCCGTTTTTGCGTGCGTGCCTGGTCGGCCGCGGCAGCAGTGGTCTCTGCTCCGCAGTTATAATGGCCTCCAGATTGGAGGCGAATCTATGGGAAGACTGGCTAAACTGCTCGCGAGACGCTCCTCTCTTCGTGGTCAGATAGGCTTCTCGTCCGCAAAGACTGAGGACTCTGCAGGACTGGTTGTGATGGTCACCGCCGATTCCCGGTCGGCCGGCGGGTTGGCCGCCCGCTCTATTGATGCCGTAATCGTCGAGTCAAAGGCATTGTCGAAACGAGGATTCAGTGACCTGCCGTCCACTGTGCTGCGGGGCGTGATCGGCTGGAAAGGCGACGCTGCACATGCCGAGTCGCCTGTTGCGGACTTCGCCTGTGTAAAGACCGACGAGAGCGCCGCGTTGCTTGCAGAGAAGATGGACCTGATGCTGATGGCGCCCATCGATAGCGAACCCTCTCTCTTGCGTGCCCTGGACAGCATGGAGCTCGAGGCGTTCTGCCTGGAGCGATCTCTCGAGAGCGTCAACCTGCCTTTCAACATCATAGAGCTCGCGCAGGTAAGACGATTGGCGCTGGTCACCGAGAAACCGGTTCTCGTCAGCCTGGGCTCTGCTAATCCGCTACCCTTGTTACCGGTCCTGATAGCGGCTGGAGTGGATGGCCTCCTGGTGCCGTCCGATGTCCCCTGGCTGGATGAGTTGCTGAGCGCCAGGGCTTCACTGCCAGGGAGAGTTGTCCGCAGGCGAGCAAGAACACGCTGGCCGGGGGAACTGGGGCGAAGCGATGCCGGCGAGTAGCTTCGTGAGCTGGGCGCGCTTGAGCCAGCCTACGCCGCCCCCTATAATGAGTCGCAATCTCAGCAGAAAGGGGAACGAATGCTTGGCGTAATCGAATGGAAACGTACGACCACGCAGTATGTGGCGATTCTCCAAGTCGCTGACCGGTTCGAGCCGGGTACCATAAAAGAGATCGAACGTAACGGGAACGAGATCGTCCTCGGTGGCGTGTTGCGTGGCACGAATCAGACGGACTGGTACGCCCTGGCTTACAGCCGGATGGAGTATGAGTTTGACGAGGTCAAGGAAATGGCCCGTCAAACGCTGGAACGTTACCGCCAACAGCAGCTGCGCTACTAGCAGCTAAGGTTTCTGAGTGACCGGTGGCAAGCCAGAGCGCTACTTTCAGCGCACGTAAAAGCGCCCGCTCAAATCGAGCGGGCGCTTTGCTGGCTGGGGGACCAGGATTCGAACCTGGGCTTATGGATCCAGAGTCCACTGTCCTACCACTAGACGATCCCCCAACGAGGTCGCTCAGGGGCCGGATTCTAGCACAAGCAACCTGACTACTTCAACCTCGAGTTTTTCGAGCGAATGCTTCGCTGAGCGAGGCGCCTTACTCCTGTACTTGGCGGTAGACATGAGCGCTACGGGTAGTATGAGGTGTCTCTGCTGCCGGCAGACGGTCAGGTCGAAGCCATTGAGGGGCTGACCGGCGCGGCGATGGCGTGCCGCGCAATCTGAGGTTACTATAGGCGCTGCAATAATGGCAGGGGACCGGTTTCTTAATGAGGATAGGGCTCGACGCGCGTTACGTGCGAGACAGCTTCGGTGGCATTGCGCGGTTCGCCTACGGGCTGTTCTCGGCGCTGCTGGACGGAGACCGGCAGCACCAGTTTGTGATCTTCACCGAGAGCGGACAGAGGTCCGAGCGCTTCGACCTCGAAGCCCTTACCTCACGGGCCGCTGAGGCACGGCGCCTGCCAATGCCCCTCTACTCTTTACAGGAGCAGTTCTACCTGCCCCGGCAGCTGCTCATCAGCGGTTGTGAGGCGTTCCTCAGCCCGTATTTCGCCCTGCCGCTGTTTGCATCGGTCCCCTGCTACTGCACCGTGCACGACCTCATCTTTGAACGATTCCCCGCCTACCGCAGTGGTCGCTGGATACGCTACTACTATGGCCCTATGCTGATGGCCTCCCTAAGGCGCAGCAAACACGTCTTCACCGTCTCCAACAGCACCCGTCGGGATCTGGTGGCCTTCTACGGCATCGACCCTCGCCGGGTGGTTGTGCTGCCGGAGGGCGCTGATAGCGTCTCCGCCGGCAGCGCGGCACAGGCGGCGAAACCGCAAGGAGAACCGTACTTCCTGGCTGTGGGGGCAGGCCGGCCGCACAAGAATCTGGGACTGGCGGTGCGGGCCCTGGCACTGTTGCGCGATACGCTGCCCCACCGTCTGGTGGTCATTGGCAAAGCCGAGAGCCGCTATCCTGATGAGGCGATGGCGGCCGTGATGGAGCAGGGGCTTCAGGATCGAGTGGATCTGTTGCCGGAGGCGAGCGAAGCTGAGCTGCAGCGTCTGTACCTCGGCGCCACGGCGCTGCTGATGCCATCGTTATACGAGGGGTTTGGCTTGCCGGCACTGGAGGCCATGTCTCTCGGTATACCCGTGATCGCCTTGGATAACTCCTCATTGCCTGAGGTGGTCGGTGACGGTGGCATCCTGGTCAATCGAAATGATGCCGTGGAGTTCGCGGCAGCGATGCTTCAGTTGGCTGAGGATGTGAGCCTGAGGGAGCGTTTACAGCAGCGGGCCCGCGAGCAGGCACAGCGCTTCAGCTGGAAGCAGGCGGCCGAGATAACCGTGGCCACCCTGACCGGGGACAGTTAAGCGCTCCACCGGTGAGTGGGCGGCGGCGATCACATGCCGAACGGCAAGCGGGGTACGCCTCGCCCCTTGCCGCCCTTCATACTCGTTAACTGCTTCATCATCTTCTGCATCTGGCGGAACTGGTTGAGCAGGTTGTTCACGTCTTGTGGTTTGACACCGCTGCCCATGGCGATGCGTCGCCGCCTGCTGCCATCGATCATCTCCGGCCGCCGGCGCTCTTCTGGCGTCATGGAGTAAATGATCGCCTCAACCCGTTTGAGCTGATTGTCGTCCACGGCGCCGGACGGCAGGCTCTTGAGAGCGCCGCCCATACCCGGAATCATCTCCAGCAGTTGGGACAGCGGACCCATCTTCTTGATCTGCTGCATCTGGTTCAGGAAGTCCTCAAGATCGAAAGTAGCATTGCGCAGCTTTTTCTCGAGCTGCTGCGCCTCCTGCTTGTTGATAGAATCCTGCGCCTTCTCAATCAGGCTGAGCACGTCTCCCATGCCGAGAATACGAGAGGCTAGGCGATCCGGGTGAAACACCTCCAGGGCATCCATCTTCTCACCCACACCGAGGAACTTGATCGGCACGCCGGTAACACTGCGTACCGAAAGGGCGGCGCCACCGCGGGCGTCACCATCCACTTTGGTCAAGAGAAGTCCGGTCAAACCGAGTTGCTGCTGAAAGCTTTCGGCTATACGCACTGCATCCTGTCCGGTCATGGCATCTGCTACCAGCAGGATCTCGCATGGTTTCGCTCGCTCTTTGACCTGCGAGATCTCCGCCATCATCTCCTCATCGATGTGCAGGCGCCCGGCGGTATCGAGGATGACCACCGAATTGCCCTTCTCGCTGGCCAATCGGATTGCGTTTGCGGCAATACGAGGAGGCTGGCCGCCCGGCTCGGAGTGTACCGGTACGTCTATTTGCCTGCCGAGGGTAATAAGCTGTTCGATCGCGGCGGGCCGGCGCACGTCAGCAGCTACCAGCAGCGGTTTTTGCCCCTGCTTGCGCAGGTACATCGCGAGCTTGGCGGCCGCAGTGGTCTTGCCTGCTCCCTGCAAGCCGACCAGCATGATGACGTGCGGAGGTGTGCCTCCTAGGTCGAGTCTGCCAGCCTCACCGAGCACGGCAACCAGTTCTTCATTGACTATCTTGATTACCTGCTGCGCCGGCGTAAGGCTGGAGAGAACCTCCTCACCTATCGAGCGTTCACGTACATTGGCGACAAACTGCTTGACTACCTTGAAGTTGACGTCTGCCTCCAGCAAGGCAAGGCGCACTTCGCGCATCGCCACATCGACGTCCGCCTCGGTCAGTTTGCCTTTGCCACGCAGGCGCGTGAAGGTGCTCTGTAGTCGGTCAGACAGGTTCTCGAACATTCCATCACCAGCCTAAATCGGACTTGCCGCGGTCCGCAGTGCGCAGCCGCCTGCAGAGCAGGTCGACCAGCGGGGCTACAACGAGGCTCACCAGCAAGGTGGGCAGCATCGTCTGATAAAGGGCGACAATCCACACGAAGCCGTGGCCGCCCAGCGAGAGCAGCAACCCTCGCATCATCAAATATAGCAGGCAACCCGCTGCCGTCGCCTCCAGCAAGATG
>CAZMKF010000081.1:0-6440 GCA_964566935.1 uncultured Dehalococcoidales bacterium | reverse complement strand
CGACGCGCTGCTCGCCTACATAGATGACGCCATCGACATCAGTTCGGACGAGCTTTTGGAGTACGTCAAGGGGCCCGACTTCCCCACCGGCGGCATCATCCTCGGCCTCGACGGCATCCGCAGCGCCTACACCACCGGTCGCGGCCGCATAGCTGTGCGCGCCAAGGCTCACATCGAGGAGGCGCGGCAGGGTCGCTTCCAGATCGTGGTCAACGAGCTGCCGTACCAGGTGAACAAAGCCAACCTGCTGGAGAAGATCGCCGTGCTCGTGCGCGACAAGCGCATTGAGGGCATCTCCGATCTGCGTGACGAGTCCGACCGCCAGGGCATGCGCATGGTGATCGAACTGAAGCGCGACGCGCGCCCGCGCCAGGTGCTCAATATGCTATTCAAGCACACCGCCATGCAATCGGCCTTTTCGGTCAACCTGCTGGCCCTGGTGGACGCCCAGCCGCGCACCCTCACCCTGCGCGCCACCCTCACCCACTTCCTCAATCACCGCCATCAGGTGTTGACCCGCCGCAGCGCCTTTGATCTGGAGAAGGCCCGCCAGCGCGCCCACATCCTCGAGGGGTTGAAGATCGCGCTCGACAACCTGGATGAGGTACTGGCCACCATCCGCCGCTCGCGCAACGCGGATACCGCCCGACGCAACCTGATGACCGCTTTCAAGTTAACCGAGATCCAGGCCACCGCCATCCTCGATATGCAATTCCGCCGGCTTGCCGCCCTTGAGCGCAAGAAGATACTGGACGAGCTGGAAGAGGTGACCAAGCTGGTGGCCTATCTGGAGGACCTGCTGGCCAACCCGCTCAAGATTCTCTACCTGATTCGCGACGAGCAGCTGGAGCTGAAGAACAAGTACGGCGACGAGCGCCGCACCCACATCATGCCCGACGCGGCCGAGGAGATCACCGATGAGGACCTGATCCCCGATCAGGAGATCGTGATCGGCGTCAGCCAGCGCGGCTACGTGCGCCGCCTGCCGGTCGAGACCTACCGGCCGCGACGCAAAGCCCGTGGCGCCGGCACCGGCGCTATCATCACCCGTGAAGACGACGTGGTCATCCACCTCATGGTGTCCAACACCAAAGCGCACGTCCTCTTCTTCACTAACCGCGGGCGCGTCTATCAGGTGCGTGGCTACGATATCCCGGAGGCCACCCGCCAGAGCCGCGGCCTGCCACTGAGCAACTTCTGCAACATCGACCCGCAGGAGATGGTGACCGCCTCCATCTCGGTGCGCAGCTTCGACGCCGGCAAGTACTTCGTGATGGTCACCCGGCGCGGCAAGATCAAGCGCATCGAGCTGAACGAGTTCGACCGTGTGCGCGCCAACGGCCTGATCGCCATCAACCTCGACGAGGACGACGAGCTGCGCTGGGTGCGCACCACCGACGGTGACGACGACGTGTTGATCGCCACCACCAAGGGGCAATCGATTCGCTTCAACGAAAACGGCGTGCGCCCCACCGGCCGCAACAGCGGCGGTGTGCGTGGCATCCGCCTCGGCGCCAGGGATAGCGTGGCCGGCGCCGACGTTATCCCCAAGGACTGCGACTGCTACGTGATCACCGGCGCCGAGCGCGGCGCGGTGAAGCGCTCCAGCGTGAAGGATTACCCGGTGCAGGGGCGCGGCGGCAGCGGCGTGCGCGGCTTCCGCATCATGGAAAAGACCGGCGACGTAGTCACCGTGCGGGTGGCCATGGAGAACGACGAGATCATGGTAGCCACTGCGGAGGGTACCGTCTATCGCAGCGGCGTCTACCGGGTGCCGCGTATGGGCCGCGCCACCGCCGGCATCGGCCTGGTACGGGTGGCCGCCAAGGACAAGGTGATCGGCATCGCCAGGCTGGAGGCCGGCACCAGCAATGCGCCCACCGCCGAGGACCTGGAGCTGCCAGGCATGCCACCAATGCCAGCGAAGACGAGCCGCACCAGAAGCGGCGCCAAAACAGGCGCGGCCAGCCCCAAACCAGCAACGCCGCAGGAGGAGGAAACGAAGACCGCCACCACTGAACCTGCGGCGACGCCACCGGCTGCCCCGCCGCCCGCAGAGGAGAGGAAACCCGTCACCAGGGCCAGACAGGACGTGGTACGCCGCACCCGGCGCCCTCGTCCCAACCCCAATGACGAGGTTAGCGAGTAGGCTTGCTCCATCCGGGCAAACAGGGAGGCCGTCTGTAGCATTACAGACGGCCTCCTCTTCACCCTGTCGGCGATACCTACCTAACTCAGCCCTGCTCGTCCAGGTCGGGCTCGGGTTTGCGCACCACCCGCACCTGCCGCACCCGGCGGCCAGCCACCTTCTCCACCGTGATGCGCAACTCCTCCAGCTCGACCACATCGCCATTGAGGGGGATTCTGCCCAGCGCCGCGTAGACCACGCCACCCACCGTATCGACGTCGGGCACGTCCAGCTCCACATCCAGCGTCTCCGCCAGATCGCCGATCGACACCAAGCCACTTGCCACCACTTCGGACTCGCTGATTATATCGAGGCGACTTTCCTCGTGATCGTACTCGTCGCGAATCTCGCCGACGATCTCCTCCAGCATGTCCTCCATCGTCACCAGGCCGGCGGTGCCGCCATACTCATCGACGGCGATCGCCATCTGAGTGCGACTCTGCTGCAGCTCTCTAATCAGCTCGCTGAGACGCTTGGTCTCCGGCACAAACAGCGGCTGGCGATAGAGCGATGAGATCTCCTCGGGACGGTTCTCAGTGTGGAAGTAGCGCAGCAGGTCCTTGGCGTAGAGAATGCCAACGATATTGTCGACCGTGTCCTCGTAAACGGGCAGCCGCGAGAAGCCAAGCTTGAGGAAGAGGTTGAGAGCGTCATGCAGGGGCGTATCGCGTTCCACCGCCACGATGTCGATGCGCGGCACCATCACCTCACGCACCACCGTGTCGCCAAAATCGAAGACGCTCCGGATCATCTGCCCCTCAAAGGCGGGGATCACCCCCTCCTCCTCGCCGGCGTCAACCATGGAGATGATCTCATCCTCGGTGACGCGAGTCATCACCGCGTTCTCACGGATGCCGAACAGCCGCAACACCATGTTGGTGGACCAGCTGAGGAAAGCGACCGCCGGCGTGGCGATACGCGCCATCAGGATGATCGGCCGGGCGACGCGCAACGCCATAGACTCCGAGTGATGGATGGCGATGTTCTTAGGCACCAGCTCACCCAGGATCAGCATGACGTAGGAGATGATCAGCGTAACGACGAAGAGGACGATAGCATCGGCGTTACTGGCCAGGAAGGGCACGGAAGACTGCCGCAGCATGTTGCTAAGCGGCACGACCAGGCTGACGGCGCCGACGGAGGCAGCGAACATGCCGGAGAGGGTGACGCCGATCTGGATGGTGGCCAGGAAGCGACTGGTGTTATCCGCCACCCGCAGCACCATACGGGCCGATTTGTTGCCGTCATCGGCCATCTGCTTGATGCGGGACTTGCGCACCGAGACTATCGCCATCTCGGACGCCGCCAGGAAGGCGTTGAAGAGGATCAGAAACAGTATGAGACCCAGTTGGGTCAATATGTCACTACTCAATAACGAGCGCTCCATGGGCAACGACGGCCCAAAGCCTGCTACTAGCATACAGCAAGCAGCGGGCCGCCGTCGACCGGGCGGCTAATGGCGCGGTTCTGGCCCGCTTTTATCACTTATGAGAATGGAGATTAGCACTCTCACCCTCCAAGTGCTTAGCACTCGTTGACAAAGAGTGCTAGAATACTGCACGTCTAGTGTTTTGCACAGTGATTTGAGGAGGTTACCAAACTAGCATGGCTGAAGGCATCAAGCCGTTGGGCGACCGTGTGGTCGTCAAACCAATCGCTCGCGAGGACGTCACCAAGGGCGGCATCGTCCTGCCGGACACCGCCAAAGAGAAGCCCATGGAGGGCAAGGTGATCGCCGTGGGGCCTGGTCGCATTAACGACGAGGGCAAGCGGGTGGTTATGGAAGTCAAAGAGGGAGACACCGTGCTCTACGCCAAGTACGCTGGCACCGAAGTCAAACTCCACGACGAAGAGCTGCTCATCATCAGCGAGAAGGACATTATGGGCATCGTCGGCTAGGCCGACCTTCGGCGCCACCGCGCCGAATACGCATTCGTAATCAAGCAAGCGCACAAGGAGATAGTTAGTGCCTAAGCAACTCAAGTTCCGCGAGGAAGCTCGCCACTCGCTCAAAACCGGCGTTGACGCCGTTGCCAACGCAGTCAAAACCACCCTCGGCCCCAAGGGCCGCAACGTCGCCCTCGACAAGAAGTTCGGCCCCCCCACCGTCTCGCACGACGGCGTCACGGTGGCCAAGGAGATCGAACTCAAGGATCCGTTCGAGAACATGGGCGCCCAGCTGCTCAAGCAGGCTGCCACCAAGACGAACGATGTCGCCGGCGATGGCACCACCACTGCCACCGTGCTGGCGCAGTCGATCGTTTCCGAAGGCCTGCGCAACGTGGCCGCCGGCGCCAACCCCATGCAGTTGAAGCAGGGCCTGGACCTGGCCTCCGCCAAGCTGGTTGAGGCGATCAAGGCCATGGCCACCCCGGTCAACGGCAAGGAAGACATCGCCCATGTCGCCACCATCTCCGCTGGTGATCGCCAGATCGGCACCCTTCTCTCCGACGTGATGGACAAGGTCGGCAAAGACGGCGTCATCACGGTTGAGGAGTCAAAGGGCCTGCAGTTCGAGACCGAGTACGTGGAGGGCATGCAGTTCGACCGCGGTTACATATCGCCCTACTTCGTCTCTAACGCCGAACGCATGGAAGCCGTGCTCGACAACCCCTACATTCTGATCACCGACAAGAAGATCTCCGCCATCCAGGACATCCTGCCGCTGCTCGAGAGTATGCTGCAGACCGGCCACAAGGAGCTGGTGATCATTGCCGAGGATGTCGACGGCGAAGCGCTTGCCACTATGGTGGTCAACAAGCTGCGCGGCACTCTCAACGTGCTGGCAGTCAAGGCGCCGGGCTTCGGCGATCGCCGCAAGGAGATGCTGCGCGACATCGCCATCCTCACCGGTGGCACCGTGATCAGCGAGGAAGTGGGCCGCAAGCTTGAGTCCGTGACCCTGCAGGATCTGGGCAAGGCGCGTCGCGTCTCCTCCAACAAGGATGAGACGACCATCGTTGAGGGCCACGGCAGCGACGGCGAGATTCAGGATCGCATCCGCCAGATCAAGGCGCAGATCGACGAGACCACCAGCGATTACGATCGCGAGAAGCTGCAAGAGCGGCTGGCCAAGTTGTCCGGCGGCGTGGCGGTGATCAAGGTCGGCGCGGCCACCGAGGTCGAGCTGAAAGAGAAGAAGCACCGCGTTGAGGACGCTCTCTCGGCCACTCGCGCCGCCATTGAGGAAGGTATCGTGCCTGGTGGCGGGGTTGCCCTGATCAACGTAGTCAGCGCGCTGGACGAGGTGGAGGCCTCGGGCGACCAGGCCACCGGCGTCAGTATTCTGCGCCGCGCTCTGGAAGAGCCGATGCGCCAGATCGTCGAGAATGCTGGTCGCGACGGCTCTGTCATCGTCGAGTCGGTGCGCCGCATTCAGAGTGAGAAGGGCGTGCAGACCATAGGCTATGACGTGCTGCATAACGACTTCGTCGACATGCTCAAGTCGGGCATTATCGACCCGGCCAAGGTCACCCGCTCCGCGCTCGAGAACGCGGTCAGCGTGGCCGGCATGATCCTCACCACCGAGGCCCTGATCTCGGACATCCCCGAGAACGAGAAAGCGGCGCCAATGCCGCCGATGCCTGACTACTAGGTAGTAGCTCAAAAGAGGGGGACGAGCCATCCGGCTCGCCCCCTCTTTGTTTGTGGTGACTTGGCAGTCCACCCAGGTTGTCTCTCCAACGGGTACGCGTTCGCGGCGCCAGAGGCTGGCGCTGCGGGCTCACTTACGGTAGCATTGCAGCGTCCTTTTAACCCGGTGGAGGTTTGATTGCATGCGCAAGTGTGTTTACGCGGCCAGCCTGGACCCCATTACCAACGGCCATCTCTGGGTGATTGAGCAGGGCGCGCGGCTGTTTGACGAACTGGTGGTGGCCATCGGCACCAACCCCGGCAAGCAGTACACCTTCACCCTGGATGAGAGGATGGAGGTACTGCGCGCCTCTACCGCCCACTTCCCCAACGTGACGGTTGATTCATACGTCAACCAGTTCCTGGTCAACTACCAGTACATGCTGCGCGGTAGCCGCAGCGAGGCGGATTTCGCCTACGAGCGCTCGATGATGCTGATCAACATCGACCTCGACCCCACCATCACCACCGTCTTCCTGCAGCCACCGCGCGAGCTGGCGGAGATCTCGTCCAGCATGCTCAAGAGTCTGGTCGGCCCTATCGGCTGGCAGGCCATCGTGCGGCCCTACGTGCCGGAACCGGTGTACCAGCTGTTGTTGCGTAAGTTCTGCAAATAGGC
>CAZMKF010000080.1:5804-6513 GCA_964566935.1 uncultured Dehalococcoidales bacterium | reverse complement strand
TACATTAATATGCGGCTTCGAGCGCTCAAACTTCTTCTTCGCCATCTCTCCTCAGGCTCCTCCTGCTACGTGGTAGCGCGGCCGGCCTTGAGCCCGCGCCGCTCCCAGCAAACTCCTAATACCCTCTGGTCTTCACCAGGATTGCGTCGCCAACAGCCTTCGGCACCTCTTCGTAGCGCGAAAACTGCATCGTATAACTGCCCCGGCCCTGGGTCTTCGACCGCAGATCGGTAGCATAACCAAACATCGTCGCCAGAGGCACCTGGCCGCGCACGATCTGGGTGGCCTCACGGCTCTCCATCCCCTCGATGCGCCCGCGCCGTGCGGTCAAGTCGCCGATCACATCGCCCACCATGTCCTCTGGCACCAGTACTTCCACGTCCATCACCGGCTCCAGGAGCACTGGTGAGGCCTTCTCCACCGCCATGCGCAGGGCCATCGAGCCTGCGATTTTAAAGGCGATCTCCGACGAGTCCACCGGGTGGTAAGAGCCGTCCACCAGCGTGGCGCGCAGACCGAGGATGGGATACCCGGCCAACACGCCGCCCAGCAGCGCATCACGCACGCCCGCCTCAACCGCCGGCACGTACTCCTTGGGAATGGCGCCGCCCACCAGTTTGTTGACGAACTCGAAGCCGGTGCCGCTCTCCAGCGGTTCCACCTCAAGCTCCACGTCGCCGAACTGGCCGTGACCGCCGGTCTGCCGCAC
>CAZMKF010000080.1:0-5695 GCA_964566935.1 uncultured Dehalococcoidales bacterium | reverse complement strand
CTTGTACTCACGCAGCATGCGGTCGACGATCACCTCCAGGTGCAGCTCGCCCATGCCGTCGATCAGCGTTTGTCCCGAATCCGGGTCGGTGCGCACGCGGAAGGTGGGGTCCTCCTCCGCCAAACGGGCCAGCGCGTTGCCCATCTTGTCCTGGTCGTCCTTGGTGCGCGGTTCGATCGCTACCGAAATCACCGGCTCGGGGAAGACGATGTTCTCCAGCAGGATCGGCTTGTCAATGGCGCAGAGCGTATCGCCGGTGAAGGTGTTCTTCAGGCCCACGGCGGCCACGATGTCGCCCGCGTGCGCCTCTTGAATCTCCTCGCGCGCGTTGGCGTGCATGGCCAACAGGCGGCCGAAGCGCTCGTTCTGACCCTTGCTGGCGTTCAATACCGCTTTACCCGCGGTGATTTGGCCGGAGTAGATGCGCAGGTAAGCCAGCCGGCCGGCATATGCATCCGCCACAATCTTGAAAATGAGAGCCGAGAACGGCTCGTCGTCGGAGGCCAGGCGTTCGGCCGGCTCGCCGGTACGCGGCGCCGTGCCGGTAACAGGCGGAATGTCGATCGGTGAGGGTAGATAAGCCACCACCGCGTCGAGCATGGACTGCACGCCCATATTCTTGAGCGCCGCGCCGCAGACAACGGGCACCACTTTCAGATCCACCGTGGCCTGGCGCAGTGCCTTGACAATGCGGCCCGATTCGATCTCCTCGCCTTCCAGATAGGAGATCATCAGCTCCTCATCCGTGTCGGCCAGTTGCTCGATCAACTGCTCACGCTGTTTGTTCACCTGCTCCGCCAGCTCGGCCGGCACCGGATACTCCTCCGGCGCCTCGTTCGGGTCCTGGCTGAAACGCACGGCCACGTTGCGGATAACGTCCACTGCGCCGGTGAACTTGTCCTCCTGCCCAATCGGTACCTGGATGACCGCCGGCGTGGCCTGCAGACGATCGCGAATCATGCCGATCGTGCGCCAGAAGTTGGCGCCGGTGCGATCCATCTTGTTGATGAAGCAGATGCGGGGCACGCCGTACTTGTCGGCCTGGTGCCAGACGGTCTCCGACTGGGGCTCCACGCCGGCCACGCCATCAAATACCACTACGCCACCGTCCAGCACGCGCAGGCTGCGCTCCACTTCCACGGTGAAATCCACGTGGCCCGGGGTATCGATGATGTTGATGCGATGGTCGCGCCAGAAACAGGTGGTAGCGGCAGAAGAGATGGTAATACCACGCTCTCGCTCCTGATCCATCCAGTCCATCACCGCCGTACCCTTGTGGGTCTCGCCCAGCTTGTAGGTACGTCCAGTGAAAAAGAGGATGCGTTCGGACACAGTCGTCTTACCCGCGTCGATATGGGCAATGACGCCGATGTTGCGAACCATTTCAATTGCGATCGTTCTGGTCATCTGATTAAGTGAAATCCTCTGTACAGGCAGACTATGCCTCTCCACCGTTTGTTCGGCTGGAGAGGCGTAACACGTTACCAGCGATAGTGGGCAAAAGCCTTGTTCGCCTCGGCCATGCGGTGGGTGTCCTCACGGCGCTTGATCGTCACGCCAACGTTCTGGGAGGCATCGATGATCTCTGCCGCCAGTTTCTCGGCCATGCTCTTGCCGGCACGAGCGCGGGCGGCGTTGATCAGCCAGCGGGCGGCCAGCGCGTTGCGGCGCTCACCCTTGATCTCCACCGGCACCTGATAGGTTGCGCCACCCACCCGCCGCGGCTTCACCTCAAGCGTCGGCGTCGCGTTGCGCATCGCCTGATCGTACACCTCGATCGGGCTGCGCTTGGTGCGCGCCTCGATGATGTCGAAGGCATCGTAGATGATGCGCTCGGCCGTGCTCTTCTTGCCCCGTTCCATGATGCGATTCATGAACTTGGACAGACCGCGGCTATTGTACTTAGGGTCCGGCATTAGAACCCGGCGAATAACTCTAGCTCTTCTCGGCATATCTAACCCCTACTAAGCCTTGGGCGCCTTGGCGCCGTACTTGGAGCGGCCCTTCTTGCGGTTGCCCACGCCACCCGCATCGAGCGCGCCGCGCACGATGTGATAGCGCACGCCCGGCAGGTCCTTGACACGGCCGCCGCGGATGAGAACCACCGAGTGCTCCTGCAGATTGTGCCCCACGCCCGGGATGTAAGCCGTGACTTCCATGGTGTTGGACAGCCTGACGCGGGCGATCTTGCGCAGAGCCGAGTTCGGCTTCTTGGGCGTGGTCGTCCTCACCTGGGTACAGACGCCGCGCTTCTGGGGCGCGCCCTCGCTACGCAACATGCGGTTCTTCTGTGTATTGAAATTGAACCTCAGCGCGGGCGCCTTGGTCTTTCTGCCACTCTCTTTGCGACCCTTGCGCACCAACTGGCTAATAGTAGGCAAACTCGGTCTCCTCTCAACTAAGTGCCATACGGCAATCAGCGCCTCACGGGCGCACGAAAAACGCGCCCACGCATACGCGGGGCGAGTTCCTTCCAGCCGAAATGCCGCTCAGCGGCTACATCGCTCTTCGACTGGCGCACGTGGCGCCGTCCGAAGCACCAGGGAAAACATCGCTGCCCACGCCTAGGCAACACGCTTTCCCGCTCGGCGGGGTCAATGGTCGGCGAACCACTCAGGCTCGCAGCCCCGCCCTACGAAGCATCGGCGTTAGGGGCCCTACCGGTTGGAAGCAGACGCGCAATCTGCCTGTCTGCTTCCAACCAAAAAACTACACAACTAGAAACAGCGCCCACCACTACCCCGCCACAAGGCACAGCAGTGGCAGACACCGAGGGAGTATTGTATCAGCCCTCTTCTTCATTGTCAACGTCAGTTTCGTCGGCGAGGTCGAGATTCTCCTCATTCTCCGGCGCAGGCGCCTCGTCCGCGTCCAGCACGGATTCTCCCACCGCCGTTGCCTCCAAATCGAGCGACTCCTCGTTGGCATCGTCATCCCGCAGCAGGAACTCCTCGCTCAGCGCCTCCACCCTGCCCTCGCCGTCAAGCGTGAGGTAGGGCTCGGCCTCCGGCAGGAGGTCCGAACCGGACCGCACGCCCGAGCCAGCCGGGATCAGTTTGCCGATGATGACGTTCTCCTTGAGGCCAACCAGCTTGTCTACGCTACCTTGAATCGCCGCCTCGGTCAGTACACGGGTAGTCTCCTGGAAGGAGGCTGCCGCCAGGAACGAGTCGGTGTTGAGCGAGGCCTTGGTGACGCCCAACAGCACGGTGGCGGCGGTGGCGGGCTCGCCGCCCTCTGCCAACACCGTGGCGTTCTCCTCTTCGTAGAGGAAGCGATCAACCAAGTCGCCCGGCAACAGGTCGGTATCACCCGGGTTATCTACACGAACCTTGCGCAGCATCTGCCGCACAATTGTCTCGATGTGCTTGTCGTTGATCGAGACGCCCTGCGAGCGATATACGGTCTGCACTTCGTCAACCATGTAGCGCTGCACCGCTTCTTTGCCGCGGATGCGCAGCACGTCCTGCGGATTGGCGGCGCCCTCGGTTAGCAGGTCGCCGGCCACAACCATCTGACCGCTGTCGACGCGCAGGCGCGCCGAGGGCGGGATGAGGTACTCGCGCTCATCGGTCTCAATGTACTGAACTACCAGGCTGTCATCCTCGATCAACGCCTTGCCAGACGTGTGCGCGGTGACGTCCTCGCCGTCCACCCGCATCAGCACATCGCCAACCTCAACGTCCTGCCCGTCCTCAACCAGCACTTCCACCCCCTCGCCCAGCGTGGGGTAGTCATCATCGCGATACTCCTCGCGGTTGGTGACACGCGCATGGCGCGATTCGTCGGTGCGCTCAATCGTCACTTCGCCATCGATCTCGGAGATGATCGCCTGGCCCTTGGGCACCCGTGCCTCAAACAGCTCCTCCACCCTGGGCAGACCCGAGGTGATATCCGCGCCGGCCACACCACCGGTGTGGAAGGTGCGCATGGTCAGCTGCGTACCCGGCTCACCGATCGACTGGGCAGCGATGATACCCACAGCTTCGCCCACTTCTACCGGGCGCCCACGGGCCAGACTGCGCCCGTAGCACTTCTGACAGAGGCCGTGGCGCGTCTGACAGGTGAGCGGCGAGCGTGCATGGATGCCGGTGACACCCGCCTTCTCGGCCTCTTCCATCAGCTCTTCGCTGATCTCCTCGTTGTAATCGATGATGATCTCGCCGGTCTTTTCGTTGACCACGGGCTGCGCCGCATAGCGTCCGATCACGCGGTCTCGCAGCGGCACGCGCACGCCGCGCTCGCCGCGCTCCTCGTAGTAGGTGCCGGTCTCGTCACCACAATCTTCCTCGGTGACGATAACATCCTGGGCCACGTCGATCAGGCGGCGAGTCAGATAACCGGAGTCCGCTGTGCGAATGGCGGTGTCGGCCAGACCCTTACGGGCGCCGTGTGTGGAAATAAAGTACTCCAGCACGGTGAGCCCCTCGCGGAAAGAGGAGCGAATCGGCAGGTCGATGATGCGCCCCGACGGCGCCGCCATCAGGCCACGCATGCCCGCCATCTGGGTCAACTGCTGGATGTTACCTTTGGCGCCCGAGGTAGTCATCATATAGATGGAGCCATACGGATCCATACTGCGGCGCACGGCCTCGGTGACCTTATCTCTGGTCTCAGTCCAAACGTCGATCGCCTGCAGGTAGCGTTCATCCTCTGTGATCAGACCGCGGCGGAACTGCTTGGCGATGTCCTCTATGCGGCCGTCAGCATCCTCCAGAAGCTCGTCGCGATCGTCGGGGATACTGATGTCGCCGATCGAGATGGTGATACCCGAACGCGTCGCGTACTGGAAGCCAATGCTCTTGATGTCGTCCACCAGTGAGGCGGTGCGTGCCGTGCCGTACTGACGGTAGCACTCACCCACGGTCGCGCGCAGCGCCTTGCGGTCCATCACCTTCCGCGTATCCACACCGCTCGGCAGCTCACGGAAGCGCAGGTCCTCGGGCAGGATCTCGTTGAAGATGATCTTGCCCACGGTGGTGCTGATATAGCTGCTCTCTTCGTCTCCATCGGTAGAGGCGTGCAGGCGAACCTGAATCGGCGCCTGCAGGTCTATCTGGCCAAGGTCGAGCGCCAGGCGGGCGTCGTCGGGGCTGCCAAAGACCTGGCCGCTCCCCTTCGCGTCGGGGCGTTCCAGGGTCAGGTAGTAGCAGCCCAGCACCATGTCCAGGGTGGGAGCCACGATCGGCTCACCCGAGGATGGCGAAAGCAGGTTGTAGACAGACAGCATCAGGGTGCGGGCCTCTTCGCAGGCCGCCGCCGAGAGCGGCACGTGCACTGCCATTTGGTCGCCATCGAAGTCGGCGCCGAAGGCGGCGCAGACCAGCGGGTGAATCTGGATGGCCGAACCGTCGACCAGGATGGGTTCAAACGCCTGAATGCCCAATCTGTGCAGGGTTGGCGCCCGGTTCAGAAGCACCGGATGATCCTGGATCACTTCTTCCAGCGCATCCCAAACCTCGGGTTTCACCCGCTCCACGATGCGCTTGGCGCTCTTGATGTTGTGGGCAAAACCTTTTTCCACCAGGCGGCGCATGACGAAGGGCTTGAACAATTCCAGTGCCATGCGCTTCGGCAGACCGCACTGATGCAGATGCAGCGTGGGCCCTACCACGATAACCGAACGGCCGGAGTAGTCGACGCGCTTGCCCAGCAGGTTTTGGCGGAAACGGCCCTGCTTGCCCTTGAGCATGTC
>CAZMKF010000079.1:1159-6730 GCA_964566935.1 uncultured Dehalococcoidales bacterium | reverse complement strand
CCGCCGCCAGTTCCTGCTCGTCGATGTGCCAGTCGGGCGCGTGCAGCTCGACGAAGCGAGGCACCGCGCCGGAGAGGATGGTGTCGGGCCCGTAGTTCTCGTAGAAGGGGCTGAAGATAATCACCTCGTCGCCAGGGTCCAGCACGGCCAGCATGGTGGCGATCATCGCCTCGGTGGCGCCGCAGGTGACCGTCACCATCGTCTCCGGGTCTGACTTCAGGCCACGAAAGCGCTCGGTCTTGGCGGCGATCGCCTCTCGCAGGTCGCGCGCGCCCCAGGTGATCGAGTACTGGTTGATCTCGTCGTAGATGGCGCGGCAGGCGGCCTCTTTGACGGGCGCCGGCGCCGGGAAATCGGGAAAGCCCTGGGCGAGGTTCATGGCCTCAGAGCCGTGGTAGACGTAGCAGAGCCGCGTCATCTCACGGATCACTGATTCGGCAAACGCCTCGGTGCGCCGGGCGGCAAATCCTCTCATCTTCCACCTCACATCGGCAGACTTGATTATAGCGGGCGAGTGGCGCGAACAACGGTGCTCTGTGCATCGACACCGCTGACCTGCTTTGCTAGTTTACGACACTGGCGCCTGCCGCAGAGCGGATCGCCTGGCGAATTGGAGAACGAGCGGAAGTGAAGATCGATCAGGATAAATGCGTTGGTTGCGGCAACTGCATACCGATCTGTTCGATGGGGGTGATCTCCGTCGTCAAAGGCCGCAGCCAGGTTAATGAGGAACGAATGTGTGGAGTGCAACACCTGCTATCGCACCCTGCACAACGAGGGGAGGAACCCGACGCTGGTGCGCACGCTGCGCTGGCTGTTCAAGCAGGCGCACTTGAGTTACGATCCGACGCCGCACATATGTCCCACCGGGGCGCTGACGCCACCCCAGTTGGAGTGGCCGCGCAGCCTGCGCGTCGAGTTCAGCGATCCGACGATCAAGCACTCGACCACCGGCGTGCAGGGGCGCGGCACGGAGGAGATCAAGACGAATGACGTCACCAACCGCCTTGGTGAGGGGGATATCGGCCTGGTGGTCGAGCTGGGCCGGCCCGGCCTGGGTGCGCGCCTGCGTGAGCTGGAGAAGGTGGCCAAAGAGCTGGCCAAGGTTGGCGTGCGCTTCGAGCAAAAAAACCCCGTGACCTACCTGATGGTCAACCGGGAAACCGGCGAGCGCTGCTATATCGGGAGACGGGGGCATACCCTCGGTATGCCCCGCTTGTTTATGCCTGGGCGCCGCGCGCCGTCTTCACCGCCTCCACGTAGCGGGCGGCGCGCTCGCGCAGCGCCTCGAAGTTGCCGGCCTTTACGTCGGCGGCGTTGACCAGGTTGCCGCCCACGGCCACGGCGGCAGCGCCGTTACGAATGAACGCTCCGGTGTTCTCGAGGCTGACGCCGCCAGTGGGCAGCAGTCTCACCTGAGGCAGGGGAGCGAGCACGTCTTTGAAGTACTGCGGCCCCAGGGCGGTGGCGGGGAAGACCTTGACCACGTCGGCGCCGCACTCCCAGGCGGTGAGGATTTCCGTGGGGGTAAAGGCGCCGGGAACGGCGATGACGCTGTAGCGCCGACATACCTCGATCACCTTCGGGTTGAGGGTGGGCGAGACGATGAAGCGCGCGCCGGCCAGGATAGCGGCACGGCAGGTCTCGGCATCCAGCACCGTGCCGGCGCCCCAGACAACATCGCTCTCGCCGGAGGCGGTCACCTGCTCCAGCGCCTGCAGCGCGCCGGGGGTGGTGAGGGTGAACTCGATCGCCCGGATGCCGCCGCCGGCCAAGGCTTCGGCCACGTCGGTCAACGGCCCCGCCTCCCGCATGCGTACCACGGCAACCACACCGCCGGCAAGCATTCTAGCCAGGTTGCTATCTTTGTCGCTCATGTTTCCTAACTCCTATGCGATACAGGATGATTGTCCACGCGCTATCTCGTGGGCGGGGAGGCTGCAGGCGTGAGCAGGGGTGTCGCCGTGGCGCCGGCGGTTGCGGTGGCGGTTGGCGTGGCGGATAGGGCGGTTTCCATGTCCGTCAGCACACCGTTGGTGAACGAGGACGCCACCGCCAGCACCAGCATGCCCAGGCAGATCATCACTACCTGCTTTAGTAGTGGTTGCGGTTTTTCTTCGTGTTTGGGCAGCGCGATCAGTTCTTTGAAGCGTTGCCATAATGACGACAAGGTTTCGACTCCTGCTGCATCGCTGTCAGCCGCTATTGTACAGTCAGTTGCGGTTCCGCGTCAGGTGAGAGGACAACCTGCTGGGAGGCTTGCCATGTTCAACAGACAGCTTCGCCTATTGCGCCCTAGAGGTCGCTTTACAGAACTATGCGATCCTTGAAATGTCGTGCGGGTGTGTGCCTGATCATGTCTGAGGGGAGAAGGGCTGACTTGCAGTCAGTACTGAAGTGTTGATCTGCAGTCAGCAAATCCGGCCGCGATGAAGCTCAGTGCACGGCAGATCCCGGGATACCGCGCGTGTCCGGCAGGAACCAGGTGAAGGGCAGGGAGAGCATGGAGAGCAGCACGGACCAGTGCAGGGCCGGGCCGAGCCCGATCTGTTCGGCGAGGAAACCGATGGCAAGGGTGGCGAAGACGTTGCCCTCGAAGTTGAGGAACATCAGAATGCCGCTGGCGGCGCTGCGGTTCTCTGGCAGGAGTTCCTGTGCCAGCGCCAGCTGCGCCGGACTGGCCGAGACGGCCAGCGCCCCACCGAGGAAGAGCAGCACCAGACCAAACTCGGAAGCGCCCCAGGCAAGGGCGCCCCACAGCAACGGAGCGGCCATCAATTGAGAGACGGCCATTACCGGCTTGCGGCCGAAGCGATCTGAAAATGGACCGCCACCAAAGGCGCCGAGAGTAGCGCCAATCTCGTAAATGGCCAGCGCCATGCCGGCGTAGATCAACGACTCACCGATGCCGGTGAGGTAAGTGACATAAAAGGCCTGGAAAGCAGCGATCACCAGCGAACGGAAGGTGACCACGCCCACCAGCACCAGCAACGGGCCGCGCCGCGACTTGATGGCGGCCATCAGGCCGCTCGGTCTGGCCTTGCGTTTCAGTTGTATGCCGCTGCCGCCCAGACGCTTCGAGGCGAACAGTGAGTAGAGTATGGCCGGCACAGCCGCCAGCCAGGCGGCTTCAAGCGAGAAGAGCGATACCACTGCCACGATGAAGGGTGGCCCCACCGAGCGCGACAGCTCGCCGCCCGTCATGAAGAAGGAGGAACCTTTACCCCAGGAGGCGCCGCTGGCTTTGGTGGCCAGGGCGCTGGCGGCCGGATGGAAAGCCGAGGAGGCGAAGCCGCCCAACAGCAGGAGAACAACGATGCTGAGATAGTTAGGCGCCAGGCCGATGCCGGTGACGCAGAAGGCGGTCAGAGTGGGACCCCAGATGACGAAGGCGCGGGCGTCGTAGCGGTCGGCCAGGTTGCCCAGGAAGGGCATCGCCAGCGATGGCCAGCGGATCACGGTGGCCAGACCGGCGGCCGCACCCATGGTGAGACTGTGCTTCTGGATGAGCAACGGCAGCAGTGTCCCCACGAACGACGGATACATGTCGTGCATGAAGTGACCGAAAGAGGCGGTCAACACCGTGGGCCCGTCGAAGCGATCTGCCGGCGGCAGGTTTCGGGCAGGTTGGTCAGGTTGAAGCGGCACGGACGAGAGTTGATTTGACACGATGTTAACAGCTCACTCGGTTAGAACAGGGTTTCATATACCGAGCCAGTGTAAACGCTGTTAGCGCCGCTGTCGATTAACGGCGCAAGTGGGCGTGGATACGAACCTAAAACCGGCAGCGTTCAACACCTGCTCGCGCCGATAACCTGACTCTCGCTTAGGACGCCGATGCGTAGTGGCCGCGCTTGCCGTCGCAGGCAAGCACGCACTGCCCGCAAACGCGCCTGCCCACCGTCTTCTCGCGATAATCCATGTAACGGCCGCACTTGTGCGCGTCGAAGCGAACCTCACGCGGCTCCTCGGGGTTGAACTCGACGTTGTGAAATGCGCCTACCGGGCAGGCGTCGACGCAGGCACGGCAGTCTCCGCAGCTACCGTCCGCCGCCGCAGCGGCTGCCAGCGGCGCGTCCGTCAGCACGGTGGCGAAGCGCACCCGCCCACCGTAGACGGGGGCCACCAGCAGGCAACTCTTACCGATATAACCGAGGCCGGCCAGGTGAGCGGCCAGTTTGTGGGAGATGAGGCCACAGAGCCGTTCTTTGTCAATGGTCATTGAGGCGGGAATCGGGTAGGCAGCGTAACCGTGGCGCTGCAGCTCCATACTGACCGCCAGCGCCGCCGCCTGCAGCTGGCGGCCGACGACCTCGTAGATGTGATAGTGGTAGTTGGTGGCGTAGTTATCATCTGGCTCCGCCAGCCCCTCCGCCAGGGCGGCGGGGACAGGGATGCCGACCGAGATAGCGCGCTGGTAGCGCCCCAGCGGCGCGCCGCCCTGGTCCATCACGAACTGCCGTGCCTTGGTGAGATCGGCAACGCCGAAGAGCACGGCGCCGGCAGCCATGGCAGCAGCCTGGGCGCGACTGGCCAGATCGCCAGCGGCTGGGCTTGCCTCGATGTTGTTTTGGCCCATTTTCATCCTCCAGAAGCGCGTAAGGGTTTTAACAGATGCGTCTGTTACGTGAGGCACTCGCCCACCTCAATACTGGCTTGCGCGGCAAACTCATGAGCGGCGACCTTCGCCTCGCCGGGCACCTGCACCCGGCGCAGCAGGATGGCGCCACCCTCCGCCGCCACCAGAATGCCACGCTCGTCAATGGCAATTATCTCGCCCGCTGCACCGCCTGCGGCCGGGAGCAGACTGCAATCGAACAGCTTCACCTTTTGCCCTCGCAGCGTGGCATGAGCGCCGGGTGAGGGATTGGTGCCGCGGATCAGGTTGTACAGCTGACGCGCCGCCAGCCGCCAATTCACCTTGGCCTGCGCTTCCCCGCACAAGCCTTCGTGGGTGGCCTCCGCCTCGTTTTGCGGCAGTTTGGGGGCCTCACCGGCTTCCACCAGCCGCACCGACTCCGCCATAGCATCGACGCCCAGCGGAAACAACTTGTTGAAGTAGAGGGCGCCCATCGTCTCGTCGGGGTCGACCGCGACCTCCTTCTGCAGGAGAATGGGGCCGGTGTCCACGCCGGCGTCGGGCCAGAAAATGGTGAGGCCAGCTCTCTCATCACCTTGAATAATCGTCCAGTTCAAGGCGCTGCCGCCGCGGTGACGAGGCAAGAGCGAAGGGTGGTACTGGATGCTGCCCAGGGTGGGCAGCTGCAACAACGAGAGCGGCACGATGTCGGTGACGAAGGCCATCACCGCCAGATCGGGACGCAGTTCAGCGAGTTGTTCGGCAACCTCAGGGTTGCGCATGTGGCCCGGCTGAAATAGCGGCAACGACGCGGCGCGAGCGCGGTCACGCAGCGGGTTCTTGCTGTCGGGGGTGCGGTCGGCAGGGCAGAAGACACCAACCACCTTGGATCCCTGCTCCAGCAGGCGCGTCAACACCGCCTCGCCAAAAGCGGCCTGTCCGATCAATACGATGCGCATCTGACTCTCCTCGCAGCGATGGTCGTTGCTACA
>CAZMKF010000079.1:0-1123 GCA_964566935.1 uncultured Dehalococcoidales bacterium | reverse complement strand
CGGCGCAAACAGAAACGGGCGGCCAAAGCCGCCCGCTTCTCGATGCGAGGGGTTGCTTACCGGCGCCACCAGGGCGGAGTCGGCGTGGCGCTTGCGGCGCTGTCGGCCGGGCCCGTTGTGGAAACGCCTTCATTGACGCTTTCCTCTCTGGGAACCGTCTCTTCGCGGTAGATGTCATCGAAGATCGTGTTTAGTACTTCGATCGCCTCCATCAGGCGAGGCCGGAGCACCCGGCGCAGGCGCACCAGTTCCTCTGTACCGGCGGTGGTGATCTGGTAGATGCGGCGGGTACGCTTGTCAGCATCCTCCCACTGGCTGGTCACGAGGTCCTTTTCCTCCATGATGGAGAGCAGCGGGTACATGGCGCCAGGGTTGGAGCTCCAACTGCCGGCGGTGCGGTGCTCGATCTCGCGCATCAGTTCATTGCCGTGCCGAGGCGCCTCGTTGAGGAGGTGCAGCGCGTAAAGGGCCAGCAGGCCACCACCACGGCTGAGCAGCGAGCCCACGAAGGGGTTGGTCTGGGCGTTGTGCCTGAGGTGACGAAAGCGCCGCCCGCTGAATACCCAGTGGTCTTGCACGTTCTTGCCGTAGTTGGCCTCGAACTGTTCGCGCCAGGCTCGTTGGAGGTGTGGCTTGCTGCTGGTCCAGAACTCGTTGGCCAGGCGGCGCGCTTCGCCGCCAAGGTCGCGGGCGAAATCCTGGGCCGAGTCAACCATGTCCTGCAGGGCATCGTCAAAAGCGTCGCCCTTGCCGGCGGCGTGGGCTTGCTGGCGGTGCTCGCGGGCTGAATTGAAGGCGGCTCTCAGCTCCTCACGAGCGCGGCGCCAGTGTTCGCGCGCGTCGCCCAGTTGCGGCTCTCGGGTCTGGTTATCGGCCTCCTGTCGCTCATCGTTGATGGTCATTTGTCTCTCCCTGTATCGTGGTGCTTACTTAGATCGAATAGATATTGAACTGAACTATGCGAAGTATTGTAGTGACAGAGAGGGGGTATGTCAAGCAGCGGCAACACCCAGGTATGGCGCGTTGATACGGGCCAGGAGGGGCTGCGTTAGAATGTCCTGCCATGAGAAGCATGCATTTGTGCCAGCGAGGTTTACATTGACTTCCAGCATATCCAGACTCC
>CAZMKF010000078.1:0-6941 GCA_964566935.1 uncultured Dehalococcoidales bacterium | reverse complement strand
AAGTGGGAGCTGGTGGTGTTGGCGATGATCATCGCCAGGGTGGTCTTGCCAGTGCCGGGCGGGCCGTAGAGAATAAGCGAGGAGAGCTGATCGGCCTGGATGGCACGACGCAGGAGACGGCCGTGGCCAACGATGTGCTGCTGACCGGCGAACTCGTCGAGGGTGCGCGGGCGCATGCGCGCCGCCAGCGGCTCATGCCGCTGAGCGGCGGGGCGCTCAGGGGGAAACATCGCTCTCCAGCCAGGCCCGCTCAGCGCGCAACCGTTGCTGAGCCGCCTGCAACGCCTCCGCCACCCGGCGCGGCGCCGTGCCGCCCTCCACGTCACGCGCCGCCAGCGACGAATCAATGTTGATCTCCAAAACGTCTTCGCCAAACAGTGGCGAGACTTGCTGGTATTCGGGCAGCGTCACATCGGCAAAGCTGAGGCCGCTGCGCGAGAGTTCGCCCACCAGCTTGCCCACCACCGCATGTGCCTCGCGGAAAGGCATCCCCTTGCCGACCAGGTAATCAGCAAGGTCGGTGGCGAGGGCGAACGAGCCATCCGCCAGCTCACGCCCGCGTTTGCGATTCACCTTGAGCGAGAGCAGCATCGGCGTGGTCACCCGCAGGCAAGCCAGCACAGTGTCTACCGCATCGAACAGCCCTTCCTTGTCTTCCTGAAGGTCGCGGTTGTAGGTGAGTGGCAATCCCTTGAGCGTGGTCAGCAACCCTAGCAAGTGGCCGTAGACCCGGCCGCTCTTACCCCGGCACAGTTCGGCCACGTCTGCGTTCTTCTTCTGCGGCATGATGCTCGACCCGGTGGCGAAGGCGTCATCCATCTCCAACAGGCCGAACTCGGCCGTGGACCAAAGCACCAGCTCCTCCGCCAGACGGGAGAGGTGCGTCATGATCAGTGAGGCGGCGAACAGGTACTCAAGCACGAAGTCGCGGTCGGAGACGGCGTCCATGCTGTTGGCGGTGACGCCCGCCATGCCCAATTCGCGCGCCACCTGCTGACGATCCACCGGGTAGGCCACACCCGCCAGCGCCCCTGAGCCCAGGGGAGAGATATTGACCCGTGCCAGCGACTCGCGCAGGCGGCAGAAATCGCGCCCGAACATCTCAACGTAGGCCAGCAAATGGTGCGCCAGCAGTACCGGCTGCGCTCGCTGCGTGTGGGTGTAGCCGGGTACTACGGTCTCACTCTCGCGCTCAGCTACAGTGACGAGCGCCTGCTGTAGCTGCAGCAAACCAGCGCACGTTTCCTGGACGGCGCTGCGGGTGTAGAGCCGCAGATCGAGCGCCACCTGGTCGTTGCGACTGCGCGCCGTGTGCAGCTTGCCAGCCAGCGGGCCGATCTTCTCACGCAAGCGCGCCTCGATATTCATGTGAATGTCTTCCAGCGCAGTGGCGAAGGGGAAGCTGTCCTGCTCGATCTCCCTTTCAATATCGCGCAGACCGACTTCTATCTGCTCCGCTTCCGCTTGCCTCAGTATCCCCGTGGAGGCCAGCATGCGGCAGTGAGCGATACTGCCGGCGATATCGTAGCGAAACAACCGCCGATCGTAGCTGATCGACTCGGTGAAGCCCTCTACCTCGGCATCGGTGGCTGCTTCAAAACGGCCACCCCACAGCTTTTTCTCTGCTGGCATCGTTCACGGCGCTCCCGGCGGCAGCTACTCCGCCTCCTTCTTGCTCACGTCTTCGTCCTTGATGGGTGGCGGCATGATGCTAAGAGTGGACTCTGGCTGACCCAGCAGCTGGATCTGGGCCTGCGTGCGCAGCGGCAAGCCCCACAGCTTGATGAAGCCCACGGCCGCGTTATGGTCAAAAGTATCGCCACGATCGTAGGTGGCCAGGTTGAAACTGTAGAGCGAGACGGGCGACTGACGCCCCACCACCGTGCAGAGCCCCTTATGCAGCTTCAGGCGCACCACACCGGTGACGTGCCGCTGCGAGGAGGCGACATATGCGGCCAGATCCTGATGCAGCGCCGAGAACCAGAGGCCGTTGTAAATGAGATCGGCATACTCAATCGCCACCTTGGCTTTGAAGCGCGCCGAATCCTTGGTCAGGGTGAGCGACTCCATGGCGCGATGGGCGGTGTGCAGAATGAAAGCCGCCGGCGCCTCGTAAATCTCACGCGATTTGATGCCGACCAGGCGGTTCTCCACCTGGTCGGTGCGGCCAACGCCGTGCTCGCCGCCCAAGGCGTTGAGGCGCTCTACCAGGGCGACGCCGTCCATGTTTTCGCCATCAAGCGAAACCGGCAAACCACGCTCGAAACCGATCTCGATGTAGGCGGGCTGATCGGGAGTGTCCTTCACATCCCTGGTCCATTCGTAGACATCGGCCGGCTCCGTCCAGGGGTTCTCCAGGACGCCTGCCTCGATGCTGCGCCCCCAGAGGTTGACGTCGAGGCTGTAGGGCGACGACTTGGTGATGGGGATGGGAATGTTGTGCTTTTGCGCGTACTCGATCTCCTCCTCGCGAGTCATGTGCCACTCGCGCACCGGCGCAATCACCTTCATCTCAGGCGCCAGCGCCGCCACGGCCACATCGAAACGCACCTGATCATTGCCCTTGCCGGTGGAGCCGTGGGCGACGGCGGTGGCCCCCTCCTCGCGCGCGGTGTCTACCATTAGCTTGGCAATCAGCGGGCGGCCCAGGGCAGTGGCCAGCGGGTAGCCGCCCTCGTAAAGCGCGCCGGCCTGCAGCGCAGGGAAAGCGAAGTAACGCACGAACAGCTCGCGCGCATCCATCACCAGCGCCTTGCGGGCGCCGAGGGCAAGCGCTTTCTCCTGGATGACCTGCAAGTCCCGATCGTTGGCGCCAAGATCAATGGTGAGCGTGATCACCTCAGCATCGTAGTTATCGTGTAGCCACTTGATGCAAACCGAAGTGTCAAGTCCACCGGAATATGCGAGCACGACACGTTGAGTCATTGGAATCCTCCAGCTTTTTCGCCCATATATAGGCGGCGGCCCATAGTATGGACCGCCGACAGTCAGGTTGCCCTAAACTCCAGCCAATATATTACAGGGGGTTTCACGTGTCAATGCGCGGCGCACAGCCATGGGCTGCGATTGCCAAGTCAGCTGGATGAGCCTGCGGCTCGCCAGATGACACTCAAACGCTGCAGCTGGGCTTCGCGGAGAAACCTGTCATGTGCTGCCGCATGGGCCTATATCGCCATCACAATCAGTGCCGCTAAGCTGAGTACTTCGCTATTCCTGTGCCTGTGTTGGCAAATGGAGCTGGGATTGACGATATAATGGCCACGGAGAGTTCTCCACTTGCCGGCAGGGTAAAGATGAGCTCGGTACGCTGCGGGTGGGGGCGAATGGATGATTGAGTTTCAGCCGCCGCCGGGCGCCGGCGGGGTGACGGTGATACAGACGTATTCTTTGCGAATGGAGGCCTGATGATGGTGTACGTACCGGTGAGGGCGCTGCGTATCGCCCTGGTTCTGGCCCTGTTGATCGCGTTTGGCGTGGTGACGTCGACCGGCGGCGCGCTGGCGCAAGAAGAACCTTTAGTAAGCAAGGGATCGAGTCAGTCCGAGGGTGGGATGGTAGGCAAGCTTGCCGGGCCGAAGTTGGGCGTTGCCGGGGAGGACTTGGGCATCGCCGAGGCGGACTTGGGTGTCTCTAAAGTGATCGGCGCGGATGACCGGATTCGAGTCACTCCTACTACCGGCCTGCCGGCGCGCACGATCGCCATGCTTGACATCGACTTTGGGGGCCAGCACTACATGTGCACCGGCACCTTCATCGGTCCGGACGTGCTGATTACGGCGGCGCATTGCCTTTACGATACGGAGGCGAAGGTTTGGTACGATACGCTGAAGGTAATTCCCGGCCGCGATGGCGCCACCATGCCGTTCGGTTCGCAGTATGCCGACGATGCGTACGTGCGGACAGCTTGGACGACTGACGGGAATATCAAGGACGACTACGGTTTTATCATCATGCCTTCAACTCAATTGGGCAACACGGTCGGCTGGCAGAGGCTGAGCCAGCTTAGCGAGTATTCGTTGCGTTCCGTGAATCTGACGCCGGTGATAGCGGGCTATCCGGGAGACAAGGTATACGGTCAGCAGTGGAGCGCCCATCAAAGCAGTCTGCTTTTATACGATGCGAACCTGCTTGCCTATACGATCGACACTTACGGTGGTCAAAGCGGCTCTTCCGTGAGGCGAGGTTCCGACAACGCGGTGTTCGGTGTGCATTCCTCAGGCGGTGCCAACTACAACATAGGCGTGCGGGTAACGCCCACTATGATCAACACGGCACAATCCGTCTGTAATCAATTGGGCTGCACGGTGCACACATACGTCGAGCCGGATCCGGTGTTCACGAAGAAGGTGTTCCTGCCGCTGGTCGTTCGCTGATTATCTGGCGGGTGGCGAACAGGGCATAGCAGGTGAAGGAGGGCGGCTCTCAGAGCCGCCCTCTAACTGTTGCCCTTGCGCTCCTGGGTGCAACCAGACATGGGGTGGCGGGCCGGTCTCAGACCGGCCCCTGCGTTTGTATGGGGAAACGCGCAGCATAGTGTTGGCGCTGGAGTTTTTCACGGCCGTGTTCGGGAAGGGAGCGGGTGGAACAGCGCCGTTGGAAGTAGCAGGTGATCTCTCGGCGGTGGCGTTGACAACCGGAAGATAATCTCAAGATGTTGCCACGCTTTTGTTGGCAAGTGGGGCCCGGTGCGGCGATATAATGATGCTTGAGAGTTTTCAACTGGCCGGTAATGGCAAAGACCAGCTCGGTACGCTGCGGGTGGGGGCGAATGGATGATTGAGTTTCAGCCGCCGCCGGGCGCCGGCGGGGTGACGGTGATACAGACGTATTCTTTGCGAATGGAGGCCTGATGATGGTGTACGTACCGGTGAGGGCGCTGCGTATCGCCCTGGTTCTGGCCCTGTTGATCGCGTTTGGCGTGGTGACGTCGACCGGCGGCGCGCTGGCGCAAGAAGAACCTTTAGTAAGCAAGGGATCGAGTCAGTCCGAGGGTGGGATGGTAGGCAAGCTTGCCGGGCCGAAGTTGGGCGTTGCCGGGGAGGACTTGGGCATCGCCGAGGCGGACTTGGGTGTCTCTAAAGTGATCGGCGCGGATGACCGGATTCGAGTCACTCCTACTACCGGCCTGCCGGCGCGCACGATCGCCATGCTTGACATCGACTTTGGGGGCCAGCACTACATGTGCACCGGCACCTTCATCGGTCCGGACGTGCTGATTACGGCGGCGCATTGCCTTTACGATACGGAGGCGAAGGTTTGGTACGATACGCTGAAGGTAATTCCCGGCCGCGATGGCGCCACCATGCCGTTCGGTTCGCAGTATGCCGACGATGCGTACGTGCGGACAGCTTGGACGACTGACGGGAATATCAAGGACGACTACGGTTTTATCATCATGCCTTCAACTCAATTGGGCAACACGGTCGGCTGGCAGAGGCTGAGCCAGCTTAGCGAGTATTCGTTGCGTTCCGTGAATCTGACGCCGGTGATAGCGGGCTATCCGGGAGACAAGGTATACGGTCAGCAGTGGAGCGCCCATCAAAGCAGTCTGCTTTTATACGATGCGAACCTGCTTGCCTATACGATCGACACTTACGGTGGTCAAAGCGGCTCTTCCGTGAGGCGAGGTTCCGACAACGCGGTGTTCGGTGTGCATTCCTCAGGCGGTGCCAACTACAACATAGGCGTGCGGGTAACGCCCACTATGATCAACACGGCACAATCCGTCTGTAATCAATTGGGCTGCACGGTGCACACATACGTCGAGCCGGATCCGGTGTTCACGAAGAAGGTGTTCCTGCCGCTGGTTGTGCGCAACTGAGCTGGCGGGCGGCGAACAGGGCATAGCAGGTGAAGGAGGGTGGCTCTCAGAGCCGCCCTTCGGGTGTTCCCCAGTGTCAGCCACGGTATCGGCGGTGGGGGAAGCGGCCTTCAGTTCAGGCTCTGCTCTTGCGCGCTGCCGGGTGTAACCACGATATGGGGTGGCGGGCCGGTCTGAGACCGGCCCCTGCACTTGCATGGGCAGGCGTGCAGCGTATGGTTGGCGCTGGAGCGTTTCCCCCGCAGGCCGCGTGCCTATGTGACGAAGAAAGCCACCTGCTAAGGGTGGCTTTGTGGTGGTGGAGATCCCCCTGGCGACTACCTACCATGGTCCCGGAGGGTTGCCCCTCGCGTGTCGTCGACGCAGGCCGCGCCCCCGTGTGACGGAGAAAGCCACCTGCTAAGGGTGGCTTCGTGGTGGTGGAGATCCCCCTGGCGACTCCCGGAGGGTTGCCCCTCAAGTATCGTCGACGCAGGCCGCGTGCCCGTGTGACGAAGAAAGCCACCTGCTAAGGGTGGCTTTGTGGTGGTGGAGATCCCCCTGGCGACTACCTATTTTCCCGGAGGGTTGCCCCTCGAGTATCGTCGGCGCTGGGGTCTTTCACGGCCGTGTTCGGGAAGGGAACGGGTGGGACGGCCCCGCTAGAGACACCAGGGGGATCTCGGCTGCCGCGCTGACAACCGGAGGGGAAGAGGGAAGACAGGGTGTGTTTCTGAGGGGTCGAACACCCGAGCCTGCCGCCTAGAGTGCAGGCGAGAGAGAGTGGTCAAGCCCTCGGCCATTAGTACCGCTAAGCTGAATATGTTGCCATACTTACACCCGCGGCCTATCAAGCAGGTGGTCTGCCTGCGGCCTTACCAGGTTGCCCTGTGGGAGGCCTCATCTTGGAGAGGGCTTCGCACTTAGATGCTTTCAGCGCTTATCCCGTCCGGACGCAGCTACCCGGCGATGCCCCTGGCGGGGCAACCGGCACACCGGCGGTCCGTCCGCCCCGGTCCTCTCGTACTGAGGGCGGCCCTCCTCAAGCCTCCTGCGCCCACGATGGATAGAGACCGAACTGTCTCACGACGTTCTGAACCCAGCTCGCGTACCGCTTTAATGGGCGAACAGCCCAACCCTT
>CAZMKF010000077.1:0-7030 GCA_964566935.1 uncultured Dehalococcoidales bacterium | reverse complement strand
AGGGCGCGAGACGTCAGTACGTCGGGGCGTTTGCGCGAGCTGTGGCGGCGCTACCGCCGCAACCGCACCTCGGTAGTGGGCATGGTCCTCCTGCTGGTGGTGATTCTGGCCGCTGTCTTCGCCGGCCAACTGGCGCCGTACGATCCGTATGAGACCTTCCCCAGCGATGCGCTGCTGCCGCCCAATGGCCAGTACTGGTTAGGCACGGACGACATAGGTCGCGACATCTTCAGCCGCATCATCTACGGCGCGCGCGTCTCGCTGGTGGTGGGGCTGATCTCCATGATGGTGGCTGGTTTCTTCGGCATCTCGCTCGGTTTGATTTCCGGCTTCTACGGCCGCTTCGCCGATGGTGTGATCATGCGGCTGATGGATTCGCTACAGGCGTTTCCCGCCATTCTGCTGGCCATCTTCATTCTGGCGGTGCTCGGCCCCTCGTTGCAGAGCACCATCTTTGCCATCGGCATCATCTACATTCCTGGCTTTGCCCGCATCACCCGGGCCAACGTGCTCTCTGTCAAGCAGAAGGAATACGCCGAGGCGGCGCGAGCGCTCGGCGCCAGCGACACGCGCATCATGCTGCTTACCATCCTGCCTAACGTTTCCTCGCCTATCATCGTGCAGGCCTCGCTCGGCTTTGCCTACGCCGTGCTGGTGGAGGCTGCCCTCAGCTTCCTGGGCCTGGGCGTGCAACCGCCGGAGCCCTCCTGGGGTTCAATGCTGGGCGCCGGCCGTGACCTGATCAGTCAGGCGCCCTGGTTCGCCACCTTTCCCGGCATAGCTATTTTCCTTACCGTTCTGGCTTTGAACTTCATCGGTGACGGCCTGCGCGAGGCGCTGGATCCCCACATGAGCCAGTTGAGCTAGGGCGGACTTCTCACCACATGGTGACCGATATGGAGGTGAATTTGAAGCACACGCGGAAACTCGATCGGCCTGATACGGTCGCAAGACAGAAGTGAAGGAGACGAAACAGACGAGCTGACGCTCGCTATCAGTGTTCCGGATGGGGCACCAGTTTGCCTTCAGTGAAGCTTTCACATTTGAGGAGGAGATTCGGATGGCACCTAAGCGCTTCACCCGTCGCGATTTTCTGATCATGAGTGGCAGCCTGGCGGCGATTGGCCTGGCGGCCTGTCAACCCGCCGCGCCGGCGGCGACCAAGGCGCCAGCTGCCACGGCGGCCGGAGCTGCCACGGCGGCCGGAGCTGCCACGGCGGCCGGAGCTGCTACAGCGGCCGGAGCGGCAACACAGGCGCCCGCCGCCGCCAAGGCCAAGCAGAGCCTCATAGCCGGCTTCACGGCTGCCCAGATCCAGCTCGACCCCCATTTGCTCACTGCGCAGGTCGACCAGAACACCCAGCTTTCCGTCTTCAACGGCCTCACTGCCTGGGACAAAGACATCAAGGTACAGCCCGACCTGGCCGAATCCTGGACGAACCCCGACCCCAAGACCTGGGTGTTTGAGCTGCGCAAGGGCGTCAAGTTCCACAACGGGCGCGAGATGGAGGCCGGCGACGTCAAGTTCTCGCTGGAGCGCATCCTTGAGATCGGCACCAAGGGCAAGTATGCAGCCTACATCGGCGATATCGCCTCTGTCGAGGCGGTGAGCAAGTACCAGGTCAAGATCAACCTCAAGGCGCCGAGCGCGCCCCTGCTCGACAACCTGACTTACTGCTCGATCATGCCGCCCGAAGAGACCGACGGCGAGAAGCAGTCCAAGAATCCCATCGGCGCCGGTCCCTACAAGTTCGTGGAGCGGGTGCCCGACCGTCACATCAAGTTCGTCAAGAACCCTGATTACTGGCGCAAGCCGCAGAACTATCCCGACGAGCTCACCTTCATTCCCGCCACCGAGGCGGCCACGGCGCTGGCCAACCTCAAGGCTGGCACCATGGATTACCTTGATTCAATCGGTCTCGGTTACATTACCGAGCTCGAGTCCTCGCCGGACATCAAGCTGATCGCGCCCACCCCGGGCGCCGCTTACTCCTGGACGCTGCTGAAGAAGGCCGCCCCGCCGTTCGACAACCGCGACATGCGCATGGCGGTCGCCTACGCCATGGACCGCGCCTCGCTGCTGCGCACCGTCTACTTCGGACACGGCGAGGCCAGCTGGAACGTCTTCCCCGCCAAGCACTGGGCCTACGATGGCAGCATCAAGGGGCCGGACTTCAACCTCGACATGGCCAAGAAGCACCTGGATGCGGCCAAGTACGGCGGCGAGGAGATCCAGTACGATATCTTCACCACCGGCGAGTGGCCCAAGTACGGGCAGCTGCTGCAGGCGATGCTGAAGAACGCCGGCATGAACGTGAAGCTGGTGCAGCACGAGTTTGCCGTCTGGATCCAGAAGGTCTACCAGCAACACGACTTCCAGATGGCGCAGACGGCCGTGGCGCGTGAGTGGGATGCCGATGGTCTCTGCATCTCCTGCCTCTACACCAAGGGGAGCAACAACCCCGGCGAGTACAGCCGCAAGGAGATGGACGCCGCCTTCGACGAGGGCCGGCAGGCCACCGGTCAGGAGGCGCGCAAGCCCGCCTACAAGAAGGTGCAGCAGCTGTATGCCGAGGACCAGCCGCACGTCAAGGGTGTGCACCGCCACACTCCGGCCGCCTATCTCGGCAAACGGATCAAGACGATCAATCGCAGCCCCAACTTCCTTACGTACTGGCGCGACGTGGAGATGGTCTGACATAATGACCCGGGTGGGGCCGCTGCCAGGCGGCTGGCCCCACCGCCAGAATCTCCATCGCCAGATCTAAGGAGGGTGACATGGCACCTCAGCTCGAAGCCGGCGTGGCCAGAGCGATCATCACGCCGCCGGTTGGTATTCCGCATGCCAACTGGGGCGCGCAAACCCATACCCGCGCGGTGGGCGTGGACCTCGATCTGTGGGCCACAGCGCTGGTGCTGCGCAACGGCGACCAGCGGGTGGCCATTGTGGACGCCGACATCGCCAACTTCACCGCGTATCTGACCACGGCCTGCCGTGAGGAAATCGAAGCCCTCACCGGCATCCCGGCGGCCAACGTCCGCCTTTCGGCCATCCACACCCACTCCGGTCCGAGCCTCGATCTCATCTATTTCTCCGAGGGCAGCGACCTGCAGCGCCCCTACGTGGAGAGCCTGCCCGGCCTGATCGCTGGCGCCGTCTGGGAGGCCAACAACAACCTGCGGCCGGCCCGTATTGCCGCCGGCCGTGGCCACTCTGAGATCAACGTCAACCGCCGTCTCAAGCAGGCGGACAAGTACGATGGCGAAGTCTTCCTGGGACGTAACTGGGAGGGCTTCGTCGACCATGAGGTGGTAGTGGCGCGCATCGACGACGAGGACGAGCGCCCCATCGCCACCATCGTCAATTACGGCTGCCACCCCACTATCATGGGCCATCCCAACCAGTACATCACGCCCGATTACCCCGGCGTGGTCAAGCGCGTGGTGGAGCAGGTGGTGGGCGGCAAGTGCCTCTTCCTGCAGGGCGCCACCGGCAACGTGCACGCCGTGCGCGATTTCACCGGCGATCTCTCCGTTTACCGCCGCTTGGGCACCCTGCTCGGCCTCGAGGCGGCCAAAGTCTCCCTCGGTCTCAGCCCCCTGCCGCGACGCGAGAAGTTCCAGTACGTGCTGGAGTCCGGCGCCGAGCTGGGCATCTACGAGGACGAGCCGGCGGAGGAGCCGGATGGCGCCCTGAAAGTGCTCTCCCGCCAGATCTCGCTGCCGCTGCTGCCCGTGCCCGATCTCGCCGAGGTCGAGCGGGAGCAGGCCGCGCGCCAAAGCGAGCTGGAGACCCTGCAGGCGCAGGGCGCGCCGGCGGAGGAATTGCGCACCGCCATGATGCGGGCCAAACGGGCCATGCTGCGCCTGCGTCTGGCCAGGCCCTTCCAGGGCAAGACCGAAACCGAGGTGGAGCTGCACGCCATCAGGATTGGCGATGTGGCCCTGGTGGCTGTGATGGGTGAGCCCTTCGCCGAGATAGGCGCCGCCGTGAAGAAGAACTCGCCCTTTGCCCACACCATGTTCTCAGGCTACATCAACGCCTGGACGGGTTACATCCCCAACGCGGAGGATTACCCTGACGGCGGCTACGGTGTCACCACCACCCCCTTCGCGCCCGAGGCGGCGGCCAGGGTGGTGGAGGAGAGCCTGATCAGCCTGAGAGAACTGGCAAAGTAAAAAACTGTGCGCGGGCGGCTCAACGGCCGCCCGCCAGCATCTGACAGTCCTGCGTCGCCCGCCAGAGGCCGGTGGCGTTGTGACTGATGCGGCAGAATTCGCCTCCGGTAAAGGGAGGCTTGCAGGAGGCCAACCGTTGACCAATCCGCCCAACCCGGACAAACAGACCGAGACGATTGAGCATTACGCGCTCGACTTCCGTCAGTCGCGCCAGTTCGCGCGCGAGCCCTTCATCATCTCCCACGCTGATGGCGTGCGCATCACCGACACGTCGGGCAAAACCTACCTCGACGGACTCTCCGGCATCTTCGTGGTGGCGGCCGGCCACAACAACCAGGCGATCATCGACGCCATGGTCGACCAGATGCGCCGCCTGAACTTCGCCCCGCCCATCCACGGCACCAACGACCGCGCCCTCGAGCTGGTGGAGTTGCTGCGCCAGATCGCGCCGCCGGGCATCGGCTCGGTCAAACTGCTGAGCGGCGGCTCGGAGGCCACCGAGACGGCCATGAAGCTGGCCCGTCAGTATCACCAGCAAACCGGCAACCCGCGCAAGTACAAGGTGATCGGTACCTACCGCGCTTTCCACGGCTCCACCATGGGCGCCATGTCGGCCAGCGGCGGCTGGCACAACAAGACCCTCTTTGAGCCGCTGGGTACCGGCTTCCTGCATGTTCATCCGCCCTACTGCTACCGCTGCGTCTACGGCTGGCGCGATTGCAGCCAGTGCGGTCTGGTCTGCGCCAACGTGCTGGAGGAGACCATTCGGTGGGAGGATCCCGAGACGGTCTCGGCGGTCATCCTCAACCCGGTGGGTATCGGCTTCACCGGCTTCATCGTGCCGCCGCGCCAGTTCCACCAGCGCGTGCGCGAGATCTGCGACCGCCATAACGTCCTGCTCATTTACGACGAGGTGATCACCGGCTTCGGACGCACCGGCTCCATGTTCGCGGCCGACCACTACGGTATCGTGCCCGACGCCATCTGTTGCGGCAAGGGCATGTCCAGCGGCTACGCGCCGCTGGCGGCGGTGCTGTTCAAGGACGAGCTGCAGCAGGCCTTCCTCGGCGAGGCCTCCGACCACGTCGAGTTCCGCCACGGCCACACCTTCGGCGGCCAGCCCCTGGCGGCGGCGGCCGGCCTGGCCAACATCCAGCAGCTGCTCGAGCTCAAGCTGGTCGAGAACGCCCAACTGCAGGGCAAGTACCTGCGCTCCCGCCTCGACGAGATGTACGGCAAGTACAGCATCATCGGCGATGTGCGCGGCATGGGCTTGCTGCAGGGCATCGAGTTCGTCAAGGAGCGGGACACGCGTGAACCGTTCAGCGACCGCCAGCCTGGCAAGATGCTGGAGTCGTTCGCGCGCGAGCGCGGCCTCATCCTGCGCTGCGGCGCCGAGTTCGCGGCCCTGGCGCCGCCTCTGATTTCGACCGAGGCCGATATCAGGGAGATGTGCGACATCCTCGACCAGTGCGTCGGCCTCACCCAGCAGGAACTGCTGCGTTAGCGCGTTGAAAACTGATCGATCTCCCCTCTGGCCGGTGGCGCGTGCCGAGGCCGAGTTCCGCCCGAGTTTGGCCGCAGTGCGCCACCGGCCTGGAGATCTTCTGCCGCCAGGGTGGCATCACCACCGCCGCCCACTGCAATCGAGAGGGCATTGCCGTGGAGGGCATCGTGCGGGTGGCGGCTGACGCTCAGCCCGCGCCGCGCCGGCGAGGGCAGCGGACGCCTGTCGCGGCCGGCTTAACTAACGAACTGTGGAGGCAGGCGGTGGATAACCGACGTACTTTGCTCCTCTCTCTGGAGGATTGCGCGCGCTGTATCGATGTCAAGGCGGTGCTGCCCGTGGTGCGGCAGGTGCTGCACGCCCACGCCGAGGGCAAGGTGATCATGCCGGCCAAGGTCAACCTCGATCTGGAACCGGCCGGTCACCACTACTGGAGCAACGCCATGCCCGCCTACGTGGAGCCGTTTGGCGCGGTTGGCGTCAAATGGGTGAGCGGCCTGCTCGATAACCCCGCCAAACACCAGTTGCCCTTCATCATGGGCACGATCCTCTTGCAGGATATCGAGACCGGCCTGCTGCTCTCGGTCATGGAGGGCAGCCACATCACTACCCTGCGCACCGGCGCCGCGGCGGCGGTGGCCGCTCAGCTGCTCGCCCGCGAGGGCGCGGAGAGCGTCGCCCTGATCGGCGCCGGCGTGCAGGGCCGCACCACCCTGCAGGCCATCGGCCACCTCATGCCCGTGCGCCGCATGCTGGTGGCCGATAGCAACCCTGCCGCCGCGGCGCGCTGCGCGGCCAGTCTGCGTGACGAGCTGTCGCTCCCCGTCGAGTCCGTCGCCTCGGCGCGGCAGGCGGCAGAGCGGGCCGATATCGTCATCACCGCCACGCCGGCGCGCCATGTCGTCCTCAACAGCTGGTTGCAGCCCGGCGTCACCGCCTTGGCCCTCGGTTCCTTCCAGGAGTTCGATGACGAGTTCCTCCTCTCCGCCGATCGCATCGTCGTAGACAGCGTCGAACAGGCCAGCCACCGCGGTACCCTGGCGCCCCTGTTCGAGCGTGGCCAGCTCAGCGAGGAGGACATCGCCGCCACCCTGCCGGAGGTCTGCGCTGGTCGGAGAGCCGGCCGCACCGCCGCGTCTCAGCGTCTCCTTTGCGTCCTGGTCGGCCTCGGCTCGCTGGACCTCAGCATCGCCGCCCTCGTCTACCAGCGCGCCCGCCAGCTTGGCCTCGGCCAGGAGTTCGCCTTCGTCTGAGCAACCGGCACGCAGCGAGCTGGATAGAGCCAAGATCACCGGCGTCACGCGGCATCGCCTGCGTCGACCTGTGCCTGTGGGGGCGTGTTTT
>CAZMKF010000076.1:0-7101 GCA_964566935.1 uncultured Dehalococcoidales bacterium | reverse complement strand
ATCCCCCACGTTCCGCCAAGGTGGTCGCTCATGATGTAGGAGAGCGCCGCGTTCTTGCGCAACGCCACCCGCTTGCCGGCGATGGAGTAGTAGCGCGTCTCCTCGTTAGTGCTGAGGTTACGTTCGTAGATGCCGCCGATGTAAACGGTGGTCTGGCCGCCGGCGGTCTTGAGCACCCGCTTGCCGTCACCGTCGTAGACGAAAGAAGTGGTGACGCCGTCCTTGACGGCCTGGGTGGAGCGGTTCTCCACGTCCCAGCTGAGCACCCGGCCATCGCCGCTGGTCATGTTGCCGTTGGCGTCGTACTGGTAGGATTTGGACCCGGCGGCGGTGACCGCGTGCGGCTTGCTGCCGCCGTAGCTGTAACTGGTAGCAACCCCCTCGCGAGTGACACTCATGAGGTTGCCGATCTGGTTGTAGGTGAAGGACTGGTTGTAGCCGTTAGGCAGCCCCGCTTTGGCGGTAACGCTGGTGAGCCGGTCGAGGTCGTCGTAGGCCAGCACCTGGCCGCCGTTGAGGTTTGCCCCCTGGCCGGGTGTGGCAACCGTGAAGTCACTGATGGCAGTGACGTTGCCCACTGCGTCGTAGCCATGCTCTAGTGCTTGCACTTGCTGCGTTCCGGCCTTGGTCTCTATGCGCCAGAGGCGGCCGAGAGAGGTCTTGCCGGAGGTTGATGGCGTGTCGTCTACCAGATCGCCAGTCATGCCGATGTTGCCGGCGTTATAGCCATGGTAGCCGTAGCCCGTCTGCATGCCGCCGCCAAACGACAGTAACACCGGCGCCATCAGGCCAGTACAGCCTGTTGTTGCTGCCTCCTTGCCGTTGTATACTTGGGGGGCGCCGCACACGACAGAGCAGCGTGCCGGCGCAGGGACTTCGGGGCAAGGTGCGGCGCCAAGTGCGCCAATTCCTGATCGGCGGTAGAGCCCGCGAGTCGCTGTTGCGACAGACCTGGCGCAGTTCCAGGGCCGACGGTAACAGTCCGGATGAGAGAAGTCGAACGTGCTCGCAGCTGCACACGTACCCTGAAGTCAACAGACGTTTGAGGTGCGTGTTTTTTGTCTGAGACAGCTACGAACAGCGACTACCAGCATATGCAGCGGGCGCTCGCCCTGGCCGAGGCCGTGCTGGGAACCACCAGCCCCAACCCCGCCGTGGGCGCCGTCCTGGTTAGCGGCGGCCAGGTAGTGGGCGAGGGCGCCACTCAGCCACCGGGGGGACCGCACGCCGAGGTGATGGCACTGCGCCAGGCGGGTGAGAAGGCCCGCGGCGCCACCCTCTACGTGACGCTTGAGCCTTGCTCGCACCACGGCCGCACCCCGCCCTGCAGCGAGGCGATCATCGCCGCCGGCGTCAGCCGTGTATTCTACGCCCTCGGCGATCCCAACCCGCAAGTCAACGGCCGCGGCGCTCAACAGCTGCGGCAGGCGGGCATCGCTGTTCACGCCGGTTGTGGCGAGGCCGAGGCCCGCTTGCTGAACGAGGCCTACCTGCATTACCAGACCAGCGGCCATGCCTTCGTCTGCTGCAAGTACGCCATGACACTGGACGGCAAGATCGCCACGGCCGGTGGCGACGCGCGTTGGGTGAGCGGGCCCGCCTCACGGCAGCGCGTGCAGCTGCTGCGCCGCCAGGCGGACGCGGTGATGGTGGGGGTGGAAACCGTGCTGGCGGACGACCCCCAGCTCACCGCCCGCGATGCCCACGGCGCCTGCCTGCCACGCCAGCCTTGGCGGGTGGTGCTCGACAGCCGTGCCCGCATTCCAGCAAACGCCCGCCTGCTGAACGATGCCCAGGTGGCACGCACGCTGATAGTCACTACCCGTGAGGCGCCGGCGGAGCGCCTCGCGCAGTTGCGGGACACCGGCGCCCAGCTGCTAGTGGCAGCCGACGAGGGTGGCAGGGTCAGCCTGCCCGAGGCGCTGCGCGCCCTGGCGGAGCGAGGCATAATCAACATCCTGAGTGAAGCGGGAGGGACGCTCAATGGCGCCCTCTTCGACGCCGGCATGGTGCAGAAGGTACAGGTCTTCATCGCTCCCAAACTGGTTGGCGGCGCCGGCGCGCCGGGACCGGTGCTCGGCCGCGGCGTCTCACTGATGACCAGCGCCTGGCAGGTGAAGGTAACCAGAGTGGAGCAGCTGGAGGCGGACCTGCTGATTACCGGCTACATCGGCCAAACGGAGGTCAGCCCATGTTCACCGGCATAGTGGAGGAGATGGGGACCGTGGCCCGTCTGACACGAGGCAGCAACCCCAGCCTGACGGTGCGGGCCCGCACGGTGCTGGAGGGCGCCCGCCTGGGCGACAGCATCTGCGTCAACGGCGTCTGCCTGACCGTGACCGCCCTCTCCGAGACGGGTTTCACCGTCGGCCTGATGCCGGAGACGCTGCGCCGCAGCAACATCGGCGCACTGTCAGTCGGCGAGGCCGTCAACCTGGAGCGCGCCCTCACCCCCAACAGCCGCATCGGCGGGCACTTTGTGCAGGGGCACATCGACGGCACCGGCAAGATCGCCTCTCGCCGGCAGGATGGGCCGGCCATCGTGGTGGGCATCGCGTGCGACGAGGCGATCATGCGTTACATCGTGGCCAAGGGCTTCGTTGCCGTGGACGGCATCAGTCTCACGGTGGTGGAGCGGACACGAAGCGGCTTCACCGTATCGCTGGTGCAGTTCACCCAGAGCGCCGTCACCCTGGCGCAGCGGCCCCTGGCGGCCCTGGTGAACATCGAGAACGATATCCTGGGCAAGTACGTGGAACAGTTCGTGACCCCGCCACGGGGCGAGGGACTCAGCGAGGGTTTTCTGCGCGAGCACGGCTTCTTGTAGAGATCACGAACCACTTATTCATAGCGACGCGAGGTCCAATAGCATAATGTTGACAGTCGAAGAGGCAATCGAACAGTACAAAGCCGGCAAGGTGGTGATCATCGTCGATGACGAAGATCGCGAGAACGAGGGGGACTTCTGCTGCGCCGCGGAGAAGGTCACACCGGAGATCATCAATCTGATGGCTACTCACGGGCGCGGTCTAATCTGTCTGGCCATCGATGGCAAGCGGCTTGACGAACTGCAGATCCCACTGATGCCGGCGCGCAACAATTCGCGCTTCGGTACCGCTTTCACGGTTTCGATCGAGGCGGCTCGAGGGGTAAGCACCGGCATCTCCGCCTTCGATCGCGCCACCACCATCCAGACGGTGCTTGACCCGTCAAGCCGACCAGAGGACATCTCCATGCCGGGCCACGTCTTCCCCCTGCGGGCACGCGAGGGCGGCGTACTGGTGCGGGCCGGCCAGACCGAGGCCTCGGTGGATCTGGCGCGCCTGGCCGGACTCTACCCCGCCGGCGTGATCTGCGAGGTGATGAACGAGGATGGCACGATGGCCCGCCTGCCCGATCTCGAGCTGGTGGCTGAGCGTCACGGCATCGGCATTATCAGCGTCGCTCAGCTGATCGAATACCGGCGCAAGCGCGAGACCCAGGTGCAGGCCCTCTCACGCCGGGCTCAGGCGGGCCCAGCGGTCGATTACCACCGCAACGTCAATCTGGTGGCCAGCGCTCATCTGCCCACCGAGGACGGCAATTTCGAGCTGGTGGCCTACGCCAACACACTCAACAACGATCAGCACGTTGCCCTGATCATGGGCGACGTCAGCGGTGACGAGCCGGTGCTGGTGCGTGTCCACTCCGAGTGCCTCACCGGCGATGTCTTCGGCTCGCTGCGCTGCGACTGCGGCGCCCAGCTGCGACAGGCGATGGCGATGGTGGCTTCAGAGGGGCGTGGCGTCATCCTCTACATGCGTCAGGAGGGCCGTGGCATCGGCCTGCACAATAAGGTGCGCGCCTACGCCTTGCAGGATAAGGGACTGGACACCGTGGAGGCGAACCTGGAGCTGGGCTTCGCCGACGACCTGCGTGACTACGGCATCGGCGCCCAGATTCTGGCTGACATCGGTCTGCGGCGCATCCGCCTGATCACCAATAACCCACGCAAAGTGGTTGGACTGGAGGGCCATGGCCTGACGGTGGTGGAACGCGTGCCCATACCGGTCTGCGTTAACCCCGAGAACAAACGCTACTTGCGAACCAAACAGGAAAAGATGGGCCACTTACTTGAAGGAGAACAGTTAGATGGTTAAGACCTACGAAGGCAATTTCAACGGCAAGGGCAAACGCTTCGGCATCGTCCTCTCCCGCTTCAACGACCTGATCGGCCGCCGCCTGCTCGAGGGCGCCATCGACGGGCTGACCCGTCACGCCGTCAGCGAAGACGATATCGAGCTGGCGCTCGTACCGGGCGCCTTTGAGATCCCGGTGACGGCGCGCGCCATGGCCAATAGCGGCCGCTACGACGCCATTCTGGCCCTGGGCGCGGTCATTCGCGGAGCCACGCCGCATTTTGAGTACGTGGCCGCCGAGTCGTCCAAGGGCATCGCCAACGTCGCCCTGCAAACCGGCGTGCCCGTCCTGTTCGGCATTATCACCGCCGACAGTATCGAGCAGGCGATCGAGCGCGCCGGCACCAAGGCGGGCAACAAGGGCTACGACGCGGCAATCTCGGCGCTGGAGATGGCCAACCTGCTGCCGCAGCTGGCTGCAAAAGCCGACAAAGCCTGAGATGAAGGGCGCAATCGGACCAGGCCGGCCCGGGTGCAGCGGCTAGATGCTGTACCTCTGCCACGGCAACGACGAATTTGGCCGCGAGGAGTGGCTGGCGAAACGGCGCGCCGCCGTTTCGGACGACGCCGGCATGGCGGCGCTCAACATCGCCCGACTGGCGGCGCAGAACCTGACCGCCAACGAGCTGAGATCCGCCTGCGCGGCCGTCTCCTTCTTCGTCGAACGTCGCCTGGTGATCGTTGACGGCCTGGCGGCTCGCTTTGAGGGCCGCTCGCGTAAGCGCGCCGGCGCCAGGAGTGCCAGTAAGACCGATGGCGAACGCCAGGAACTGCTCGACTACCTGGGCGAGATCCCGGAGAGCACCGAACTGGTGCTCAACGAATTGGATACGGTGAAGAGCGCCAACCCGCTCCTCCAGCGCGTTACCGAGTTGAAGGGCAAGGTCATGCTCTTCCAGGCGCCGCGTCCCGACTCCAACGAGCTGCGTCGGTGGGCGCAGGAGCGCGCCCAGCGCTATGGCCTGCGCTTCGTGCGCAACGCGCTCGATGGCCTGTTGGCCAATATCGGCAACGACCTGCGTCTGATCGACAACGAGCTGCAGAAGCTGGCAGCCTACGCCGGCTCGGAACCGGTCAGTGAAGCGGACGTACAGCTGCTGGTGGCCTCGGTGCGCGAGGGCAACGTCTTCGCCGCCATGGACTCGGTGGGCAGACGGGACGGGGCTGCCGCCCTGCGCAACCTGCGCGGGCTGCTGGCCGAGGGCCAGCCGGCCCAATACCTCTTTACCATGCTGGTGCGCCAGCTGCGGCTGATCCTGCAAGCCAGGGACGCCCTGGACCGGGGCGTGCCACCGCAAAGAATGTCGGAGGAGCTGGGTATCGCCAGTTATCCCGCGGAGAAAGCGGCCAACCAGGCGCGCAACTTCAACAAGGCCGAACTGCTGCGCCTCTACGACCGGCTGGTGGAGATCGATTACCTCAGCAAGACGGGCAACGCCGAGCTGGAGGCGGAGATGGAGGCATTCGTCTACGAGGTGGGCCGCCGCCGCTGACTCAGCGCCGCAACACGACCGCGTGTGAAATCAATGGCCGCGCCTGTCAGCCGACCTGGCGAATAACCGCCACCACCTTGCCCTGCACGGTCAGGTTGGCGGGATCGACGAAGATCGGCGGCAGCTCGGCGTTGGCAGGTTGCAGGCGCACCGCGTGCTTCTCGCGATAGATCCTCTTCAGCGTGGCCCGCCCCGACTCCGTCTCACCGTCCGTCAGCAGCGCCACCACGATATCGCCGTTGTCCGCCGAGTTTTGCGGGCGGATTACCACCACATCACCGTCGTCGATCAAGTCCTCGATCATCGACTTACCTTTGACACGAAGGGCAAAGCAGCCATCGGGCGCGAGCGACGGCGAAAGCAACAGGCGATCCTGGTCGCGCTCCTCGGTGGCCTCGATCGGTTCGCCTGCCGCGATCAGGCCCACCACCGGCACCTCTGAGAGGCGTCCGCGCCAGCCAGCGGCCTGCTCGGTCAGCTCGATGCCGCGCGAGACCTCTCGCGCTCTGCGCAACAAGCCAAGGCGCTCCAGGGCGCGCAGGTTGTAATCGACAACCGAGGTGGAAGAGATGCCGACTGCATTGCCGATATCGCGCACGGTGGGCGGGTAGCTGTGCGAGTCAATGAAGCTGGTGATGTAGTTGAGGATTCTGCGTTGTCGATCGGACATGTTGGCTTTGCTCACCGTGCTCTCCTTCCGAACGGCTGTTCTAAAGAGATTGTAGCACGCCTGATTCTTTACCGTCAACTCAAGATCAGCTGAAAAGGGCAACAAAAAAAGGACCCCTATACGGGGTCCTCGCTACCCAAGCCTGGCTCAGCTGGCGGACGATGCCTCCGCTGCCTGCAGGGCATTCAGTTTCTTCATCAGCCTGGACTTGCGGCGTGCCGCCTGATTGGGGTGGATTACCCCCTTGGACGCCGTGCGATCTATCACCCGCATGGCCTCATGCACGCTCTCGACGGTGGCCTCACTGGCCCCGTCCTCCAGGGCAACCACTGCCCTCTTGGAGAAGGTCCGCATCCTGGAGCGGAGCGAACGGTTTCGCAGTTGCCGCTTCTCGGCCATCCGCATGGCCTTTAGTGCGGACTTGGTATTCGCCAACTGGGCTTCCTCCTGAAATCTACGCAAGAATACGACCAAAGAATATACAGCATCGCTCGCGCTTTGTCCAACTGAAACCAGCTGTCCGCAGGCACGACTGCGGCTGCGGCTGGATCGCCTTGCGGCGGCAACACGGGTCATAAACCGTCAAAAGCGCTATGTTATACTTGCCGCTCGGAAGGTGAGGAGGACGATTGGACATTCGACTCGGGCTGGCGGTGCTCGGCGGCAAACTGGTGACCAGGGCCAGTCGCAGCTTGGGCATCGGTGGCGGCACCACCTTCCCGGGAACCGTCGCCCGTAAGATCGACGCCGGCACGGTACG
>CAZMKF010000075.1:1000-7282 GCA_964566935.1 uncultured Dehalococcoidales bacterium | reverse complement strand
GCACGTAAGTTCAGCCAGCCACGCGCGGTTTCGCTTTCCTCTTCACTCCAGCTGAGCATCATCACCGCAAAAAGGAACAGCACCATGATGGCGCCGGCATACACTACTACTTCCATGACCGCGACGAACGTGGCTCCCAACAGGAAGAAGCAGACGGCCACAGCCATCAACGAAACGACGAAATAGAGCAGGGCGTGAATGGCGTGCGATTCCGTGACGACTAAGACCGTCGCCGCGATCGCCACCAGGGCCGTCAGATAGAAGACCCAATCCATTTCTTACGCCTGCCCCCTCTCTCTCCGTCCAATCATTTGCTTCATACCCGTCACGGTAGTAAATCGTGGACGTCGACGGGCGGCTTTTCGAGATCTCCCTCGCCCTTACCCTTACCGTCGATCGCCACGCCCGACATGCGCCAGAAACTGTAATCGTGGTACTTGCCGGTGCCGCTGATCAGGAGGTCCTCCTTCTCGTAGACCATGTTCTGCCTGACATACTCGCTCATCTGGAAATCAGGCGTCAACTGGATGGCATAAGTAGGGCAGGCCTCCTCGCAATAGCCGCAGAAGATGCAGCGCGAGAAGTTGATCCGGAAGAAAGCCGGCACGCGGCGGGCCTGTTCATTCTCTGTCGCCTGCAGAGCGATGCAGCCCACCGGACACGCCACGGAGCACAGATAGCAGGCCACACAGCGCTCCGCTCCATCCGGATCGCGCGTCAACACGATGCGGCCTTTGTACCGCGGCGAAAGCGGATACTGCTTCTCCGGGTAGAGGATCGTCTCTCGCTTGTCGAAGGCGTGCCGGAAGACGACCCAGAGCGTGCGTAAGATACTCAGCATTCTGTCATCCTCAAGCAACCGCCAGCACGACCGCGCCGGTCACAACAAGATTCAAAAGCGAAAGCGGCAACAGCAGTTTCCAACCCAGGGCCATCAGTTGATCGAAGCGAGGCCGAGGCAGCGCTGCCCGCACTAAAACGAAAAAGCCGATGAAGAAGAAGGTCTTGATCAAAAACCAAATAAAAGGCGGCAGTATCGGTCCCAGCCAGCCACCAAAGAACAGGGTGGCGATCATCGCTGAGACCAGTGTCAGGCCGAGATACTCGCCCACGAAGAACATGCCGAACTTGATACCGGAGTACTCGGCGTGGAAACCGGCAACCAGCTCGCTCTCTGCCTCCGGCAAGTCGAACGGCACGCGTCGCATCTCTGCCATGCCCCCGATCAGGAAAACGACGAAAGCGAGGAACTGCGGGATCACAAACCAAACCCGCTCCTGGGCGAGCACGATCTCACTGAGGTTGAACGAACCGGCCAGCAGCACCACACCCATCAGCGAGATCCCCATGAAGACTTCGTAAGAAATCATTTGCGCTGCCGCGCGCAGACCGCCAATCAGCGAATACTTGTTATGGGAGGACCAGCCGCCCAGCACGACGCCATAAACGGCGAGCGACGACATACCGAGGAAGAAGAGAAGGCCCACGTTGAGATCGGCCACGACGAAGCCGGGCGCCATCGGCAGCACCGCAAACGACATCAGAACGGTGGACATCACGATCGCCGGCGCCAGGATAAAAGTCACCTTGTCAGCGAAGGGCGGTATCCAGTCTTCCTTGCTGAAGATCTTGACCATGTCCGCTACCACTTGCAGCAGGCCGAAGGGACCCACCCGGTTGGGGCCGTGCCGCAGCTGGAAAAGGCCGAGCAAACGCCGCTCCACATAGATCAGGCTCGCTGCGATCCCGATCGCCACCGCGAGCACGCCAACAACGACCAGCAGCCGTTCGATGATGTACAGCCAGTCAACCATGTGCAGCCAGTCAATCATCGTTCGCCCCCCGGCTCAATGACTAGCGGCGCCGGCAGATCCAGGTACGGCATGCCGGGCAGGCCAAGTGGCGCCAGCGCCAGGCCGTCGGCCAGCTCAGGCACCGCCCTGGCGGGCAATGAGTAATCCTTACCGTTGACCGAGAAGGCAACCTCGTCGCCAGCAGCGTAACCCAACCTCGCGAGAGTGGACTCAGCGAAGCCCAGATACGGCTGCGGAAAGAGCGAGGCCAGAGCAGGCGCGAAAGCGGACAGCTCCTCGCTGCCAAATACGTGTCTGGCCGGCAACAACAGCAGGCCTTCGCACTGCTCCGGTTCCGTCCGGTAGCTGGCAGGGACATCCTTACCGGTCGGCTGACCGGCAAAGACCCTGATGCCTGGCGCCGATTGGGTGGCGTTCAGGCTGCTCACTTCAGCGCGGAACTTGGTGGCCGATTGCTGCCAGGAGTTCCAACCTGGCACCCAGGAGCGAGGCGCCAATTGCGGTGGCACTTCGGGGCCGACGTAGCCTTCGTTGGAGAAGGTAAGCGGCGAATCCTCGTCAATTGCCGGAGCGTGCTCTTTCACATCGAGGTGGGCCCTGGCCGCCGTGCGGCCGCTCACCCGGTAGGTTTGCCTCGCTACCGGCAGGCCTGCCACCGGTGACGGGCTGGCCGGATCAAGCTGGGTGATGCCGGCCAGTTCTGGCACAGCCGTCGCCATACGGGTTCGCAGGTCGCTCAGGCTGTTGCTGAGGAAAGTACCGGTACTCTCCGCCACCGTGGCGACCGGCAGTACCAGCTCGGCGCAACTGGCCGTTTCCGTGCGCAAGATGTCCAGCACAATCACCTGGCGGGCGGCGCCAAGCAACTGCTCAGCCATACTCCGCTCCAAGTGGCGGAAGACGTCGGTTTCTAGCACCACCAGCGTATCGGCGGCGCCGCCACGCAACTTCTCCAATGCCTCGTTCAGGCTGCGGCTTGTCAAGAGCCCCACGCCAAGGCTGTTGGCCCCCGGCAGTGCCAGATAAACTCGTGCCGTCTTGCCCTTGTTCTGCAGGGCGCGTACCAGTTCGGCGCTGGCCAGCAACAACTCACCACTGTTGAGCCCGACGCCGCTGACGATCACCGGCGCGGCGCAGGATAGCAGCCCTCGCGCGATCAGGGTGGCGTCATCCACCCCCTGGTCAGCCGCGTTCCGTCCGGCGTCGCCGTTCACCACTGCTGTGACACGCCTCACCATCTCTGTGATTTCACCAGGGCCGCTGCGTACCTTGGTCCTGGCCAGGTCGTCCAGTCGGGTACGAGCGGGGGTGGCGATGAACAGCGGGCCCTTCTCACTCTGCACAGCGCGGCGCACGGCGCTATCGTCCCATTCCGGCACGCCAATGGCGCGAGCCAGAGCCATTGGCTGGTTGCGCACCATCTGGCGCAACGCCAGGGCAAGCATCGGCGCCGTCTCATTCACGTCCTCACCGATCACGAAAGCGCCATCGGCGGCCAGTACATCGTGCAGCGAGGCAGATATGAGCCCGCCGTCTTTCAGGAGAGCCAGCGCCAACTGATGTACCCGCGCCTCGCGTTCTCCGAGGCCCAGGCAGAAGTTCTCTACGCCCACCAGTTCACGTAAGGCGAAGTTGTTCTCCAACGAGGAACGCGCGGAGCCAATACCCACCAGGCCACGAGCGCTCTGTACCATCTGCCGGGCGATATCTATCCCCTGCTGGGCGCTGGTGGGCAGGCCATCGCCGACACTGCAGTCACCTTCCTCCAGATGCCGCCAGTGGGCCAGGCGAATGCGCTGATCGGAATTCACATGCTCATAGGCAAAGCGACCCAGGTCACACAGGAAGTATCCGTTGACTTCGCCGTTGTAGCGGCTGACTACCCGGCGCAGGGTGCCGAAGCGCTCACCAAGATAGGTGTTGCAACCCACTCCGCAGTGCTGGCAGATAGAGGGCGCCGACTGCATGTCCCACTTGCGCACGTGGTGACCACGTAACGTCTTGTCAGTGAACACGCCCGTTGGACAGATCTCGACCAGGTTGCCGCTAAACTCGCTTTCCAGTACGCCCGATTGCGCCCTGCCAAAATAGGCGCGGTCATGAGCACCGAAGACGTTCAGGTCGCGCCCGCCGGCGTAGTCGCGGTAATAACGCACGCAGCGATAGCACTGGATACAGCGGTTCATCTCATGGTTGATCAGTGGACCCAGATCCTGATTGATATGGGTTCGCTTGGCGAAGCGGTGCTTGCGGTAATTGTGGCCGGTTAACACCGTCATATCCTGTAGATGGCACTCACCGCCTTCATCGCACACCGGGCAATCATGCGGATGGTTGACCATCAACCAAGCGATGTTGGAGCGACGGAAGTCGAGCACTTCGGCGTCGGCAATCGAGATGCGCGTGCCCTCAGCGGCGGGCGTCATGCAGGCCATCACTATGCGCCCACGCGTGTCCTTTTCGTCACGAAACTGTTTGACCGCGCACTGCCGGCAGGCGCCCACTGAGTGCAGCGCCGGATGCCAGCAGAAGTAAGGCACATCAAAACCCAGCTTGAGACAAGCCTCCAGGAGGTTCTGTCCGTCTTCGACCTCGTATGGCTGGTTATCGATGTAGATGGTCGCCATCCATCAACTCCAGGGACAACGCTTTTCTTCGACGTGGCGTTTGAAGTCCTCGCCGAAGTACTTCATACCGCTCTGTAGCGGCTCCATTGCGCCAGGCGCCAGCGCGCAAAAGGTGCGCCCGATAGGACCGATCATGCGGCAGTGCTCTTTCAGCACCACCAGATCCTCCGCCACACCCTCGCCGCTCTCCAGCGCCGTCAGCGTGTCTACCACCCAAGGCAAGCCCTCGCGGCAGGGGCTGCACCAACCACAAGACTCCTGCGCGAAGAACCGCTCCAAAGCCAGTATCATCCCCACCGGGCACGACTTGTCATCAAGCACGATCATCGTACCAGTGCCCAGGCGGCTGCCCGCCGCCATCACCGAATCGTAGTCCATCGCCGTATCAAGGTGCTGTTCCACTAGGAAGTCGGTGGAGGCGCCGCCGGGCAACACGCCACGGAAGCTGACTCCATCCTCCATCCCGCCGGCGTGAACCTCGAGGATCTCGCGAATGGTGGTGCCGATCGGCAGTTCCCAAAGACCGGGCCGCTTCACCTTGCCGCTAACACCGTAAATCTTGGTACCGGCGTCCTTGCCAGCGCCAAGCGCCTTGTACCATTCGGCGCCGCGATGGAGGATGTGTGGCACATTGCAGAGCGTCTCCACATTGTTGACGATGGTTGGCTTTCCCCAAAGACCGCTTACCTGCGGGAAAGGTGGTCTGGAGCGCGGCGTGGCCCGCTTGCCCTCCAGCGAATTGAGCAGGGCCGACTCTTCACCGCAAATGTAGCGTCCCGCGCTCTCGTGCAGATTAAGTCCGAAGGCGAAGCCACTGCCCAGGATGTTCTCCCCTAAATAGCCCGCTTGCCCCGCCTCAACAAAGGCGACGCGCAGGCGCTCTGCCGCGAGGCGGTAGGCCCAGCGCAGAAACACATAACCAACGCTAGCCTGGATGGCGTAAGCGGCAATCACCATACCCTCGATCAGCTGATGCGGATTGCCCTCCAGCAGAATGCGGTCCTTGAAAGTGCCAGGCTCCATCTCGTCGGCATTACACACCAGGTAGTGCTGCCGAGGGGTGCCCTCACCCATAGGCACCGCTCCCCACTTCACGCCGGTGGGGAACCCTGCGCCACCCCGGCCACGCAGGTTAGCCTCTTTAACCAGGCCCTGAACCTCAAGCGGCGTCATGGTCAGCGCCTTGCGCAGACCCTGGTAGCCCCCCACGCGTTCGTACTCGGCGAGGCTGAGGACACCACCATCTTTGGGCAAGTGTTCTGTTAAGGGGCGCTCCAGCAACGTTTCCGTACGGTCCTCCGCTATTGGTAGTTGGCCAGCGCGCGATCTACCGCCGCCGCGTCCAGTTGCACGTATAGATCGTCATCCACCATCATCGCCGGTGCCTTATCGCAACAGCCAAGACAGGCGTTAGGCAGCAGGGTAAACCTGCCGTCCGCTGTCGTCTCCCCGAACCGAATGCCAAGCGACTCGCTCAAATGGTGGTAGAGGTTGGTGTAGCCCATCAACCAGCAGCTGACGCTGTCGCAAAGCAGGATGACGTGGCGGCCCACCGGGCGACGGCGCACGATGTTATAGAAGGAAGCAACGCTGTCCACCTCGGTTTCGGTCATGCCCATGAACTGGCTCAACTCCGAGACTGCCTCATCGCTCACCCAGCCGCCACGATGCCGCTGCACTATCTTCAGTGCATCCACCACCGCTGCCCGCGGGTCAGCGTAGATGGCCATCTCCTCTTCTATTTCGTGACGTTCTTCGCTACTCAGCGCCAAGAAAGTACCTCATCACGACGCTCATCGGTCTACATCTGAGAGCACGAAATCGACACTGCCGAGGGTGGC
>CAZMKF010000075.1:0-990 GCA_964566935.1 uncultured Dehalococcoidales bacterium | reverse complement strand
CGTCGTCGGGATCGGCATAGAGCGCGGGCTGCGTGCCGAGGGTGGCCGCCAGGTCCGCGACCAAATCACCTCTGGACATCAACGGGATCATCTGCAGGTGGGCGAACGAGGGCGTACGCACCCGCATGCGGTACGGTGTGGTTCCACCATCACTGATGGCATAATACGAGGTATTGCCCTTGACCGTCTCCACCACCGAGGTGCACTCACCCGGCGGGAATACGGGGCCCCAGCTGACGCCCAGGAAGTGGTGGATCAGCGTCTCTACATCCCTCGTCGTGTAGCCCTTGAGGGGCGGGGTAGTCAACGGGTGCGACGATTTGTAGGGGCATGTTGTCCACACACTGCTGGATGATACGCAGGCTCTGCCACATCTCAGCCACGTGCACCAGTGAGCGGCCGAAGCAATCGCCACTGGTCTCGGTAGGCACCTCGAATTCAAAGCGATCATACCCGCCGTAGGGTCTGGTCTTGCGCGCATCCCAAGCGATGCCCGTGGCGCGCAGCATGGGCCCAGTGGCTCCCCAGGCCAGCGCCTGCTCCTGATTGAAGCAGCCTATACCCTGGGTGCGCGCCTTGAAGATTGTTGTGTGCAACACCGTCTGCTCGTACTCGCACAGACGTGCCGGGAAGGAGTCGAGGAAGGCCTGCACCATCTCCCGCCAGCCCTCTGGCAGATCCTGCGCCGTGCCACCCAGCCGGAACCAGACCGGATGCATACGCGCGCCACAGATGGCCTCTACGATCTCAAGCAGATGCTCGCGATCGGTGAACATGTAGAGCACCGGCGACATTTGGCCCACATCCTGGGCGTAAGTGCCAAACCAGACCAGGTGGTTGGAGAGTCTGAACATCTCTGCCATCATGATCCTGATCACCTGAGCGCGCTCCGGCACCTCAATGCCAGCCATCTTCTCGACAGTGGTCAGGTAGGCCATTTCGTTCATCAACCCACCCAGGTAGTCCACCCGGTCGGTATAGGGCAGGAAG
>CAZMKF010000074.1:3655-7893 GCA_964566935.1 uncultured Dehalococcoidales bacterium | reverse complement strand
CGGCTCATCGAGCAGATGGGGCTTGTGTCGCTGCAGCGGGAGGGCTTCGAGGCCGACGACATCATCGGGACGCTTGCCGAGCGCGCCCGCGCCCAGGCGGCGAGCAAGGCGGCCGGCTTGCCGGTCAATCTGCCGCAATCGGTGCACGGCGCCGTGGCGCGCGGCCAGTTGCCGGCCAGCGTGCAGGCGTTCTACCTGGGCGACGAGGACGATGAGGCGGCTTTGCTGCTCTACCAGGGCGGTATGCCCAGCGTGGAACTGCCCGGATTCCTCGAAGACCCTGCCACCCGCGAAATGCTCTACGAGATGCTGGGCGTGCCGCTGGAGCTGGCCAACCAGCTGGAGGCGGTAGTGGTCAAGGGCAACACCATGCCGGTGCCGGTGCTGAAGGGCGACCAGTCCCGCCAGGTGGAGATTGACGGCGGCGCCAGCGGCGTGCTGGTCAGTCATCGTGACCGGCTGGCCGGCGAACCCGAGGGTACCTACCTTGTCTGGCAGAAGGGCGGCGTGATCTACGCCCTCGGTGGCACCGTCAGTGAAGCCGAGCTGATCAAGGTGGCCAACTCGCTGCGGTAAGCGGCTGCTCAGGCTCCCGCATGGAGAGGAACCCCGCCACGGCGGGGTTCTTCCTGTTTCTCGGGGGAGAGGCCGGTCAGGTCGCCACGTGGGGGAAGGCCCAGCGCTGCACGTGGATGGTGCAGGCAAAAGGCACCGGCTCACTGAACTCGGTTTCCACGCCGTCGGCGCGCGCCCGGACGCGCCAGTAGTAGGTGCCGGGCTGGTCGTCGGAGCCGAAGGTCCAGGAGCCGCTGGTGGCATCGCTCCAGGCGCTGCTGTGACGCAATGTCAGGTTGGAGCGAAGCACCTCAAAGTGGTACTCTCTGCCGGTGGCCGTCCAGCCGAAGTGCACCGTCATGCCGGGGTGGAAGTTGAGCACGCCCGGCGAGGTGGTCGGCTGCGGCACCGCCAGTACCCGGACCTTGGTGAGGGTGATGGCGCTGTAGTAGTGGCGCAGGATGTCGGCGTAGCCGTAGTCAGCCGTGGCCATGCCATGGGCGCCGTTCTGGCACATGCCCACGCCGTGGCCCCAGCCGCCGCCGTAATAGGCGTAGGTATTGCCGTCGGCGCTGCGTTCGAAGGCAACGTTGGCGCTGCGCAGAGAGAAGGTGGCACGCACGGCGCCTTCGCCCACCAGCGCCCAGGCCCGGCCGCTGGTGTTGCGAACGGTCATCCTGGTGATCATGCCCGCCACGCCGCGGGAGTTGACCTCCAGGGCCTGCAGCGTACCCTCGAAGCCGAGAGCGTTGTGCAGGATGCCCTCCAGTTCGGGGCGCGTCCAGGCGCCGCTCCAGCGGTAGAGGTCGAGGTCTACGCCGTCATCGACCCACTTGCAGAAGCTCGGCTTCGCCTCGTCCCGGTAGAAGTCGAGTGCGCCCGCGTCGTTGCTCAGGGTGGTCAGTGGGGTGCGGTCGTGATGGCAGCGCACGCCGCGGCAGGAGGCGGTGTAGGCGAAGACGCTCTCCGAGTTCTCGGTGTGGCCGCCGCAGGTGGAGCTGTAGAAGGCATCGATGGGGGCGCCATTGATCACGGCAATAACGCCCTTCGTCTCGTCGGTGGCGCGCTTGGACGTGTAATTCTCAGCGTTCGAGCCGCCATAGACTTGCGAGCGCACCGTGTCCCACAGTCTGATGTAGGCGCCGTTATAGCGGCTGCACGCGAAAGTGCGGGCGGCGACGGCCTGTGCCTTGATGGCCTCCATGTGGTATGAGGCGGGCATCTCTTTGGTGACGACGCCGTAAAGGTATTTCTCGAGCGGTTCGGGCACGCGGTCGGAGCGCAGGACGTTGACCGGCCGGACGCTGACAGGCGTCGAGCCCAGCTCAACCTCCACATAGCCACGGTAGGTGCGTGCGCCGGCGCCGGGAAAGCGAACCCTGACCAGGGCGTTGGGATCGTAGGGCATGATGCGCACGGGGACGGTCCAGCCGGGGTCCGGGTTCATGCCGGGAAGCTGATAAGCGAGCAGATCGCCGCTGCGGGTGATGGTCACCCAGGTCTCCGCCGCCACATCGCCGCTGATCAGCGTTCCCTGGCCGCTGCGGATCTCGTAGTTGCCGTCGGCGCTGATCTCCACGCTGCTGTAGGTGGCGTATGGCTCAAACTCGAGGAGCACCCTGACCTCGGTGTTGCTGAGGTTATTGAGATCGAGCGCGGCCGCTGCGGTCTCGGCGGTTGCGCCGCCGCTCATCTCCAGCTCGGCGTCCCGCATCTGCCGGTAGAGATCCGGCAGCTCCATAATCGAGGCAGGCTCGCGCAGGATGTGCTCGCGGCTGATGGCGGCGGGGGCGACGTCGCCGCCAGTGGAGGCGATGGTGGCTGTCTGGTCGGCCGGGAGGGGCGCCGTGGCGGGGAAGATGGGGCTGCTGCTGGTCAGCGGCTCCACCGTGGCGGCCGTCTCACCCTGGGCATGCCCGGCCGTCAGTGGCAGGCGCGAGCCGATCGCCACCCCCGCCAGCAGGCGTAACAGTCCCCGTCGGCTGATGCTGCGCAATTCCCCTCTGTCCCTGCTTTGCCCTCTTCCTGGACCTGTTCGGCCGCCAGTCTCACCGTTGACGCTAAGGCGGCGCACAGGTATTATGCAGCTGGTAACTCAGGGTTGCCAGTTACGGCGGCACGAGTCGCGTCAATGACGCAGGTGGAGGCGCAAAGAACAATGGCGTTGTCCGACATTCGTGGTATGACCAAGACCTACTCCCAGAAGCTCAACGCAGCAAAGGTCAACTCCGAGAACGACCTGCTGGCGGCCGGCAAGACCCCCAAGGGACGGCGTGACCTGGCCAAGGCAAGCGGCATCGACGAGAAAGCGCTGCTGGAGCTGCTCAACCGGGCCGATCTCAACCGCGTCAAGGGCATCGGCGAAGTTTACTCCAACCTGCTGGAAGAGGCCGGCGTGGACACGATCAAGGAGCTGGCCACGCGGGTGCCGGCCAACCTGGTGGCCAAGCTGGTGGAGGTCAACGGCAACAGTAAGTGGACCAAGCGCCCCCCAGCGAGTCGATGGTGGCCGACTGGGTAGAGCAGGCCAAGCAGCTGCCCAAGATTCTGGAGTACTAGAACCAGGTCTGCAAGCGAATACGAACGGCGCCCCAACGGGCGCCGTTTCCTTTTGCCAAAAACAGGCGCCGCCTGCCCTCTGCTAAAATGCCCTGCAGCGGCCGGGCGCCGCTGGAGGTAGGCAGATTGGACTTCGAGAAACTGGGCATCTTCTACCTGGGCAAAGAGTACGACATGGCCAGTCAGCAGGCCAAAGAGCAGCTGCTTCTGTACGATGCCAGGGACCTGGTGACGCATGCCGTCTGCCTCGGTATGACCGGCAGCGGGAAGACCGGCCTCTGCATCTCGCTGCTGGAAGAGGCGGCCATCGACGGCATCCCCGCCATCGCGCTCGACCCCAAGGGCGACATAACGAACATGCTGCTCGCCTTCCCCGAGCTGAGGCCGCAGGATTTCCAGCCCTGGGTCAACCCCGACGAGGCGCGGGTCAAGGGCCTTACGGTGGAGGAGTTCGCCGTCAAACAGGCGGAGCTGTGGCGGAAGGGGCTCGCCTCCTGGGGACAGGATGGCGAACGCATCGCCCGCTACAAGAACGCGGCCGATTTCGCCATCTACACCCCCGGGAGCAGCGCCGGCCTGCCGCTCTCGATCATGCGCTCCTTCGCCGCGCCGCCGCCGGCGATCCGGGACGATGGCGAGCTGTTTGCCGAGCGCGTCACCAGCACCGCCACCAGCCTGCTCACCCTGATGGGGGTGGCCGCCGACCCCATGCGCAGCCGTGAGCACATCCTCCTGGCCACCATCCTGGCGGAGGCCTGGCGCAACGGCAGCGACCTGGATCTGGCGGCGCTGATCGGACAGATCCAGAACCCGCCCGTGCAGCGGGTTGGGGTGATGGACCTGGAGTCGTTCTACCCGTCGGTGGACCGCTTCAAGCTGGCCATGCAGCTCAACAACTTGCTGGCGGCGCCCGGTTTTGCCGCCTGGCTGGAGGGTGAGGCGCTGGATATCCAGAACCTGCTCTACACGGCCCAGGGCAGGCCGCGCGTCTCCATCATCTCCATCGCCCACCTCAACGACGCCGAACGCATGTTTTTCGTCTCCCTGCTGCTCAACCAGTTGCTGGGCTGGATGCGCACCCAGTCCGGTACCACCTCGTTGCGCGCCATCTTCTACATGGACGA
>CAZMKF010000074.1:0-3645 GCA_964566935.1 uncultured Dehalococcoidales bacterium | reverse complement strand
CCGGCAAACCGGCACATCGTCGCTGCGCGCGCTGCTCTACATGGATGAAATCTTCGGCTACTTCCCGCCGGTGGCCAATCCGCCGGCCAAGGCGCCGCTGCTCAGCCTGCTCAAGCAGGCGCGCGCTTTCGGCCTCGGCATCATGCTGGCCACCCAGAACCCGGTGGACCTCGATTACAAGGGCCTGGCCAATACCGGCACCTGGTTCATCGGCCGCCTGCAGACCGAGCGCGACAAACTGCGGGTCCTGGAGGGGTTGGAGGGGGCCGCCGCCAGCGCTCGCGGCAAGTTCGACATCAGGAAGGCCGACGAACTGCTGGCCGGCCTGGGCAGCCGCGTCTTCCTCATGCACAACGTACACGAGGACGCGCCGGTGGTCTTCAGCACCCGCTGGGCGATGTCGTACCTGCGCGGCCCGCTCACCCGCGACCAGATCAGGCAGCTGATGGCGGAGCGCAAGCAGGCCGCCGCGCCCAGCCAGACCGCGCCGGCGCCGGGCAGTCCGTCGGGCGCGCCCACATCGCCGCCCGAGCCCGCCACTGGCGGCGCCCGGCCGGTGCTGGAGCCTTCCATCCCGCAGTACTTCGCGCCGCTGTCACGGGGCCAGCGCCCCGCCGCCGTCAGTTATGAACCGCGCCTGTTCGCCACCGCCGAGGTGGGGCTGGAGAACGCCAGGCACGGCGTGCGCGACCGCCGTGAAGTGGCGGCGCTGGTGGAGTTTGGCGAGGGGCCTCTGCCCATAAACTGGCAGGGCGCCGTTATCGCTCCTTTCACCGCCAACGACCTGAGCACCGAGCCGCAAACGGGCGCCAGTTTCGCTGGCTTGCCAGCTGCCGCCAACCGTGCCAGGAGCTACGCCGAGTGGGGAAAAGAGTTCGCCGATTGGCTGACCCAGACACAAACCGTCACCCTTTGGCGCAGCCCGGCCACCGGTCTGGTCTCGCAGCCGGGGGAGGACGAGCGCGATTTCCGCCTGCGCCTGCAGCGGGCGGCCCGCGAGAAGCGTGACGACCAGCTGGAGAAGTTGCGCCAAAAGTACGCCGGCCGCATCGCCACCCTGGAGGACCGCCTGCAACGGGCCGAGCAGGCGGTGCAGCGCAAGCAGGAGCAGGAGCGCGACCGCCAGGTGGACACCGCCGTCTTGGTGGGCGCCTCCATTCTCGGCGCCGTCTTCGGCCGGCGGCGCAGCGCCGTCTCGCGCGCCGGCACTGCCGCGCGCAGCGTGCAGCGCTCGATGCGCCAGTCGGGCGAGGTGGCGCGCGCCCGCGAGACAGCGGCGTCAGTGCGCCAGCGACTGATGGACCTGGAGGACGAGTTCCGCCGCGCTCTGGGCGAGATGGAGCTCAAGCTGGATCCGCTGGCGGAGGATTTCGAGCAGATCACCATCGCGCCCCGGCGCAAGGATATCGACGTGGACATGGTGGCGCTGGTGTGGGTGCCCCGTGGCTGCTAGCGGCGAGCCTGAAGCGCCATCCTTAAGCGGCCCAGCCGGGCGGGGGCGCCACTACGGCTTCGTCATCGTCGTCGTCGGCCTGCTGGTTGTACTGGGGGTGCAGGGTTTCCTGCGCTTCGGCTACGCCATGATGCTGCCCGGCATGCGCGACGCGTTGGGCATCGATTTCACCCAGACGGGGCTGTTGGCCACCGTCAACTACATCGGCTACATGCTGGGCGCCGCTTTCGTCGGCCCGGCGGTGGATCGCTTCGGCTCGCGGCGCACCATAGCCGGCGCCGCGCTGACTACGGCGCTGGCGGTGCTGTTCACCGCCATCGTCTCCTCCTACCCGGTGGCGCTGGCGCTGCAGTTTGTGGCCGGGGTGGGCTCGGTGTTGGCGCTCTCGCCCACGCTCAGCCTTACCGCCTTCTGGTTCGCGCCCCGTTACCGGGGCCGCGCCGCCGGCGTGATCACCTCCGGTGGCCCGCTGGGCTCGGTGGTCACCGGGCCGCTGATGCCGCTGCTGATCGCCCTCTTCGGCGCCAGCGCCTGGCGCTACGGCTGGGCCATCCTGGGCGCCGCCATCGTGCTCTTCGCCGTACTGGCCTGGCTCTTCCTGCGTGATCGGCCAGAGGAGAAGGGGATGGGTCCATACGGCGAGACGAACCAGGCGCCGCTCAAACTGGGGCGGGTGAACCGGAGACTGGCCTACACCACGCCGCTGGTCTGGTATGTGGCCGGCCTGGGGCTGCTCTCCACCCTGCAGGCCGTATCCTTTAACACTTTCTTCACCCTTTACCTTACACAGGAGCGCGGCCTCAGCACCGCTGATGCCGGTTCACTCTGGGCGCTGGCCGGCGTGGTGGGCATCATCAGTGGCTTCATCTGGGGCGGTGTTTCCGACAAGGTGGGCCGCAAGTACGCCCTGCTGTCCGTCTACCTGTTACAGGCCGCCTGCTTCGCCCTCTTCGCGCTCGGTGGCCATCCGCTGGTCTTCGTCTTCTGCGCCTTCCTCTACGGCAGCACGGCGCGCGCCAATCTGGCCATCATGGCCGCCTTCTCCGGTGACATGCTTGGACCCCAGCTGGCGGCGGCGGCCTTCAGCATCAACAACGCCCTGGCTGGCATCGGCCTGGCGGTGGGGCCGCTGCTGGCCGGCTGGCTGGCCGATACTACCGGCTCCTTCGGCGGCGCCTTCTGGGTCTCGGCCGGCGTGGCGTTGCTGGGTGCGCTGGGCACGGCGCTGCTGCGCAACCGGCGCACCGGCGAAGCGGTGGCGGCCTCAAAAGCCTGAGTTTTCGGGGCAGCGGCGGCCTCTTGCCGCTATCCCCAGGCCCTCTCTGCCTGGTGGATGAATCTCGCCGTTTGGGCCGTCAAATGCTTTGACGCTCATTAATGCATGTGCTATTCTGAACGGGAGCTAAGCGGGATGGCGGAGCCGCCCTCTATGACCTGCAGTTGCGGGGTCGGCGGATCGCCGGCCCCTGATTTTTTAGTTGTATGGGAGCGTCGAGATGGTGCAACAGCAAAGCGGCGGCGGCGCGTCCGCAGCCGTGAACGCGTTTGCCGCCCCGGTGGGAGGTAGCGAGCGCGACCGACTGAGATGGATGTATCTCGCAATGCAGCGCATCCGGCAGTTCGAGGACCGCATCGTAAGGCTTTACGTTAGCGGCCGCCTCACCGGTTCGCTGCATTCGTACGTGGGTGAGGAGGCCTCCGGCGTAGGCGTCACCGCCAGCCTGCGTCCGGATGACTACGTAATCACCACCCACCGCGGCCACGGCCACATGCTGGCCAAGGGCGCGAGCATGGACCGCATGATGGCGGAGCTCTACGGCCGGTTGGACGGCTACTGCCGCGGCAAGGGCGGTTCGATGCACATCGTCGACATGTCGCTGGGTATCCTCGGTTCCAACGGCATCGTCGGCGCGGGCATCCCCATCGCCTCGGGCGCGGCCACGGCGATCAAGATCCGCAAACTGGATCAGGTGGTGGTCTGTTTCTTCGGTGACGGCGCCTCCAACACCGGCGCTTTCCACGAGGGCATCAACCTGGCTGCCGTTTGGAAGCTGCCGGTGGTCTTCGTGATCGAGAACAACCTTTACGCCCAGTTCACGCCACAGCACATGCACTCGGCCCAGCCCGATCTCTTCACCCGCGCCCAGGGTTACAACATCCCCGGCGCCTCGGTGGACGGTAACGACGTGCTG
>CAZMKF010000073.1:7559-8049 GCA_964566935.1 uncultured Dehalococcoidales bacterium | reverse complement strand
CCCGATTTCGTGCCCGACGACCGCTTCCAGCTACGAATCTCCCGCTTGCCCACCCGCAAGCCAGCGGTTCGCATCCTCTGGGAACAAGTGGCGCTACCCGCCCTGCTGCTCAAGAACGGTGATCAGGCTGTGCACGCGCTCAGTTATGTGCAGCCGCTGCTTTGCCCCGCCAAGTCGGTGGTCACCATCCACGACCTGACCTTCATCAGCCACCCCAGCGGCTTCAACCGCGCCAACCAGCTCTACCTCTCACGCTTCACCCGCTGGTCCGCCAGGCGTGCCGACCATATCATCGCCGTCTCGCACAGCACCCGGGCCGACGTGGTCAGCCGCCTCGGCATCGCCCCCGCCAGGGTGAGCGTGGTACACCACGGCATCGAGCCACAGTTCCGCCCTTTGCCGAAGGCGGAAGTGGAGGCCTTTCGGCGGCGGAAGGGCCTGCCGGAGCGCTTTCTCCTGTTCTTCGGCACCATCGAGCCCCGCAAGAACC
>CAZMKF010000073.1:2169-7549 GCA_964566935.1 uncultured Dehalococcoidales bacterium | reverse complement strand
TGACGCTGGTGGAGGCGTTTGCCCGCGTGCGCAACAGCCTGCCGGGCACGAGCCTGGTGATCGCCGGCGGCAAAGGTTGGCAATGGCAGCCCGTCTTCGGCGCCGTGGAGGCGCTGGGTCTGGGTGATGACGTACACTTCCCCGGCTATGTTCCTTACGAAGAGCAGCCACTGTGGTACAACGCCGCCACTGTTTTCGTTTATCCTTCTCTCTACGAGGGCTTCGGCTTTCCGGTACTGGAAGCGATGGCTTGCGGCACACCGGTGATCAGCGCCGACAACTCTTCCCTACCGGAGGTGGCCGGCGAGGCGGCCCTCTACTTCCAGGCGAGCGAGAGGGAGCAGCTGGCGACGGCGATAGTTGACCTGATGGTGGACGAGCAACGGCGTGAGCAGCTGCGACAGCTGGGGCTGGCCCGCGCCGGCCTATTCAGTTGGCAGCGCGCGGCGGCGGAGACGGCGGCCGTCTACAGCGATCTGTGAGCGACGGACAAGAGACGATCACGAAGGCGGCCAAATCGCGGTCCAGATCGTCGCTGAAGACCACTATGGTCTTGTTGCGTCCGCCGGCTGAAGCGCCGATTTCCTCGCCGCCGCCCTGGCATTCGCCACCGCCTGGTGGCTGCGCTACGAGCTGCAGCTGGTCAGCGAGGTGGCCGCGCAGAACTACATGTCGCTGGACGACTATGCTCTCATCATCTTATCCTTCGCCGGCCTGATCGTCTTCGTCTGCGCCATGAAGGGGCTCTACCACCGCCGCCTGGTGCGCAGTTGGGCTGAAGAGGTCACCACCACCATCTCCGCCACCATGACCGCCACCGCCATGCTGGTGGTGCTGATCTTCTACCTGCGTCCCTTCTCTTACTCGCGCGCCATCTTCATCTTCGCCCTGGCGCTCGCCATCGTGTACCTGGCGGCCGGCCGCCTGGGGGTGCGAATCCTGCAGTCACTGGCGCGCCGCCGCGGCCACGGCGTTCGCCAGGCGATCGTAGTGGGCGCCGGCGAGCACGGCCGCCGCCTGATGCAGAGCATCGTCGCCACGCCGGAGCTGGGCTACGTCATCCTCGGCTTCGTTGACGACGAGCGCCAGGAGCCCCTGGGGCGCTTCAACTACCTCGGTCCCCTGGACGCCCTGCCAGAGATGGTCAGGTGTCTGCCAGTGGATGAGGTGATCGTGGCCCTGCCTTCTCACAACAAGGCGATGCAGGTGATCCGCCATTGCAGCGCCCACGACTTGCAGTTCAGGGTGGCGCCCGATTTCTACGAGCTCAGCCTCGACCGGGTTGATGTGGACTACCTGCACGGCATCCCCCTGCTCACCGTGCGTGAGGAGACGATGAGCGCCACCAGCCGCTTCCTCAAGCGGACGCTGGATCTGGCGCTGAGCGTGGTTGGGGTGGTGCTGCTCTCGCCCCTGCTGCTGATCGTGGCGCTGGCGATCAAGCGCGACTCTCCCGGCCCGGTGCTCTTCCGTCAGACCAGGGTGGGGCGTAACGGCGAGCACTTCCAGTGCTACAAGTTCCGCTCTATGCGGCAGGACGCGGAGAAGATGCTTGGCGACCTGGCCGACCAGAACGAAGCGAGCGGGCCGCTGTTCAAGATGCGCAATGACCCGCGCATAACCCGGGTGGGCAAGTGGATCCGCCGCACCAGCATCGATGAGCTGCCGCAGCTGTTCAATGTGCTCAAGGGCGAGATGAGCATCGTCGGCCCGCGTCCGCCGGTGCCTAGCGAGGTCGCCCAGTACGAGCCCTGGCACCGCCGCCGCCTGGGCGTTTCGCCCGGTATCACCGGCATGTGGCAGGTGAGCGGCCGCAGCAATCTCACCTTTGACGAAATGGTGTTGCTCGATCTCTGGTACATCGAGAACTGGACGATCTGGCTCGACTTCCGCATAATCCTGCTCACAGTGCCAGCGGTGCTGATGGTGAAGGGAGCCTACTAGTTGACGCGCAAGCGGCGTCGCCAACTAATTGAAGACGAGGGACCCAGCGGCTGGATGCAGTTGCTCGGCCTGATCGTGGGCATGGTGGTTGCCTACGGCGGCCAGTACGCCATGAAGACGAGCGGCAGTCCGATAATCTTCATCGGCGGCAGGCCCGAGGGTACCTGGGAAGCGATGCTGTTCTTTGTTGTCTTTCAGATGGTGGTGCTCTTCACCGCGGCCTACATCGCCTACCGTATCTCGGCCAGCCGCCGCGTGATCATGACCGTCATTATCTTCAACATCATGCTGTTGTTCCTGCCCATTGCCTGAGCGAGCAGCCTGCCGATGCGATTGAGGCTTCCCGGTAACCGCTTCAACAGCGCCCTGGGCCGCGCCGTGGCCCGCCTCGGCCGCGCTGAGCGGGCCACTCACATCGCTCCGCCCTCCACTGGCCTGGCCGTCTACGATCTCTGCGCCGGCCCTGCTGGCTGGCTGATTCGCGCCATCAACGGCGGCGGTGACGCGGCGATCACCCTGGGCGACGTGGTGCTGTTCACCGGCCATCTGGATCCCTCGCTGGCCGGTCACCGCTGGCTGTTGGCCCACGAGGCGGTGCACGTGCGCCAGGCGCGCCGGCTGGGCCTGCTCTACCTGCCGCTCTATCTGACCGGGGCGGCGCTGACCCTGCCGCTCTGGCTGTTCCTGCGCCTGCGCGGCCGGCGCCCCTCCTGGCACGACCTGCACCCGATGGAGATGGCCGCCAGCCTGGAAGCGGACCGGCGCGAGCCGCTAGTGGCACGGGCGCACTCAGCCGCCGGCGAACAGCGCCGCGCCCAGAACTTCCGGCCGTAGTTCCTCGCTGTCACGCCGGCCCGCGTACAACTTTCCCGTTGTGCGCTAAACTACCTGTAGATTACGCAGCTTTGAAAGGGTTGCTGTGGCGAAGCGAGCAAAAGACGAACTCGACAGCCGGTTCTTTACCGACCCCTCTCTACTGCTCTCCGCCCTCACCCATCGCTCCTATCGCAACGAGAACCCCAACCACCCGGTACCGGACAACGAACGCCTGGAGTTCCTGGGCGACGCGCTGCTCGGCGCCTTCACCGCCGAGGCGCTCTACCGCCACCAGCCGGAGCTGAACGAGGGCAGCATGACCCAACTACGAGCCGCCCTGGTGCGCGCCGAGTCACTGGCCGGCTGGGCCAGGGAGCTCGGCCTGGGGGAGCGCCTGCTGCTCAGTCGCGGCGAGGCGCGCCAGGGCGGGCGGCAACGTACCGCGGTGCTTGCCGGCGCCTTTGAGGCACTGATCGCCGCCATCGCGCTCGACCGCAGCGAAGAGGTGGCGCGTGCCTTCGCCCTCAGTTTCATTGAGCCGGCTCTGGCGAGGCTGGCGGCGGCCGGCTCGCCGCTCGACCCCAAGTCGCGCTTGCAGGAATGGCTGCAGGCCCACGACCGCGCCGCGCCGGAGTACCAGACCATCGCCGTCAGCGGGCCCGCCCACGCGCCCTCCTACCGGGTGCAGGCCAGCGAGGGCGAGGTGGTGCTGGCCGAGGGCGAGGGCGGCTCCAAGCAGGCGGCGGAACAGGACGCGGCGGCGGCGGCCCTGAGAACGCTTGAGCAAACGGACGCTTTGGGGGAGTGAGCCTGGGCGCCAGGCCTTCAATGTTTTGACACCCTCAGGACGGGCTGACTATACTGGCGTGCCGGCCAGCCAGCGCTGCGCACGCGGCCGCCGGCAGGATTAGCCACATGAGCTGGCACGAGGCATTACTTGCGTCTTAAGCAACTGGAAATTCGCGGCTTCAAAACATTCGCCACCCCCGTCACCCTCAAGTTCGAGTCGGCCGTCACCGCCATCGTCGGTCCCAACGGCTCGGGCAAGAGCAACCTTGCCGATGCCGTGCGCTGGGTGCTGGGCGAGCAAAGCACCCGCGCCCTGCGCACCCGCAAGAGCGAGGACGTGATCTTCGCCGGCGGCAAATCCCGCGCGCCCCTGGGCATGGCCGAGGTCACCATCCTGCTCGACAACAGCGACGGCTGGCTGGACGTTCCTCAGGCGGAGGTATCTCTCTCGCGCCGCTCTTTCCGCTCCGGCGATAATGAGTACTACATCAACGGTGCGCGCGCCCGCTTGCGCGACCTCACCGATCTGGTGCTGAAGGCCAACGCCGGCCCCGCCAGCGTGGTGATCGGCCAGGGCATGGCCGACCTGGCACTCAGCCTGCGCCCCGAGGAGCGCCGCTTCCTGATCGAAGAGGCGGCTGACGTCAAACGCCACCAGCTGAAGATCAAGGAATCTCAGGACAAGCTGGCCACCACCGAGGACAACATGACCCGCGTGGCCGACCTGATCGCCGAGCTGCAGCCTCGGGTGGCTAACCTGGAGCGCCAGGCGGAGAAGGCGCGCCGCTACGCCGGCATCAATCAGCGGCTGCAGGAGACAATGCTGCGCTGGTACCGGCACAACTGGTGGCGCGGCCGGCTGCAGCTGGCCGCCGCGCGGCAGCGGGAGAGCGACGAGCAGCGCCAACTGGCCAGCTTAACCGCCCAGTTGGAGGCGGTGCACCAGCAGCATCAGCTCCGTCAGCGCGAGCACTTCGAGCTGCAGCGCCAGCTGCAGCAGGGCAGTGAACTGTCGCTGGAGCTCGGCCAGCGGCTCAGTCAGGCGGAACTGCTGGTGGCGGTGGGCAGCGAGCGCCTGCAAAGCCTGACCAACCGCCAAAGCGACCTCGACCGCCGCTGCCAGGAGGCCGAGGCCTCAGCGCTGGAACTGCGTGAGCTGGGCGAGCAACTGGAGGCGGAGCGGCGCGAGGCGGAAGAGCAACTGGCCCTGCGGCAAAGCGAGGCGGCCGCGCTGGCGAAGAGCGGCGAGGCAGCCCGGCAGGCGCGTCAGCAGGCCGGCGCCGCCGTTGAGGCCACCCAGCGCGCGGCGGACCAGCTTACCGACCGTTGGGCCGCCGCCGGCGCCGGCAACGCCCGCCTCGAGGCCGACCGGGTGGCGCGCCAGCGCGAGCATGAACTGTTACTGGCCCGCCAGGAAGACCTCAATGCCCGCCGCGCTGTCCTTGACGCCGACCTGGCGCGCGAGGCCGACGATCAGCAGAGCGCCCAACAGGGCCTGCGACAGGCCGAGGCGGAGATCAAGGCGCTGCAGGCAAAACAGGCCGCCCTGGGCGAACGGCAGCAGCAACTGCAGGCCAGTCTGGCCGCGGCCCGCCGCCGGCGAGAAGCGCTGCTCGCCCGCCAGTCGGCGCTCGGCCGCTGGCAGCAGGAGTTGAGCGGCTACCACTCCGGCGTGCGCGCTGTGATCAACGCCGCCCGCTCCCGAGGCCCGCAAGCGTTGCAGGGCGTGGTGGGCGCCGTGGCCGAGCTGCTGCGCGTGCCGCAACGCTACGAGACGGCCATTGAGGTGGCGTTGGGCGGCCGAGTGCAGGATTTGGTGGTCAAACGCTGG
>CAZMKF010000073.1:1782-2159 GCA_964566935.1 uncultured Dehalococcoidales bacterium | reverse complement strand
AGGCCGCCATCGAGCTGCTCAAACGCACTGGAGGCGGGCGGGCCACCTTCCTGCCTCTGGACACGATCCGCCCCAGCAGCCAGCAACACCCCCCTACTGGCGAGGGCGTGCACGGCGTGGCGGCGGAGCTGGTGAGCGCCGAGGGGGAGAACGCCGCTGTGGTGAGCCATCTGCTCGGCCGCACCCTGGTGGTGGACAACCTGCAGGTGGCCCGGCGCTCCCTGGCCGCCTGCCCACCCGGCTGGCAGATCGTCACCCTGGCTGGCGAGGTGGTGCGCGCCAGCGGCGCCGTCACCGGCGGTAGCACGCGGGAGCAGCAAGGCGGCATGCTGGCGCAGGAGCGTGAATGGCGCGAATTGCCACAGCGGCTGGAGACC
>CAZMKF010000073.1:0-1772 GCA_964566935.1 uncultured Dehalococcoidales bacterium | reverse complement strand
GCCGCTGCTGAGCTGGCCACCGCTGAGGCCGCAATGGCAGCGGCCGCCGCCGAGGCAGCGGCGCTGGCAGAACAGCTGAACAGCGCTCAGCACCGGCAGCGGGACCTGGCAGCGGAGAACGAGCGCCGCCGGCGAGATGCCGGCCTGTGGCGCAACGACGTGCAGCGCTTGCAGCAACGCGCCGCTCAGTTGCAGCAGGAGCTGCGGCGCAGCGGTGAGGCGCTGGCGGAGCAGGATAAACGCGAACAGACGGAGCGGCAAAAGCTGCAACAACTGCAACTCGAGCGTGAGCAGGCACGCCAGGCCCTGGCCTCGGCGCGAGAGGCGCTGGCCGAACTGGAGGCGGATGACGGCGACTTGCTGCGCCGCCTGGCCGTCGCCACCGCCGCGCGTGACACCGCCCAGGCCGAGCTGGAGCGCAGCAGCCGCGAGCTGGAGGAACGGCGCCGGCAACTGCGGCAGGCCGAGCGCCTCATCGCCTCGCTGGCTGAAGAGCGGGTCTCTCTGGCGGAGCAGCATGCCACGGCGGCGGCGGCCCAGCAGGACGCGGCGCTGGAAGTAACCGCTCTCACCGCGCAGCGGACGCAGCAGCGCCTGGAGCAGAGCGAGTTGCGCAAGGCATTGCCCCAATTGGAGCAGGCGATCAGCGCGCTGGAGGCCGAGCGGCAGGCACTCTACCGCAGTCACGCCGAGGCCAACAGCCGCTACGCGGCGGCCGACGCCCAGCGCCAGAAGGCCGAGGACGACCTGGTGGGGCTGCGGGAACGCGCCGGCGGCGAGCTGGACATCGAAGCCGGCGAGCAGGGGCAGCGCACCCAGATTCGCTCCTTATCCTCGGTCAACCTCGAGGCCACCCGCGATTACGAGGAGCTCTCCAACCGCCTCAACTTCCTCACCACCCAGCAGGCGGACCTCGAGGAGGCATCCCGTAGCCTGCGCCAGGCGATCAGCGACCTCAACAGCACCGTGGCGGAGCGCTTCGAGCTGACCTTCAACCAGGTGGCCGAGGAGTTCCGCAACTGCTTCAGCGAGCTGTTCGGCGGTGGCGCGGCGCGGCTCACCCTCACCCAGCCCGACAACCTGCATCAGAGCGGCATTGAGATTGTGGCCCAGCCACCCGGCAAGCGCTGGCAGAGCCTGGCGCTGCTCTCCGGCGGCGAGCGAGCCCTCACCGCGGTGGCGCTACTGTTCGCCCTGCTGCGGGTGAAGCCGACGCCCTTCTGCGTGCTCGATGAGGTAGACGCCGCTCTGGACGACGCCAACGTGGCGCGCGCTGCCCGCATGATCACCGAGCTCTCCGCCCAGACCCAGTTCGTGGTCATTACCCACAACAAGGGCACAAGGGAGGAGGCCGGCGCGCTTTACGGGATAACGATGGCGCACGACGGCATCTCCAAGCTCGTCTCTATGCGCATGGCCGACGTCATTTCAGACACCGGGGACTAATGCTGGCGCGCCACCGCGGTGGCGCACGACGGCATCTCCAAGCTCATCTCTATGCGCATGTCCGACGTCATTTCAGACACCGGGGACTAATGCTGGCGCGCCACCGCAGTGGCCGGCGATCGCATGCCGGAGATTGGTACTGCGGACCGGAACTGCCCACAGGCTGATCGTCCGCACGCTGCTGAACAGCCGCCCGCTATCTCCGTCTCCAGCAACCCACTAGTCGGAGCCAGGCTGGAACAAAGAAGACGCTCCGAGCCCGAGCTGGCGTGGCAGTGGATTTTCGCAGTTGTCAAGCGGTGGTGGGGCTATTGGGCCTCCAGCCC
>CAZMKF010000072.1:271-8489 GCA_964566935.1 uncultured Dehalococcoidales bacterium | reverse complement strand
CCTGAGAACTCATGCGGGTACCGGTTGGCGAAGTAGGGCATCAGACCCACCAGGTCGAGCAGCTCCTGCACCCGCTCCTGGCGCTCCTTGCCTTTGGCCAGATTGTGGATGTCAAGCGGCTCGGCGATGATGTCACCCACCGTCATGCGCGGGTTGAGCGAGGCGTAGGGATCCTGAAAGATCATTTGCATACGGCGTCGCATGCGGCGCAGCTCCTCGCCCTTGACCTTGGTCAGGTCCTTGCCCTCGAAGATCACCTCACCGGCGGTGGGCCGGTACAGCTGCAGGATGGCACGGCCGGTGGTGGACTTGCCGCAGCCCGACTCCCCCACCAGACCCAGCGTCTCACCGCTGCGAACGAAGAAGTTGAGGCCATCCACCGCCTTCACGGCGCCCACCTGGCGCTGAATGATGATCCCCTTGGAGATGGGGAAGTGCATTTTCAGGTCTTTGACTGTGAGCAGGATTTCGTTCTTCTGTTCCATCATCATTCAGCCTTTCCCATCAGGGCGCTTGCCGACGCCGACGTCGGTATGTCCACCCAGCAAGCCGCCAGGTGACCAGGCGAGATCTCCTTGAAGGGAGGCGGCTCCTTGGCACAGATGTCCTCCGCAAAGCGACAACGCGGCAGGAAGGGGCAGATCGGCGGCAGGTCGATCAGGTCTGGCGGCGAGCCGTCGATCGGCACCAGCCGCTGCTTCTGATCGGAGTCCAGCCGCGGCACCGAGCGCAGCAGGCCCATGGTGTAGCCATGCGAAGGCTTGTAGTAAATATCGCGCACCGAGGCGGTTTCCACGATGCGGCCCGAATACATCACCTGCACGCGGTCGCAGAGGCCGGCCACGATACCGAGATCGTGGGTGATCCACATCACGGCGGCGCCGGTCTCGTGGCGCAGGCGGCGTACAAGGTCCACGATCTGCGCCTGAATGGTCACGTCGAGCGCGGTGGTCGGCTCGTCGGCGATCAGCAGACGCGGGTTGCACGAGAGCGCCATCGCGATCATCACGCGCTGGCGCATGCCACCCGAGAACTGGTGCGGGTAATCGTCGATGCGATCCCTGGCGGAGGGGATGCCCACCATCTCCAGCAGTTCTATCGAGCGGTTCTTGGCCTGCGTGCTGGTCATCTTGAGATGCAGCTCCAGCGCTTCGCCGATCTGGCGGCCCACCGTGAGCACCGGGTTCAGCGAGGTCATCGGGTCCTGGAAGATCATGGCGATCTTGGCGCCCCTGACCTCACGCATGCCTTCATCGTCCAAACTGAGCAAGTCCTGGCCCTCGAACTCGAGTTTGTCGGCGGTGATCACGCCGGGCGGGCGGGGAATGAGGCGCATCACGGAGAGCGCGGTTACCGACTTACCGCAACCGGACTCACCTACAACGCCCAGGGCCTCGCCTTCTCGCAGCTCAAAAGACACGCCGTCCACCGCCTTGACCACCCCATCACGCGTGTGGAAGTGGGTGCGTAGGTTGACTACGGACAGCAGAGGGGGCTTTTCGGACATAAGAGGTCCTCCTCGCACATTACCGGCGCTCGACGGCGCCGCAGGTATCGACAAATCAGGCTGTCGGGCCAAGTGGAAAACCAAACATAAGGCCATCCTGCCGCTATTGTCAAGAAGTCAATGCGGCGAAGGATACGCCAGTATATCACCTGCGACATAGGTATGCACTGCGGCACTTGACGCACACAACCGATCGGGGGACATCTCCTGTCGCGAGTCGTTTACGCAACGAGCACATTGTCCTCACGACAACCGTCTGTCTGGCCAGTGATTTAGCCCTAGAATGCCCGCAACGGGGTCCTAGAGTGGAATGCTGATTTGAAAGCAATCGTCTACGAACAGTACGGCCGGCCTGAGGTTCTACAACTAAGCAACGAACCACTGCCAGAGCCCAAAGCAGGCCAGGTGCGGCTGCGGGTGGCGGCTACCTCGCTCAACGCCGCCGACTGGCACATGCTGCGCGGTAAACCCCTGCCTGTGCGTTTCACGACCGGAGGATTGCGGAGGCCACGCCGCACCATCCTCGGCTGTGATGTCGCCGGCACGGTGGAGGCAGTCCATGAGGGCGTGACCTCTCTCGAGCCAGGCGACCTGGTTTGTGGTGACCTGAGCGGGGTCGGCGGCGGCGCTTGCGCCCAGTTCATATGCGCACCGGCCGAGCTGCTGGTTGCTGTTCCTCCCGGACTCAGCCTCACGGACGCCGCCTCCCTGCCAATGGCAGGGGTGACTGCCCTGCAGGCGCTGCGCAAAGGTGGCTGTGACCAGGCCAGCGTGTACTGGTCAACGGAGCTGGTGGTGGCGTGGGCAGTTTCGCCGTGCAGCTGGCCAAGGCTCAGGGCGCTTGGGTAGCTGCGATGACCAGTGCCCACAAACTCGAGCAGGTGCAGACGCTGGGGGCGGATCTGACGGTAGGGCGCCATAACGAACCAGCTCTTCATTCCCAAGGCAAGTTCGATCTGGTTATCGACACGGCCGGCTATCGCTCGTTCCGTGATTACCGCCGGCTACTCACTGCCGCAGGTACTTACGTGCTGGTGGGAGGTTCCATGGGCCGGCTGTTGGAGACGGCGGTGATGGGCGCCATCAGCGGCCGTTTCAGCGGTCAGCGTTTCACCGGCTTCATGGCCGAGCCTAACTGCGACGACCTGCGGGTTGTCTGCGCACTGGCAGCCGATGGCAGAGTCAAGCCGCTCAAGGGTGGCATCTACCCGCTAGAGGAAACGGCAGCCGCGTTAGCCGTGCTGGAGTCTGGCGCCGCCGTGGGTAAACTGGTAATCGCCATAGGACTCGGCGCTTAATTCCTCCTGTCGGACCGCGCCCAGTCCCTTTGGTGAGAAGGTGCTTCTTAGCCCCGCCCCCAAGCGGCGCACGGTTACAGTGAATTCCATTCTACCACCCGTACTACACCGGCTGCAGCGCCACGTCCCTCAGCCAGGCAGTATCGAGCTCTACCAGACGGTGGGCACGCCGGTTTTCGCGGTCCCAGCCGGTGGTCGCCTCGACCTATCAACCAGTTTGGGCGCCGGCCACTGGCCGATAGGCGCGGTCACGCAGTCTCACCAGCCGAACATGTTTATACACGCCCTGCACGTAGAGGAACGTCCGTCCCTTGCGAGTACTCAATCCAGCGGTCGCCTCGGGCGCTCACCACTCATACTTGTCGTTGAGGCGCTTGATCTCGGCGGCGATGGAACTGTTGCGCTCATTGATCGCCTTCAGCCGCACAGTGGTGCCGGCGAGACGGGAGGGGTCGCGATCGCTGAGGGCGCCGGTCAGTTCGCTGGCGATATAGCTGAGATCATCTGCTGTGGCGGTCATCAGCGTGTGCAAGGTGCGCATCTCGTCCGGCACCGAGGTCTGGCTGCGAATGCGCTGGGCACTGTTGCGGATGATACTGGCGCGCTCGCTGATACTGTCCCGCCAGGCCTGATTGGCCAATAGGGTGGGGTTGCGCATTGCTTCGCTGAGGAGATGGCCCATGTCGGTGACAGCGCCGGTGAAATCGCTGTATATGCCCTTCATGGTGTTGAAGTAGCTACGCATCGCCTCGCTAGCTTTGGGCTTGGCGGCGGGTGAGGCTGCGGCAGACGTGGCGGCGGCAGCGTCAGCCTTGGCGACGACGGTGGTTGCTTTTGTCGCGGTTGGCGGCGGACCGACGGTTTGGCTGATACCGATATTGCAAGCGGACAGCGGCAGTATAAGCAGCAGGGCGAACAGTGTCAGGCTCATTCTTAGCATCTTCTTCTCCTGAGCAAAGCCCGGACAGGGCCGTGCGCTACTGTCTGCATCAACGGGCTGGCGGCCGGCGCGCCATAACTTGCCGTGATTCTAACAGAGGAACAGCGCAGCACCAAATCACCCTGCTCCCGACCAGCCCCGGCCCGACGTGCGATAATGTTCGCTCAGCCACGCCCTGCAATACGGCCTCAGGAGTCGCAGCATGAACTCACGCCAGCGCGTCCTCGCCGCGATCAACCACCAGGAGCCGGACCGCGTGCCGCTCGACCTGGGTGGCAGCCGCCCGGCCGCTATGTACGAGACCGTCTACCGCAGCCTGATGGCCCACTACGACTACGAGGTCGACCCAGGCACCGTTTTCAACCACCGTGGCGAGGTGGTGCCTTGCGACGAGCGCCTCTTGCGGCAGCTGGGCATAGACCTGCGCCGCGTCCGCCTCAACGACCCGGACAGGAGGCTGGACTACTTCGCCGACGCCAATAACTACTTTGACGAGTGGGGCATACGCTGGCAGAAGGAGGGGCCATTTTGGAGCCCGGTGGGCAACCCGCTGGCCGGCGCCACCCTGGCTGACCTGGATGCCTATCCCTGGCCCAACCCGCTGGACGAAGGCCGCTTCCGCGGCGTGCGGGAGCAGGCGCTGCGCCTGCAGGAGACGGAGTACGCGGTGGTGGCATCGCAACCTGTGCCTGCCTATGGCGTTTTCACCACCGCCAATCTGATGCGCGGCATGGCGCAGTTCATGGTCGACCTCGCCGTGGATCCCGAGTTTGCCGACGCCCTGATGCAGCGCATCCTCGATTTCCATTTGGCGATCTACAAACAGTTCCTCGAACTGGTGGGCGACTGCTGTCAGATCGTGGTCACCAGCGACGACCTGGGCACCCAGCAATCGATGCTGATCTCGCCCAACATGTACCGCGATCTGGTCAAGCCACTGCAAGCGCAGCTGTTTTCTGCAGTGCGCGCCGGCACCCCAGCCAGGATCTTCTATCACTCCTGCGGCGCCATCAGCCCGGTTATTCCGGACCTCATCGAGATGGGGGTGGAGATACTCAACCCGGTGCAACCGCTGGCCGAGGGCATGGATTCAGCCACTCTGAAGGCCAACTGGGGTGAACAGCTGACCTTCCACGGCGGTATCGACCAGCAGCAGTGCATGACCTCAGGCAGCGTGGCGGACGTGGAGGCCGAGGTGGCGAAACGCCTCCGTCTTCTGGGTCCGGGCGGTGGCTACATCATGGCCGTGGTGCACAACATCATGCCGGATACGCCGGTGGAGAACGTGTTGGCGCTGTTCGATGCCGCCCAGCGACTGGGTCGTTATCCGCTGCCAGAGTAGTGCGAATCCACGCACAGGTAACCCAGTTTTCACTGACGATTTACGCTAGCTCACTATAGTAAGGGTACGGGACGCTTCGCGTTCCAAGTTCCCGTCGCAGTCGGAGGCAAAGATGAGCGAAACACCAATAGCGCCACCCGTGGTGGCCAGGAAACGCAGGCGGCGTCTGCCGTCACGCCCAATGCTCGTCTTTCTCGCCCTGATCGTGGCAGTGAGCGGATTTGTCATTTATCAGAACTTCCTCAAACCACAACCGGTACCGGTGAGCACCAGCCAGGAGGTGGCGGTGACGCGCGGCACAATCGTGGCCAAGGTGAACTCCACCGGCACGGTGGCGGCGAAAACCGTCTCCAACCTGTCGTTCGCTACCTCGGGCCAGCTGGCCGAGCTGAACGTGGAGGTGGGCCAGCAGGTGAAGAAGGGGGAGGTACTCGCCAAACTGGTGGATAATGACCTGCGCCTGGCTGTGCTGTCCGCTGAGGCCAACCTGAAGAGCGCCGAGGCCAAGATGGCTGGCCTCAGCGCCGGCAGCCGCTCCGGGGAGGTGGCCGCCGCCGAGGCGCAGCTGCACAGCGCCCTGGCAAACCTCGATAACGTGCGCTCCGGCTCCACCGCCGCCCAGCTGCAGTCAGCCGAGGCGTCTCTGGCCGCAGCCAAGGCCAACCTGCAGAAGGCGCAAAGCAGCCTCAGCAAGTTGACCGAACCATTGAGCGAGACCGACCACACCAACTACAAGATCACCCTGGAGAAGGCACGCATCAAACTGCACGACGCTCAGGCGGAGTACGACAAGATATCGTGGCGACCCGACGCAGCGCAGACGCCGCAGGCGATGGCTCTCTGGCAGGCTACCACCGACTACGAGGGCGCCAAGATCGCCTACGACAAGGCCGTTGCCGGCCCAACCGCCGCCGAGATTGCCGACGCCGAACAGCAAGTGGTGAGCTCCCAGGCCCAGGTAGACTCGGCACAGACGCAGCTGGATACCCTGCGCGCCGGCTCCACAGCGGCCCAGATCGCCGCTGCCGAGGCCTCGGTTGCCCAGGCACAGAGCGCCCTTGACCTCAAACTCAACCCTACCACCGATGCCGACTGGCGCGCCGCAGAGGCCAGCCTGGCCCAGGCGCAGGCGGCGCTCGAGAACGCGCGCAACAACCTGGACAAGGCCATCCTGCGGGCGCCGTTCGACGGCGTCATCTCGGCGGTCAACGGCTCCGTCGGCCAGAGCGTAAGCGGTACGGTGGCCACCGTGCTCGATATGAGCGTGCCGCAGTTGCTGGTTACGATGACAGAGGCGGACGTGGCCAAAGTGGCGGTGGGCCAAACGGCACTGCTCACCTTCGACGCCTTCAACGGCGCCATGGCCAGTGGCAAGGTGCTAAGCATCAACCCGCAGGCAACGGTCACTTCGGGCATCTCCAACTACAGCGCTTACGTCAGCATCGAGCCTCTCACCGCCGACTTTACCCCTAGCGCCGGCAAGGGGCCTGGCGCTCAACCCGGCAGCGGACCGCCAGGCAGTGGGGTGGGCCGGGCAGGGCTTTCTCAGACCACCGGTACCCCACCGGCGGCGCTTGACCTCACCAAGCTGCGCGCCGGCATGACCGGCAGCGCCAGCATCACCTACCTGACCAAAAGCGACGTGCTGGTGGTACCCAATCGCGCCATCAAGACGGTCAGCCAGCGCCGCGTCGTCGAGCTTTCGCTCGGCAACGGCGCCTCCGAACAACGGGAGGTGACGACCGGAGCGGCGGATGAGAGCTTCACCGAAATCGTGGCTGGCCTCACAGAGGAGGACAAGGTACTGATCGCCAGCAGCAGCACCAACACTACCCTGGGTCAACCAAACGTGCGTGTGCAACCTGGTGCTCCCAGCGGACCGCCAAGGTAGCGCCATGGGGGAGATGATCGAAGTAGCAGGCCTGACCAAGACCTACATAATGGGCGAGTTCGAAGTGCACGCGCTGCGCGGCGTCAGTTTGAGCGTGCCCGAGGGACAGTTTGTCTCAATAATGGGCCCCTCCGGCTCCGGCAAATCCACTCTGATGAACATCCTCGGCTGCCTCGATCAACCTACGTCCGGTTCCTACCGGTTGGGCGGTGATGAGGTGGCCGATTTAAGCGACGACGAGCTGGCGGTGGTGCGCAATCGCAAGATCGGCTTCGTCTTCCAGTCTTTCAACCTGCTGCCACGCATCAGCGCCGTTGAGCAGGTGGAGCTGCCACTGGTCTACGCCGGCGTCCGCAACCGGCGTCAGCGGGCCGAGGAAGCGCTGGCGGCAGTTGGCCTGGCCGACCGCATGCACCACAAACCGACCGAGCTCTCCGGTGGACAGCAGCAGCGGGTAGCGATCGCCCGCGCCCTGGTGAACAACCCGTCGATCATCATGGCCGACGAGCCCACCGGTAATCTGGATACCCGCTCCAGCCTCGAGCTGGTGGCTATCTTTCAACAACTGAACCAACAGAAGGGGATCACCGTCGTCTTCGTCACCCACGAGCCCGACATCGCCCAACACACCGAGCGCATCATTCAGATGCGCGATGGCCTGCTGGTAGATGACCTGCGCGTGCCGCAGCCGCTGCAGGCGGCGGATGAGGTGGCTGCCCTTAGCCAAGCGGCAGCCGTGCAGCCCCAGCCAGTACCAGGTGAGCCACTATGAACCTGCTGGAAAGCCTCAACGTCGCCCTCAGCGGCCTCGGCGCCAACAAGGTGCGCTCCGGCTTGACTATGCTCGGCATCATCATCGGGGTGGGCGCAGTGATCTCGCTGATGGCACTGGGTAGCGGCGCCCAGGAGAGCATCCTCGGCAGCATCCGCAGCATGGGCACCAACCTGATCTTCGTCGCCCCCGGCGTAATGACCTCGGGCGGCGTTTCCAGCGGCCAGGGCACCGTCGCCACCCTCACTTATGAGGACGCCATAGCCATTGGCGGCCTGCCCAGCGTGGCGGCGGTGGCGCCGGAGAACAGCGCCATGGCGCAGCTGGTATACGGCAACAACAACACCCGCACCCGTGTCACCGGCAGCACCCCAGATTACCTCAGCGTGCGCGCCTTCGACCTGGCGGAGGGCGAGTTCTTCACTCAACAGCACGTGGATGGCGCCAGTCTGGTGGCGGTACTGGGGC
>CAZMKF010000072.1:0-261 GCA_964566935.1 uncultured Dehalococcoidales bacterium | reverse complement strand
TGCTGTTCGGCGAAGACTACGCAGACTACCCCATTGGCAAACAGATCCGCCTCACGGTCGGCGGCGGCGCCAACGCGACCGGCTACAACTTCAGGGTGATCGGGGTGATGGCAGCCAAGGGCGCCCAAGCGATGGGGAGCCAGGACGACGCCGTCTACCTGCCAATCACCACCGTGCAGCAGCGCCTGCAACAGGCGCGCACTGCCACCGGCGCCCACAACATAAACATGATCAACGTGCAGGCGGTGAGCGAGCAGGACA
>CAZMKF010000071.1:0-9537 GCA_964566935.1 uncultured Dehalococcoidales bacterium | reverse complement strand
CTCGGCGGCGCGCTGGGCGGTGCTGATGTCGTTGTAGGCGTTGTTGGCATCAACTGCCAGGCGCGCCTCGGGACCGATCGTCTCACGCGCCACCCGCACCCGCTCTTTGTCCTGGGCGATGCTGGCGCCGCCGACCTTCATCTTGAAGTCCTTGAAACCCTTGTCGCGGTAGCGGCCCATCTCGCCGGCGATCTCCGCCAGCGGATCGATGTCGGGCCTGTAGTAGCCGCCGCTGGCGTAGGCGGGCACCTCATCACGGTGGGCGCCCAGCAGGCGGTAGAGCGGCTCGCCTTTAGCCTTGGCCAGCGCGTCCCAAATGGCGATGTCAACCACGGCGATGGCGCGCAACATGGCGCCACGCCGGCCGACCAGTAGCGATTGCTTGAACATGCGCTCCCAGAGCGCCTCCGTGTAGCGGATGTCCTGACCGACGACCAGCTCGGCGAGGATGGTGTCGACGGCGACCTGGGTCATGCGGCCACCCACGGTGCCGGCGTAGGTATAGCCCACACCCTCAATGCCCTCATCGGTGCGCAGCCAGGTGAGGACGAACTCACGCGTCTTTAGTGGACGGGTGGAGATGGCGGTGGGACGAGCGACGGGGATGGCAACGGTGGCGGTGCGGATTTCGGTGATCTTCATCAACCTCTCCTCAGGACGCGCGCATGGCGCGCACAGATTTACGCCGTCCATTGTAGCGCAGTCCGGGGCAGGTGGCGCTTGTGGCAAGCACTGAGGAGGGTGTGGAGCAGGGCGTTGGTCATCAAATGCTGTATACAACCAAATAAGAGCAATGCGCATGATTGTCGTTGGCGATAATAACAGCCACCGCTATTATAGAAAAACCCCAAATCCTATAATAATGCTTCGCCATCTCGGCCCTTATTACAGTTAGTGATAAAAGACGCGGCGCTGGTTGAACTTCGAGAAGTTCAACCAGCGCCTCAAAGCGGAGGGGGAGCGGCTCTAACAGCCGTTCTCTACCCTCTGATACTCCACAGCTCGCCCTGGCAGTGCTCCGCCAGCACGGCCTCGTTAGGAGTGACGCCTAAGCCGGGCGCCTCCGGAACAGTGATGTGGCCGTCGACGATGATGGGCTCGCCGCCCTCGACGCAGTCGTTCCACCAGGGGATGGCGAGGCAGTGGTTCTCCAGCGCCAGGAAGTTGGACACGGCGGCGCAGGCGTGCACGGCCGCCATGGTGGCGATGGGCGAGGTCATGTTGTGCGGCGCGATCGAGACCAGGTACAGCTCGGCCAGATCGGCGATCTTTTTCAGATCGCGCATGCCGCAGGAGTGAGGGATGTCGGGCTGGATGACATCGGCCGCCTGGCGGGTGATCAGGTTGCGGAACGCCTCCCGCCCCACCAGCGACTCGCCGGTGCAGATCGGCACCCGCGCCTTCTCGCACAGCTTCTGCATCGCCTCCTGGTTGCCAGGCGGTAGAGGATCCTCCAGCCACATAAGGTTGAGCGGCTCAAGCTCGTAGGCGATGCGCAATGCATCGGCCAGGTTGTAGGCGGCGTGCAAGTCGATCGCCAGGTCCACCTCGGGACCGATCGCCTCGCGGATGGCGAAACTGGCGTCGACTATTCCCTTGAGCTCTGCGGGTGAGATGGAGCGGTCGTAGCGATCGTGCTTGTGGGGGGTGGGGAAGTCGATGTCAAACTTGACGGCGGTGTAGCCCTGCGCCACCACGGCGCGCGCCTGGGCCGCGTAGGCCCCAGGGGTGTAGCAGTCAAGAAAGCGGCCCGTCTCCTCCACCTCGCGGATGCGGGCGGCGATGCCGTCCGGCGTCCAGTGCACGCCGGCGTGACTGTCGGCGTACATGCGGATGCGCTCGCGGTACTTGCCGCCCAGCAGGGTGTGCACCGGCACGCCCAGCGTCTTGCCCAGCAAATCGAGCAACGCCATCTCCACCGCATGCACGAAATCGGGATTGCGCCCCGGGTGGAAGGCGTTCATCAGCGGCGCCAGCAGCGGCTCCACGTCGTGCGGGCGGCGACCGACCAGTAGCTGCTTCACCTGAGTCACGTCGTCGCGGTGCACCCGCTTGAAGAGGCTGACCTCGCCGTAGCCGCTGAGGCCCTCGTCGGTATCGATGCGCACCAGCGCCCACTCGTGCGGACCGATGGGCGGGGTTGCCACCACGTCAACAATCTTCATCAAGTGCTCCTCCTTGTACTGCGCTTGCGACCAAAAGGTGAGGGCGGACCTTCTCAGGTCCGCCCCCGTTGCTGCCCGCTAGACCACTTTGGCCGGGTCGATCGGGAACTTGCCGTATTTCTCAATTTCGTCGGAGATGTGTTCCACCCGCTCGATGATCGACATCGGCATCACGTTGTCGGCCACGCCGAGGATCATCGCCTCACCGGGAGCGATGGTGCGGATCACGTCTTTGACGTACTGCTCGAACTCGTCCTGCGGGAAGGTCTCCTCCAACACAATGGAGGGGATGCCACCCCAAATGATGCACTGCTTGCCGAAGACGCGGCGCGCCTCCTCCAGGGTAACGCTGACCATAGGCGCGGTGCAGAAGCACTCCGCCATGTGGAAGCCAGCGTCGCGCGTGTTTTCGAGGATGGCGATGGAGTCATCGTCCGCGTGCCAGGCGATCTTCTTGTTCTTCGCGTTGAGCAGCGGGATGAACTCCTTGTAGTAAGGGGCGATATGCTGATCAAACAGCTTGGGCGGCGTCATCTGCGAATCGAAGTGCATGCCATGCAGGATCAGACGCGCGGGCGACTCGAGCACCACCGGCCACATGCGCTCCTTCTCCACGTCCCACATCACCTTGGCCAGGCTCTCGATTTCGTTCTGGTAGTCCACCATGTGGAAGTAGACGTCATTGTAGCCGACCAGACGCATCTGGATCTGGTGGAAGGGCGCGTCGCCGCAGCTGACCATGGGGTAGCCGTGCTCGCCCACGCTTTGCTCGTACTCGAGGTATTCGTCGTAGGTGGGCTCGTAGTAGGTATGCTCAGCCACGTACTCCCAGACCTTGTAGTCCTCCCGATTCTTGATCGGATGCTCCAGCGGCAGGCCGCTCTCGCTGCGTCCCTCCATGTACTCGGAGGTGATTTGACCGTAGGTGACCTCGCCGTAGGGGGTGATGAAGGTCTGGCGCAGGGCGCCAGCCTCGTTGGTAGTGCGCACCTCCATGCCGTCGTAGTAGGTCTTGAAGACGCGGCCGCCGCGGGCCGGGTCACCGGTGCGGATCTCCCGCCCCACTTCCTCCAGCGACATGCCCTTGAAGCGTGCCGGCAGGTTGCCCTCAGTGAGGCGGGCATAGTACCAGAGATGCAGGCGCGCGATCCAGGGAACCTGGTCGATCGGTTTGCCGTCAAGCACGGCCAGCAGTCTCTCGCGGTTAGTCATTGCCATAAGCCATATTCCTCGCGTTTAGTATCTGTTACCGGTGATCCGAACGCTAGCCGGCTAGCTATCCAACCAGGCTTTGCGCAGATTCGGCACGGCGAAGTTTACGTCCACTCCGTGCAACTGCTTGCGGTAGGAGTTAATCATAGGCGCGATGAAGCCAGTGCCAGCGTAAGCCTGCTCCTGGATGCGCCGCCACATGCGATTGTAGATGGCGATGCGTTTTTCCTTGTCCAGCTCGGAGACTCCCTCGTCCAGCAGGCGGTCTACCTCTTCGTCACAGATGGCCTGCCAGTTGATCGGCTGCTTGCAGCCGACCAGGGTGCGCGCCATTTCAGGGTCGATCACCGACCAGAGACCGCCGCGCCAGAAACAGGCCTGGAAGTTGTTGGCCCGCACCGCGTCGATCCAGGAGAGGCGCTCCTGCGCTACAAGCTTCGTCTTGATACCCACGGCCGACCACATCTGCTGTACAAACTCGCCGATCGTGTTCTCTGGCTCACGGGCGATCACCTTCAGTTCAATCTCGACTCCGTTGGGGACACCCGCCTCGGTGAGCAGCTGCTTCACCTTGTCGGGATTGTACTCGTACTTCTCGATTGTCTCATCGTAACCGAGTGACCCCTCCGCCCAATACGGGTAGGAGTGTGGCGCACCCACGCCGAAGCCAAGCGCCTTGTGCATACCAACCCGATCGATGCCGTAGTTGGCCGCCTGACGAATCTTCAGTTCGTTGAATGGCGGCTTGCTGGCGTTATAGCCGCACATGAAGTAGACCTGACCAGCCCAGGCGTACTCTTCGAAGGTAAGGGCGGGATCGGACTTGATCATCTCGATATCTTTGGGCTGTGTCCACTCCACCAGATGGGTCTGGCCGGCCCGCATGTCGTTAATCGAAACGGTGGGGTCGGGCACGTAACGGATGACCAGCCCGTCCAGGTAAGGTAATGGTTTGCCATCGTCACCCTTGTCGTGATATTCAGGGAAGGCCTCGGAGATCACCCGGTCGTCGGTGATCCACTCCTTCATGCGGAACGGCCCAGTGCCCACCGCGTTGCGCTGCAGCCAGTCCTCTCCATTCTTATCGAAGGCGGCCTTGGACACCATGCGCACCATGCCCGCCGGCGGATAAGAGATCACCCGCAGCAGGGCGGCGTTATCTGCTTTGGTTTTCAACTCCAATGTGTACTTGTCGATCACGTTGGCGCTCTCCAACACCTGCAGGTTGGCCTTGACCTGGCTCTTGGTGTGGTCTCGCGCCCGCTCGAAATTCCACTTTGCCACGGAGGCATCGAAATCGCTGCCGTCGTGGAACTTGACGCCCTGCTTCAGTTTGAAAACGAGGGTGCGGGCATCCTTCTGCTCCCAGGACTCGGCCAGCACGCCGATCACCTTGTGCTCGGCCGAGCTGCCATCCGGTTTCTGGAAGCGGGTGAGGCCCTCGTAGAGGTTCTCATAGATCACGTGCTCGCGCACGCTCGCCAGGTGCGGGTCCATGGTGGGCACCGTCCAGTTTATAGCGTGCACCATGGTACCACCACGTTTGATTGCGGCGGTCGCCGCTGGCGTGGCAACGCCTGTCTTGCTGGCGCCAGTGGCAGCAGCAGCGGGCGCCTGCGTGGCCGCCGGCTGACTGCAAGCCACCAGCAGCGAGGGCGCGGCCGTGACGGCAGCCCCCAGAGCGATCGTTCGTACCAGGAACTGGCGACGGCTCAGTGGCCCGCCACGCGGCACGTCATTTTCCATTGTCTCCCCCTTCTTGCTGTCAGCTGAAATATCGATCGTCCCGCCAAACTCACCCACCACCCCGCTCGCGCAGACGCGGATCGAGCGCTACGCGCAGGCCGTCACCAACGAAGTTGAAGGCCAGCACGGTGAGAAAGATGGCTAAACCGGGGAATAATGAGAGGTAAAGGGCGCGATCCATATACTGGTATGCCTGGCGCAGCATGCTGCCCCAACTGGCGTCCGGCGGTTGCATGCCAACGCCCAGGAAGGAAAGGGCCGCCTCGGTGATGATGGCTTGGGCGATCATCAGCGACGATTGCACGATGATCGGCGCAGTAACGTTAGGCCAGATGTGCTTGAGCATGATCCGTCCCGGGCGCGCGCCGATGACGTGGGCGGCCGTCACGAAGTCGCGCTCGCGCACCGAGAGCGCCTGCCCTCGCACCAGACGGGCGAAGGCGGGGGTGAAGACGACGCCCACCGCAATCATCGCGTTGGTCAGGCCGGGACCCAGGCTGGCGGCGATGGCCAGCGCCAACACCAGCGTGGGAAACGAATACAGGGTGTCTATCAGCCGCATCAGGATATCATCGACGAGGCCGCCCCAGTAGCCGGCGATCAGACCGATGATCACGCCGGCGGTGATGGCGAAGCCCACCGAAACCACGCCGGCCAGTACCGCAACCTGGGCGCCGAAGATGATACGGCTGAGTACGTCTCGCCCCAGGTGGTCTGTACCCAACCAGAAGCTGCCGTTTGGCGATTGCAGGATCGGTCCCTGCGGCTGATTGGGGTTGTAGGGCGCGATCAGGTTGGCAGTCGCCGCCATCAGCACCACGATGGTGACCATCACCAGGCCGAAGGTGGCGCCCCGCGTCGCCACGGTGCGTTGGAAGAGCCGCATCCAGCGCTGCCGGCGGGTAGTATCGCGCCAGGCGGGCGGGCAGTCAGCTGATATGTTGCTCATGCCACTACCCTCCTCACGAATACCGGATACGAGGATCGAGATAGGCGTAAAGCAGGTCGGTGATCAGATTGGCCAGCAGCACGGCGATGGCCATCACCAGGATCACCCCCTGCATCATGGGGAAATCGCGGAAAAAGATGGAGTCGGCCGCCAGCCGGCCCATACCCGGCAGGGCGAAAATCTGCTCCACCACCACCGTGCCGCCGAAGAGGCGGCCCACCTGCAAGCCGATCACGGTCAACACGGGGATCAGCGCGTTCTTCAGCGCGTGCTTCATGACCAGGGCGCGCTCGGCGAGACCCTTGGCGCGACCGGTAACGATGTACTCATTCTGCATCACCTCGATCAGGCTGGAACGAGTCTGCCGCATGGTGACGGCGTTGAGCGAGAGCCCCAAGGCGATCGCCGGCAGGATCATCGACTGGATACTGGGCCAGATGCCCTGCGAGAGCGGCACATAGCCTGACGGCGGCAGCCACTTGAGGAAGACGGCGAAGACGTAGATGAGCAGGATACCCAGCCAGAACTCGGGGATGGCCACGCCACCAATAGCAAACACGGTGCCGGCGGTATCCAGCTTCGAGTTGGGCTTGGTGGCGGATAGTATGCCCACCGGTATCGTCACCACCAGGGCGATGATGAGCGACATCAGTGTCAGTTGAATGGTGATCGGCAGGCGCGCGGCGATGCCCTCCAGCACCGGTTCGTGGGTTCGTACCGAGTGGCCAAAATCACCCTGCACGGCACGCCCCAGCCACTTGGCGTACTGCACCGGTACCGGCTCGTCCAAGCCAAGCTCCTTACGCATCGCCTCGTAGGCCACCTTGTCGTTGATGTTGCCCTCGCCAAGGAAGGCTAGCGCCGGGTCGCCCGGCAGCATCATGGTGATGGCGAAGATAACCACCGTCACCAGAAAGAGGACGGGGATAAAATACGTCACCCGCCTCAGGATGTATTGCATCATCTGACGCTGCCCTCCACTTCAGCCCACCACTGGAAACGGCCGTTGGGCTCAAACCAACCGCAGTACAAGCGGAGCATTGGCGAACCGCCGTTTCCTACTATTGAGCTCGACACCTGTACTGCCTCCGCACGATTGATGGCCTGGTTTGAGTCCGCCCCGCTGCGCTCTGGCGCGGCGGGGCGGTTTGGCGTTACTTACTTGTCCAGCCAGGCGGTGCGGAAGGCCGGCGACTGAAACTCGAAATCGAGGTCCTTCACTTCCTTGCGGTAAGCGGTGAGTAGCGGCACGACGATGCCTGTGTAGAGGTAGGCCTGCTCCTGAATGCGAGTGAAGGCCTTAGTGTACAGCGCGGCGCGCTTGGCCGGATCCGAGGTGGAGCCGGCTTCGATCATCGTCTTGTCTACTTCCTCATCGCACCACTGCGCCCAGTTACCCGGGGCGCCACAGCCGAAGTTCTGCTTGAGCGCGTCGGGGTCCACCACACCGGTGGCCAGGTTGCCCCGCCAGAAGCAGGTGTCGAAGTTACCGGCGCGCACCTGGTCGATCCAGGCGAGGCGCTCCATGGCCACGATCTTGGTCTTGATGCCAGCCGCGCTCCACTGCGCCTGCACGAACTCGCCGATGGTGTTCTCCGGCTCACGGGCGATCACCTTCAGTTCGATGGAGATGGTGCCGTCCGGATAACCGGCCTCCTTCAACAGCTGCTTGGTCTTGTCGGGATTGAACTCGTACTTGAGCATGTTTTCGTCGTATCCGGGCACGCCGGGGCCCCACTGCGGATAGTAGAAGGCCTTGCCCACACCAAAGCCCAGCGCCTTGGCCATCGCCTCGCGGTCAATGGCGTAGTTGGCGGCCTGGCGGACACGCGGGTCGTCGAATGGCTTCTTCTTCGTGTTGTAGCCACCAAAGAAGTAGATCTGGCCGGCCCAGGGCATCTCCCAGACGGCAAGGTTGGAATCGCCACGCACCTGATCGAAGTCCTTAGGCGAGATCCAGTCAAGCACGTGCAGGCTGCCGGCGCGCATGTCGTTGAGCGCTACGGTGGGATCCGGGATGAAGCGGGCCACCACGCCATCGAGATATGGCAGTGCCTTGCCATCGGCTCCCATCTCGTGGTAGTTGGGATTGCGCTCCATGATCACCCGGTCGTCGGTGATCCACTCCTTGAACTTGAAGGCGCCTGTACCCACTGCGTTGCGTTGCATCCAGTCTTCGCCGTTCTTCTCGGCGGCCGCCTTCGAGTACATGCGCACCAGGCTGCCCCATGCGAAAGCGGACATGCGCATGAAACTGGGGCTCTCCGCCTTCAACTTAACCCGCAGGGTGGACTTATCCACTGCCTCCACGTCGGCCACGGCGGCAGCCACATTGGCTTTGTTGAGTTGCGACTTCGGATGGTCACGCACACGCAGGATGTTCCACTTAGCGGCCTCGGCATCGAAGGGGGAGCCGTCGTGGAAGGTCACGCCCTGGCGCAGTTTGAAGACAACGGTCTTGGGATCGGGCTGCTCCCACGATTCGGCAAGATCACCCACTACTTTGAACTCCCAGGATTCCGGGTTCACCAGCTGCAGACGAACCAAGCCATTGTAGAGCTGGTTGTAGGCGGTCATCTCCGGCTCTGAGGTTAACGCCGGATCCATGCTGGCGTAGGTCCATTGCTTGGAGGTGACCAGCTGGCCGCCGCGTTTCGGGGCGCCGGCAGCTGCCGCGCCAGCGGCAGTCCCCTTTTGCGCCGCGGTGCCAGCCGGCGCCGGCGTGGCCGGCGAAGAGCAGGCCGAGAGGATGGGCACGGCTGCCAGTGCGGAGAACTGCAGGAACTTGCGTCGCGATAGCGGGAACTTCGGATCTTGGTTCATCGTGTTACACCTCTCCTAACTTGAATGCCAGCACAATGGGCTGACAGGGGTTTATGGTTGGGAACGCGGTCCGGTGGGTGGCTGCCATCCGCGGCACAACTGGCCGATTCAGCTGTCATACTAGCAAAGGCGCTCGGAGACCGTCAATTTCATGCATCCTGCGGGATAGTCAGCAAACCTGCACCGCTGCTATAACTCCAGCAGCGCCCCCAACCACTGGAGGCGCTGCCGTAAGAGCCTGACAGGGGTGGGGTCAAGCGCTGAGCGCCGCCATCTCCTTGGGCGTCATGGCCGCCGATTCGCGAGCGCGGATGCAGGCCACCCAGTGGTCCTTCTCCAGCTCGGTGAACTCGGGATCTACCTTACTGCACTCCTCAATAGCCAGCGGGCAGCGGGTGCGGAAGCGGCAGCCGCTGGGCGGGTTGACCGGCGAGGGCACGTCGCCCCGCAGGATGATGCGCTCGCGCTGCGCCTCCACATCCGGGTCGGGGATGGGGATGGCGCTGAGCAGGGCCTTCGTGTACGGATGCATCGCCCGCAGGTAGAGGTCGTTGCGGTCCGCCAGTTCGACGATCTTGCCCAGATACATCACCGCCACCCGGTCGGAGATATGGCGCACCACCGAGAGGTCGTGGGCGATGA
>CAZMKF010000070.1:5959-9668 GCA_964566935.1 uncultured Dehalococcoidales bacterium | reverse complement strand
CTCCGCCCGGAATACGGACAGCCAGGCGCCCATGGCAGGGCCGGCCGGCGTCAGCGCCATCAGCAGACCCAGGGCCACTACCACAGCGGCCACGGCCGCCAGGCGGCCCCACGGGCCAAAGCCTCTATCTACCATGGATATCCATCCTTTCCTTGCCGCCACCGGCTCCACCTGCCCGCGCCGGCGAAACTGCCGCAGCGAGTCTGCCACGTCGGGCAGTTCGGTGGCGAGCGGTGTCAGTGGGGCCAACGCCGTCCGCGCCAAGCCGTAGTTACTCTTCAATCGCTCCAGCCGCTCAGTTCAGTGCGGACACTGGACGAGATGCCCCTCCAGATTCAGATCTGTTTCACGGTCGAGCCAGGCGCGCAGTTCGCCCTCGCCGGGACAGTCCATGCTCACCCCTCACCTCCCGGAGAATGTACGTGCACGAGGCGAAAAGCCGCTTCCGCCCGCGCCAGCAGGGTCCCCACCGAGCCAGGCGCCACTTGCAGCGCCTCCGCCAGCTCGGCGTAACTGAGGCCGGCGTACCGTAACAGAAGCAGCGTGCTTTGCCGCTCGGGCAGGCGGGCCAAAGAGCAGCGTACTTGCTGGCGCTCCTCCTGGCGCAGCGCCAGGGCAGAAGGATCGTCTCCTTCAGCCGTGGCGCTGTTCTCGCTCACGGCCGCCGCCTGCTCGCGCAGCCGTTGGCGGCGCCGGCTGCGCAAACGGTTGAGGGCCAGGTTGGTCACCACCCGGAACAGCCAAGCCGCCGCCCGGTCGGCCTGCAACAGCGCCTCGGGCTTGCGGTGCGCCTGCAGGAAAGCCTCCTGAGTGACGTCCTCAGCCTCTGCCGGGTCGCCCAGCAACTGGAAAGCGGCACGGTAGACACGGCCGTGGTGGCTCAGATAGAACGCCTCAAAATCGCGTTCCGGAATTACGTCGGACAGGGCGCCTGCCTCCGTTCGTCCACGAATTGATGCCAGCTCCTGCAAGTGCGCACCAGCCTGTGTGACCCTTTATCTATACAACACCGCCGCTCCGTTTTTTGTGACAACGGAGAACGCCCGGTTATTTGCCAGGCGTTCTCACTGGACACACAGGGAGGCGAAGCTAGCGGGAGCGCTTGGACCTGCTGGCCAGCGCCCGCGAAATCGCCGTCGAGATTGCGGTGCAGAGCAGGCTGAGGCCGAAGGAGAGCGCCGCCCAGCCAAGAATCTGTACCGCATCTGGCTCCAATGGCTCCTCTTTGCTGAACGACAGCAGGGAGCCGCGCCGTTTACCGGCGCTGGCCGCCGACTGGCGCGCTGCCTCCACCAGTTGTTCGGCGCCCTCTTTCGCCGCGTCCCAGCGCGAGCGGCGGCGCTTTCCCGCCAGCACGGCCGCCAGGACAGCCAGGCCGCCCAGAGCGAGGCCGAAGGCGGCGCCGGCGCCGGCGACCATCTCACGGCGCGCCAAACTGCAGTTCCGCAGCCGTGGGTTGGCCTCTACAGCGGCAAGGGCGCACCGGGCCGTTTTGGCCTGCCGCGAAAGCAACTGGCGCACGTTGGCCGCGGTCTGCTCCGCTTTCTCCCGAGCGCCCTCGCTGACGTTCCTGACCACGTTGGCCGGCTGGGCGCGCCTGGTCAGTTCGTCGATGATGGCACTGCTCTCCTGCCGCAGGCCACCTATTTCCCGCGCGATATCGTCTGGGTTCTTGCCCATTCCACATCCTCCTTCAGTACCTGACGAGTCCTGGCCATCGGGTCCGTGGGTAGCAGAGAGCGGCCAACCAGCAGCGCCAGGATGCCTGCCACGGCAAAGACGGCGGCGACGATCAGCGCCACCGAAACCGGCGTCCACTGGGGACCGATGGCCAGCACGACGGCCACTACCAGCGCCACCAGGGTGGTGTGCAGGAAAAGACCACCGGCGCCCAGGAGGCCACCGGCAACAGCGCCGCGCCTGGCGCTCTGCCGGGCCTCGGCCTTGGCCAGCTCCACCTGCTGCTCCACTATCCCGGTCAGGTTGGCGCGCAGCCGCGCCATCAGTTCCGCCGTGGGAAGCCCGTTCACGTCACCTTCTGTCTGCTCCAACTCCTCCTCCTCCCGGCCAGCCTGAGCTGGTTACGAAGCGCCTGCAAGTGACATTTTAGCTGGCCGGCAGCCGCCTGTCAGCCCTCAGTTAATTCTACATATGCAAATGAGACGCCATCGTCATAATGCTCTGATCGCGGCGCCATGAAGCTGCAGCCAATTGGCTGCCAGGGACGTTGCCGGGTGACGGGCGCATGGTCTATCATCCCCATAACAGCGGTGAACCGGAGCAGTATCCGCCACGCTGGCAAACAGAGAGGCGCGGCGCCGCTGAGAGCCGCCCTGCCAGCCACGGAGAAGTCGCCGGGGAGCGGGCGCACGCCGCCCGGGGGGCCCGTTATCGCCCAGCGAGAGTGTGTACGTTGCCAGGGGCGACGGCAAAACAAGGTGGTACCGCGGAAGACTCCTTTCGTCCTTGAGACGGAGGGTTTTTTATTTGCGCGAAGTTGGCGCTTGGGAGGCAGATGGATGGCGAGTAGGGAGATGCAGAAGGCGTTTGCCCCGGCTGAAGTGGAGGACCGCCTCTACCGGTTCTGGGAGGAGAGCGGCTATTTCACGCCACGGCGGGTGGCCGGTGTACAGCCGTTCACAATCATCATGCCGCCACCCAACGTCACCGGCGCCCTGCATCTGGGGCACGCCCTTACCTCCACCCTGGAGGACATCATGATCCGCTACCAGCGCATGCGCGGCGTGCCGGCCCTCTACCTGCCGGGCGAGGACCACAGCGGCATCGCCGCCCAGGTGGTGGTGGAGCGGCTGCTGGCCGGCGAGGGCAAGGACCGCCACGAACTGGGCCGCGAGGCCTTCCTGGAGCGCATGTGGCAGTGGACACGCCAGTCGCGCCGCACCATCGCCGACCAGCACCGCCGTCTCGGCGCCTCGGCCGACTGGACGCGTGAGGTCTTCACGCTCGACGAGGGACCGAGCCGCGCCGTGCGCACCACTTTCGTCAACCTCTACCACAAGGGACTGCTCTACCGTGGCGAACGCATCGTCAACTGGTGCCCCCGCTGCAGCACCGTGCTCTCCGACCTCGAGGTCGACCACCAGGAAGTAGCGGGACACCTCTGGTACGTGCGCTACCATATCGATGACGGCGGCCAGGAACGCTACATCACCGTGGCCACCACCCGCCCGGAGACGATTCTCGGCGATACCGCCGTGGCGGTGCACCCTGAGGACGAGCGGCTCAGCGACCTGATCGGCTGCCAGGCAGTGGTACCGGTGCTGGAGCGCCGCATCCCCATCGTGGGCGATGAGGCGGTGGAACGCGAGTTCGGCACCGGCGCCGTCAAGGTAACGCCGGCCCATGACCCCACTGACTACGAGATCGGCCAACGCCATCAGCTGCCGGCCATCAACATCATGAACCTGGACGCCACCCTCAACGACAACGCCGGCCCGTTCAGCGGTAAGGACCGCTACGTGGCCCGCCGCGAGCTCCTGCGGGAACTGGAACGCCAGGGGCTGCTGGTCAAGACCGAGGCATACAGCCACTCGGTTGGCCACTGCGGCCGTTGCAAGACGGTGGTGGAGCCGATCATCTCCAGGCAATGGTTCGTCAACGTGAAGCCCCTGGCGGAGCCGGCGATCGAGGCGGTGACCAGCGGCCGCATTCGCATCGTGCCCGAGCGTTTTGAGAAGACCTACATCAA
>CAZMKF010000070.1:4400-5934 GCA_964566935.1 uncultured Dehalococcoidales bacterium | reverse complement strand
GCGCCTAGCGCCGAGGCGCCGCTGACAGACCCGGTCAGCTGCCCGGCCTGCGGCAGCTCATCGCTGCGACAGGACGCAGACGTGCTCGACACCTGGTTCTCCTCTGCCCTCTGGCCGCACTCCACCCTCGGCTGGCCGAATGAGACCGAAGACCTGCGTTACTTCTACCCAACCTCGGTGATGGAGACCGGTTACGACATCCTCTTCTTCTGGGTGGCGCGCATGATCATGATGGGCATCGAGAACATGGGTGACATCCCCTTCCACACCGTCTATCTGCACGGCCTCATCCGGGACGAGAAGGGCGAGAAGATGAGCAAGATGAAGGGCAACGTGATCGACCCTTTGCAGGTGGTGGCAGAGTACGGCGCCGACGCGCTGCGCTTCACCCTGGCCACCGGCACCGCCCCCGGCAACGATATGCGGCTCTCACCGGACAAGCTCGAATACGGGCGCAACTTCGCCAACAAGATCTGGAACGCCGCCCGTTTCATTCAGGGCGAGCTAAACAAGAGCGGCGCCGGCCTGCAGCCGGTTGCGGCAGAGGCGCTGGCGATGGAGGACCGCTGGATCATGAGCCGGCTCGGCCGGGTGATCAGCGAGGTGGACCGCTTCTTCGCCGACTACCAGTTTGGCGAGGCGGGACGCGTGATCTACGAGTTCGTTTGGGGCGAGTTCTGCGACTGGTATATCGAGCTGGCCAAGATCCGCCTGCGCAACCCCATCGCCGGCCAGACCTCGCCGCTGCCGGTGCTGGTGACGGTGCTCGATCAAAGCCTGAAACTGGTGCATCCCTACATGCCTTACGTCACCGAGGAGATTTGGCAGCACCTGCTGATCGACAACGGCGCCGCTGTGGCGCTCGGGCTGGAACCGGCGGCCGAAGGGCCGACGATGGCGGCGCCCGGCACGCCCGTCTCGCTGATGGTGCAGCCCTGGCCAACCGCCGGCACGCCTGACGAGGAAGCCGAGGCGAAACTGGAACTGCTGCTGCAGCTGGTGCGCGGCGTGCGTAACGCCCGCAGCGAGTTCGCGGTGGAGGCTGGACGCTACGTGGAGGCAATCGTTCAGGCGGGCGACAACTACGACTTCCTGGCGGCCAACCAGCGTATCCTGGAGACACTGGCCCGCCTGCGCCCGCTTAACATCGAGCGCCAGCTGCCGAACCGGCCGGCCAGCGCCATCAGCGTGATCGCCGCCGGCGTGGAGGTCTACCTGCCGCTGGCCGGCCTGGTGAACCTGGAGTTGGAGCGGCAGCGCGTGAACCGCGAGCTGGAGACGCTGACCAGGCAGCTCGATTCGCTGCGGGCGCGGCTTGCCAACGAGAGTTTCACCGCCAAGGCGCCGGCGGCCGTGGTGGAGAAAGAGCGCGCCCGGCTGTCGGAGCTGGAACAGCGCCGCTCGCAACTGGAGCAGCGCCGGCAGATGTTGACGAGCTGAGAGCAAAAGGCGCTTAAACGTCTGCCTGCAAGCCGTATTCAGTGCGACTTGAGTTAAAATATGCTAAGCTCAATACGGTATGCTGGCGGCTCGA
>CAZMKF010000070.1:0-4390 GCA_964566935.1 uncultured Dehalococcoidales bacterium | reverse complement strand
AAAAGCGCAGTCTATGGAAGATGGAGGGCTTTTTCGAATGAGCGATACGATCAGCGCATTCATGGACCGCAACCTCGCCTTTGAGATGGTACGGGCAACGGAGGCGGCGGCCCTGGCGGCGGCACAGTGGATGGGCCGCGGCAACAAGGAAGCGGCGGACCAGGCGGCAGTTGACGCCATGCGCTTCGCCCTGTCATCACTCAACGTGCACGGCGTGGTGGTGATCGGCGAGGGCGAAAAAGACGAAGCGCCGATGCTCTACAACGGCGAGGTAGTGGGCAGTGGCACACCACCGCACGTCGACGTGGCCGTTGACCCAATTGACGGCACCACCCTGCTGGCCATGGGCCTGCCCAACGCCATCTCGGCGCTGGCGATGGCCGAACGAGGCTCGCTTTTCGATCCCACCGGCATCTTCTACATGAGGAAGATCGCAGTGGGCAAAGCGGCCTGCGGCGCTATCGACATCAGGGCATCGGCCGTAGAGAACATCAACCGCGTCGCTGAGGCTCAGCGCATGCGCGTGGAAGAATTGACAGTGGTCATTCTCGACCGTCCCCGGCACGACCGCCTGATCAGTGACATCCGTAAGGCAGGGGCACGGATCAAATTGATCGCCCACGGCGACATCGCTGGCGCGCTGGAGGCGGCCCAGCCCGAATCGGGCATCGACGTGTTGATGGGTATCGGCGGCGCGCCCGAGGCGGTGATCACCGGTTGCGCCATGCGTTGCCTGGGTGGTGACATCCAGTGCCAGCTATGGCCCCGCAATGAACAGGACCGCCTTGACGCCGAGGCGCGGGGGCTGGATGTGGACCGCGTGCTGACCATCGACGACCTCTGCGCCACCGAGGATGCCTTCTTCGCCGCCACCGGCATCACCGATGGTGAGCTGCTGCACGGCGTGCGCTACACAAGTACGGGCGCGCACACCTCTTCCATCGCCATGCGGGCCCGTTCCGGCACGGTCAGGTACGTAGAGGCCATCCACAACCTGGACAAGCTGATGCAATACACGAACGTTCGGTACCGGACGGAGTTCTAGAGGCACCGGCCCGCCCAGCACGGCAAGGTATTTGGCGGAAACGCGGTGCAATATTGAGATGCGATTTCCCGCCGCCAGGAGCGGCGCCGCGGCAGGTTGCCGTAACTAAGTTCGAGGTGGACAATCGATGCTGGATTTCCGACGTCGCTCAATCACGGCCGGTGTTGCCGATCAGTTGAAACGCCTGACCCAGAGGGTGCCTGGCTTCTCGGGCTACTCCGGTAAGGAGGGGCGCTACAATGCCGACAAGGTCCTGCGCACCCACATCGCCGACGAGCTGGGCAAGCAGGTTGCTCAACTGGAGAGCATTCAGGCAACGCTTAACAAACTCTCCCGCCATACCGACATGGTTCGTGTGGACGCCGCCGTAGTCAGACTGCGTACCCTGGCCGACGAGATTCGAAACGCCACCTACGGCTACAGCGGCTGGTTCGGCAGCGGCAGCGTGGACGCTGCGGACCTCTCCGCCATCTACAACTTCGACCTCAGCCTCGCCCAAGGGTCTGCCTGGCTGGCCGACAATGCCGCCCAGCTCTCGCATGCGATCAATGAGGGCGACGAGCAGGCGTTCGAAGGGGCGGCTAACGACCTCAACGTCACCATCGACCGCCTGACGGGCCGGGTGGCGGAACGCCGCGAGCTGATGGAGCAAGTGAAACGGCCACCCAGCGTCAGCCCGCGCAGTATGTTCCGCCCCCTGAGACAGGACGACCTGCCACAAGTGTCCTTCCCGCGCCTGGCCCCTGCTGACGCCATCAGCTACCAGGGTACCGATTACACGGTTGAGGGCGGCGTTCACTACCACGGCGGCCTCAGCATCTGGTCGGCTTATATGCTGCACAACGGCGACGAGCACTGGCTCTGGGTTGAGGCCGGCGGCAAGCAACTGTACTTCGCCCAGCCGGTGGCGCTGACAGAGAAGATCGACGGCAAATCAGAGCTGGAATGGCAGGGCGAGACGTTCTCGCTGAGCGACAGCGGCAACATCACCGCCGACCTCGACGGCCCCAGCGGCCGGGTCAGCGGCCAGACGGTGAAATTCTGGCAGCTGCGCGGTTCCTCGGGCAAACTGCTCTGGCTGGAACGCTGGGGCGACGAAACGACGGCGCTGCTGGGCGAGCCAATCGAGATAGAACAGATCGAAGTCTGGCAACGGACGGCCAAATAGGTAAAACAAACAGAGATCCCACAAGGGAGCGCCGCACCGCCACAGGCGGGCGGCAAGAGAAGGAGGAACTATGGGTATTCTGGATCGCGTCGCCACTATTCTGCGCTCAAACGTAAACGCACTGCTTGATGCGGCCGAAGATCCGGAGCTGATGATCGATCAGATCATCCGTGATCAGGCTGATGGCATCCGCCAGGCACGCGGCCAGGTGGCCGAGATGATCGCCGAAGAGAAGCGGTTGCGCGCCCAGGTCGAGGAGAACGAGAAGCTGGTCGAGGAGTGGGGCCGCAAGGCTGAACTGGCCGTGGTCCGCGGCGTCGATGACCTGGCTCGGGAAGCGCTGCGCCGCCAGAAGGACTATGAGGAGAACATCGACGTCTACAAGAGCCAGTGGACCAGCCAGAGCGAAGCGGTTGAGAAACTGAAGACCGCGCTGCGTAACCTGGAGGAGAAGTACGAGGCCACCAAGCGACAGCGCGACGCCCTGATCGCCCGCAGCCGCCGCGCCCGCACCCAGCAGAAGATCCAGGAGGTCTCGGCAACCCTCAACATCAACGACCCGTCTGCCGAGCTGGCTCGCATGGAAGACCGCATCCGCCGCCAGGAGGCGCTGGCCGAGGCCAGCACCATACTCGAGGAAGACAGCTTCGACAAGCGCTTCCAGGAGCTGGAGGGCGATAGCGACATCGAGGCACGACTCAGGGCCCTGAAGGCGCAATCCTCGGCAAAGGAGTTGCCAGAGGCCGCCTCCAAGGACAGTTGACATATGGCCCGTTTACTGGACGTCATAGAATACGCAGACCCGTTTGATGACGAGATAGTGAAGCGGGTGCCGGAGTCGGGCTCGGGCGAGTTCCGCATCGGCTCCCAGCTGGTAGTGCGTGAGGGCCAGACCGCCGTCTTCTTCGCCGACGGCCGCGCCCTCGACACCTTCGGCCCCGGACGCTACACGCTCGACACCGCCAACCTGCCGCTGCTCACCGAACTGATCAGCGTCCTGTTTGGCGGCAAGAGCCCCTTCCGCGCCGAGGTCTACTTTGTCAACCAGCGCGAGTTCATCGACATGCGCTGGGGCACGCCCGAACCGATCGCCTTCCGCGACCAGGACCTGGGCGTGGTGAGGTTACGCTCGTTCGGCACCTATAACATGCGCGTGGAAAACCCCCAGCTGTTCATCACCAAAGTGGTGGGCAACCGCGGCGTATATACCACAGACCAGGTTGAGGGCTTCCTGCGCAACGTCATCCTCACCGCGTTGAGCGAGGCGCTGGGCGAGCAACTCAAGTCGCTCTATGATCTGCCGCGCCAATACGACGAGCTGGGCGTGGCCATCCGGTTGCGCGTCCGCGAGCATTTCGCCTCGCTGGGGCTCGAAGTGCGTACCCTGCTCGTCAGCGCCATCCTGCCGCCCGAGGACGTGCAGAAGGCGATCGACGAACGCTCAGCCATGAGCGCCATCGGCGAAGAGAGCATGGACAAGTATCTGAAGTACAAGGCAGGCCAGGCCCTGGGCGACGCCGCTCAGCAACCGGGTGGCGGCGGCGCCATCACCGGTGGCGTCGAGGTTGGCGTGGGCGCTGGGGTTGGCATGGCGATGGCCGAGGCGATGCGCCAGCGGCCGGCTGCCGAACAGGCCAAGATCGTCTGCCCCAAATGTAAGGCACGGGTGGACGAGAACTCGGCTTTCTGCCCCAAATGCGGCCAGAACCTGACCAATGCATGCAAGGCGTGCGGCAAAGCGATGCCGCCCGGCGCCACCTACTGCCCCAGCTGTGGCGCCAAGGTAGAACCATAGTCCAGGGGAACACGGCGCGCGCCTGATGGCGCGCGCTTTTTTTGTCCACCTGTGTTGGCATAACCTGCCTCGTTTGTCGGCCTGTTCCGGCTGTTGTAAAATATAGGCAACTCTAACGTCAGCCTTACGTCAACTCCGGCGTGGTTCGGCCGTCTGCCGCAGGCGGCCCTTATTGTGGCTGACGTGCTTGCGGCGGGCAGACAGGAAGGATGACCAGCATGGATAACGCACGGCTGAAACCGATCGCCATCGAAGACGAGATGCGCGCCTCTTACCTCGACTACGCAATGAGCGTGATCGTGGCCCGCGCGCTGCCCGACGTGCGCGACGGGCTGAAGCCGGTGCACCGCCGCATCCTCACCACACTGCACGACCTGGGGCT
>CAZMKF010000069.1:4280-9702 GCA_964566935.1 uncultured Dehalococcoidales bacterium | reverse complement strand
GCCGTTGCCCCAGGTAAGATCAAGGCCATCGGTATCGGCCTTGGTGATGATGCCGTGCTCGTACAGCTCCATGGCGAAGGCGACGGTACAGGGCAGGGAGATGGAGTCGACACCGTACTCGTTGGCGATGTCCTGCACGGCGATCACGGCCTCCAGGTCGTCCACCAGGCACATCGAACCGGCGGCCGCCATCGTCTCGTACTCCGGCTTGTGTGAGATCCTGGCGCGGCCCTCTTGCTGTTTCAGGATGCCGCCGCAGCCGAGGGTACACTGCCAGCAGAAGTACTTCTTCTCCTGCTCGGCCATCACGGCTTGCATGCCGATCTTCTCGTAGGTGGGGAAGTCTACTGGACCAACGCCCTTCCAGTTTTTGATGCCAGCGTCGTTGGAGACGACGTTGCCGTCAAACACGCCCGGCGTGCCGAATTTGGACATCAGCGTGTGGGCGCCCGTGCCGCGCATGGCCGCGTACTTCCGGCGCAGCTGGACCGCCAGCTCAGGGTTGGCCAGGGGCGGCTTCTGGTCGCCGCGCACGATGACGGCCTTGACTTTCTTGGAACCCATCAGCGCGCCGAGGCCGGAGCGGCCGGCCGCACGACCATTATCGTTGATGATGCAGGCGATCAGTGATTCCTTCTCTCCCGCCGGTCCGATGCACGACTCCTCGGCCTTGGCGCCGTACTCGTTCTTTGACCATGCGCGCAGTTCCACGGTAGTCATGCCCCACAGGTGCGAGGCATCCTTCAGCTCGGGCTTGCCGTTGTCGATCAACAGGTAGACGGGTTTATCGGACTTACCGATGAAGAAGACGCCATCGTAGCCGGAGAACTTGAGGTTGGGGCCGAAGTAGCCGCCGCTGTTGGCATCGCCCCAGGTACCAGTCAGTGGTGAACGGCCAACCGCCGCGTAGCGGGAGCCGATAATCGCGGGCGTGCCGGTGAGCGGCCCGGTGAGCAGTCCAAGCGGGTTATCCGGTCCCATGGGGTCGGTGTACGGCTTCATGTAATCGAAGAGCGCCTTCGAGCCCCAGCCGTAGCCGCCAACGAACTTGCGTTTGAACTCTTCAGTGGTCGATTCCTCACTGATCTTGCCGTTCGACAAATCCACCCACAGGTATCGACCCATATATCCGCCAGCCATCGTTGCCTCCTCCACGGCTTGATTATTTGCCCAGGCGCAACCTCGCCTCGCTGCCGCGATTATAGGAAGCCATAATTGAGACCGTCAATCTGGTAAAAACATCATAACGCTCCCGTGTTCAGCCGCGCGGCTCGAAACAGGGCGTCAATCAGAAGTCAACCACGCCCAGATGAGAGAGCAGAATCTTGAGACCGATGCCGATCAGCACCACACCGCCGGCGAACTCGGCCCGTGAGCGGTAGCGACCGCCCAGGTAGCAGCCGGCCCGCGCGGCGAAGAAGGAGAGGGCGAACGTGGTGAGGCCGATCACCGCCGCGGCTGAGATGATATCCACCGCAAGGAAGGCGAAGGCAACGCCCACCGCCAGGGCGTCGATGCTGGTGGCGATCGCCAGCAGGGTCAGGTCGCGCAGCTGGAAGAGGTCTTCCTGCATATCGAGTGGCTGGCGCGATTCGTGGATCATGCGCAGGCCGATGATGGTCAGCAGCACAAAGGCGACCCAGTGGTCGATGGGGACGATGTAATGGCGGAACTGGATGCCGAAGAGGTAGCCGGCCAGCGGCATGCCGGCCTGGAAGCCGCCGAAGAAAAGGCCAATCAACAACGAGCGGCGGATGGAGAGGTTGCGGACGGTCATGCCTTTGCAGAGGGCGGCGGAGAAGGCGTCCATGGAAAGGCCCACCGCCAGGATGAGCAGCTCGACCGGACCCATACCCGTACCACTTCCCCCAAGCAAGAACGCGTTTCTCAAGACAGAACCGCGCCATCGTAGCACAACCCTGAGGCCTCGTCGCCACGCTCACGGAACTATTCCGTCGTCCCTGCCGGCGCCGTGGCTGGCAGCAGATTGCGCGGTGGGCGGAAACCAGCCGCCTCGGCGGCGGCAGCGCTGCTGAAACAGCGCTCGGGCCTCGTCAGCTCGTAATTCGGACTGCGCCCCGGCTCGTGGTAGATACGGTTGAACTCACCGATATTGCCCTTGACCGGGTGGGTGGGCGGACAGTGCTGTCCATCCAGGGGCGGCACGCCCTCCTCCGGCTGCCCCGAAGCCGGATCAGCAGGCAGAGCGCTCAGCTGCCTGGCGCAGCCGTCGCCGGCCCACAGGCCCAAACCCGCCTGCCGCGCCTCTGCCTGCGCGGTAAGGTACTGATCGCGCCGCTGATAGGGCTGATCGTAGGTGTACTCGCGCGCGGCGCCGCGCTGCAGCATCATCAGACCGAAGTCACCCTCCTCAGTTTCGAGGTAGGCGAGCAAGCGGCCGTATCGGTCACGCTCTCCCTGGCTCGCGTCGGCGACCAACCTGACCGCGGCGCCACTGAGCAACTGGCGGGCGAGCTCGGTCGCCTCCTCGGCGAAACAGTTGCCCTCGGCGCCCGTCTCGGGCGCGTCGATGCCGATCAGCCGCACCCATTGCCGCTGCCCGTCGATCTCTAGCTGGACGGTATCGCCGTCGGCCACCCGCTTGACCTCGTACCACGGCTCGCTCGTTGCGCTCACAGCTGGGGCGGGGGCGGGCGCCGGCTGGCAGCCGCCTGGCAGCAGCAGGATGAGCGTGAGCAGAACGGCCAACCGCCCCACCGTGGCACGGTGGGGCGGCAGCTTCACGGGCACTCTTCCCCTCAGCCTTCGTTCAGTCGCGGGAACTCCACCCTCGCGGTAGCGTCCATGCCACTGCAGGATTGACCCATGCGTACATCGCCGGTGGCGCTGATCATGATGTAGGCATCCTCGCGGCTCACACCCAGCTTCTCGCCCAGCAGGGCGATCATATCACGCACGGCCATACGTATCGCCTCGTCGATCGGCCAACCGTAGCCAGTGGTGATCCAGAGGTCGTCGGTTTCAATCCAGGGGCGCGGCCACCGCTTGCCCTTGATCAGCCCCACCTTTACGGTGGTGCGGCCGCCGATCTCGATGCCGTTGCCGGTGATCTCACCGTCGCCCATGCTGGCGTGCAGGTCTCCCAGGCCAAAGAGCGCCCCCTTCACGTGCACCGGCAGGTACACCCTGGCGCCCTCGCGCACGATGGTGTGATCCATGTTGCTGCCTACGTCGCCCGGCACGGCGGTGGTGATCTCGCCGGTTGCCGGCGTGGTGGCGATCACGCCCACCATCGGCCGTACCGGGAAGGAGATCTCCTCGCTGAACACCGCCTGGTCGCCTTCCACCCGCACGATGCGGCAGTAAGGCGCCTTCATCTCGGCGTTGAGCAGCCCCAGGGCCCCGGGGTTGATGCGCAGGCTGCCCGCCTCGTCCAGCTCGATGCGCAGGATCTCCACCGTCAGCGTGTCGCCAGGCTCGGCGCCGTTGACGTAGACCGGACCCGCCGCTGGGTTGACCTTGTTAGGGTCGCGCACCCGGGCGTACTCATGCACATCCTCCGGCTTGCGGATGCGGCCGGTGGTGGTATCGAACGACTCCATGACAATGGTCTCGCCGGGGTCGATGCTGAGCACCGGCGGGATATCGGCAGCAAAACGGTAGGTCAACTGCTCACGCGGGATGGTCTTCATCTCTATAGCTCCTCCACCGCAATCTCAGCGCCGCCCCGCCAGACGGCGCGCGGCGTCAGGTATTGCTTACCGGTCACGGTATCGCCAAGTTTCGGGAACTGGTACTCACCCTGCTCCAGCGAGAAGGCGGCCAGGTCGGCCAGCGCGCCCACTGCTATAGTGCCGATCTCACCGGCCAAACCCATCATGGCCGCCGGCCTGGCGGTCACGCCGGCGATGACCTCCTCCAGCAGGTAACCCAGCGCCAGGAAGCGCGAGATGGTGCGCGGCAAGTCGCGCACTTCACCGCGCATGCTGTAAGAGGTGACATCGCTGCTGAAGCTGTCCAGCCGCAGCCCCTGCGCCAGCGCCGCCCTCGCCTCGCCGTAGCCGAGGTTGGGCCGGCCCTCCCCCACGTCGTAACGAACGCCGCGCTCAGCCGCCGCATGCACTTCGGCAATCACCGCGCCCCGCTCGTCGAGAATTCCATTACCCTGCGGCGTAAGGATGTGGGTGACGATGTCACCCGGGCGCAGCCTCTCCAAGATCTGCGGCAGGGTGGGCGCGCTATCGCCAATATGCACCATCAGGGGGACTTGCAGCCGCTCGGCCAGACCGAGCGCGCCTTCCAGGTAATCAAGGCCACGTTCGCCACAGGCGGCGCGGTTGAGGCGCAGTTTGAGGCCGAGAATGACGTCGCGATTCTCCTCCAACACCTGGACCGTCGCTTCGTCGTTCAGGTGGGCCGCATCAAGCAGCTCGCCGGTCCGCACGTGGACCTGACCGATGCTGGAGACATGCAGGAAACAGCGCACGCGGGTGAGCGAAGGGTCGATCACCAGCTTACGGAAGGCGGCGAAGGTGTGGGCGCCGGCGCTGCCCGCATCCACCACGCTGGTAACCCCGCGCGGCAGCATGTGGCGGTCCGGCTCAACGCCGAGGTCGGTGCCCCAGGGGAAGGCGTGGACGTGAAAATCGATCAGGCCCGGCATGAGCAGCAGCCCGTCCAGCCGCCGCACCTCGGCCGCCCCGGTTGCGTCGATAGTCTCGGCCACGGCGGCGATGCGCCCGCCCGCCACCGCCAGCTCGCCGGCGCGGTCGATGCCGGCGGCGGGATCGTACAGCCGCGCCCCTTTGAGGACGAGGTCGTATTGGGCGGCCATCAGTGCGTCACCGGCGAGAGCTGCTCCGCCGCTCCCTCCACCTGCACCAGATTGGAGAAGAAGACGGCGCCGTTGCCCATATCCGACAGGCGGTCGGAGGTGGTGGCGTTGAGGTTCATACCACCCGGCGAGTGCCTCAACCACCAGACGCCGGTGCCCACCACCACACCTGGCAGGACGCTATCACAGACCACCGCGTACACCTGCCCCTCGCCGCGTTCGTTGAAGACGCGTACCAGCTGCCCATCCTCGATACCGCGCGGCGCCGCATCGTCAGGGTGGATCTCCAGAGTGGGCCTCTTCTCCCTGCTCTGACTGCCCGGCAGATTGGCGAAACTGCTGTTGAGGAAGTTGTGCGCGGGCGGCGTCACCAGCGCCAGGGGATAGCGCTCCCGCAGCGATGCATCGACCGCGTCCAGACTCTCCAGCGCCGGCTGGTAGGTGGGTAGAGGATCGTAGCCGTCCGCCGCCATGCGTTCGCTGTACAGCTCTATCTTGCCAGACGGCGTCGGGTACTTGCCATCAGCGAAAGGCATCAACCGCTCCGGCAGATTGAGGCGGACCACGCGCTCCTGGCGCAGCCGCTCCAGGGTGATGCCCTCCTGGCAGGGATTATCCACCGCCAGC
>CAZMKF010000069.1:3750-4270 GCA_964566935.1 uncultured Dehalococcoidales bacterium | reverse complement strand
GGATAATGTCCTCGGCGGTGTCCTGGAAACAAGCCTCAGTGAACCCCATCCTTGCGGCCAGGGCCATGAAGACGTCATGGTTGGGACGGCTCTCGCCCACCGGCTCAATCACCGGGTCGGCCAGCTGCATGTACAGATGCCCGTATGCCTTGTAGAGGTCGAGGTGTTCCATCGAGGTGGTGGCGGGCAGCACCACGTCCGCCCAGGCGGTGGTGTCTGTTAGCAGCTGCTCGTGCACCACCGTAAAGAGGTCCTCGCGGGCCAGGCCCTGCAGCACTTGCGCCTGGTTGGGGACGATTGCGGCGGGATTACAGTTGTAGATATAGATCATCCTGATCGGAGGCTCCGCCTCGAGCAGGGCGCGGCCGCGCGCGTAGAGATCGTTCAGCCGCTCGACGGTGGCGGCGGCGCGCGCGGACTCGGAGCCGGCCGCTGTCCCGGCCGAAGGCGCTGCGGTCCGTTCGGCCGATCGCGACGCTGCGGTCTCTGCCGGCGACGATGCCGGCGGCGGGGGGCCGGC
>CAZMKF010000069.1:3303-3740 GCA_964566935.1 uncultured Dehalococcoidales bacterium | reverse complement strand
GGAGGCTCCGCCTCGAGCAGGGCGCGGCCCAGCTTGATCATGTTGATCGTGCGCGGCCTTGGCGTGGGGATGAGGTCGGCCCGCTCGAGCGCCGCCATGTTGAGACGCATGTAGCCGCCGGTAGACTTGTAGGCGCCGCCACCGTAATCGAGCCAACTACCGGTGAGGGCCGGCAGGCAAGCGATGGTGCGGGTGGCCATGCCGCCATGCTCGTAGTGCTGCAAGCCATTGCCGATGCGCAGGAAGGCGGGACGGGTGCCTGCGTACAGCCTGGCCAGCCAGCGGATGTCCTCGGCCGGCACGCCGGTGATCTCCGCCACTCGCTCCGGCGGGAACTCCTGCAGGCGTGCGCGCAACTGCTCAAAACCGATGGTGTGACTGGCGATGAACTGATCGTTCTGCAAGCCCTCGGCCACGATCACATTCATCAGGCCTAA
>CAZMKF010000069.1:0-3293 GCA_964566935.1 uncultured Dehalococcoidales bacterium | reverse complement strand
TCTACTTCTCGGCGTTGGCCTTGATCTGCGTGATGATGTCCTCGCCCACCAGCTTGGCCAGCTTGGGCCAGACCTTTTCGCGCACGAGCTTCTTGGCCCGGGCCGCGTCCTCGGGGGAGAGCTGGATCACCTGGACCTTGGCCTTGCCCAGTTCCTCGATGTAGCGGCGCTCCGAAGCCTCGGCCTGCACGAAACGGTCGGCGATCTCGGCGGTTTGGTTGCGGTGCACGTCGATGTGGACCAGTTGCGCACCCTTGCGCCGCGCCTCCTGGATGAAGGGCAGCTGATGAAGGTTGGTGGAGACCAGGTTGACCCCCCAGGCGATGATCAGTTTCGCCTCCGCAGCGCTCTCGGGATCCGCTCCCATCATCGCGCCCATGGTGTAACCGTAGCCAACGCCACCAGCAGCGGAACAGATGGTGCGTTCCAGCAGGGTGGCGCCCATGCGATTGAAGAAGCGGCAGTCCATGCCCGAGTGGTTGACCACGCCCATCGTGCCGCCGTAGGAGTAGGGCATGATCGCCTCGGCGCCGTAGCGCTCCGCCGTCTCGCGGAACTTGCCGACAACCAGGTCCAGCGCCTCGTCCCAGCTGATGCGCTCGAACGAGGAGGCGCCCTTGGCGCCCACCCTTTTCATTGGGTAGAGCACGCGGTCGGCGCTGTAAACGCGCTCCACGTAGCGGTTGACCTTGCCGCAGAGGGAGCCGCGCGTGTAGGGGTGATCGGGGTTACCGCGCACCGCCACCAGGCGGCCGGTGTCCAGATCCACATCGGCCAGAATGCCGCAGGTATCGGGGCAGTCGTGCGGGCAGGCAGTGTAGCGGGTAACGATGCGTGGCGCCGAAGCAGTCATAACGGACCTCCTCAGTGGGGCTGTAGCCTATGCTAGCACCCGCCCGCGCGAGTGGTCAACGAATGTGGTGCACGGGTGAGAAGCGCCAACGCTTAACAACGATAAACGTGAGTTCATGCCGATGAACCAATGGCGACATGCTCAATACCCAGGGTTCCCTGTGACGCCAGGACTTGTCCGCCCACGCGGCTCCCTACACCACGTGTCACCCGCAAGTAGGATTTCAGCCTACATTCGGGTGACACACGAGCCAACGCGGTCTTTTGGCGGCGGCGACCTTAACCGCCGCCTATCATCCTTACGATCTCAACGACGTCGCCCTCGCGCAGCTCCACCTCGCCGAACTTGGCCCGCTGCAGGATGATGCCGTTATGCTCAACCGCCACGATGCGTGGATCTATCTGGTTGGCCTCCAGGTACGAGCCCACCGTCAAACCGTCGTCGATCTCCCGCTCCTGGCCGTTTATCGTCAGTTTCATCATCGTCACTCCTTTCTCGGTGCGCAGCAGTTCCTGCCAAAGCGCTGCCGCCGCCTGTTCTGGCGACTCAGCGGCGATGATCTCGCTGATCACCGCCACGCCGTCTGCCCCCGCCCGCCGCAGTTCAGCCACCCGCGCCGCGTTGATGCCGCCGATGGCAAGGACGGGGATGCGCACTTTACGACTCACCTGCGCCACCAGCCGAGACCCCGCCCCCTCCCGGCCGGGATGGGAGCGCGAGGGGTAGATGGTACCCAGCACGAGGTAGTCCGCCCCTTCGGCCTCGGCCGCTTGCGCCTCCACCAGCGAATGCACCGAGCGGCCGATCAACATCTTGTCGCCCATAAGCCCGCGTGCCTCGGCCACCGGCAGGCTGCGAGCGCCCAACTGCACAGCTGCGGCGCCTAGCGCCAGCGCCACGTCCAGCCGGTCGTTAACCGCCAGGCAGCAGCGGTCATGCAACAGCGGCTGCAGCTCGCGCCCCAGGGCCAGCAACTCGCCGGCGCCCAGGTCGGGTTCGCGCAACTGCAGCAGGTTGACGCCGCCCGCCACGGCGGCGCGCACCACCGCCGCCAGGCCACGCTCGCCCGCCAGCTGCCGGTCTGTAACCAGACAGAGGGCGGGCAGCGTCAGCGAACTCAACGCACTACGCCCTCGGTGGGGCTGGATGCGGCCGCGAACTCCTTACGCGGGATGCGGCCGGCGAGATAGGCCTTGCGGCCGGCCTGCACGCCCAGCTTCATCGCCTCGCCCATGCCGGCCGGGTCCTCGGCCAGGGCTATGGCTGTGTTGATCAGGCAGGCATCGGCGCCCATCTCCATCGCCGCCGCGGCGTCTGAGGGCACGCCCAGGCCGGCATCCACCACCACCGGCACCTTGCTCTGCTCGACAATGATACGAATCTGGGTGGCGGTGACGATGCCCTGGCCGGAGCCGATGGGCGAGCCGAGCGGCATCACGGTGGCGGTGCCGATCTCCTCCAGCCGCTTGGCCAGCACGGCATCGGCGTTGATGTAGGGCAGGACGACGAAGCCGTCGTCAACCAGCAGCTTGGCCGCCTCCAGAGTGCCGATCGGATCAGGGAAGAGGTACTGGGGATCGGGGATCACTTCCAGCTTGATCCAGTTGGAGAGGCCCATCGCCCGCGCCAACTGGGCGGTGCGCACCGCCTCCTCCGCGTTACGGGCGCCCGCTGTGTTGGGCAGAATGGTGTACTTGCTCCAGTCCACGTAGTCCAGCAGCGTCTTCTTGGTAGGATTGTCGAGGTCCAGCCGCCGAATGGCGACGGTGACGATCTCCGCCCCGGAAGCCTCCAGCGCCTGATTCATCTCCTCGTGGCTGCGATACTTGCCGGTGCCTACCATCAGGCGCGAGTTGAACTCCTTGCCGGCGATAACCAGTTTGTCTGACATCCTGCATGCCTCCCATGCCCTCAAATAAGCAAGCGGCCGCTTCCCCAGGGGAAGGGCCGCCATAACGAGTGTTATGTCCCGTCCTGCACCGCTTCCCTACGCTGGCATTGCCCAGCTCAGGTTCGGAGGGTCGACGCCGTGGCGCCGTCTCAGCCGATAGCTCCCCTAGCGGTGAACAGGTTAATTATACTCCTCACCTCGCCGGCAAACAACGAACCACCGCTACCTCAGTCGTTGGCCCAATCGTCACTTTTCGGAAGCCCGTCAGGCTCAAGCGACACGAACCTTTCCTCATCCTCCGGCTCGCGCCACTGCCGCGCCAGCCGCAACAACTGCCGCGCCGCCGCCAACCAGCCGCGACTGCCCCGGGGCAGGGCCACAGTGGGCTGTTGCGGATGCGCGGCCAGCCAGCGGGCGACGATCTCGACGCGGTCGTCCCGCACCGCCTGCTCCACCGCCCGGCGCAGGCGACCCGCCAGCTCGCGCTCGGCCCACAGCGCCGGCTCAAACTCCGTGCTGCCACCGAAGGTGTCTCCCGCCAGTACGATC
>CAZMKF010000068.1:3105-9844 GCA_964566935.1 uncultured Dehalococcoidales bacterium | reverse complement strand
GACTTCATCGCCGGCTCGCTCGACCTCAGCATGGGGCAGCGCCAGGAGGTGCTCGAGATCCTCGAGCCGCAGGAACGGCTGCAGGCCGTCAACGTGCTGCTGGCCAAAGAGATCGACGTGCTGGAGATGGAGAGCGAGATCCACACCCGCGTGCAGCAGGAGGTGGATCGCAGCCAGCGCGAGCACTACCTGCGCGAGCAGGTGAAGGCCATTCAGAAAGAGCTGGGTGATTCGGATCCGCAGATGCGCGAGATCAGCTCGCTGCGCGAGCGCCGCCAGTGGTATGCCAGAGCAGGTGGCCGCCAAGGCCGAGATCGAGCTGAACCGCATGTCAGCTATGCAGACGGGCTCGCCCGAGGTGGGCGTCATCCGCAACTACCTCGACTGGCTACTGGCCCTGCCCTGGCAGATGGAGACCGAGGACAACCTTGATATCAACCGCGCCGCCGAAGTGCTGGAGCAGAACCACTACGGCCTGCCCAAAGTGAAGGAACGCATCCTCGAGTTCATGGCGGTGCGTAAACTGGCCGGCGCTGAGATGCGCAGTCCCATCATCTGCTTCGTCGGTCCGCCGGGTGTGGGCAAGACTAGCCTCGGCCGTTCCATCGCCGAGGCGATGGGCCGCAAGTTCGTGCGCATCTCGTTGGGTGGCGTGCGCGACGAGGCCGAGGTGCGCGGCCACCGCCGCACCTACGTGGGCGCCCTGCCCGGCCGGGTGATCCAGACAATGCGCACCGCCGGCAGCCGCAACCCGGTCTTCGTCATGGACGAGATCGACAAGGTGGGCGCCGACTTCCGGGGCGACCCCTCGGCTGCGCTGCTCGAGGTGCTGGATCCGGAGCAGAACAACAGCTTCAGCGACCACTACCTGGAAGTGCCGTTTGATCTCTCGTCGGTGATGTTCATCACAACAGCGAACGTGCTCGATCCCGTCGCCCCCGCTCTGCGCGATCGCATGGAGGTGATCGAACTGCCGGGCTACGTGGAGGAGGAGAAGCTGCAGATCGCCCGCCTTTTCCTGGTGGGCAAGCAGCTCGAGGAGAACGGCCTGGCCCCCCGCTCCACCACCTTTGACGACGACGCCCTGCGCGCCATCATCGCCGAGCATACCCTGGAGGCCGGCGTGCGCGGCCTGGAACGCGCCATCGGCACCATCTGCCGCAAGATCGCCCGCTCCGTGGCCGACGGCAAGCGCCAGACCCGCCGCATCAAGCGCAACCACCTGCATCGCTACCTGGGCGCCGCCCGCTACACGCGCGGCGCCGCCGAGAAAGAGGACGAGGTGGGTGTGGCCACCGCCGTCTATTGGACGGCCGACGGTGGCGACCTGGCGGCGGTGGAGGCGGCGCTGATGCCCGGCACAGGCAAGCTGCTGCTCACCGGCAAGCTGGGTGACGTGCTGAAAGAATCGGCCTCGGCTGCCCTCTCTTTCATTCGCTCGCAGGCCAGGCGCTTGGAGATTGAGCCCGACTTTCAGGAGAAGAACGACATCCACATCCACCTGCCGGCCGGCGCCGTGCCCAAAGACGGTCCCTCCGCCGGCATCACCATGGCTACCGCCCTGATCTCTGCCCTCAGCAAGCGGCCGGTGCGGCGCGACGTGGCCATGACCGGCGAGATCACCCTGCGCGGCCGCGTGCTGCCCGTGGGCGGCCTGCGCGAGAAGATCCTGGCCGCCCACCGCGCCGGTATCACCAACTTCATCATGCCGCGCAAAAACCGCAACGACCTCGATGAGCTGCCGGCCGACGTGAAGGCGGAGATGAACCTGATCTTCGTCGACAACATGGATCAGGTGCTGGCGGCGGCCATGCGGGAGGCGGCGCCCGCCGGTGACGAAGAGGGGAAAGCGGCCGCATCAGAGGCCGCCACGGAGCCGGCGCCGTGAGCCGCCGGCGCCGCCGGCAGCGCCTCTTCTGGCTGGCGCTGGTCATGGCCCTTTCACTCTCGCTGCTCAGCAGTTGCGCCGGCGGCAAGGGCCCGCTGCTCAGCCTCGCCGATGGCGAGCACAGCATCTCCCCCAATGGCGACGGCCCGGATGATGAGACGATCATCAGCTACAGCCTGGGCGCCGATGCCAGCCTCAACGTCTGGCTGGAGGATGGCGTCGGCGGGCGCTGGCCGCTGCGCACCGAGGCTAGGCGGAGCGCCGGCAGCTACGAGCTCAGCTTCGATGGCTCCGTCGCCGGCAACGCTGGTGAGCGTCAGGTGCTGCCCGCCGGCGACTATCGGCTGATCTTCGAGGCCAGCGGCGCCGGCCAACAGGCCCGCCAGGAGAGCAGAATCAGCATCGTCAGCCCCGATACGGCGCTCCCTACCCCCTCCAAAGTAGCGGCCGTGCCGGAGACCATCTCGCCCTACATCCCCGGTCTGCAGCCGGAGACGAGCATCGGCTACAGTCTGCCAAAAGAGGCCACTGTCACCCTGCTGGTGGAGGCGGCCGATGGCGTACGCACCCGCGTCAGCGCTCCAATCAAACAACCGCAGGGCGAGCACGCCATCCCCTGGAACGGCCTGTTGCGCAACAAGATGCCGGCCGACGGCTCCTACAAGGCGATCGTGCAGGCGCGGGATGCCGCCGGTAACGTCAGCGAGGGCAGCACTACTGTGCATGTGACGGGCACCGAGGCACCCAACGCCACCATCGTCAACGTCGTCTTCTCGCCGACCAACGTCATCCCGGGCGACATCGTCACCGCCACCATCACCGTACGCAACACCGGTAAAGTGCCGCTGCGCAGCCACGGCCCCGAGTCCGGCTACGTCTACACCACCCACGAGGTCTACAGCACCATAGAGGGCGGCAAGTACCTCGATAAGGCCAACTACTGGCGGGTGGGTGTGGACTGGATGGGCGGCCTGGGAGCCGAGGGGGCGCGCTACCCTTACCGCTGGAGCCTGGGAGAGAGCCTGGAGCCCGGTGAGGAGGTGACGGTGGAGGGCAAAATCCGCATCCTTGAGAGCGGTCCTATCCTCCGCTTCTACGCCGGCTTGGTACATGAAAAGGTGCAATTCAAGGTCGATAAGGTGGGTGAACAGATGATCCGGGTTAGCAAGTAGCGCCGTGCCCGAGCTGAGCGTCGTCATCGTCTCCTACAATACGCGCCAGCTGTTGCAGGCCTGCCTGCGTTCGCTGCAAATGGCGGCCCACAGCGACCGGCTCGAAGTTGAGACGATAGTGGTGGACAACAACTCCAGCGACGGCAGCGCTGAGCTGGTGGCCAGCGAGTTTGCCAACGTCAAACTGATCTGTAATCCGACCAACGCCGGCTTCGCCGCCGCCAGCAACCAGGGGCTGCGCCTCGCCGGGGGCCGCTACCCACTGTTGCTCAACCCTGATACCGAGCTGCGCCCCGGCGCGCTGCGTCAGCTCTACACCTTCGCCCGCCGCGCCGCCCGCTTCAGCGCTATCGGTCCCTCGCTGATCTACGCGGATGGCTCGCCCCAGCACAGTTGCTTCCGCTTCCCCGGCCTCAACATGTTGGCGCTGGATCTCTTCCCCCTGCACCACCGCCTGATGAACGGCCGTCTCAACGGCCGCTACCAGTTGGACCGGCGGATGCCGTTCAACGTGGACCACCCCCTTGGCGCCTGCATGCTGCTCAACCCGGCCGCTCTGGCCGATGTGGGCCTGCTGGACGAGGGCTTCTTCATCTACGCTGAGGAGGTGGACTGGTGCTGGCGCGCCCAGAAGCGCAACTGGCAGGCTTATTGCGTGCCCGCCGCCCAGGTGCTGCACCACGCCGGTCAGAGCACCAGGCAGTTTAAGGCCAGCATGTTCGTCGAGCTGTACCGCAGCCGGGCGCGGCTTTTCTCCCGCCATTACCACCTCGGCCGGCGCCTCATGGCCCGCCTGATCGTGGCCGCCGGCATGGCTCGCCTCGCCCTGCGTGACGCCTGGCTGGCTGGCCGTGGCGAGCTGGACGCCGCCGAGCTGGCGGAGCGCCGGTCCGCCTACGCCGCCATCCTCAAACTGCAGGCGCGACCTTGGAGACGCTGATGCAGCCGCGCATCACCGCCTGCGTCATCGCCCGTAACGAGGCGAAGAACATCGTTCCCTGCCTGGAGAGCCTTGCCTGGGCGGACGAGCGCCTGGTTCTGGACTCGTTCTCACACGATAACACCGTGGCGCTGGCCCGGCAGGAGGGCGCGCGGGTGGAACAGCGCGTTTTTGACAACTTCGCCGCCCAGCGCGACGCTGCCCTGGACCTGAGTACAGGCGATTGGGTGTTGTTCGTCGATGCCGACGAGCGGGTCTCCCGTCAGCTGGCGGCGGAGGCGCGCGCTGCCGTGCAAGGGGCGGAGGAGGGCTGGCAAGAGCAGGGGAAGGGCATCGCCGGCTACTGGCTGCCACGGCGTAACGTGATCCTTGGCCGCTGGATCAAGGGAGGCGGCTGGTACCCGGATTACCAGCTGCGGCTCCTGCGCCGCGGCTTTGCCCGCTACGACAAACGCCACCTGGTACACGAGACGGTGCTGCTGGATGGTGGCGAGGGGCGCCTCGATGAGGCGCTGCTCCATTACAACTACACCTCCCTCTGGCAGCTGCTGAGCAAGCAGCGCGCCTACGTCTCGCTGGAGGCACAGTCGCTCTACGAGAAAGGGGCGCGCGGTCGCCCCCACAGCATTGTTCTGCAACCGCTGCGCGAGTTCTGGCGGCGCTTCGTCAGCCTCAAGGGCTGGCGGGACGGCCGTCACGGCCTGCTGCTGGCGCTGCTGATGGCCGCCTACAACGGCGTCGCCTACTACAAAGTCTGGCGGCTAAGGCGGGCCGAGAGTAAGCCGCGCCATTAGGTCGCAATCCCGCCGCCGTACGTCAGCGGCTCCGCTGGGCGGGAAATGGAATCGGTCCGCAGTGGCAGCTGCCACCGACAAAGAAAGCCTGTCCGCCCCATCTACGGGGCGGACAGGCACAGGAAAACCAGCGCAGCGGCGAGCTTAGCGGCCCTTGCCGATGTCCTGGAGGAACTTGCGGCTGCCGGAGACGAGGAAGCCGGTGGCGCTGGGCACCAGGTACTGCACGCCCATGTCCATCAGCTTCTTGGCGCCCTCAACGCCGCCTACCGCCAGGGTGCCAGGCGCTACGCCCGCGTCGCGGATTTGGCGCAGGCCCTTGTACAGCGCGTCCATCACCTCGGGACGGTTGAAGTCGCCGGAGTAGCCCATGGAAGAGGCCAGGTCGGTGGGGCCGATGAAGACCACGTCCAGGCCGGGAACCGTGAGGATCTCGGACAGATTCTCAAGCGCCTGCACAGTCTCCGCCTGTATGATCACCATCGTCTCTTCGTTGGCTTGCTTGACGTACTCGGGGAAGGAGCCGCGGGTGTTGTAGTCGGCGGCGCGCACTGCCGCCAGGCCGCGCACGCCCACCGGCGGGTACTTGACCCACTGCACCACCTGTTCGGCCTCTTGCTTCGTGTTCACCATGGGGATCATGGCGCCCATCACGCCTACGTCGAGGAAGCGCAGAATGACCTGGCGGACGTTCTGAGCGATGCGGGTGAGCGGCGTGACGCCCGTCAGCTCGCAGGCGCGCACCATTCCCTCGGTCGTCTCGTAGTCTAGCGGACCATGCTCGGCGTCCAGAATGACAAAATCGTAACCGCTGAGGCCAATCAGCTCCGCCAACCTTGGGTGGTTAATGTTGAGGAAAGTGCCGACGGCCACGCCGCCTGCCTTGATCTTGGCCTTGGTCTGGTTTTTCTGCATCGCGGGGTTGTGCCTCCTCAGACATAAGTAGCGGCAGCCAACCGCCTGCGCGTTGAGGCGGCCCTGCCCTGCAGTACGATTCTAACACCTGTGTCAACGCCGCCGTCAGTTTTCCGGCAACACCTCATGCTTACCTTCAACGCTGATCACCACCGACTGGATGGTGGAGAACTGCCGCAGGGTATGGGTGATCTGACGGTTGATGTTGACCAACTGCTCATGGTCCGCGATGCCCTGCACCAGCCTGGCGCTGAAGTCGGCGTATGCCACACCTGCCTCGATGCGGAGGCTGTTGAGGGTCACCCCGGGCGGCACTGCGCTGCCGATGCCTTGTGCCTGCTCCTCCGCGGTTGGCCCCGCCAGCAGCTGCAACAGGGCGGCGCGCCCGACCCCGCTGGTGTAGGGCACGCTGCGGCTGACCCTGAACGGCTGCAGGACATCGTTCGCGGCGGGGCGCAGGAAGTACACTTCGAGGGTGATAGTGCGGGTGTCAGTGGCGCTCGGCTCTGGCGTGGCGGTGGCGCTGGGTGAGGGCGCCACGCTTGCGCTCGGCGCTGGCGACCGCTGGCCGAGTTTGATAGGCACCTCCACCTCGTTGATGCGGGAGCCGTCGCGCGGGCTGTCTGAGAATACCTTCAGGGTGGCGTCAGTGGAGGCGGTCAGCGGCGGGTAATCGACCAGCTCTGTGTAGTAGCCCACCTCGGGAGCGCCGACGCTGGCCATGGTGGGGCCGCTGGCGATGATGTTGCCGTCGGGCAGCACTAACTCGTACATGAGGGAGGCCTCAAAGACGCGCGCGTAGCCGGAGACGCGGAACGGCGAAAACACGGTCTCTCCCGCCCGTGGCTCGATGACGCTGATGTTACCCTCGGTGCCCGAGGTAGGGTTTATGCGCGCCGTCCCCGTGGCGGCGGCGGTGGCGACGGTCGTGGCAACCGGCCCTGCGGTGGGGGTGCCACTGGCGCTGGTCGTACCAGCCGGTCTCACGGTGGCGCCGGCCGCCCCTGCGGTGGCGTTGCTCACCGTTGTC
>CAZMKF010000068.1:0-3084 GCA_964566935.1 uncultured Dehalococcoidales bacterium | reverse complement strand
GTGGGGGCTGGTGTAGCCTGTGCGCAGGCGGTCACAGCGAGGGCGAGTGTCAGTAACAGCGCCATCATGCCTTTCATCTGTGGTGGCCTCCTTGTAGTCAGCGAGCTGGCGGGCGGGCTGGCGGCGGCGGCATTGCCGCCGCCGCCAACGTGCCGCGTCTCAGCAGTGCAGTATTGCCTTGAGGGCGTTCTCCTTGCGATTGCCCAGGATGTCGACCGCCTTCTCCACCTCGTCGAGTTTGAAGATGTGAGTGATCAGCGGCTTGGTCTGTACCTTGCCCTCGACCATCAGCGGCACGGCCTGGTCAAAATCGTCGCCGTAAAGGCGGGAAACCATGATCGTCAGTTCCTTGCGGAAGACGCTGGTGAAATCCTTGATCAGCAGTTGGGGATCCTCCGGTGGCACAAGCAGCAGGATGCGGCCACCGGCCTTAGTTAGTTTGATCGCCTGATCCATCGTGAATTTCGGACCGGCCAGGTCAACCACGGTGTCGAATTCGCCGACCTGACTGAGGCCGATCTCGACCACGTCGTCACGGGTGGGGTTGGCTGTGACGTCAACGCCCAGGCTCTTGGCCAGCTCGAGGCGGCTGTCCACCAGGTCGGTGGCGAACACGGTCTTGGCGCCACGCGCTTTGGCTACCTGGGAGACGAGCAGGCCGATCACGCCAGCGCCCAGAATGGCTACCTTGTCGCCGGGCTTGGTGTCAGCGCGGTTGTTGATGTGGACGGCGATGGCGGTGGGTTCGATCATCGAGCCCTCGTCGAAAGACAGTTCATCGGGCAGCCGGCGCAAGAGGTAGGAGGGCACCACTATCTCCTCTGCGTACGAGCCGTCGCGGTGCACGCCCAGCACCTCCAGCTTGCTGCAGTGGTTTGATTCGCCCTTGTGGCAGGCCTCGCACTCGCCACAGGTGGGCAGAGGCTTGACGTAGACTCGCTCGCCCGCCTGCACGCTGCTCGTGCCCTTCACCTCCATCACCGTGCCGGCGAACTCGTGGCCGGGGATGACTGGGTACTTGGCGAACGGGTTGTCGCCCCGGACGATCGCCATGTCGGAGCCGCAGATGCCGCTGCTGGCGATGCGCACTCGCGCCTCGCCCTCCTGTAAAGGCCGCGAGGGAACGTCCACCAGCTCGAACTGGTGGGGCGCTTTGAGCATAGCTGCTTTCATATCGTTTCCTCCTCCTTTGGTGTATCCACCCTGATTCTAGCGGTACGTTGCAGGGCCGGTCACGACCGGCCAGTGGCTTGGGCGCCACGTTGCTTCGCGGCGCTGCTGGTTATGGTAGACAGCGCCTTGACCGGTGTCAACCCCTGACCTATAATCGCCTGACCGTGGAAGAAACAGCGAAGAAACTGACCGTTGTCCTGCCCACCTACAACGAGGCAGAGAATCTGCCCCGTATGGTCGAGGCGCTCGTTTCGCTCGATATCCCTGGCCTCAGCATGCTGGTGGTGGACGATAACTCGCCCGATGGCACCGGCGCGGTGGCCGATCAGCTGGCCCTGCAGTACCCAGGCAGGTTCTCGGTCATCCACCGCACCGGCAAACTGGGGCTGGGCAGCGCCTATGTGGCCGGCTTCACGCGCGCCCTGGAGGAGGGCGCCGATTACGTGGTGGAGATGGATAGCGATTTCTCCCACCCGCCGGAGACGCTGCACCGCTTCCTCGCCCTGATGCCCGACTACGATGTGGTGGTCGGCTCACGCTACACGAAAGGCGGCAGACTGGACCCGCGCTGGAGCCCGCTGCGCCGCTTCATCTCCTGGGGTGGCAACCTCTACGCCCGCCTGATCACCGGCCTGACGGTGCGGGACGCCACCGCCGGCTTCAAGTGCTTCCGCGCCAGCGCCCTGCGAGGGATCGATCTCAAGCGCATCCGCTCCGATGGCTACGCCTTTCAGGTGGAGATGGCCTACATCTGCAAGCGCAACGGCTACCGGGTGAAGGAGATCCCCATCGAGTTCCTCGATCGCACGCTCGGCCGCTCCAAGATGTCGGGACGCATCTTCGCCGAGGCAGCCTGGCGAGTGTGGCAGATCAGATTTCGCTACTAGGTAGCTAGATTGTCCGTTTTACGACGCCCCGGCGTGCAGGCGCTGTTCCTGCTCGCCCTCTTGGCGCTGTTTCTCTTCCGCGATAACCTGCTCGGGGGCAAACTGCTCCTGCCGGTGGACAACCTCTACCAGTGGCAGCCCTGGCTGGCCCACGCGACACAGGATGGTGTGCGGGCGCTGCAGAACCATCTGTTGAGCGACCTCATTTTGGAGAACTACCCCTGGAAGCTGTTCATCATTGAGTCGCTGCAGCAGAAAGAGCTGCCGATCTGGAGTCCCTACCTGTTCGCCGGTATCCCCTTTCTGGCGGCGGGGCAGCACTCCGCCCTCTACCCGCTCAGCCTCCTGCACTACCTGCTGCCGCTGGCCCAGTCGTTTGCCGTGACAACAGCGCTTAGCCTCGTGGCGGGCGGATTCTTCATGTATCTCTTCCTGCGTACTCTGGGCGCGGGCAGCTTCGGCGCGCTGATTGGCGGCATCGCCTACGGATTCAGCGGCTTCATGGTGGTAAGCGTCGTCTTCCCGATGGTGCTCAACGCCGCCATCTGGCTGCCGCTGCTGCTGCTGGTGATCGAACGGGCGCTGCGGCGGGCGGAGGAGGGCAGGCGGGCCAACAATCTCTGGCTGGTGGCGGGGGCGCTGATCGTGGGTGTGCAGTTCCTCGCCTGCCACATCGAGATCTCGCTTTACGTGCTGCTGACCGCTGGCTACTATACTTTCCTTCGTCTCCTCTTCACCTGGCGGCAGGCTGGCTGGCGGCGCGCCCTGACACCGGCCGTGCAGGCGCTGCTGATGGTTGGCTTCGGCTTCGGTTTGGCGGCGATACAGGTGGCGCCGCTTTACGAACTGGTGAGCCAGAACTTCCGTCAGGGTTCGGCCAGCTACGAGCAGGTGGTCTCCTGGGCCTACGGCTGGCGCAATGCGCTCACTTTTCTGATCCCCGACCTGTGGGGCAACCCCAGCCACACCTCGTATTTCGATCTGATCAGCGGCCGGGTGGAGCAGGTGAGCGTCAACTACCTTG
>CAZMKF010000067.1:8681-9903 GCA_964566935.1 uncultured Dehalococcoidales bacterium | reverse complement strand
GTGCTGGCCGTGTACGAAGCGGCAACCGAAGCGGTCAACCGGGCGCGGCGCGGCGAGGGTCCCTCCATCCTGGAGACCAAGACCTTCCGCTGGTTCGGCCACGCCATCAACAACCCGGGCTCCAACATCGGCCGCGACCAGGACGAGATTGACGCCTGGAAGAAGAAGGATCCCATTCCTCGCTACGCCAAGAGACTGATCGAGTCGGGCGACTTCACTCAGGAGGAGCTGGACAAGATCGATCAGGAAGTAACTGAGGAACTCGAGAATTCGATCAAGTTCGCCGAGGCCAGCCCGCATCCCGAGGCCGAGGACGCACTGAACGACGTCTATTCCGAACTGCCGGAGGGGACGGAGCTATGACTACCGAAAGACAGTTAATGATCCGCGACGCATATCGCGAGGCCATCATCGGCGAGATGCGTAAAGATGACCGGGTGTTCCTCCTGGGCGAGGACATCATCGATCCCTGGGGCGGCTCCTGGAAGACGATGGAAGGCGCCTACACCGAGTTCGGCCCCGAGCGAGTGCGTGAGACGCCCATCTCAGAAGAGGCGATCGTCTCCGCCGCCGTCGGCGCCGCGCTGCTGGGCATGCGCCCGGTGGCCGAGTTGATGTTCTCCGACTTCATCACCCGCGCCATGGACTCCATGGTCAATCAGGCTGCCAAGCTGCGCTACATGACGGGCGGCCAGGCCTCCGTGCCGATGGTGGTGATGACCGCCAGCGGTTGCGGTCGCCAGGCGGCGGCTCAACACTCGCAGAGCCTCGAGGCCTGGTTCACCCACGTGCCTGGGCTCAAAGTGGTGGCCCCCTCCAGCGCCTACGACGCCAAGGGCCTGATGCTGGCCGCCATCCGCGACCCAGACCCGGTGCTGGTGCTGCAACACAAGATGATCTTCACCGTCAAGGGCCCGGTGCCCGAGGAAGAGTACGTCATTCCGCTGGGCAGTTCCGATGTCAAGCGCGAAGGCAAGGACGTCACCGTCATCGCCACCTCGCGGCAGGTACTCAACGCCCTGGCGGCGGCCGAGAAATTGGCGGAGGAGGGCATCGACTGCGAGGTCGTCGACCCGCGCACCCTCTACCCGCTCGATTTCAGGACCATCCACGAGTCGATCAAGAAGACCAACCGCGTCGTCATCGTCACCGAGGATGTCGGCCGCGGCGGCTACGGCGACTATCTGGTGGGCCGCATCATGGAGAAGGCTTTCTACGACCT
>CAZMKF010000067.1:2724-8671 GCA_964566935.1 uncultured Dehalococcoidales bacterium | reverse complement strand
CCGGTGACCGTGGTCTCCGCCAAGAACACGCCGATCCCCTTCGCCGCGGCGATGGAAGACTTCGTCATTCCGCAGGTGAGCGACGCCATCGCCGGCATTAAGAAGGCGATGGAGTAGGGATAAGGGCTGGGGGCCGCGTCCGGTGGACACGGTCTCCCAAACGTGAAGTAAAGAGGGGCCGCCACGCATCAGCAGGCGGCTCCTGACTAGTTAAGGAGCGAACAGATGGCGACCAAACTGACCCTTCCCCGTCTCGGCCTGACGATGGAGGAAGGCACGGTAGTCTCCTGGTCCAAGAAAGACGGTGACAAGGTAGCGCCAGGCGACCGTATCTTCGAGGTGGAGACCGACAAGGCGGTGCAGGATTACGAGGCGGCCGAGGGGGGCATTCTGCACCTGCGGCCCGACCTGGTGGGCAAAGAGCCGCCCTTCATCCTCAAGGTAGACGAGTTCATCGGCTACCTGCTGGAGGAGGGCGAGGCCGTGCCGGCCGACCTGGCCGGCGCGCCTGCGGAGGCCACGCCGGCCGCGGCGGAAGCGGCGCCGGCTCAGGCTGCCCCGGCAGCACCGGCCGCTGCGGCGGCCGCAGGCACGCGGGTGCGGGTTTCGCCGGTAGCGCGCAAACTGGCTGAGCAGGCCGGTATCGACGTCAACAGCATCGTGCCGGCCGACGGCCGTGTCGTACAGCGCGCCGACGTGGAGAAGGCGATTGAGGCAGCCAAGGCAGCTCCGGCCGCCGTGGCAGCTCCGGCCGCCGTGGCAGCTCCGGCCGCCGTGGCCGCGGGCAAGGCCGAGCCGATGTCGCAGGTGCGCAAGGTGATCGCCCAGCGCATGTGGCAGAGCAGCAACGAGACGGCGCCCGTCACTATGATGACCGAGGCGGACGTGACCAAGCTGGTCAGGTTCCGCGAGAAGATAAAGGCAAGCGCCCAGGCCGCCGGCCAGCCCACCCCCAGCTACACCGATTTCATTGTCAAGCTGACGGCGCTGGCGCTGCAGGACTTCCCCGCCGTCAACGCTCGGCTGGAGGGCGAGAGCATCGTCACCCTGCCCGACGTGCACATGGGCGTGGCCGTGGATACCGAAAACGGCCTGCTGGTACCGGTGGTGCGCGACGCCCTCAAGAAGAGCGTGCACCAGATCGCCAGCGAGAGCAAGGAACTGGCGGAGAAGGCGCGGGCGCGCAAGCTCGGTCCCGACCAGCTCTCGGGCAGCACCTTCACCGTCACCAACCTCGGCACCTACGGCATCGACGGCTTCACGCCGATCATCAACCAGCCGGAGTGCGCCATCCTGGGCGTGGGCCGCATCGTCAGCAAGCCGGCCGCCTGCGGAGACAAGATCAGGCTGCGCAACATGTTGACGCTCAGCCTCACCTTCGATCACCGCGTGATCGACGGCGGCCCCGCGGCGCGCTTCCTCAACCGGGTGCGCGAGTACTGCGAGGATCCCAACCTCTGGCTGCTGCGCTAGCGTCCAGCCGCTGATAACCGGGGGGCAGTCGCGAGACTGCCCCTTACTTGTTGCCCGCCTTCGCTGGCAGCTGATGGCTGACCAGCGCTTCCGCCCCCTCGCCTGCCGCCACCACGCCACCCCCGGCAGCGACTCGCGCCGCGCTGCGGCGCACCGCTTCCAGCGGCCAGCGGAAGAGCCGCGCCACCTTGGCCGTTGTGGTCAGGCCCACCAGGTCGGTGTACCACTGCACCACGAAGTCCATGCCGGCGGCGGCGCTGATGCTGTCGGCCTGACGCAACTGCTGCGGGAAGGCCTGGTTGAGGGTGGCGTAGCGGAAGGTGTACTTCCAGGCGTTGTCGTGCGCCACGCCCACGGCGCTGATCAGCAGCGCCCGCTGCAGTTCACTCAGCGCCCGCTCGAAGCGCGCCCAGGCCTGCGGGCCGCCCACCATGCCGGCGCCGCGCCGCAGCTGGGTGGTGGAGGAGGGGCCCTGCTGGCGCAGCTGCCTGTAGAGCAGCATAGCGTCCTGGCTGAGCTTGCCGTCCTGGTACAGCTCGAGGTAATCGTCCTCCTCGCCGCCGTAGTTCAGCTCGTGCGCCGCCCAGAGGTAGGGCAGCAACCGCCGGCTGATGAACAGGCGGTACTCGCCCAGCGCCTTACCGTAATAGAACTCGCCGCTGCTGAACAGATCGTCCTTCCAGCCCCACATGCGGTTGTAGGTCTGGTCGTGCTCGCCCCAGCGCGGCGCCGGCCGCTCGCTGCCGGAGGCGGCGCCCCAGAGACTGGGCAGCTCCACCTTGCCGCCCGCCTGAAAGAGGCAGAGACCGCAAGCCTCGACGAAGCTGCGCAGCTGATTGTAGCTGCGCGCCTGCAACGAGGGCAGCTGGTGGAAACGGCGGCGCCGGTAGGCCGCCACCGCCTTCTCGTCCGGCAGTGGCGGCTGGCGCTGGGTTGAGGTCACGCCGCTCAGGCCTGGCGGCGCACCACGAACAGCGCCGTTTCCGCCCGCAGGTTGGGCATGAAGTGCACCCGCCCTTCGCCGGTGATGTAGATGGCGTGGTCGATGCACAGCCGCTCGGCGCGACAGAGGTCCTCGAAGTCGCGCACGGTGGCGAGGTGGATGTTGGGCGTGTCGTACCACTCGTAGGGCAGCTCCTCGGTCTTGGGCATGCGCCCGCGCCGCAGCAGCGACCAGCGCACCTTCCAGTAGCCGAAGTTGGGGAAGGAGATGATGCCCTCCTTGCCCACCCGCACAATCTCGCGCAGCAGTGGCACGGGCCGGTGCACCGCCTGCAGGGTCTGACTGAGGATGACGTAGTCGAAGGTCTGGTCCTGGTAGTCGCCCAGCCCCTCGTCGAGGTCGGCGTGATAGATGGTGAGGCCGCGGCTGATGCCGGCCAGCACGTTCTCCTCTTCGATCTCCACGCCGGTGACGCTGGCCTGGCGGGTGTCGATCAGCAGTTGCATCAGCTCGCCGCTGCCGCAGCCGAGGTCTAGCACCCGCGCGCCGCGGCGGACCAGGCGGGCTATCTGCCGCAGGTCGGCCCGTGGCGCGTCCACCGGCGCGCTCTGGGTGGGCTGGCGATTGTTGGCCGCGCTCATTCCTCTGCCCTCGCCGGCGCTCCGTTCGCCACCGTCTGGTAGACGTTGGTGAGGAAGCCGCTGATCATCTGCGTCTGCGCCTCCTCCTCCAGCAAGAAGGCGTCGTGGCCGTAATCGGAGGCGATCTCGCAGTAGGAGACATCCTTGCCGCTCTGGCGCAGCGCCCGCACGATGTCCTTGGACTGGTAGGGCGGGTAGAGCCAGTCGCTGGAGAAGGAGATCACCAGGAAGCGCGCCTGCACCGGCTGCAGCGCCTGGCGGAGGCTGCCGGCCCCCGCCGTCAGGTCGAAGTAGTCGATCGCCTTGGTGATGTAGAGGTAAGTGTTGGCGTCGAAGCGGCGGATGAACGACTGCCCCTGGTGCCGCAGATAAGACTCCACCTCGAAATCGGTGGCGAAGTCGAAGCCGTACTTCTCCTTGTGGCGCAGGCGGCGGCCGAACTTGAGCCGCATCGATTCGTCGCTCAGGTAGGTGATGTGGCCGATCATGCGCGCCACCGCCAGGCCGGCGTTGGGCGGCTCGCCCGATTCGTAGTAGGCGCCACGCCGCCAGTTGGGGTCGCTCATGATTGCCTGGCGGCCCACCTCGTCGAAGGCGATGCCCTGGGCGGAGAGGCGGGCGGTGGTGGCGATGGGGATGCAGGAGCGCACCTTGTCCGGATAGGCCACCGCCCACTGCAGCGCCTGCATGCCGCCCATGGAGCCGCCGCTGATGCTAAGGAGCGAGTCCACCCCCAGATGCTCCAGCAGGCGCCGCTGCGCCCGCACCATGTCGCCGATGGTAACGATGGGGAAGGTGAGGCCGTAGGGCTGGCCGGTGGCCGGGTCGATGCTGGCCGGGCCGGTGGAGCCCTTGCAGCCGCCCAGCACGTTCGAGCTGATCACGAAGTAGCGGTCGGTGTCGAACGCCTTGCCGGGGCCGACCATGCCGTCCCACCAGCCGCGCCGGTGTTTGTCGGAGAGTCCCTTGTCGTCGGCGCCGAAGCCGTCCACGGCGCTGCCGCCCTCCTCGGCGCTGAGGCCGGCGGCGTGGGCGTCGCCCGAGAGGGCGTGGCAGACGAGGATGGCGTTGTCGCGCCGCTCGTTCAGCTGGCCGTAGGTCTCGTAGGCCAGGGTGATCGGCCCCAGTTTCTCGCCGCTCTCCAGCACCATCTCGTCGGGCGGCGCGGCGAAGGTGAAGTATTCGGTTTTGACCTCCCCGAGGGAGCGGGGAGTGTTGGCGTTATTCATCGGTATCGTCCCTAATCGTAGCAGGCCGGCTCAGCGGGCGCAGGCGGTCAGCGCCTGGTCGAGGTCGGCGATGATGTCATCGATCGACTCCAGGCCGATCGAGAGGCGGATGAACTCGTCCGGGCTGCCTGAGGCGGCGCGCTGTTCGGGCGTCAGCTGGCTGTGGGTGGTGCTGGCCGGGTGGATGACCAGCGACTTGGCGTCGCCCACGTTGGCCAGCAGCGAGAACAGTTTCAGCTGGTTGATGAAGCCCTTGCCCGCCTCGAAGCCACCCTTGATGTGAAAGCCAACCATGGCGCCAAAGCCGTGCCGGTAGTACCTCGTTGCCACCGCATGGCTGGGATGGCTGGGCAGGCCTGGGTAGAGCACCTTGCTGACGCAGTCGTGCTGCTCCAGGAAGCGGGCCACCTGCATCGCGTTCTCGCTGTGGCGCTGCATGCGCAGCGGCAGCGTCTCCAGGCCGGTGATGAAGAGGAAGGCGTTGAAGGGGCTGAGCGCGGGTCCCAGGTCGCGCAGCATCTGGGTGCGGGCCCGCACGATGTAGGCCTGCGGCCCGAAGACGCTGGTGTAGGAGATGTCGTGGTAGGACGGGTCGGGCTCCACCAGGCGGGGGAACTTGCCGGCGGCCGCCCAGTCGAACTTGCCGGAATCGACGATCACGCCGCCGATCGAGTTGCCGTGACCGCCGATGAACTTGGTGGCGGAGTGGATCACCACGTCGGCGCCGTGCTCGAACGGCCGCACCAGGTAGGGGGTGGGGAAGGTGTTGTCGACGATGAACGGCAGGCCGTTCTCGTGGGCGATGGCCGCCACCGCCTCCAGGTCGAGCACGTCCAGGGCCGGGTTGCCCACCGTCTCGCCGTAGATGGCGCGCGTCTGTGGAGTGATGGCGCGACGGAAGTTCCCGGGGTCGCTGCCGTCCACCAGTTTAACCTTGATGCCGAGGCGCGGCAGGGTGTAGCTGAACAGGTTGACCGTGCCGCCGTAGAGGGTGGAGGAGGAGATTATCTCCTGGCCGGCCTCCACGATGTTGGTCAGCGCCAGCACGATGGCGGCGTGGCCGGAGGCGGTGGCCAGGGCGCCCACGCCGCCCTCCAGCAGGGCCATGCGCTTCTCGAAGACGTCGGTGGTGGGGTTCATGATGCGCGTGTAGATATAGCCGCCTTCCTCGAGCGCGAACAGCCGCGCCGCGTGGTCGGCGTCCTTGAAGACGTAGGACGTGGTGGCGTAGATGGGCACGGTGGAGGCGCCGGTGGCCGGGTCCGGCTCCTGGCCGCCGTGCAGGGCCAGGGTTTCGAAGCCAGTGTAATCGGATCTTTCCGCCATGTCTCTCACCTCGGTGGGGGGCTCTGGTTTGAGCGCCCAGTGGTAATCAGCGTCGTCGCTGAGCCACAAAAAAAGGCGTTCGCTCGTCCGTCTGGGGACGAGGAACGCCACTCGTGATACCACCCGCATTTCGCCGCCCTCTCGCGAGCGCGGCCTCGCCAAGTCCGTCCCCTCCGGCCCGCCGGGGTGGGGCGTGGACTCCTGCCAGGTAACGGTGGCGTCCGGCGGCGCTTACTGCGGCGCCTGAGGGGGCGCTGGTTGGGCGCGCGGCTCCGAGGCCATTTTCCAGCGGCGGGCGGCGCTGCCTCCCAGCCAAGGGCAGCTCTCTGGCGGTC
>CAZMKF010000067.1:0-2714 GCA_964566935.1 uncultured Dehalococcoidales bacterium | reverse complement strand
CTCGCCGTGTACTCGTCCTCTTCGTCGCCTTACTGTTGGGCTGTAAACAAATCGGCAGGTGAAGCCTGCCGAAAACCACAGGATGAACTTACCATCAGGCGGGGGCAGTGTCAACCCTCCACCCCATTGTTAAACGTCATCCGGTCAGGCAGGTTCGTGCACTGGGACCCGGCGTGTTCGATGTCAATTACGCGACCATCACTCTCAGGTACAACAACAAGATGGGAAAACCGTAGAACGGAAAGGTGACAAAATAGAAAAGGTCAATCAGTGGGTTTGCATTTGTGCTACGTGTACCATCTGGAAAGAAATTGAGGTTGGCAAAATCCGGAATATAGCCGATAGTATTCAGTAGAAACACCGCGACCAACCAGCTTACCGCCAAATAGAGCCAGAGTGTAATCTTGATCCAGCGCCGACTGTCGCGTACAACCCAGGCGTAGTACGCGTGAGCTAACGTTCCTGCCCATAGCACTGCTTTAACCAGGTATACATCCATCGTTCACATTCCAGCGTGGCGCCGATCGCACTCGTAATCAATTGATAAGCGATCTATAAAAGACGCCAACAGCTTCGACCAGGCCGTTAATGAGCATAAACGGGTTGACCAGAAACAAGAAAGTATCATCCGCGATGGACTGGTGCTTCCAGTAATTGAGGTACAGACGCTGCTCGAGCAAATGGTAAGTGGCGTTCAATGCCGACACGAGCAACCATGCCCATAAAGCGTATCGGACATAACGAGGCAGTTTCGTCATCAAACTGGCAACAAAGCCGGTGATCGTCCAAGAGATGATCAGGGCAGCCGCAAGCATCAGATAATTGTCGATTGACGCACTCATCGTTCCTCGTCAGCTCTCGTGCTTATCCAGAATGAAGCGAGATCATTCATGCGCTTCAGGTACTGTATCTCATCTTCATGTGACATTCGGCGTGCGCATGACAGGTGGTGCGCGCCGGCCCTTTAATTCGGCGCGTGCATCGCTGCTTTCGCGCTTGCGATCTTTGATCGTCAGCCCTCCACTAAAGCCACTATTAGGGCAAACGTGAGCGGAAAAGCGTGAAACGGATAAAAGGCGAAATAGAGTAGTTGGATTAGTGGATTGGCTGGGGCTCTGGGGGGTTCGAGGCCCGTACGCCAGCCAGGGTCTAGATAATCCGGCATGCCGCCTCTTTCGAAGGCTAGTGAGCAGGCCTCTATCCATGCCACTGTCAGGTAGATCCAGAAGAAGGCTCTGAGCCAAGGGCGGCTACCCCGCACGGTCCAGCCGTAGAATAGGTAGACGGCGCTACCAATTAACAGAAGTAACAGCCTGCCCAGAAACGCCAATACCTCAGGGCTCATTTAGCATTCCTTCAGTGCGCTATTGTCGCTCTGATCCGTTGTCGTGCATATGCACTGTTACCTTCAGGATAGTCGCTCCGCTTAGCCGGAGAGTGACCTAAACCAACTCGCGATGGCCCAAGCCGCCATACTGAGCATCCGCAGCGGTTGTTCCAGGAATACATAGAGCGCCATCAGAGGACGGCTTTGGAAAACGTCTCCTTTTGAAGGCCAGGTAGCCAAGACGTAACGGGTACCGTAGAGTGAGCCTAAGAAGAGCCAAGTCCACAAGGTATACTTGAGTGGACGTGCAAGGGTCCGGCAGAGACTGGCCGCCCAGAACATAATACCGTACGAGGCGATTAAGTAAACAACCAAGAACAGACAGTTCAGCAGCCTCGATACCTCTACCTGTGACGACATTTTCATCTCCCACCGAAAAACATCAGCTAGCGGAGGACACAAATCAGCGTAAGGTTGTGTCGGCTAGTTACAGTGAACTATCGAACGCAAGCCCCGACGATAGACGATAATCGAGGCCACTTCAAATCGGTGCTGGTAATGATCGAGATAGGTATTGTGATCATCAAGGGTTCGCTCCCAATCGGAATCCCGTGGTAGCCAGTATCTCGAACCTATCTTGCCTCTCTTCCATTCTCCAAAGTCAGCAATAGGGTCCATACCCGCTCGAATGAATATGAGGTTACCTATACACTCATAAGGCACCGCCAAGATTCTTTGATATAGACCGTCGTCTGTTTCAAGATTGTGAAGGGGGGAGGCTCCTCCAATTGGCACTACATTATCCACCTTGATGCCGTACTTGGAACCCAGGATCTCGATGGCTAGCAGAGTCAATTGCTCGCCACCGCTGTAAGCTGCAATGTTGAGCTCTTCCCCTTCCGCCAGGGTGCTGTTTCCGTTTTCATCGAGAAGATCACTATAGATAATTTCGGCGAACTCTTCAGGTGACAAATTCAGCGGGTACCATAGCATCATGTCAATCAATGCGGCAACGGTAGAAAGTTGAGATTGGTAGCACGCAATTATTGCATGATTAATAGCATCATGTCAATCAATGCGGCAACGGTAGAAAGGGGTGCTGAACGGTAAACGCCGTTGCAAGCGGGAACCATTCGGACGTCCTTCACACCTTGGCGCTCCAACTCCTCGCCAAAGCCGCGAATGTAAGGATCTAGGCCACCAATACCTGGTACCACGTATGTGCGCAGCCCGGTAGGATCGATGTACCGGACTGGATTATTCTCGACGTAAGCGTAACGATTAAGTGTCTTGGGGTTATCAAGGATGCAGGGGACGGGTTCTGCGCTGATGAACCTGCCCAGCCAGGGGTCGTAGAGGCGGGCGCCGTAGTCGTAGAGGCCGGTTG
>CAZMKF010000066.1:998-10932 GCA_964566935.1 uncultured Dehalococcoidales bacterium | reverse complement strand
CGATCAGGATGGGAATGAGTTTGATGAAGCCGCGGGTCGCCACGCCCACCAGGACGGCGACGCCGAAGGTGACGGCGGCCAGGCCCCAATTCTCGGCGGCCATGTCCCAGGCCACTGGCGCCAGGCCAATGCCGATCACGGCGATCACGGCCGCCGTCACTGGTGGCGGCATCAAGGCGGCGATGGCGCGGGTGCCGGCCTCGCTCTTGGCGGCCAGACCTACCAACAGGTAGACGAATCCGGCGGCGATGATGCCGCCCAGGGCGGCGGGGATGCCACCCAACTGCTTGGCGGCGACGACCGGGCCGATGAAGGCAAATGAACTGCCGAGATAACTGGGCACCTTGCCGCGTACGATCAGCATGAAGATAAGAGTGCCGATACCGGAGAAGAACACCGCGAGATTGGGGTCAAAGCCCATCAGGACCGGCGCCAGCACTGTGGCGCCAAACATGGCGATCACGTGTTGGAAGCCGAGCCCGAGCGTGCGTCCTGCCGGTAGGGCGTCCTCGGGATAGACGACGCCCTCTACTGCTCTAACTGCCATAGATCCTCCTCGTCAAATAACGGCGCCGCTCGGCGCCGCGCTTACTCTTCTTCGTAGGTCTCGCCCGTCGGGTCGGTGGCTCCGGTGGCGTTCTGCCGGTCACCGGCGTCGCCCAGGCCGGGCACGATGTAGCCAAACTCGTTGAGGCGCTCATCCACCGCCGCCACGTAGATGTCCACATCCGGGTGAGAGCCGCTGAGCGCGGCGATGCCCTCCGGCGCGGCGATCAGGCCGCAGAAGATCACTCTCTCCACGCCCTTGCTCTTCAGCCGGTCTGCGGCCAGCACCGCCGAGCCGCCGGTGGCCAGCATGGGGTCGAGAATGATAGCGATGTCCACCGGCGGGTAATCGTGCAGCTTGGCGTAGTACTCCACCGGTTGCAGGGTAGCTTCGTCGCGGTAGAGTCCCAGGTACCAGATGGGCGCGCCAGGCAGGATGTCGTGCGCGGCGGGGATCATGCCAGCGCCGGCGCGCAGGATGGGCGCAAAGCCGACTCGCTTGCTGAGGACGTACTGAGTGGTCTGCCCCACCGGCGTGTTCACCCTCACCGGATGGGTGGGCAGCTCCGCCGTGGCGAAGGCAAGCAGCATCAGGGCGATCTCCTTCAGCAACTGGCCGAAGCGCGCCGGCGGGGTGCGCCGGTCGCGCAGCATTGTCAGCTTGTGGGCGATCAGGCTGTGCTGCGAGTAGACGTGGATGTTACTTTCTGCCATTAGATGTACCTCTGATCGGTGCTTTTGGGTGAAATCAGGCGGAAAAAGCGCGAGAAAAAGGGCTCTGCCTCGGCAGAGCCCCGCTGGTTAAACCACTATTCGCAACGCAAGTCTTTCGCGCGAGATCAATCCATTCACCACGCTTGGTTTTGAACATCATAGGTCAAGCGCGGGCCGGCTGCAATCTGGCAATATGCCTCATTTGGTGAAGATTCCCGAGCGCCACGCACAAAGCGCAGTCACTCTCGGCAGCGGCCAAATAGCGCCGGCCCATGCCGTCAAGTCCGGTTGGCCCGCCTGGCGGCGATCTCCTCCAGGAAGCGCCCGTACCGTTCCAGGAACATGCCACGGAAGGCAGCGAGCGGGCCGTAGGTATCGAACTCCTCAGGTGGCAGCCGGTCGGCCGTGTATGAACGGGCGAAATCCGGCAGCTTCTGCTGCAGCTCGGCCAGCACCGCCGGCGAGGGGTGAGCCGAGACTCGGTCCACGACCGCCGGGTCGCTCTCAAGCAGCTGCTGGGCAGTCACCCAGTCGATGGTGATGTGCAGGTTGCCACCGACCAATTCGGTGAAGTAGTGAGGGGCGATGGCGCCGCCGATCATCATCAGACCGTCGTAATCACCCTGCCTATAGATTCTGTACTGTTCCTTGGCCACCGCGAGCCCGGCCTGCTGCAGGACCTCCGGCGCGATTGAGATCGCTTCCCGCTGCACGTAAGCGCTCAGGTAGCGATCAAGCGGACCGGTGATATGGGTGGTGAAGAGGGGAGGGTAATGGCCGCTGCTCTCCGCCGCCTTGCGGTAGCTGCGCCAGATCAGCATCGCCTGGCCGATGCCCAGCACCTCGGTGACGCAAGTGGGCACGTCCAAGGGGACCAGCTGCTCCAGCGCCTGAGCGCCGGCCTGGTTAGCTGGCAGCTTGATCATCACATTCTCGCCCAGGGCGCGGTTGCGCAACGCTTCCGCCACGATATGGGCGACGTCCCAGTCCTTGCGCGGGTCGCCTTGAATGATGGCGAAACCGCCCTTACCGCCGCTCTCGCGAAACAGGGGCAGGAACTGGTCTCTGGCCCGTGCTACCACCTGCTGGTAAACCTGCTCCGCCGCCTCGTCGTCGTTCGCCTTGCTCGCGATCGCCTGATCGATCAGCGGCAAGATGAACTGCGGCTCCCGCTCGATCAGCATGGCGCAATAGGCGGGGTTGGAAGTGCAGCCGTAGGCGCCGGCCGCTATCGCCAGCTCTAGCTCGGCGCCGGTGGGGTTGTTGATCCAGAGGCGGGTACCATCGTTCTCCGCTACCCGCCGGAAATAGCCGTTGCCCATTTATCTCTCCCTCCGTCACTGGGGGCCGCCACGGTAAGCCGCGGCGGCCAAACAAATGGCCCCATCACTGGGGCCGGCGTGGTGAGCCGCGTGGGGTTCGAACCCACGGCCCTCTGATTAAAAGTCAGATGCTCTTCCACTGAGCTAGCGGCTCGCTGCGAATGCGGCGTTGGCCGTATCCAAGCGAGAGTAGTATACATCTTATCGGGCCGTTTCGGGGCAGGCACCCCTGCCGGCCAGCCGGGCGAGCACCGTTCAGGTGGCTGGGCCGGTTGACTGCCTCCCTAAGCGCCCATATAATCGTGCTTCGTTGGTCGCGATGCGTAGCCGGCGAAATGAAGAAGGTAGCGTGTTTTGTCAGCAGTCCTCAAGCCAATCAGAGAACTCTGGAACTACCGTGATCTCGTATCCAACCTCGTCACTCGCGACCTGAAGGCGCGCTACCGCAACTCCGTACTTGGTTTTCTCTGGTGCCTGCTCAGCCCCCTGGGCATGATGCTGGTCTTTACGGTTGTCTTCACCGTGCTGATGAACAGCGCCATCCCCAAGTTTCCGGTGTTTGTGCTGATTGGCATACTAGCCTGGAACCTGCATTCGAACTCCATGGCCGGCGCGACGAACAGCGTGCTGGATAACGCGGCCTTGGTGAAGAAGGTCTACTTCCCCAGGGAGGTTCTGCCCATCTCCTCCGTGTTGGCGAACCTCGTCAACTTCCTGCTCTCGCTGTTGGTGCTCATCCCGTTGCTGATCGTCTTTCAGATACATTTGAGCGCCAGTGTTGTCTTTCTGCCCGTGGTGATCCTCACCCAGTTTCTCTTCTCGGCCGGGGTTGGCATGTTCCTCGGCGCCACCATGGTCTACTACCGGGATGTGGGTATCATCATGGAGACGATCACCCTGGCCTGGTTCTTCCTGACGCCGATCTTCTATCGCCTGGAGGACCTCTTTCCCCAGTATGCCCGCCTCGTCTATATCGCCAATCCAATGGCCTCGATTATCAGCGCCTATCGTGACATCCTTTATCATGGCGGCTGGCCTGGCATCGACTTCCTCAGCCGCACCTTTGTCACGGCGCTGGTGATCTTCATTGCCGGTTTCCTTTACTTCCGGCGGCTCTCGCGGGCCTTTGGTGAGGAGCTGTAGATGGCCGCTGCGATCGAAGTAGTCAATCTCTCCAAGCGCTTCGTGATGCGCAAGCGCGAAGTGCATTCGTTCCAGCAGACGCTGGTTAACATATTCAGCGGCAACCGCGGCAAGGGCGAGGCGTTTTGGGCGCTGTCAGATGTCTCCTTCAAGGCAGTGAGGGGCGAGACACTGGGGGTGATCGGCGGCAATGGCTCCGGCAAGAGCACGCTGCTGAAGATCATCACGCGTATCATTGAGCCCACCAAAGGTTCCGTCAGGGTTGAGGGGCGCATTTCCGCCCTGATCGAACTGGGCGCAGGCTTTCACCCCGACCTGTCGGGCAGGGAGAACATCTTTCTGCAGGGGTCAATTCTGGGCATGCGCCGCAAGGAGATCGCCGATCGGGTGCAGGAGATCATCGACTTCTCGGAACTGGAGCGTTTCATCGACATGCCGCTTCGCCACTACTCGTCCGGTATGCAGGCACGCCTGGGCTTTGCCATGGCGGTCAGTGTGGAACCGGAGGTTCTGATCGTGGATGAAGTACTGGCAGTGGGCGACGAGGGTTTCCAGCACAAATGCCTGGACAAGATCGAGCAAATCCGGGATAACGGGGCCGCCATTCTCTTCGTCTCGCACGCCCTGCCGCAGGTGGAGCGCTTGTGCCAGCGGGTGCTCTGGCTGGACAATGGTAAGGTGGTGCAGGTGGGTACTGCAGCCGAAGTGATACCTGCCTATAAAGATCATTTTGCCTGAGCGAAGGGGTATGGTGACTGATGGTGAGGTGCGAACGGTGAATGGAAATGTAGAGGCGTTGAACGAGAGCTCGCCAATGAACGCCTGTACGATCATCACTGCCAACTACCTTGCTCAGGCGAAGGTGCTGGCCGATTCGTTTTTTCTGCAGCAGCCGGGTGGCCGCTTCTTCCTGCTGGTGGTCGACGGACTGCCAGAGAGCGAGCAGCTGGACGAGCGGATCGAGCTCCTGGCGCCCGAACAGGTCGAGATAGACGACTTTTACGGCATGTGCTTCCGCTACAGTGTGGTTGAGATCTGTACCGCGGTCAAACCCTCCCTCCTGCGCTGGCTGCTGACGGAATATGGCCTGACCAACATCGTCTATTTCGATCCCGACATCCGGCTGATGCGCCGCCTCACCGAGCTGGAGCACGCGTTGGCGGAAGGGACGATCGTCCTTACACCCCACCTGCTGGCGCCCATCCCGCTGGATGGCAAGAAACCATCTGAGCAGGATATTCTCTCCGCCGGCTCTTACAATCTCGGTTTTCTGGGCTTGCGGGCCAGCGATGAGACGAGCCGTTTCCTGGAATGGTGGATTTCGCGGCTCAAGGACAACTGCGTGGTCGACATCGCCAACGGGCTCTTTGTCGATCAGAAGTGGGTCGATCTGGCGCCGTCCCTGTTCCCCGGCCAGACTGCTGCTCGATCCGGCCTACAACGTGGCTTACTGGAATCTGCATGCGCGCGAGCTGACCGAGCAGGATGGTTCCTACTTCAGCGAGGGCCGCCCGCTCGGTTTCTTCCACTACAGTGGCTACGATCCGACGAAGCCCGACCAGCTGTCCAAGCACCAGACCCGCAACCGGATAATCAGAGGCTCGGCGCTCGACAAGCTGCTGGCGGAGTACCGTGAGCTGCTGTTCGCGGCGGGTTACGAGCGCAGCAGCAAGTACCGTTACCGTCTCTCCACCTTCTCGGATGGCACCCGGTTGAGCCCGCTTTTCCGCCGCCTCTACGCCTCTCTGACGCCGGAGCAGCAGCAGCGCCTCGGCAATCCGTTTCAGGTGGACGCTGAGCCGTCCTTCTTCCGCTGGGCGTTACAGCCGGTCGGTAAGCGGCCTGGCCCCTTCTTTGAGCTGATCCTCAGGCAGAGGCCGGAAATCGCCGCCAGTTACCCGGATCCGCTGGGCCGGCACAAGTCGGGTTTCCGCACCTGGTTGGAGCGAGTGGGGGCGAACGAGATGGGCTTCGAGCCGGCGCTGGCCCGCTATCTCGATGGCAACGCAGAGGAGGCCGTGCCGCAACGGCCGGTACTGCCCTGCGGGGTGAACCTTTGCGGCTACATTCGTAACGAGACCGGCCTCGGACGCGTGGCGCGCGGTTTTGCGCAGAGCCTGCGCGCCGCCGAGCTGCCGTACTCTCTGATCGACGTTTCACACATGTCGGTGAACCGTTCGCAAGATCGCTCCCTTACTGACGACGGAACGAAAGACGAGTACAGTATTGGCCTGATGGTGGTGAACGCCGACCAAACGGTTGAGGTGATGCGTGAACTCGGTCCAGAGCGGTTTGCCGGCAAGTACAACATCGGCTTCTGGAACTGGGAGCTGCCGGAGTTTCCCCGTCAGTGGCGGGAGCGGCTTGACCTGTTCGACGAGATCTGGATGGGTAGCCGCTTCGGCGCCGAGGCGGTGCAGCGGCTAAGCAAGACGCCGGTGCGCGTTGTTCTGCCCCCCCTCTACCGCAGTGAGAGAGGAGACCGGGAGCGCGGCCGTCAGCTGCTGAAGGCAGCCGCGAACGACTACGTATTCCTGACCATCTTCGATTTCCACAGCTATGCCGAGCGCAAGAATCCGCGTGGCTTGATCGAGGCTTTCAAGCTCGCCTTCCCGCAGCCGGACAACGCCAGGCTGGTGATCAAGTGCGTCAACGAACAGTCGAACCAGGTGGAGATGGAGGCGCTGCGGCAGCTGGCCGTGGGCGTCAGGGTGGATTTCCTCAGCGGCTATCTGGAAGCGGCACAGGTGGATGACCTGATGGCGGGCTGCGATGCCTACGTGTCGCTGCATCGCTCCGAGGGAATCGGCCTCACCCTGTCGGACGCGATGTCGGCCGGCAAGCCCACCATCGCCACCGGCTGGTCGGGCAATATGGAGTTCATGACCGAGCAGACGAGTTTGCTGGTCCGGTACCGCCTGGTGAAGTTGGAGGCGAACGTAGGACCATACGAGGCAGGCAGCACCTGGGCGGAGCCCGATCTGTCTCACGCTGCTGAGCTGATGCAGCAACTCGCCTCGGACCCGGAGTCGGGCCGCCGCCTCGGCGCCGCCGCTCGCCAGTACATGCAGACGGAGTTCGGTCTCGAGGCTAGCGCCAGCAGGGTGGGAGAGCGGCTGCGTGCTATCTGCGCAATCACCGCGGACCCGGAAACCACGTGGCGGCCGAGAGATCTCTCCTGGCTGCAGGGAGATGCGACAATGTCACACATGGACGACCAGTATTCGCTGGACCGCCAGGACGGCCTGATCAGGGTGCCATACCTGCCCGAGTTCGACAGTAAGTCGAGCCTCTTCGGGCCGGTTGGCCGGATCGTCAAACGCGCCGTCACCTTCCTGACAGCCTACCATACCTACTACCAGAAGCGGGTTAACATCAGTTTCATCAGTTTCATGCGCGAATCGGCCGGCCTGCACGAAAAGCAGGTCGAGAGCTCGCAGGAGATGGAGCAACAGTTGGATGAGCTGAAAGCCCGGGTGGCCAGTCTGGAAAAAGAGCTGGCAAGACGCAACGGCTAGACTGGCAGGCCGAACGGGGACTGGTAACCAGGCTGCACTGCCAACTGGCGCAAGCTCGAACCACTGCCAGTTTTAGCGACTTTACGGTTCTGTTAAGATGCCGCCAATGAAATTGCATGATTCGCTGCTCACCGAATTCCTGGCGGCGCCCCCCAACGAGTCGAGACTGAGCCGCGCTGAGATCAGCGTCATCTCGCTCGGCACGGGCGGGCTCCTGACCGTTTGGCTCTGCCTGATCGCGGCTGAGTTCGGCTTTTTCTCCAATGTCTGGGTTGCAGTTGCCGTCATCTCGGGGCTGGTGGCGACTGGGAGCCTGGCATGGCGCTACTGGCCGAGAGGTGGCGAGGACAGTGGCAGCAGGTTAGCGCCGGCGGTCGCCCTGTTCTTACTGGCGATCGGGCTTTTTCAGGTTTATCCGCCCTCCGAACACATTGTTGGCGGCTCAGATCCGGGAGCATACCTGGCCGGTGCGGCGCAGTTGGCACGTAGCGAAGGACTGATCTACGTGGATGAACTGCTGGCGATGGGCAATGACTCGGTAACCTCTTTCTGGCAGGATGAGTACAGCCGGCTGTCGGGCGCCTACATAGTCGATCTTGCCGCTGGCACGGTGGTCAGCCACGGTCTTCACCTGTACACCGTTGCTTTGGCGCTCGCCTACAAAGTGGGGTCATTCCCCGGCGCTCTTGCCCTAAACACCGCTCTCTTCCTGTTCGCCACGCTCACGTTTTTTGCCTTTGTGCGCGGTTTGCTCGGACTTGGCGCCGCTACTCTGGCCAGTCTGCTGCTGGTCAGTAACGTTGCCTTCACTTGGTTCGCTCGCGAGCCGGCCGCCGAGCTCCTGGTCATGTTGCTGTTCCTCCTGGCGGCGACCTCAATGAGGCACTCCAGGTTGCGCAATGACGCGCTGCTGGGAGCGGCGGCAGGCTTCCTTCTCGGGGCGATGCACCTGACCAAGATCGAGAATGTCACGGTACCCGCAGCCGTAGCCTTACTGTGCCTGGTCTGGTTGTTGCTTGGACGATTTGGTCGCAGCGATTTGTCGTTTCTGGGCGCCTACCTGCTGACATCAGTGCATGCGGTGTTGCACGGGCGTTTCGTCTCCACGCTGTATTCGGAGACACATTTCGAGGCACTTATCGCCAGCCCGTTGCGCAGAGTGTTGAACAGCTCGTCGCTGATGCTCATCGTCGTGGCAGGCCTCGCGTTGCTTCTGGTGGTTCTCCTGACGTTATGGCTCAAACGGCGCCAGCTCAGAGAGTTGGTACGGCGCGAGGATGTGTTGTGTCGGGGCTGGCAACTGGCGGGCCTGCTGCTGGCGATCGTTGTGGTGGCGGCCTACGTTCTGCGTCCCGAGCTGCCGGGTGAGTTACCGCCGCTCTACGGGCTCACCGACGCTGAGTCCGCCAACCTGATAAACTCCTCTGGCTTGACGGTACTGGGCTGGTACGCTTCTCCACTGGTGGTGCTTCTCGGATTGGCGGGCGCGGTTGCTTTCGTCGCCAAAGGCATGCCAGCGGCGGCGGCCCTGTTCTTTCTCGTTGTGCTTTCAGAGTCGATGGTTTTTCTTTCGAACTCGCGAATCAGCCCCGTACAGTTCTGGGCGGCCCGGCGCTTCCTGGCCATTATTGCCCCCGGTTTGTGCCTGTTCGCCGCCTATGCGATCTGGCAATGCGTGGCGTGGCCTCGCGTTTCCAGGACGACGAACGTAGTGGCGGCGATGCTGGCGTTGTTCGCGATACTCATACCGTTCCGCTACGGCGACGCATACAGAGGCCACGTCGATTTCGCGGGCACGCCGGCGCAGTTAGAGGCGTTGGTCGGTTCTCTGCCTGAGAACAGCGTCATTCTGTTTGATGGCAAGCATTCGCCCGACACTCTAGCGGGGCCGGCAACGTACCTGTACGGTGTGCCCAGCGTGGCGCTGAATGGAGAGCGCAGGACTGCTGCAGCGACCGGCGAGCTTATTCACGGCCTTTTGGCGGAGGGCAGGCGGGTGGTTTGGGCGCTGGCGCGTGTGGAAGCGCTGCCGCAAGGGGCCGGCGAGTACCAAACGAGCGTGCTCATCCCGCCCGACTTCGCGGCATGGAAACTGAATGATTCCTCAGTTGGTAGCGCCTCGTTCTCAACGCCGATGGTGTTGTCCTCAGTGGACAGACGCCCGTATTACATCGTTCGCTTGAATTACACTTTCGAGCTGTTCGAGCTCAGCGAGAAAGTAAACTGAGGTATCGCCAATACGGCGATCAAACCCATTGGGGGAAGGCGTGGACGCCGATCCCGAGCCAGAAACAGGAGGTGAGCGAAAATGCGTGCGCTGCATATTCTGCCGCGCTACTGGCCGTTCTACGGTGGCTCACCGCGTCACATGCAGGAGTATTGTGAGCGTCTGGCTGCCGATGGACATCAGGTGACGGTGGCCACCAGCGACGCCTTTGACCTCGAGTACTTCTGGAATCCGAGCAAGCGCCGCATCGAGCAGACCGAGGAGACGCACAACGGCGTGCGCATCCTGCGCTTTCCGGTAAGGCATCTGCCGGCGCCACGCTACTCATTCGGCGTTGTGCGGCGGGCGCTGGTGGCGCTCTCACCGCTCCGCCTGACGCCGTTGGCCCTGTTGAGGAGGCTGGTCCGCTACGCGCCCTACATGCCGGAGTTCGATCGTTACCTCGCCGCCCACCTGGCTGAATA
>CAZMKF010000066.1:0-988 GCA_964566935.1 uncultured Dehalococcoidales bacterium | reverse complement strand
TCCCTTTCCTGATCTCACCGCTGACCCACCTGGGCGAGGCCAACGATCGAAGGGTGCGCCAGTACTACACCATGAGGCAGCAGGTGGCGCTGGTGAAGGGGGCGCAACGGGCTTTCATGCAGACGGAGATAGAGCGGCGTTTCTACTTGCAGCAAGGAGCAGACGCAGGCCGCCTGACCATCGCGGGAGTGGGCGTGGATCCGGCGGCGATGCTCGGGGGCTCGGCTGAGCGGTTTCGGCAGAAGTACGGCATCGATCTGCCGTTTGTCACTTACATCGGGGCGATGGCATACGATAAGGGTACCGAACACCTGGTGGAGGCGATGCGCTTCCTATGGGATAAACGCCGACAGGAGCCGCTGGTGCTCGCCGGCCCGGACATGGAGAGTTTCACGCGCTTCCTGGAGAAGCAGGACGCCATCGTTCAGCGCAACGTGCGCCACCTGGGTTACATCAGCGAGGAGGACAAGAGGGACTTGCTGGCTGCCGCCGACGTTCTTGCCATGCCCTCGCGTACCGATTCCTTCGGCATCGTCTTCCTTGAGGCGTGGTTAAACCGCAAGCCGGTGATCGGTGCGCGGGCTGGCGGCATACCGGCGGTGATCAGCGAGGGGGAGGACGGCCTGCTGGTTGACTTTGGCGACGCTCATGAACTGGCGGCGAAGATCGAGCTGCTGTTGGACGATCAATCGCTGCGAGAGCGGCTGGGCGAGAGCGGCTACCGCAAGACGATGGCCCACTATACCTGGGACCGTATCTGGCCGATTGTGCGGCAGGGCTATGAGCGGGCGCTGGCCGAGTTGGGGCGTGGGCAATGAGCACCGCAGCGCACGAAGCCAGCGTCACTCCCGAAGTGTCGGTGGTGATCGTCAACTACAATGGCCTGCCCTGGCTGCTGGAGTGTCTGGCGGCGGTGTTCGGGCAGAAGGATGTCAGTGGTCTCGAAGTCGTCATGGTGGACAACGCCTCGACTGACGGCTCGCTGGAG
>CAZMKF010000065.1:8478-10966 GCA_964566935.1 uncultured Dehalococcoidales bacterium | reverse complement strand
TTCACCGCTGACCTGACGCGACGGAGCGGCGGCAACGACGTGCGGGGGCAGAAGGCCGAGGGGCTGCTCACGGAGTTGGGGAGCGGACAGCAAACGCGCCTGCAGCACCCGGAGGGGTCGTGGCCAAACGCCTATTACTGGTCGCCCACTGGCGATCAGGCCGCCTTCAACCTCAAGCTGGGCCAGGCGTATGGAGACGATCAGGGCAGCCTGGGTATCTGGAGCTGGCGTCCGGGCGCCGAGCCGCAGCGTCTGAGCGCGGACGACCTGCTCCTGCAAGCCTGGGCGCCCGATGGCCGCTTCGTGCTGGCCTGCGAGCTGATCGCCCACCCGAAACAGCCGTACACGGGCCGCTCTTTCTTATTGGCGGCGGACGGCTCGGGGGCGAAAACGCCGCTGCAGACTCCGGAACGCGCGCTGGTGGTCGGCTGGTGGTAAGTGGAGCCAGGCGCCTTCCCGGTTTGCATCCGCGCATATTGAACGCCGCAGAAATCGACGTGGTGAGTAGATGCGAGCCGGAGCTCCAGCCCGGCCGTAGGGGCGGCCCTATGGCCCGCCCGTCTGGCAATTTCCATGACGCCGGCGTGGAACACAATCGGCCATGCCCCTGCGTCATGGGAAGACGGTCGTCGCTCACTATCGCGGCGCTCGGTAACGCCGCACCCCCAGTGTAAGGAAGACGTCCCTCGTTCCCCACCCATAGGGGCCGGTCTGATACCGGCCCCTATGGACACCGAGGGCCCCCCTGGCCGCCGGCGTGCGATCCACCGCGCTGGTGCACGCCAACCACGGCCATGAGAGCCAAGCTTCTTACCCAAGCCGCGCGATTGGTCCGTACAACACCAGCGCCTTCAATGCCGGGGGCTGTTTACCAGGCGCTACGGCTGCTTCTGGTCGGCGTGGCCTGACCCTGAGGCCAACGACCCGGGCAAGAGGGCGAGCAGCCCGCGCCGGTAGTCGAACAGCAGTAAGGGCGCCAGCGCCCACCACCATACGTGCCGTTCGAGCGAAGGGAAGTGGCGCAGGAAGTCGGTAACCAGCACGATGCCGACGATGCCGACGAGAAAGAGCAGTTGTTGGGCGCGCGGACTAAGATTGGCCTCCTTCAGGAGGCGGCCCTTGGTAATAAGCCCTCCCTCTGCCACTAGGGGACCGAAGACCGCGACCGAAAAAAGCACAGCGCCAAGCATGACGATCATTTGCGTGCCTGAATCAGAGGCATGGTGAATCCGCGCGATGTCGGTGGCGTAGGCCGCCGAAAAAAGGGATAGTAAACCCGCGCGCAGGTAAAACTGCAATTCTCCAGGTCTCATCACTGCAACCTCCTCCCAACGGTGGCTGACTGCATGCATCGTTCCCTCCAGCCGCTGTGCATGGAACGAGCAGTGATGACCCGCCACATGCACAGCCGGCTGGGGGCTAGCTTACCTATGTGTCACAGGCGCAGCAATAGCCGCCCCATTCTCTGCAACAATGGCTAGTTGCTAATATGCCACACATAGTAACAGCGCACGCAAAGGCGGCAGGAGGAAATGGGATCATTGAACAGCTTGTTGCGCCGACGCACGCGAAAAAGAGACAACCCCAATCTATCACTGTGCAAACGGTACACGTGTAATCCATCGGCCAGGCAGCGCATTCGGCGCAACCGCTCGTGAGACCCGTCCCCTCTCTTGGCAGAGTCAGTAGCTTGCCATTCACAGCGCCGCGATTGAGGCGTGCTTTCTGCTCCTCCAGCGGCGCGCTTGCCGCTTGCATATATGCTAGCGGAAACGCCAGATAGACGTGTATGCCGTTTGGCAGACAAACGGCCAAAACCGGCCAAAAACCGGGGGTTACCCTGGCTGCCCGCCCAGCGGCCAGGCACAACAGGAAGAGAAAGAACACGTATCTCTCGCCAAAAACCGGGGGTTACCCTGGCTCCAGAGGCGCGCATCCCCCGGCAATAGCACTCAACGATGCCATCAGCGAAGGTTGAGGAGGTGCAGGGAGATGCTTGCGGCACGGACGCAGGCGCCGCCGGGCGGCGGCTGCGCCCATCGCCCTCCACGCCTTGTCTGGCCTCGCCCGGCGCTGCTCTTGTACGCCGACCACTTCATCGCAGGTGCGTCCCCCTGCATCATGACGAAACATGCGGTGGGCGGGCCGCCCAAATACCCGGCGGGCCATGGCCCCTACGATACGGCCGGCCCGCGGCCGTTAGGAGAACGTTCGTGGAACGGCCCGCATAGCAGGTCACTGCTAATTAAGCTTCAACACCGCCATGAAGGCTTCCTGGGGGATCTCGACGTTGCCTACCCGCTTCATGCGCTTCTTGCCCTCGGCCTGCTTCTCCAGCAGCTTGCGCTTGCGCGTCACGTCGCCGCCGTAGCACTTGTCGATCACGTTCTTGCGCATGGCGACGATGTTCTCGCGGGCGATGATCTTGCTACCGATGGCCGCCTGCAGCGGCACCTCGATCATCTGGCGCGGGATCAGCTTGCGCAGC
>CAZMKF010000065.1:4532-8468 GCA_964566935.1 uncultured Dehalococcoidales bacterium | reverse complement strand
GGTCACCAGCTCGCGGCCGCGCGCCTGCGCCTTGTCGCGGTGGGTGATCAGCGAGAGCGCGTCCACCGGGTGGCCGTTGACCAGCACGTCGAGCTTGACCAGGTCGGAGGGACGGTAATCGTCGAAGTTGTAGTCGAGCGAGGCGTAGCCCTGGGTGCGCGACTTCAGCTCGTCGTAGAAATCGACCAGCATCTCGGCCAGGGGCAGGTTGTAGTTGAGCAGCACCCGCTGCTCGTCCAGGTACTCCATGCGCTCGAAGACGCCGCGCCGGTTGGTGACCAGCTCCATCATGGCGCCGATGTACTTGCTGGGGGTGATGACGCTGATCTTCATCCACGGCTCGGCGATCTCCGCCAGCAGGCCATCGTCCGGCAGCTGTCGAATACCAGTTCATCGACAGCCCCGCCAGCAGGCCATCGTCCGGCAGCTCGGCGGGGCTGTCGATGAACTGGTATTCGCTGCTGTTCAGCCGCTGGATGCGGTACTCCACGCTGGGCGCGGTGACCAGCAGATCCATATTGTACTCGCGCTCCAGCCGCTCCTGCACAATCTCCAGGTGGAGCAGGCCGAGGAAGCCGCAGCGGAAGCCGAAGCCCAGCGCCTGCGAGGTCTCGGGCAGGTAGGTGAGGGCGGCGTCGTTGAGGCGCAGCTTCTCCAGCGCGTCGCGCAGCAGCGGATAATCGCTCGATTCCACCGGGTAGAGGCCGGCGAAGACCAACGGCTTGGCGGGACGATAGCCGGGCAGCGGCTCGGGGGCGGGGCGGCTGGCGAGGGTGACGGTATCGCCCACCCGCGAGTCCTCCACCCGCTTGAGGCCGGTGGCGATGTAGCCCACCTCACCGGCGGCGAGCGACTCGGCGATGGTCATCTGCGGATTGAAGAAGCCAATCTCCAGCGCCTCGCTCTTCTGGCCGGTGGCCATCATCAGCAGGTTGTCGCCGGTGCGCACCTCGCCGTCCACCACCCGCACGTGGGCGATGACGCCCTTGTAGGAATCGTAATGGGAGTCGAAGATCAGCGCCCGCAGGGGCGCCTCCGGCCGGCCGCCGGGCGGCGGCACCCGCTGCACCACCGCCTCCAGCACCTCGCGCACACCTACGCCGCTCTTGGCCGAGGCGTAGACTACCTCCTCCACGCCGATGCCCAGCACCCGCTGCACCTCGTCGGCGATCTCCTGGGGACGGGCGTTGGGCAGGTCCACCTTGTTGAGCACCGGGATGATGGTGAGGTCGTTATCGAAAGCGAGGTAGACATTGGCCAGGGTCTGCGCCTCGATGCCCTGCGTCGCGTCCACGACGAGCACCGCCCCCTCGCACGCCTTTAGGGAGCGCGACACTTCATAGTTGAAGTCGACGTGCCCCGGCGCTCACCTCGTAGCCGAAGTCCACGTGGCCGGGGGTGTCGATCAGGTTGAGCTGGTACTGCTCGCCATCGCCCTGGGCGCGGTAGAGCATGCGCACGGCGCGCGCCTTGATCGTGATCCCCTTCTCGCGCTCCAGATCCATCGAATCGAGCACCTGGTCGACCATCTGGCGGCTCTCCAGCGTGCCGGTGGCCTCAAGGAGGCGGTCGGATAGGGTGGTCTTGCCGTGGTCGATGTGGGCGACGATGGAGAAGTTGCGGATGTGGCTCTGTTCGGTCATAGCTGGCGAAGTATAGCGCAGGCCGCGCGGGGCGGGCAAAAGGGGGGTAACGGCGCCCGCCCGGCCACAGGCGCGCGTCGTCACTCCACCAAGTCCGGCGCAAGGAAGACCGGCCCGCACAACGATGGTTCGCCGCTGGCGCCGGACGGGCGCCAGCCGTTCCTCAGGTATGAAGAAGCACGCCCTCTCCGGGCTGGCGCGCTCCGCCGCGAGGGCGCACGCCAAGCGCGGCCCGGCGCCAACGCAATCCTGGCTGTTTCATTTCCTGCCTCCCCGGTGTAGTGTGCCGATGCCGGCCTTCTCGAACAGGGAGTTACCTGGAAGCCTCAGAATGGCTTGTTGACCTATCGGGTGGCGATCGGGCCAGTATCCCAAAGAGCGTGAAGGCTGCGGCTGTAGCGTATAGTGACAAACACCAATCCCAATGTCACAAATCCGCCAAAAGGACGAGGGAACCAGGTAAAGAAGACCGTTCCAGCTACCACGCCGATTACGCCGAGCGTCCACAATGCAATCTGCATGCGTTGGGAGAGCCTGCATCCACCGGGTGATTGGCGCTCACGGCCAGCCACAGAAAGCCTCCACCACATAGGTGGCAATAGCACGGTTAGCGGCACTAGCCAGATAAGAGATACGTCAGGCCGCGCGAATACCGGCGGCTCAAGCATACCCGGCGCCAGCATGCTGATGCCGAATGCAACCCAACCCGCAGCGGCCAGCGGCGCGAAAGCCGGCGCTGGAACCGGGGTCGTTACGACGTAAACCACTAAAGCTGCGTACACAGCTAGTGTCGCAACTGGTCCAGCCCAAATGGTTCTGATTGCCTCCATAATACTCCACTCCTCGTCTCACCACATGGGGAGCTCCTCCCCAACGAATTGCCTCTTGACTCAGACTGATACCTTGGCGGCAGCGGTGACAGATGAGCGTGCGCTCAGCGTGTTGCTTGCTTCAGCATTACGTCACCAACCGCAGCGAGCTGTCCACCCCACCGCTCGCCCACATGAGCCCCAGCCAAAACGACGCTGCCGCCGTCCCTCCAGCTACAATCGCGATGGTCGCATCCCTCCCATCCAGCAAACGCAGACGGCATTGGCTTGCTGGCTCAGCACTTGCGCCCAGGCAGTAGCGACATCAGCCCATCGCGGTAGTTGAATGTCGCAAACAGAAGGATGAATGCGTAGGCCAGAAGGTGAGGGTGGAACCAGCGCAGTAATGCCGACGCCATGATCAGGCCAGCTACGCTGGCGCACCAAGCCGCCATCTGGCACGGCGTGGAGAGTTTGACGCAGGCGCCGCCAGTGAAAATGCGTCCGAGGGGATCGGGAGAACTGGTATCAGTGCCCAGAATGGGCAGGAGCATGCCGAATGCCCAGGCTAGAATCCAACCCGTAGTTACCACAGCCACCGAGTAATCGGCAGGCGCCCGCGTGTATGCGTCGAAAACCCAAAGCAAAGCAATGACTACCGTCATGGCAAACCAGCCCAACACAAACTGATTCGTCTTTTGCATCGCGGCACCTCCTCCACTCATTATTGACAGTCTCTGCATCTATTATCGTAGCGGAAACGCCTGACGGGCTTGTATGCCGTTTGGCAGACAAACGGCCAAAACCGGCCAAAAACCGGGGTTTACCCTGGCTGCCCGCCCAGCGGCCGAACACAACGCGACGAGAAAGACAGCTATTTCGCGCAAAAAACCGGGGTTTACCCTAGCTCCAGAGGCGCGCATCCCCAGCCGCGAGCGGCGAAAATCACAGTCAACGATGCCATCACTGGTTAATGAGGAGGTGCGCGATGATGGTTGCGACACGAACGCAGGCGCGGCCGGGCGGCGGCTGCGCCCATTGTCCGTCACACCTTGTCTGGCCTCGCCCGGCGCTGCTCTTGTACGCCGACCACTTCATCGGCGCGGCGCTGGCGGAGGCGCTTGAGCAGCGGCTGCAGGCGCCGGTGGCCCTGGCTCACAGCGTGCACGACGTGCCGGCGGCGCTCCGCCACCTCCATCCCTTCACGCCGGTCTGGCTGATCAGCGGGCGCTGGCTGGGCGACGCCTGCGGCGTGCGGGCGGCGGCGCGCCTGGCCCGGCAGATCCCCGGCTGCCGGCCGCTGACCCTGGAGATGGAGGGCGAGGGTCCGAGGCTGATCGACGGCGTCCTCTGCCTGGGCGGCGAGAGCTGCCTGCTGACGGCGCTCTATTGGCTGCAACGGGGACTGTTGGGCGCGCCGCGCCCCATGGCCGGCAGGGAGGCGGACGGCAACCCGGCAGGGCTGACGGCGCGCGAGCTGGCGG
>CAZMKF010000065.1:0-4522 GCA_964566935.1 uncultured Dehalococcoidales bacterium | reverse complement strand
GTCCCGGCGATCACCGGGAACACCACCCCGGCCGAGCTGGCGGTGGCCATGGCGGTGGCGGAGGGACAGAGCAACCTCGAGATCGCGCGGCAACTGCGCATCGGCGCCGGTACGGTGAAGACGCACATCGCCCGCAGCCTGGCCAAGCTGGGAGGGGAGGGCGCGCCGTCCTCGCCACCTACGTCGGCCAGCTGCGCCGGCCCGCCACCTGCGCCGGCTGCGCCCAGGCCTGCCGGCTGCAGCCGCTGCCCGATCTGCCCTGGCCCTGCCGCTGAGGTTGACGAGCCTGGACCACGTCCCGGGGAAACGGGCCGGTAGAGCGATGTGACGCTCACGGCAACGTGGCGGTGGCCCGGCCGGCGCGCGGCGATCGAACAGGGAGAAGGCAACGGCGCCCTCAATGCCCGCCTGACCTTGATTGAGTTTGACTTTGGCCGCCTGGCTTCTGACGGCCAGCCTGCCCGTGTCCTGACTGCGGAAGAGAACCGCCAATGGCTGGGGAGGTTCGGCCGGGACAGCGAGCGGGCACAAGCACGCAGGCGCTTGAGACGCTTACAGGCCGAGGGGGAGCAATGCCCCCCTCCGTGAACCTGATGTCTTTCCAAGCCGCCGCCAAGGCTGCCGGCGCTAGCCCACCCTCGGCTCGATGAAGCGGGCCAGCGCCTCGACCGCCTCTGCCTCGACCGCCGCTCCTGCCTCGACCGCGGCGAAGAGGCCGTCGAACTGGGCGAACTCGGCGTCGAGGCGCAAGCAGAGGGCGTACAGGGCGGCCAGCGAGGCGCCGGCGGGCGCCGGCTCCTCCTCGCTCTCGAGGTAGCGGCGCAACAAGGCGCTCAGCCCGTTCCGCCCGCCACCTTCAGTCATCTCAGCCTCCGCTCAGGCCAGCAGTTGGCGCTGGGCGAGGCCGACGCACTCGTCGAAGATGTCGCACATCTCGTCCACCTCGGCCGCGTTCACGATCAGCGGCGGCGAGAAGGCGGCGAAATGGTCGCCGGTGCGCATGATCAGGCCGCGGTCGCGCGCCGCCGCCTCCACCAGCTTGCCGGGGAGGGCGCCGGCAAAGGGGGCGTGCGTGTGCCGGTCGGCCACGAACTCCACCCCCTGCAGCAGGCCGGCGCCGCGCACGTCGCCGATGATGGCGTACTTGCCGGCCATCTCCTCCAGGCGGGCGCGTATGCGCTCGCCCATGCGGCGGGCGTTCTCCACCAGGTTGTCCTCCACCATCTGCTTCACCACCGCCAGGCCGGCGGCGCAGGCCAGCGGATTGCCGCCGTAGGTGTGGCCGTGGTGGAACTCGCGCCGCTCACCCGGCTCGGCCAGGAAGGCCTCCTGCAGCGAGTCCTTGATCAGGGTGGCGGCCAGGGGCGCGTAGCCGCCCGACATGCCCTTGCCGCAGCAGATGATCTCGGGCGTGACGCCGTAATAGTTGGCGCCGAACATGGCGCCCAGGCGGCCGAAACCGCAGATGATCTCGTCGAAGATGAGGACGACGTTGTGCCTGTCGCAGCTCTCGCGCAGGATCTCGTAAAACTCGCGCGGCGGCACGACGAAGCCGGCGGCGGAGATGGAGATGGGCTCCATGATCACCGCCGAGACGGTCTCCGGATCCTCCGCCCTGATCGTGTAATCGACCAGCCGGGCGCAGGTGATATCGCACTCGGGATACCTCTGACCGAAGGGGCACTGATAGCAGTAGGGCGGGTAAACCTTGAGGAAACCGGTGCCCAGCGGTTCGAAGACCGACTTGCGTTCCCAGCCGCCGCCGGCGGAGAGGGCGCCCATGGTGGCGCCGTGGTAGGCGCCGTAGCGCGAGATGACCTTGTACTTGCGCGAATGGCCGCAGTTGACGTGGTACTGGCGGGCGAACTTCATCGCCGCCTCGGTGGCCTCGGAGCCGCCGGAGAGGAACTTGACGGTGCCGATGCCCTCCGGCGTGAGGCGCCGCAGATAGGCGGCCAGCTCGAGGGCGCGGTCGTTGGTGCCGTGGATGGGCGGCGCGAACTGCAGCCTGTCCAGCTGGGCCACCATGGCCTCGATCACCCGCCGGTTGTTGTAGCCCACCGAGGCGACGAAGACGCCCGACAGGCCGTCGATGTACGACTTGCCGTTCTGGTCGGTGATGCGGATACCATCGCCGCTGGTGATGACAAAGGGGTTGCGGGCAAACTGCCGCATCTGCATGAAATCGAGCACCAGGTGCTCGGTCAGTTCAACATCGTCTGTAGGGAAACCATCCTGCGGCAAAGCCACACCTCCACAAGTTGTACGTATTGGCGCCGGCGGCGCGGCCCTGCCGCCGCGGCCCGCTCAGTCGATAACGGTGACCGTGCCCACCGCGTTGAAGAAGAAGGCGTCGCCGAAGGCCTGGGCCAGGGCGGCGGCCGCCGGCAGACCGGTGCAGTGGGAGACACCGATGCGTTCGATGCCGAAATCCCCCAGGGCCACGATCGAATCCCGCAACTGTTCGGCGCTGGAGAAGACGAGGTGGGTGCCACCCACCACGGCCACGATGCGCCGCTCGCCGGTGAGCCGCTGGGCGTGGCGCAGGGTGTTGATGGCGCCGCTGTGGGCGCAGCCCAGCGCCATTACCAGACCGCGCGGCGTGCGCACGATCAGCGACTGGTCGTCGACGATCTCGTCCTGCCGCCAGCCGCCGTCGCCGCCGCACAGCTGCAGCTTGGGATCGGGGCGCTCGAAGGCGGTCTGGCGCGGCACCTCGCCGGTGGTCTGGATGCCCGGCGCCACCTCCACCGCCTGGCGCGCGTAGCGAAACTGGGCGCCCAACGCCGTCAGCTCGTCCTCGCGGTGGGGCACACCGGCGAAGTTGGTCTTGCCGTTTTTGGGACGGGAGTAGCGCGCCTGCCAGATATCGGGGTGGGCGTAGACGGGCACGTGATCGCGCCCGGCGCGGCGCAGCTCCCGCAGTACCGCCTTGAGGCCGCCGGCGTGGTCGCCGTGACCGTGCGAGATGACGATGGCATCGATGGTAGTGAGATCGACCCCCATGGCGCCGGCGTTGTGGAGGATGATCTCCGTCTGGCCGGTATCGAGCAGCACGCGGGCGCCGTTGGCCTCCACCAGGATGCTGAGGCCGTGCTCGCCGAGCAGGCCGTTGACGCCGACGCTGTTCTCCACCAGGGTGGTCAGTTTGACGCTCATCGTCTCACCTCGTCTCCTTGCCGGCTAACCGGCTGGGGTTGCCCGGCCTGCTCAGGCCCTGCCGTACTCCCGCTCGGCCAGTGGCAGAAGGGTACGCACCGCGAAAACCACCAGGTGCACGCAGGTCTTGTCCTTGGTATTGGCCGCCAGAGCCTGGGCGCGGCCCTCGGCCGTGGAGTAGTCGAAACCGGTGAGCTCGCTGCAGCCAACCGTGCCGAACTTCTCTTTGAAGCTGGCGCGATACTCCTGCCCCAGCTTGCGCGCCTTCGCCTTGTCGGCCTCGACGTCGCCCTTGGAGTGATCGCCAACCAGCAGACTGATCGCCATCACGCCGCCGCTGAGGGCGCCACAGGCATCACCACCGCCGCCCACACCGCCGCCGAAGCCGAGGGCCGGCCTCGGATCGACACCGCCGCTGAGCTGCCAGGCCTCCTGCAGAACCTGCAAAACGGACTGGGCACAGTTGTAACCTTGATAGAAATAAGCCCTGACCTTCTCTTCCGCCTGATCCGGAGTCATCGCAGAATCAACCCCTCCTCAAAGTAGTATTGATTCGATTCTACCCGCTTACTGGGGTTTACGCCAGCGGGCGAAACGTGGGCCGCCTCCCTCCACCAGGGTGGCGGCATGGCCTGGAGAGTTCATCCAATCTGTGTGAGGATACAGGCGTCAGGGTACGCACGGCGGCTACCAGCGGCCGGTGCTAGAATACGCGGCGATGATCGAAACTCACTCGCTCAGCAAGAAGTTCGACAACAACGTCGCCGTCAGCGACCTCAACCTGCACGTGGAGCGGGGCGAGGTGTTCGGCTTCCTCGGCCCCAACGGCGCCGGCAAGACGACGACGCTGCGCATGCTCTGCGGCCTGATCGCGCCCAGCAGTGGCGAGGCCAGGGTGGCCGGCTTCCCGCTGGGCGCCGCCAACAGCGAGATCCGCCGCCACGTGGGCATCCTCACTGAGGCGCCAGGCCTGTACGAGCGCTTCGGCGCCCGCTACAACCTGGAGTTCTACGCCAGACTGTACGGACTGAGCGCGGCGGCGGCAGCCTCCCAAGGCGAGCGCTACCTGAAGATGCTCGAGTTGTGGCCGCGGCGCGACGAGCCGGTGGCCCGCTACTCCAAAGGGATGAAGCAGAAGGTGGCCATCGCCCGCAGCCTGGTGCACGAGCCGCCGCTGCTTTTCCTCGACGAGCCCACCTCCGGGCTGGACCCGCAGGCGGCGCACGTGGTGCACCAGTTCATCGACACCCTGCGCAGCGAGGGCCGCACCATCTTCATCTGCACCCACAACCTGGACGAGGCGGAGCGGCTCTGCGACCGCCTGGCGGTGATGCGGCGCACGTTCATCGCCAGCGGCGCACCG
>CAZMKF010000064.1:10250-11096 GCA_964566935.1 uncultured Dehalococcoidales bacterium | reverse complement strand
TATCATCGAAGCGGAAAAGCCCGACGGCGTGATCGTCCAGTTCGGCGGCCAGACACCGCTCAACATCGCCGCCGGCCTCGAGGCGGCGGGGGTGAAGATCCTCGGCACCTCGGTGGAGTCGATCGACATGGCCTCCGACCGCGGCCGCTTCGGCGAGGCGATGTGCAAGTACGGCATCCCCATGCCTGAATCGGGCATGGCCAGCGACGTGCCCGAGGCCTGGGCGGGCGCGGCATGGAGATCGTGCACGATAACCACGAGCTGGGCCAGTACATGCAGGCGGCGGTGGGCGTTACTCCCGACCGGCCGATCCTGATCGACCGCTTCCTCGAACACGCTTTGGAGGTTGAAGCCGACGCCCTGGCCGACGGCGAGCAGGTCTTTGTGCCGGCGGTGATGGAGCACATCGAGTACGCCGGCGTTCACTCCGGCGATGCCGCCTGTGTAGTGCCCTCGGTCAGTATTCCGCTGAAACACCTGGCCACCATAGAGGAATACACCCGCCGCATCGCCAGCGAGCTGAAGGTGCTGGGGGTGATGAACATCCAGTACGCCATCGCCGACGGCGTCGTTTACGTGTTGGAGGCCAACCCGCGCGCCAGCCGCACCGTGCCCTTCGTCTCCAAAGTCTGCGCCATCCCTCTGGCCGGCCTCGCCACCCGGCTGATGATGGGCGAGAGGCTGGCGGACCTGCGGCTGCAACGCCGTCCCATCCCCCATTACGGCGTCAAAGAGGCGGTCTTCCCCTTCTCCATGTTCCCTGAGGTGGACCCGCTGCTGGGGCCGGAGATGCGCTCCACCGGCGAGGTGCTGGGCTTGGACGACAGCTTCGAGCTGGCCTTCTGG
>CAZMKF010000064.1:6461-10240 GCA_964566935.1 uncultured Dehalococcoidales bacterium | reverse complement strand
TCACAGTAGCTGAGTGGGACAGAGAGGCTATCCTGCCGGCGGCCCGGCGCTTCGCCGAGTTGGGTTTCGAACTGATCGCCACCGTGGGCACCCGCGCCTTCCTGCAGAGCCACGGCATTGAGAGCACACTGATCCGGAAGCAACATGAAGGGCGGCCGCACATCGTAGACGAGATCGTCAACCGCCGTATCAAGTTAGTGGTCAACACCCCCTCGGGCAAGACGAGCGAGCACGACGACTCATATATCCGCAAAGCGGCCATCCGTTACGGCGTGCCCTACATCACCACGATCACGGCGGCCCTGGCGGCGGCCAACGGCATCGGCGCCCATTTGCAGAAGGCGCTGGTGGCCAAGTCGCTGCAGGAGTATCACTCCACATCACAAGCGACGGACAGGACCCTGCCGAATAAGTCGATGGGATGACCGCAGTCACCCTCAGATTAGGAGCAGCGGACCCCTGGAACAGAAAGATCGAGGGGGTGGACCTTCTGGCCACCCCCTCTCCACAGCCGCGAAGCAGCCCTTAGCCGCCTGGCCGCGCCGCGGCGGGAAGCACGCCGTCGATCCACCGGCCGTTGATCAGCACCGTATCGAAAGTGCCCAACTCGCGGTCGTCGTGGTCGCTAAGCCTCACCTTGGTCATGGCGTGGTAGCGCCGCGGCAGCAACGCGAAGTAGTTTTCCAGCCGCCCCTCACTGGGCAGGTGCAGGTTGCCCATCAGTATGTAGGGGCCGATGCCGATCACCGTGAGCTCCTGCGTCTTCTGCACCACCACCAGGCTGTCCGCCGGCGCCGGCGGGCTGCCCTCCTCCAGGGGGATGACGAAGAGCGCGTTGGCCAGCGATACGCCGGCCATGGGCGCGCACGCCAACGGAGCGCCGTCGGGCCGGGCCCGCACCTCCACCTCGTGCAGGGTGGCCAGCTGCTCCATCTCAGTGTTGAGCACCTCGAGCAGGCGCCGGTGCCGGCTCATGATCTTGCCGCGCAGCCAGCTGTCGGCCGTCACCAGCCAAAGGCAGAGTGTGTTCGTAGTGACATTGCCGTTGTCCCAGTCGCGCAACATGGGGCTACCCCCCCTTTCTGGCGCGGAACTCGCGCACGGCGCGGGCCGCCTCACTGCCCAGGTGCCACACGTCGGCCAGGATGGGATTGAAGTTGAAGCCCTGCTCGAAGCGGCGCAGCGACTCGGCCGGCGAGGCGGAGAAAACGCCGGCGACCATGCGCGGCGGCGAACTCGGCCACCCGCTTGATCGCCGCCGGGTGACGCTCGTCTGTGTGATCAATCGCGGGCGGCAGACCCATGGAGACGCCCAGGTCCATGGGGCCGATGAAGAAGCCGTCGCAGCCGGGGGTGGCGGCGATCGCCTCGATCTGCTCCACCGCCCCCTGCGTCTCCAGCATCACCAGGCAGATGACGTCCTCGTTGGCCTTGGCGAAGTAATCCGGCTCCAGCAGCCAGGCGCGGTTGGGGCCGAAGGAACGGTAGCCGACCGGCGGATAGCGGCAGGCGCCCACCGCCGTGCGCGCCGCCTCCGGATCGTTGACCATGGGGATGATGATACCCTGGGCGCCGGCGTCAAGCGCAAACTGGCTGTACTCTGGCGCGTTCCAGGGGATGCGCACCACCGGCGTGGTGTCGGTTTGGCCGACAAATTGCAGCCAGCTCACCAACTGCCGGTTGTCGATGCCCATGCCGTGCTGCATATCGAGGATGAGAGCGTCGAAATCGGCGCGCAACATCGCCTCGCTGGTATAGGGGTCGACGGTGCTGCACCAGCCCACCGCCACCGGTCGCTGCTGCGCCCAAAGTTCACGCACTCGGTTACGTTTCATCGCTAGGAGCCTCCAGCACAGTATTCTGTTGATTACGCATTCAGTATAACAAAGCAGCACGACGAAACAGGCGCAACCAGACCAAGCCGGCTAGCATGAAATGGTGGCGCCTACCCTCCCCCCACATGAAGGACGAATCGCGACAGGGCGGGGACTACCCACGCCAGGCTCCATTATTCCACGGGCCACAAGCCGCTCAAGGATGAGGGCATTACTCCACCCCTTCATGGTAGACGAACGCATGAAAACGCTGCTTCGTCACTGCCCGTTGCCTTCAACGGCCAGTGGTTTTCGCGGCACAAGAAGCGCCGTTCTGGAGCGGCCGGAGGCGGTTTGGCTGGCTGGCTTGAGGCGATGCCTGCCAGCTGTTTGCTATACTGCCAACGCGGCGTTGGTTGCCGAGATTGAGCAGAGGTGCCCAGCCTGAGATGAGCAACGGCCCATGCGTTCCCCTGGTGATCGCCCACCGTGGTGCCTCGAAAGTGGCGCCGGAAAATACCCTGCCGGCCTTCGCCAAAGCGATCGAACTGGGCGCCGATATGCTCGAACTCGACCTGCAGTTGAGCTACGACCGCCGCTTTGTCGTCATGCACGACGAGACCGTGAACCGCACCACCAACGGCCGGGGCAAGGTGAGCGAGCTGACCTTGGGCGACCTGCGCGAGCTGGACGCTGGCAGCTGGTTCGGCGCCAGGTACGCGGGCACCCCCATCCCCACCCTGGAAGAAGTGTGCCAGCTGGCGCGGGGGCGGATCAGCCTCAACCTCGAGCTTAAGGGCGGCGCTCGCCGCCTGGCCCAGATGGCGCCGGTGCTGCTGCGCATCCTGCGCGAGAACGAGTTGCTGGAGCGCACGCTCATCTCCAGCTTCGACCCCGAGACGCTACTGCTGATGGCCAGAGAGGCGCCGCAGCTGCCGCGCGCCTACCTCTACGTGATCTCCTGGTTCAAGACCGGCGAGGAGAAACTAGGCCCCCTGGCGCTGACGGCGCTGCACCCGGAGCACCACCTGGTGAGCCAGTCCCAGATCGCAGCGGCGCACCAGCGCGGCATGGTGGTCAACACCTGGACGGTGGACGAGCCCAAAGAAGCGCTCAAGTTGTGGCGCTGGGGGATCGACGGCATCATCACCAACGTGCCCGACCAGATCGCGGCGACGCTGGCGACGCCGCCACCCTGGCCGCCGCGCTGAACCGCGCCTAAGGCGCCGCCACCACCTCCCGCGCCAGCAGCAGATGATCCAATTCGCCCGTGGAGAGACGCTGACCAGTGGCGGCATCGTAGAGCCCCACCAGCACGGATACCTGCTGTCCCGCCAGGCTGGGAGGGATTGGCACAATGTGCTCGTCCAGCACCGTCTCACCCGGCTGCCAACTGCTCACCGGCCGCTGCCCGTTGGCGGGCACGCCATCGTGCTGGGCCGGCGCCTTGCCTTGCGCGTCGACGATGTGCACAAACACCTTCAGGTCGCGCCTGTCGTGGGCCAGCGCCTGCCAGCTGAGCCGCACCTTGCATTCCCAGCCGGCGCGCAGGTCAACCACCTCGTGCCGCAGCAGCAGCGCCGTCTCGCCGAAGGTGCGCTGCTCAACCGACAGCACCTGGTAGCCGTGCACCCGGATGTCACCGTAGAACTCCTCGCTGGCGAAGCGGAAACTGGCGCCGGCCAGCGTTGATTCCACCACCGCACGCGGGTCGCTGTAGTAATCCTGTCCCAATAGCAGCCAGACGCGCCGGTAATGGGGCAGCAATTGTTCCAGCAGCTGGCGGGTGGCCACGTCGTCCGGCGGGTCCTGCGCCGGCAGGCCGTAAACCGGCAGCTCGCCACGGTAGTAGTAGTTGACCACGTCCTGCAGATAGGCGGCGTTGACCACCACGGCGTCACCCGGCTGCAGGCGGGCGATGATCGCCTGGGCGCGCAAGGCCTGCTGATGGAAGGAGGGCGGCAT
>CAZMKF010000064.1:0-6451 GCA_964566935.1 uncultured Dehalococcoidales bacterium | reverse complement strand
GGGCGAGCAAAACCAGCAGAGCGAGGAGGGGCCGGCGCTGCCAGAGCCAGTCGATCACGTAGGCCGCCAGCAGCAAGGCGAGCGGCGCCAGGGAGATGGCGTAGCGCGGCGAGAAATCGCGCTGGCCAACCAGGTTCAGGTAGAGCAGGCCGAAGCCAGCCAGTAAGGTCAGAGCGCCGAAGAGGGCGCCGTTACGACGGGCCGATGACAGCGCCAGCAGGACAAGCGCCAGCAGCAGCATGCCGGCCCACAGCCAGGCCGTCCAAGTAAAGGCGGGGTGCGGGACCTCGCCCACCGCCAGGGCGCTGAGGCTCGCCCATAGCAGCGGCAGAAACTCAATGCCCGCGCCCGGCCGCACCTGGCGCAAGCTTTGCTGCCAGAGCACCATCAGCCAGGGCGAGTAGAGTATCCCCACCAGCACTTGGGCGCCCAACCAGCTGAACAGCAGGCGGCGCCGCCGCTGCCCCAGCAGCCAACTGACCAGCCAGGCCAGGTTGAGCGCCGCCAGGAAGATGGCGGCGGTGTTATGGCTGTAGCAGGCGGCGGTGGCGGCGAGCAGGTAACCGGGCAGCCACCCGCGCAGCCCCGCCCCCTGCAGCGCGCGCCAGGCGAAACCGGCTGCTGGGATGACCGTCAGTACCAGCAGGCTGTACATGCGCACTTCCTGCGCATAGAGCACCAAGAAGGGTGAGAGAGCCGCCAGCAGGGTCGTGAGTAGCGCCCCCCGCCGCCCCAGCAGCAGCGCCGCCAGCCAGTAAAGCGCTCCCACTGCCGCCGTACCCTGCACGACCGATAGCGAGCGCAGGGCCAGCTCGCCATCGCCGAAGAGGCGCGTCCACAGATGCAGGGTAGTATGGTAGAGCGGCGGGTGATAATCTCGCGCCGTCTCCGCCACCATCTGAGGGAGCGGTAGGCTGGCCAGGCGGACGCAGAAGGCCTCGTCGAACCAGAGACCGCGCGTGTCCAGCGCCCAGAGGCGGACCAGCAGAGCCAGCGACAGCAGCAGCGCCAGCGACAGCAGACTGGCTAACCCCCCAGGCAGCGACGGCCTCACTTGCGATGACAAACGTTCTCACCTCAGCTCCGAGAATGGCGGCGCTCAGACCGCGATTATAGGCCGCCGTGGCGTCAGCTGGGAACCTGCCGCGCCTGCGGGACGTCTTAATTGGAGAAGCGCGGAGTTGCCGCGAGCCGGGGGCGAAACGTTGACCGCGGCGGCAATCGCCTCTATATTTGGAAGCGCGGCGAAGAACCGCCAGGGAGGTTACCAGTTGAAAACCAGACTCCTGTCCATATTTCTGCTTGTTACTCTGCTGATCACCGCCTGTTCATCAGCGCCGAAGACCAGCACTAGTCCCTCCGGGGCACTGGACCGACAGGCGGCTGCCGGCGCCTCGGCGCCCGCCGCGCAGCCGGCAGCGCCACTGAACGAGGGAAGCAAAACAGCCACCGGCGCCGGCGCCACCGAGACCGGCTGGGACCGGTACGTCATCCGCAACGCCGAACTGAACCTCACCGTGAGCGACGTGGCCGTCGCCTCCGGCCAGGTCAGCAGCATCGCCAGCAGCGCGGGCGGTTTCGTCACCAACAGCAGCGAGCGGCGCAGCAGCGGCAACGTCATTGTCGACGTCACTATGCAGGTGCCGGCCGATCGCTTCGAAAGCACGATTGAACAGCTCAAGGCGCTGGCCACCACTGTAGAGAGGGCCAAAACCACCACCCAGGACGTGACCGAGGAGTTCATCGACAACGAGGCACGCCTGGCCAACCTCAAGGCATCCGAGGAGAGCACCCGGCGCCTGCTCGATAAGGCCACCAAGATGGAGGACATCATCGTGGTGGAGCGCGAGCTGAGCCGGCTGCGCGCCGAGATCGAGAAGATCGAGGGCCGCCAGCGTTACCTGCAGCGGCGTACCGATATGTCGACCATCGTCGTGCACCTGCAAACCGAGGCCTCGGCCCGGGTGGCCGCCGAGCGCGACAGCCGCAACCCATTGGAATCGGCCCGTGAGGCATGGGAAGCATCACTGACCACGCTGGCAGACCTGCTCGAGGGCCTCATGGTAATGGTCATCTACTTGTGGTGGCTGATCCCGCTCTTGCTGCTCGTCTTCTGGTGGTGGCGGCGCCGGCGCCGCCGCAAGGCACAGGCTCCACCGGCAGACCCGCCGCAGGCGTGAGTCAATCAGTGCGGGTGGTGCTCTACGCGCCCTACCGCGAGCTGGCCGCCGAGCGGACGGTGGAGATTCCGTCCGCTGAGGCGGCTGACATGGCGCAGTTGCTGGCGGCGCTGGCGCTGCGCTTCCCCCGCCTGGCGCCATTGCTGCAGCGCGGCGCCAGCCACGAGGACCCGCTGATGGTGGTGATCAACGGGCGCCTGGCCGATCGCCAGGCGCCGCTGGCCACCGGCGACCAGGTGGAGTTGCGAGCCCACATCGGCGGTGGCTAGCCGCCAGACGGCATCAGCGCCCCAGGGCGACTCCTTTTCAAGTACTGACGCCGGTCTTGGCCCGGCACGCAGCGCGATGCCGCGCTCACCGCAGAAGTTCACTTGTGGCAGGCGGAGACCGGATGCCACGGCTACGCACCGCACAACAGGAGCCGGCAGCGCGTTGACAGTATCGCCGGCACGCCTCAGAATAGAGTCATACAAAGGTTGTCAGCCGCCACCGCCCGGGCGGTGGCGCTGTTGTGATTGTTTGCCATCATCAGGAGGTTAGCATGACAGAGACGTCCAACCCCGAATTCGACGCGCTTTGGCGTCCGTTTACCCAGCACGCGCTGAAACAGCGCCCGCAGATCATCACCCGCGGCGAGGGCTGCATGATCTGGGACGACCAGGGCAACAAGTACCTCGACGCCATGGCCGGCATCTGGTGTGTCAACGTCGGCTTCGGTCGCGAGAGCCTCGCCAAGGCGGCGGCCGAGCAGATGGTGAAACTGGCCTACACGCCCACCACCCGCCCCGCCGACATAACGGTGGCGCTGGCGCAGCGGCTGACCAAACTGCTGCCGGGTGATCTCAACCACGTACAGCTGCTCAACAGTGGCACCGAGGCGGTGGAGACGGCGCTCAAGATGGCCCGCCAGTGCGCGCGTCAGCGCTCTCCCAAACAGAACCGCCATAAAGTAATAGCCCGCTACCGTGGCTACCACGGCTGGACCCTGGGCGCCCTCTCCGCCACCGGCCAATCGGTGCGTAAAGCCAAGTTTGAGCCTTTCGTCTCCTCTTCGGTAGTACACGTGCGCCCGCCCGATACCTATCGCTACCACTGCGACGTCAGCGAGGCGGAGGCCGCCCAACTGATGGTGGACGAGATCGAAGAGACGATCATCTTCGAAGGACCGGATACGATCGCCGCCTTTATCGGCGAGCCGGTGATCGGCGGTGGCGGCGTGATCGTGCCCCCGGCCGACTACTGGAAGCTGGTGCGTGCCCTCTGCGACAAGTACGGCATCCTGATGATCCACGACGAGGTCATTACGGGCTTCGGCCGCACCGGCAACTGGTTCGGCTGCCAGGCCTTCGGCGTGGTGCCTGACATCATGACCATGGCCAAGGGCATCACCAGCGGCTACGTACCGATGGCCGCCACCGCCGCCAACGAGGAAGTATGGCGGTCCTTCCTGGGTGAGCCGAGCGACAACGTGCAGTTCGACCAGCTGAGCACCTTTGGCGGCCACCCGGTAGCCTGCGCCGTCTCCATGGCCAACCTCGATATCTTCGAGCAGGAGGACCTGGTGGGCAACGCCGCCCGTATGGGTGAGCCGCTGGGCGCCGGCCTGCGCGCCCTCAAGGACAAGCACCCGCTGGTGGGAGACGTGCGCGGCATGGGCCTCATCTGGGGCGTCGAGCTGGTCAAGCCCGGCAGCAAGGAGCCACTGCCCAACGCAGAATTCGTCAAGGTGCTGGGCGAGGCGGCACGCCGCGGCGTGATGTTTGGCCGCAACGTAGCCACCGTGCCGGGCATGGACAACGTGGTCTGCATGTCGCCGCCGCTGATCCTCAACCGCGAGCAGGTGGACCTGCTGGTGAGCGCGCTGGACGAGGCGCTGACCGCGGTGGGCGGCTAGCCTCCCACTGCCTCCCCACCGGTCCGGGAACGAAAGGCGGCCCCCTGGCTGAGGGGGCCGCCTTTCTGCGTCTGCGGCTGGCGCCTGCCGCTTAGGCGATGACGATCACATCCGGCCCAAACTCTATCTTAATATCTACGTCCGCCTCTTCCTCGCCGAACACCTGCGGCCAGGTCATCACCGGCTGATCGGCGTGGTGCGCCTCCTCATGCGGGTTGTAGAAGAAGAGCTTGATAGCACGGTACTTTATAAAAGGGTACACCTTGGCATCGTTGATCAGATTGTACTTCTTGGCCTTGATGCCCGGCGCGCCGAAGCCATCAGCGTCCAGCACCAGGTCTATCTCCTCCACCGGTTTAATCGTGTGCTTGTCGACGATCATGTCCGGCGTGCCGTCGCGCACGTTAGCATCGCCGAACTGGTGCACCATCAGCACCTTTTTGGGCAGCTTCTTCTCCCTGACTACCTTGGCGATCATCTCCATCGACTTGTTCACCTGCGAGGCATGGATCTCTCCTACCGGGATGCCGGGCAGATCCTCGCCGGGATAGGAGTGGAACTCCGGATCCAGCGCCACATGCACGTTGGCGTAATCCAGGTAGCCCTTGTCGATCATGCGCTGCACCTGCTCCACCGGCGTGGAGCGTGCCAACTGCGTATCAAGGATCACCTGCCAGCCCTTGGCGGCGGCCGGTTTGATGAACTCCTCCACCATGTCCCAACCCTTGGGGCCGTCGAGGTAGAAGAGGCACTCGCTGCCCTCCTCGCAGGGGATGGCCATGGCGTAGATGACGTGCACTACCGGCACCACTTCCTTGCCACCGTTGTACTTCTTGATCTCGGCCATCCACGGGCCAATCTCCTCTGCCATTTCGGCAGTGTCCTTGTAGGAGCCCAATCGCCCCAGGATAGGCGCCGTCTCAAAGGCACGGCCGTAGAGCGTCAGCCACGTTTTGCCCTCCAGCAGCGACCTGGCGATGTGAGGTGTGGGGCTGGGAGTAGGGGATGGTATAGCGGTTGCCGTAGCGGTGGCGAAGGTGATCCCCCCACCCGGGCCACCGGCCGGCGTGCCGGGAGCAGTGGGCGTGCCGCAGCCGCTGCAGGCCAGCAGCACCGCCACCAGGGCGGCGGCTAAAACCAATAGACGCAAAACAGTTATCCTCCTGGAATACCTCTCCAAGTTGACGGTGACACCGATGTCACCGTCTCGATTACTCAGCAGCCAGGTTCCCCTCCGAATCCAGGGAAGCCCGGTTGGCGTCATCATCGCCGTCCGGGTCGAGCGAGGGCATGTTCAACGGCACGCCGCGTTTGACCCAACTCTGCTTGCTGCCCTCCTCAATCACTGGAACGCGCCGTTCGAGAGTATAGCCGAAACCGGGAACCGTGCGAACGTACTTGCCCTTCAGCGCGCCACCGCCCAGCTTGCGACGCAGGTGGTAGATGTGAACCTTGACGATGTCACGCGCGGACTGCGGGTCGCCGTCGCTGCCCTGTGCCTCGCGCAACAGGTCCCTGGCGCTGATCACGCTGCCGGCATGTTTGCCCAGAGTGGCAAGGATACGATACTCGATCGGCGTCAGCTGAATCGGCTCGCCGGCCAGGCTTACCTGGAAACGATCAAGGTCAATCTCCAAATCGCGCACGGTGATAACCTGGCGCCCGCGCTGGCTGAAGCCGGCACGGCGCATCAGCGCGAACACCTGAGCGATCAGCATCGGCGCCCGTATCGGCTTAGCCAGGTAGGCATCGGCGCCGGCGGTGAGCGCCGGCACCAGCCAACGCTCGTCGCTGCCGAGTGTAACCAGTGACACCTGACTCTCCTCACGCAGCATGCGGCAGGTGCGCAGAACTTCGGCCTCATCGTCGCCCAGGTCAAGCAACAGCAGGTCGGGCTTCTCGGTGGCCAGGCGCTCGGCGGCATCCGCCAGCGCGATCTCCAGGACCTCGAAGCCGACATTGCTGAGCGCCTCTATCACACTGGCGCACGCTGTCTCATCGTTACTGAACAGTAGTGCCTTCAATCTATGTACTCCGCTAAGCGTGGAGAATAGTCACGGCAACCCACCGCTACTCCTCTGCAAGGAACGCCTCGCCGTGCCGGCGCCGTGGCGCAAAGGCGGTGAGACGATAGCCAAAGCGAGGCTCTGTGATCACATGTTGCGGGCGGCGGGGGTTTCTCTCTATCTTACGCCGCAGCTGGGCGATGAAGCTGTGCAGGTACTGCGTCTCCTCCTCGCATTGCGGACCCCAAACGGCCCGTAACAGCTCGGCGTGGGAGACCGCGTCACCCAGGTTCAGGGCCAGGTGCGCCAGGATCTGATACTCGGTCTTGGTCAGTTTGACCGGGATACCACCGCGGCGTACGCTGCGACCG
>CAZMKF010000063.1:775-11453 GCA_964566935.1 uncultured Dehalococcoidales bacterium | reverse complement strand
GTCGAAGATACCGGTGATGTGAGTGACGAAGAAGGCAGGCTGGCAGTTGCCGCGTTTGGCGCCACGCTGGTAGGCCTGGCACACCTCGATCGCCTGGTCCACGCCGAAGATCTCGGTGGCACAGGTAGGGATGTTGCGTGCCGTCAGCTCTTCGATCACGTGCAGGCCAGCCTCGTTGATCGGGATCTTAGCCATCATGCTGGGGCCAAGTTCGGTGTGCCGCAGCGCCTCGTTAATCACGTAATCGGCGTCTTCGTCGTAGTTGGTGTTGCCCTGTACGGTAACATAACCCTGCTTGCCGCCAGACTGCTTGAACATCGGCAGGAAGCGGTCGATGATGCGGCCGGAAGAGCGCCGGTAAACCAGCTCGGCGGCGGTGTCATCGCTCTCGCTCTCGCGCACGGCCTGGTCGATCAGGCCACGCATGTATTCCGGCTCCAGGTCGATCAGGCGGGCGCAGTAGGTGGGGTTGGTAGTACAGTTGACGGCGCCGGCCTCCAGGGCCCAGGTGATCTCATCGTTGGTGGGCAGGTTGATCCAGAACCTGCTGTCGGTCTGCGCGTGCACGCGCTCGAAGTAACCCTCGGACATCTGCTGCGATCCTCCATTGGACGGGCAGGGTAACCTCGCGCCCGTCCCTAGTACTGCGTTGTTACTCCATCTTGCGTCAGGAGCCGCCGGGGTGTCAATCCTGTTGCATCCAGCGCGTGGGATTGTCCCAATGGTCGGCCTTCCAGGGAGCATTGGCCGGCGTGATGGTCGGCACGATCTCCTTGAACAGCTGCAGCCGCTCCGGACCGCTCATCGGCACGAAATTCTCGGCCACCTCCAGGTTGCTCTTCAGCTGTTCCATCGTCTCCATGCCCACGATGGTGGTGCTGATGGGCAGTGCCAGCGTGTAGCGCAAGGCCCGGTCCCAAACGTGGGTCAATCGTCCCAGTCCCATCACCTTCATGCCGATCACCGCCACACCCTTGGCGTTGGCCACCGGCAGGAACTCCTCGGCGAAACTGTAGATGAAGTGGTCGGTAACCGAGAGCGCCACCAGCACCGAGTCGAAGGGGAAGCGGTTGAGCGCCTCCACCTGCACCTTGGGATTGGTGTGGCCGCTGATGCTAAGGTAGCGCGCCAGCCCCTGCTCCCTCGCCTTGATCAGCGTCTCGAGGGCGCCGCCCTTGCCGGTAACGAGGTCGAGTTGCTCGAAATCGTAGATGTTGTGCAGGCGCAGCTCGTCCACGTGGCCGGTTTGTAGCCGCTCCAGGCTCTCCTGCAGCTGGCGCCAGGATTCGTCAGCACTGCGGGCCCGCACCTTGGTGGCAATCCACATCTCGTCACGCCGCTCTTTGGCCACCAGGCCTACCCGCTTTTCCGATTGGCCGGCTGAGTAAACCCAGGCAGTGTCGTAGTAACGGATGCCGTGGTCGAGGGCATAGTTGAGCATCTCCACGGCGGTTTCTTCACTGCAATTGTGGTCGTCCACGATGCGCTGGGCGCCAAAGCTGAGGATAGGGAAGCTGACTCCTGTCCTGCCAAACGGTCTTTCCTGCATCTGATTCTCCTTTCCTCACTGGACCAAAGGCGGCGCTTCTTTTCGTTGACAAGGCTTCGAATGGGCGCTTAGTATTGGCGACAATGAAAGCTTACAGGAGGACGCTATGCGACTGGCAACGTATCGCAAGGGTGATGGATCAAGTATAGCGGTTGTTTCAGAGGATGCGATTGTAGATATACCGACGACTTACGCCGGTCTGCCGAATAGCAGCAGGGTGGCGGGGCTGGCTTCGTTGCCGAGTGGCATGCGGCGCTTCCTCGAGCTGGGTGAGCCGGGCCTGGAGGCGGCGCGCCTGGTGGAGAAGGCTATGCTTCAGGGCTCAGTAGTGGCTACCCCGCTTAGCGAAGCACAGCTACTGGCTCCGATCGCCAACCCTGACAAGCTGTTCTGCCTGGGGCTGAACTATCGCGACCACGCCATCGAGTCGAAGATCGAGATTCCCACCAGCCCGGTGATCTTCTCAAAAATGAGCAACGCTATTGTGGGTCCGGGTGAGTCAGTCGTGTTACCGCGCCCCGAGGACTCGAAAGAGGTTGACTTCGAGGCGGAGTTCGTCATCGTGATCGGCCGCAAGGGTCGCTTTATCAAGCCTGAAGAGGCGATGCAGTATGTGGCCGGCTACACGATGCTAAACGACGTCAGCGCCCGCGATGTGCAGTTCGCCGAGTCGCAGTGGCTGCGGGCCAAATCGTTCGACACCTTCGCCCCTATGGGTCCCTGGATCACGGTGCGCGACGACAGTGTCGATCCGAACAACCTCGACATAAAGTTCTACCTCAACGGTGAGTTGATGCAGAGTTCGAATACGAAGCACCTGATCTTTGACGTCGCTTTCATCGTCGAGTTCCTCTCACGCACATTCACGCTGCTGCCGGGGGACATCATCTCCACTGGTACACCCAGCGGTGTCGGCTTCGCTCGTAAGCCACCTGTCTGGCTGAAAGCGGGGGACGAGATGAAGGTGGAGATCAGCCAACTGGGCAGTCTGATCAACCCGGTGGTGGCCGGCTAGACGCTCAGTCGCATACACTGCCAATTACAGGCGCCCTAAAGGGCGCCGGTACCTTTTTAGGGCGTGGTCGCAGAGCCCACCTGTTCGGGGCGAGGCTCGTAGGTCCATAAGCCGGGCGTGGCGAAGGTGGTGAAGGCGATCAGCACCGCCGCCAGTGCTGAACAGCCGCCCACTGCCCACTGCACGCCGAAAGCGCTGGCCAGCGCCCCGGTGAGCAGCATGCCGAGGGTGGCGCTGCCAATGGCCAGGGTCACCACCCCCATCACCCGGCCACGCATCTCCTCGCCCGCCACGTTGAGCGTGATCGTGCTCTGCAAGGTGGTGAAGCCGGCGTGCCCCACACCCGCTAGAATCAGCAGCAGCAAAGAGGCAATGAACCAGTGCGAGGCGGAGAAGACAACAAGTGAAGTACACATCAGGATGGTGGTGAGCGCGAACACCTTACCGTAGGCGCGGAAGCCGAAGGCGCTGAGCAGGCCGGCGCCGATCAGCGAGCCGATACCGTCGCCTGAGGTTAGCAGTCCCAACTCAAACGGCCCCACGTGCAGCACGTCTTTGGCGAACACTGCCAGCATCTGCACAAAGGGGAAGGCCAAGGCGTTCATCAGGAAGGTGATGATCACCACGCCGCGCACCGGCGCCGATTTCTGGCAGAAACGCAAGCCGTCGGCCACGAAACGGAGGGCAGATACGTTGCTCCGACGTACCTGTTGCTGAATGCGCAAAAAGAGCAGTGGCACGATGGCGATTGAGTAGACTGCCGCCAGCGCAATGAAGCTTTCAGTGACGTCGAACAGGGCGAGGATGACGCCACCCAGCACCGGGCCGCCCACGCGGCTGGCGTTCATGGCGATCGTATCAAGCACCATAGCGGGCAGCAGCTGCGAGGGCGGCACTACGTCCGGCATCATCGCCCGCCGGGTGGGGTAGTCGACCGTCCAGGCGAGGCCGAGCAGGAAGTTGGCCAGCGCCAGGTGCCAGAACTGCAGGTTATGGCTGAAGTAGAGCGCCGCCACCGTGGCGGCTGTGACCATATTCAGCAGTCCCGACATAATCACCAGGTGGCGGCGTTCGATGCGGTCAGCCAGGGCGCCGGCGAAGGAGCCGAACACCATAACCGGCAGGTTGCGGTAGAAGCCAATCAGCGCCACGTGCCAGGGCGAGTTGGTCAGCTGCAGCGCCAGCCACGAGCTAAGTAACGCGTCCATCCAGCGGCCGAAATACCAGATGAAGGTGGAGGCGTAAAGGAGGGCGAAACCACGTGAACGCAGCGGTTCGAGACGGGCGGACTTAAGCAGCAACGGGCGTGACTTCCAATCCTCTGAGTGTGTTTGGGCAACCGCGAGGCATTGTAGGCAGCCGGTTGAACGAGTGTCAAACGGAGCGGCGGGCGCTGCGGGCGGAGGGCGGTTTACAGTCCCTGAGGAAGGCGTTTGGTTAACAGATGTCGAAGTACAGCAGTTTACCTGGGGTTGTTGGCCAGTCAGGTTTGGTGGTCGCTGGCCTTTCCAGTTCTGTCTGCTATAGGCTATGGCAGCAGACTGGCGCTGCAACAGGCAATCATCGCTGACCTGCATCTGACGCTCTCGTTCTCGGCGGTCATCCCCTTCGTGAATACGCGGCGCCAGGGGTAATACGTTCTTCCTGCTCGCCGCCTTTTGCGCCTCAGGCGTACAGCGTCAGCTTTTTGGAGTCTGCATTGTATGCTCCCCTTTTGCTGCCTAGGCGCGAAGAGGATGCGACGGTGTAGCCTGCGGCAGTACAATGGTCGGTAGCCGAGCAGCGCCAGTAGAATAGACATGTTATGGTCGGAACTGCTGGTCGTTAGAGAAAGGGTGTCAGTGCCAAATCACTTCCGCTCTCATAGTTCGCTCACGCCGGGGCTGGTGTTGGCAATCGTCATCGCCTTGCTGGCGGCGTTTGGCTGGCTGGGAGCGGAAGGGGAGCGAGGTCCCATGGCCGCCACGCCCGGGTCGACCACTACTGAAGCGTCGCGCACCGTTGCGACAGTGGCCGCTGGGACTGCGACACGGCCAACGGTTGGATCTACGGCGGTGGGGACGACCGCGCCTGTCACAGCCGCCACTGCTACGCCCAGCGAAATAGCGACGGCAACGGCAACGGTGTTCCTTCCTCAATCGACCGCTACAGCGACGGCAACACCACCACTCGCCACGGCAACAGCCAGCCCCGCGCCGACCTCCCTGCCGGCGACGGCGACGGCCACGCCAAAGCCGACTGCGGTGGCAGCCGCGCCCCGGTTGTTGCTGGTGCGGCGGGCCCCTGCCGGCGCCAACAGCCTCTACAGTATCGGCGCAGATGGGTCGGGGCTGGCGCCGTTAGCCGGCGCGCCTGCGGCCTGGAACTGGGCGCCGTCCGTCTCCGCCGATGGCCAGTGGCTTAGCTTCGCCACCCAGCAAGGCAAGGGCGGCATCGCCGCCATGCGGACGGACGGGCGCGACTACCATCTGTTGGTGGAGCGCGGCGGTTATACGCTGACCTCGCCGGTCTTCAGCCCAGCCGGTGAAGTGCTGTTCAACGGGCTGGAGGGCAGCCGCTCCAGCGTTTACGCTGCGCCTCAGGGAGGTGGCGCTGTTCGCCCCGTCTATGCGGAGACGCTGGAGCGCTATAATCCGAGGGTGGCCTCGCTCACGGCAGATGGTCAGCAGCTAGTCTTCAGCGGCAGCGAAGGAGGCCGGCAACGCCTGTACCGCATCGGCGCGGATCAGCAGGTGGTGACGCTTACCGGCGGTGATGGTGACGCCACCACGCCGTCGCTATCGCCCGATGGCAGCCTGATCGCTTATGCCTGGCTGGACGCAGCAGGCGGTTCGTCGATCCGGGTGATCAATTGCGATGGTTCGGGGATGAAGCAGCTTGTTCAAGCTGCGACAGGTAGACGGCTGACCAGCCCGGTCTGGTCACCGGACGGTCGTCGCCTGGCCTTCATCGGCGACGTAGGGGCAGGCGGTATTCGTGAGTACGGCAACCTCTACGTGATCGCAGCGGGCGGCGGTGAGCCATCGAAGCTGACCTCAGATGGCCAGACCTACTACTGGCGGCCCGCCTGGCTGCGCTGATATCCGACCACCAACTCTGGCGCTCGCACACACGGTATTGATCGCAGCAGCTACGTCTATAAGGCGTGTGTACGGACTACATCCTTGTCTCGCAGCTGGTTAGCGGCTAGAAGAAGCGATCGGGGCGACTATTGGACCTCTGTTCAATGATGCAGCGGCGCCTGGCGTGGACCGGTAGAAACTGGTGCGTGTCCGCTTCGAAGCGGAGGCTGGCATGCAGCGCGCAATACGTTCTTGTGGTTGGTCGTAACTTGAGCGCGTGTCCATACTAGCGACAGATCGCCCGGCTAGGGGCATTGGATGGCGCCGCGCGCCCAGAGGCAGTCGCCACAGACGGGGAAGGGGTTGCCGAAGCAGTCTTCCTCGTTGCCCTCGGCAAACTGGCAGCCGCCGCAGTGGGCACAGGGCGAGAAAGTGAAATCGCGCACCCGCCGGCGAAAGTCGCGGAACGAGTGCTCCTGCCAAACCTCCTGCAGGCTCCGCTCGTTGATGTTACCGACCACGTAGCGCCGGATCCTCTTCTCGCGGCCCAGGACGTAGCAGGTGTAGGTGTGCATCAGGGCCACGCAGGGGCTGAGGTCGCCATTCCAGCCGACAGCGAGTGAGCCTTCATCGACGAACTTGCAATAGGCGCCCTCGTTGCTCAGGTCGCGCATTTCGCCTTCACGCCCTTCGATGTACTCCATCAGGCGGCCAAGCGCAGTGCCGGCCGGACCGCGCGTGTCCATGATCGGCAGCACGATCTCTGGTGACCAGCAGGTCTTTTGCCTGTGCTTGGTTTTACCTACGCCCCAGTCGTAAAGCGTCTCGTTCGTCATCTCGCGGGTGTAGGGCAAAACGTTGGTGACGATGATGGAGACAGCGCCGATCTCCATGGCGAGTCGTCGCAGTTGGGTCAGTTCTGATACGTTGCTTCTCAGCGCCACAAACTCGATAGCGAGCTCCGGCTTCTCGCTGTCGGCCGCCAGTTTCAGCTGCTGTAGGCCCATTACGTTCTTGACTACGCGATCGAAGTCAGCTCCAGAGCGCACGTCCTGGTAGGCCTCGGCAGAGGCGCCGTCGATCGAGACAACCAGGCGGTCGAGTCCGGCGTGCAGCAGCTCAGTGGCCCTCCGTCTGTCAAGCAGCAGCGCGTTGCTGATCACCTCGGTTTGCACGCCGAGCGCATGCGTCTGCTCGATCATAAGCGGCAAATGAGGGTGCAGCAGCGGCTCGCCGAAGCCCCAGAAGCTTGCTTTGCGGACCGTGCCTGTCGCTGCCATGCCGTCTCGCAGGTTACGCCAGGTAGCCATATTCATTGTGCCACCGGTCTCTTCCCAGGAGTGTCGTACGCAGGTACGGCAATCGAGATTACAGGTGGTGGTAGGCTCGACATAAAGACGGGTTAGAGGAGGATCTGCCGGCCGCAGCAGAAGGCCGAAGGGTACGTCGTCGCAACGAACTCCTGAATTGGGCTCGGCGACTATGTACGTGGATGCGGACGCAGCTTCGGTATCGTCAGTGCTGACGGGTCGATCGTCGCGATTGTAGGGAACCTGGGTCCGGTCACTCAATGTGCTGACTCCGTGGGCATTGCGCCAAACAGCGTCTAGGGGGTGTATTCCCGGGTGTTGTCGGCGGGCAGGTAATCCAGCGGGTCGCGCTGCTCACCATCCACCACCACTTCAAAATGCAAATGTGGCCCCTCGGAGGCGCCGGTGCTGCCGACGGAGCCGATGAGCTCGCCGGCTTCTACTTCGTCTCCTGGCTCCACCATCAGGTAGGACATATGAGCGTAGCGAGTCTGAATGCCGTTGCGGTGGTCTAACACGACAGTTGTACCGTAACCCCGGTTCCAGCCCTCTTGCGCCTCAATCACCTTGCCGTCCCAGGCGGCCAGCACGTTCCAACCATACTGGGCAGCGATGTCCAGCCCTTGGTGATAGCCACCTACCCAGTACGGACCCTCTTCGTGGAAATAACAGGAGAGATTACCCTGCGCTGGCCAGATCATATAGGCGCCGCGTTTGTCGTTGGCGACTACCTCTGGCAGCTCCTGGGGTGCGGCCAAGCGGTAGACTCCGCTGGGGCTGGCCTGAAAAACCTGGTCGACGATGGGGTTCCCAGCGTTCGCCGCTACCTCGACAGCGGCCTCAGAAGGGCCTCCGCGCTGGTTGCTTACGCCATGATCGGAGAAAGAGGTGACAGCGGCGACGAGGGTGTTGCCCAGTAACGCCACCACCCCCATTGTTGCTAACAGCGTGGCGGCAAAGAAGATCACGCGCCTGTTGTATTTGCGTCCGGCCGGCTTGCAGTAGCGAGGCCGAATCTGGCGGCGCGTTGTCTGGGAACTCAAGCGGCTACAACCTCCGTGTGCGGCTCGTTCAGTGCACACGAATTGATCTTATAGTTCTGCGGTGAGTCAAGCGGCGTGACGCCAGCGGTGAAAGGATAGCAGCACAGGCCGCCGCATAAAACGTAGGGAGGCGCTCAGCTACAGCCACCGCCACAGATCCAGCAGCGAGGCTTTGACCCATAGTTGGTTGGCGTTGGCTGGAAAGAACGGGCCGCGAAAGCCGCGCGCGGCCCGATAGAGTAGCCAGTAGGTGAGGGGTGAGCATGGCTTGTTGGTGTACTGATCAATGGCCAGATGCACACCGTAGCCAGAAGCTAAGCCGAGGAGAAGCGGCTGGCACGATGATTGCCTGCCGGCGAGCAGTAAGAGCAATAGCGCCAGTTCCCAGGAGTGCAGCAACAGCAGCAAGCGGCTGGGCCGTTCCAGGGCGAAGCGCCGGGGCGCCAGCCGTTGCATCAGCATGTCCAGGAAGTGGTCGCCGTCGACCAGCACACCCGCCGCCAATGCCGCCGTTGAGACAGACCAGTTGTGCCCTTGTGCCCTCAGACCTGCCGCGAGCAGCGTTGAGGTAAAAAGGTGCACACGGGGCCTTGCCAACTGTACACAACCCCCTCAATTGCTGGTATAGTCATTGACGGAAACAGCGTCCGAATCAGCCGGTTGCATTCGACGACCGTTGTCAACGTGCCGCGATGCGGCGTTGGCAACACGGTGGCTGGCTGGCGCAATTGTAACTAAGAATCGCCGGTAATGCGAAAGGCGACGGTCGCTGGAGCGTCAGTAGAGAGTGCTGCGGCGTGAGATAGAAATGAGGTGGGCGGTAATGACAGAAGACCGCACGTTGGACAATTGTAGACAAGTGTTGGTAGATGCCGTGGTTGAGCGTTGGGGCGAGCGGTCTTTAGCTGCCCTGCAGCCTCAGATTGAAGAGACTGCCGTTTGGCTGGCCGCCATGGAGCATGCGGACCCGGAACTGTCGATCTGGGAGGATGAACCGTATTTCCTCGCGGCGGCAACCGAGGTGCGGCAGTGAATCTGTACGAGCTGACTGCCGTCGAACTGCAGGACCTGCTGCGCCAGGGCGAGTTGCAGCCCGATGGAGTACGAACGAGTTTCATGCGGCGGATTCGCGCTTTGGAGCCGTTCCTGGCCGCCTGGCAGTATCTGGATGAAGACGGCGCTACTCCCATGCCAGTCAATTCGGGACCGCTGGCTGGCGTGCCGGTGGGGCTGAAAGACATCTTCCACGTGGCTGGCATGCCCACCGGCAACGGTTCGCCGTGCTGGGAGAACTTCCGGCCGGCGTACGATTCCACCGCAGCGGCGCGCCTGCGTCAGGCAGGGGCAATGATCCTGGGCAAGACCGCAACCGCCCAGTGGGCATTCCTGGATCCGCCCGCTACCCGCAACCCATGGAACGTGCAGCGCACCCCTGGCGGCTCGAGCAGCGGTTCGGCGGCGGCAGTGGCGGCGCGCATGTTGCCCATCGCCATCGGCACTCAGACCGGCGGGTCCATTCTTAGACCTGCCGCTTTCTGCGGCGTGGTGGGGCTGAAAGCCAGCTACGGGCGTGTCAGCCGCTTCGGCGTCACTCCCAACAGCTGGTCGCTCGATCATGCCGGACCGATTACCCGCAGCGTGGCCGACGCCGCGCTGGCGCTCTCGGTTCTGGCCGGGGCGGACGAAGCTGATCCCACCTCCACCCGATTGGAGGCACCGCAGGACTATATCGCGGCGGCCGCATTCCCCAGGGAGCGGCCGGTGCTGGCGGTATTGCGCGACTTTGTTGACTATAGTGAGGCGGCGGTACGCGACGACTTCGAGGCTGCCGCTGGCACATTACAGGCGGCCGGCGCCGAGCTGCGCGAGCTCAGCCTGCCCTACTCGCTCGACGAATACATCGCTGTGCGAGGTATTATTAACCAAGTGGAGACGGCGGCCATCCACGCCCGCTTCCTGCGGCAACAACCCGACGCGTACCGCGAGAAGGTGACGGCGCTGATCAGAGTGGGCGAGTGCCTGCCAGCTGATGCCTACCTGCGGGCGCAACGGCTGCGCAATCGCATGCGCGGCGAGTTGATGGATCGGTTTAAGGGGGTGGACGCGCTGCTCATGCCCACAGTGCATACGGTGGTGCCCGAGCGCTCGATCACGGGCAGCTCAGCCCTGCAGGGTGTCTGGACGATGTACGGCTGCCCTGCCATCAGTTTGCCCGCCGGTCTCTCAGCAGACGGCATGCCCGCTGCCATACAGCTGGTGACGGCCCCATACATGGAGGCGCCGCTGCTCAGCGTGGCGGCCTGGTGCGAGCAGGTGCTCGGCCGCTCACAGTATCCTGCGGCCCTCGCCGCATACGAGCAAGAACAGAAACTAAACTAATATTTGGAGGCAATCAAGTGAAAGGCGCGGAACAGATCGCAAGAATTCTGCAGACTGAACAGGTGGAGAACCTGTTCAGTTTCCCCAACAACCCGATTATCGAGGAGTGCGCCAAGATCAAGGTACGGCCGATAGTGGCACGCATGGAGCGAACCGTGCTCGGCATGGCGGACTCATATACTCGCGTCACTAACGGACGCAAGACCGGCGTGGCCGTTTGCCAGTACGGGCCGGGCGTGGAGAACGCCTTTGGCGCCATGGCGCAGGCTTACTCGGACTCGACGCCAATGCTCTTGCGATGGATACCCTTTGCTGCTGTC
>CAZMKF010000063.1:0-753 GCA_964566935.1 uncultured Dehalococcoidales bacterium | reverse complement strand
GCCGGTCGTCGAGGCAGTGAAGAACTACCAGTACGTCACCAAGTGGGCGGCGCGCGTCAACAAAGTGGAGCGGGTGCCGGAGTTCATGCGGCGCGCCTTCACTTACCTGCGCAACGGCCGTCCGGGCCCGGTGCTGCTGGAGCTGCCGATGGACGTGGCCGAAGCCGAAGGCGAGTGCAAGGGTGATTATCTGTCGCCGCGTCGAGCCCGCAGCATGGCCGATCCCGAAGGAGCTGGTGGAACTGGCTGAGCTGCTGCAGGTGCCCGTGTCGACCACCAACCAGGGAAAGAGCGCCTTTCCCGAGGATCATCCCCTCTCCCTCGGTGCTGGCTCCATGGCCTGGACTTGGGCGGTGAAGAAGTGGTTGGCGGAATCGGACTTGATCTTTGGCGCCGGCAGCGCGCTGGCCATCTCTGCCTACGACGCGCCGATCCCGGCAGGCAAGACAGCCATCCAGTTGACGATCGACGAGCGCGACGTCAACCGAGACTACGTGGTGGCACTGCCGTTAGCTGGCGATGCCAAACTGGTGTTGCGGCAGATGATCGAGGAAGCGCAGAAGCAGCTGGGCAAAGAGGGCCGCAAGGGTGACGATAAGGTGGCGCGCGAGATCCAGGCGGTGAAAGATGAGTGGTACGCTGACTTCATGCCGCAGCTGACCGACAATGACACGCCTATCAATCCTTACCGCATCATCTGGGACTTGCAGCAGGCAGTTGATCTGCGCAACACCATCGCCACCCACGATGCCG
>CAZMKF010000062.1:9039-11590 GCA_964566935.1 uncultured Dehalococcoidales bacterium | reverse complement strand
GGAAGTGAGGTCGGCAGAGTGGGTTCGTTACTCGTTTGCTAACGAGCGGGGATTCGCTCAACCAAGAGACAGTTGGTACAACCTATTGTATGACGGCGATCCGGAGTGTCTGCGGTTCGGCGTTGACAAGCGGCAAAAAGCGCCCATTCGCATCATCAAGGAGTTCAATGTTGGCCGCTGGGACTTCTTTAACCTTTTCGGCCTCGCCGAGATACTGGCGACACCAAGGGTATTCAGCGCACTTGAAATGGCGGAAATCAGAGGCTACCAACGCTGGCCACTGATATTGCATAAGACTGGCGAAGAAGCTCAGTCTGTCAGCCAATTGAAGGTCGAGCCAATAACCGAGCCCGGTTTGTTGGGTCCGCAGCCGCTAAAAGAGCAGAAGGTATCTCCGCAGTGCAAGATCAAAGAATACGCCCCGATATTTCGGGGACAGATGCAGTACCGGCGCGCATCCATTCCCAAGGGAGTTGACTTGGCACTGACGCACGAGTGGTTTGGCACAGTCGGGTACCGCCAGACCCTCGTCTCCCGCAAACTGGCTAATCTGATTCTCGATAACGGCTGGCGGGGATGCGTGCTTCTGCCAATTGAGCTGGTATGAGATAGATTGCCCGAGGCCGCCCCTTACTCGAAAGCCAGGATGGACATCTTAATGCCGCAGTATGGAAGTTACTAAACGTGGCGCCAGCCGAACACCACACGCAGAATAATGCTGTCACTAGACAAGGCTTTGGGTAATCAGGTCCAGGTGCAACTACCGAGGTGGAACTCGATGGAACATCAATACTGGATCTTGGAATACAGCAATGCGGCGCCTCAGTCTTACTTTGCGAGCAGAACTCTGAACCACCGCAGTCTGCGTAGCTGTCCATCGTGCGGTAGGTTCCTTGGTATTCAACCGTCCGTTCCGCTCCGAGCCGTGACAAGCTTCACATACAGATGCGATTACTTTGCCGAGGTGCCTAAAACTCAAGTTCCTCTATTGCGTTCGGATTTGGTCGATTTCATGCGGCGTGAGCGTTTCACGAGCCTCGTACCACACCCGGTTACTATGGCAAAACTATCAGTTTGGCTGCATGCCATGCTGCATAGCAAGATGCTGCTTGCATAGCATGCTATGTAGCATACCTGCTGGTAGACCACCTCAGTGGGATCAAGGACGTAAGGGAAGTCGCGGCTTACATGGGTTTCTATCATGATATTCCCGTTGAGGAACATCTAGCGAGAATCTTGCAAACTCTGTTCGGAATCTGTGATGTAGCAGCCGCAGGGAAATTCAGTCTGAGCGGGGAGGAACTCGCTCAGATGATATGCGATTCCCTGTACAATCCTGTCACAGGCAAGGCACTGGACAAAGGTGAACAGTTAAACATTGTCGCATCTAGTGGCGGAGAACAGATCGCTCTAGAAACAGCATTGATTCTGCAACAGGAATACGGTATCACACTCAACTACATAGTCACTCTGGGCGGGCTTCGCGTCCGCAGCAGGTACCGAGTGGTACAACGACTATCGCGATGGCGGCCGAATGGGACCCTATACCAGCGTTTGGACAGCACGGACGTGGGACCGCGAACTTCGATGTCACGCTACCTCTGCGAGGAGAGAGATCATATCTCACGGCGCATTTGGGCTACTACGGCACTGAGGAGGAAGGTGATACCGTGATCGGTTATCTGAACTACTACGGTGTGGGGTAGCTAAGTCGATGATCTTATTAGCGTAACGCAGGTTTGTGACGGTAAGGCAGGATCGTCGGAGTCGAAAGTCTGGACCATGGGCATGCATTGGCTGGTGTCAGCTGTAATGACAACTAGACGATGACAACTCTTTGAGAGAAAGCAACACAGGCCGCGATGATCTTGGCTATGGTAGTAGATTACGTTGAACTACTGGTGGCAATTGCTGCTGGCTGGACGCTGGTGTTTTTCGTATCGAGACTATTGACAAATGTCCATTTCGGCATCCGTTATGTTCTATGGGCTTGGTTGCTAGCCTCGTCCATTTGGTCCACTTGGCTATACGTTGATTTGACCCTGATCCGCGGCCAATGGGCGGAGTTTAACCCCATTGTTGCCGTTTTCGAGTTCGTTCTCAATCCTTTTTTGCTGCTGAACCTTTCGATACAATACATGATTAAACAGATCGGACAGTTAATCTGAAGATTTCCCATCTAAGGTAGGCCCTGCTTCAACATGGTGTTGTGTGAAACGGCATAAAAGACACAGAGTGAAGAGCGTCAATGAACAGTTCTCTAGTAACGGGGTTGGTGCTGCTCTTGGGAACCGGCGCCTTTGTGTTGTACGCGTGGCTGTTACGGAATGCGCGTCGTTGGCTGCGGACCGTGCTCTGGTCCTACCTCGCATTAACCTGGCTGGTGGCCACAGCAATGATGTTAACTGGTTGGGGAATGGTAGATTTGGCCGGGTTTCGACATCTGGGCGGAGTTGGCTTTGGGCAAACACAAAACCCGGTGGTGACTCTATTCTATTTCGTTACCTTTCCTTATTACAGCTTTCCTGTGTTTCTGAGAACGATAACAATG
>CAZMKF010000062.1:7805-9029 GCA_964566935.1 uncultured Dehalococcoidales bacterium | reverse complement strand
CCAATAAATGGCACTGCAGAGCCGGGCTAAACCGGCGATATGACGGTGCAGTACGCCGAGTATAATCGGACTTACTCGGGCGCGGACAAGCGCCGGCAACAGGTGGACTACCAGCAGACTGAGGGTGAGATATGGCTAGTGACGATCTATGCTTGTGGACCCGGGGGCTCACCCGCTTCGACACAGTTGAGAAGATTCAGGCCGTGATTGATTACCTCCAGTCGCCCCGCCGCCTGCCCAATCTCCCCTTCACCTTCGGCGCAACCTTGCGCGAGGAATCAGCCTGACAGGCGCTGTCAAGGCGCTACTCGGCGGCGGCTTCCCTCCACGATCCGCCAAGCTAATCGCGGCACGGGCAACTGATGGCGCCGGCCGGCACTCAGCGCGAAACTGCTGGCGCCAGCGCGCTCAGCCGCGCGCCGGCAGACCTGGCGGTCCGTCCTCTCCCCTCTCGCTCAGGTTGCGGGGATCGTGCCCGGCAATCACGTAGTCGGCCAGGCGCTCCATGCGCCGGAAACTGCGTTCGTAGTCCTCGAGGTTAACGTGCAAGGTGTTGGGGATGCGCCTCAACCCCGGCTCGCCCTCCCAGTTGGCGTACAGCGGCACGTTATCGCCGGCGATCAGCACCCTCCCCCGTTGCGTATCCACCAGCACGCCCTGCATGCCCGGCGAGTGCCCCGGCAGATGAAGCAGCCGCACCCCCTCGCACAACTGGTAATCGCCGTCCACAATCTGCACGCGGCCGTCGCGCGGCAGATAGGAGGCGGTGACGCCCGCGTTGCCGCCGTAGGGGCGGTTGTGCACCGGCAGCGGCGCCGCGGCATAGGCCAGCTCGCTGCGCTGCACAATGAAGCGCGCCTTGCCAAACAGGGGCGCCGCCGTGCAGTGGTCCCAGTGCAGGTGGGTCAGCACCACCGTCTCCACATCGGCCACGTCGACGCCAACCGCCGCCAGCGCCCTCTCTACCCGCTGCTCCTCCGTTTGCCTGAAGACGGTGACCGTGGGCGCCTCGCCCGGCGGCGGCGCGCCGGTGTCGACCACGATCTGCCTGCCCTGCCCCTCGATCAGCCAGACCACAACCGGGCATTGAATCGGCTGCCCGTAGCCCCTCATGGTGGTAAAGAGCGAGCGGTCCACGGTGATAGTGCCGGCGTTGAGCGCATGAATGCGATAACCCATTTGCCTTCCCCCTTTGCTAGAATCCATCACACACCACTAACATCA
>CAZMKF010000062.1:7458-7795 GCA_964566935.1 uncultured Dehalococcoidales bacterium | reverse complement strand
CAACCGGCGGCGCCAGCCACGCAGACGGGAGGTGGAGCATGCCACGCTATTACCAGCCACTTGGCGCCCTTGTCCACGCCGACCTGGCGGAGGCCGGTGGCAAGGCGGTCAACCTGGGTGAGCTGATCGGTGCCGGCCTGCCCACGCCCGGCGGCTTCTGCCTGCTAACCAGCGCCTACCGCGAGTTCGTGCGGGCCAACCAGCTGCAACCCTGTATCGACGAGATACTGACCGCCGCCCATGCGGCCGACCCGCGCCAGCTGGCGGCGAGCGGCGCCAACATCCGTCAGCGCTTCACCGCCGCGCCCGTGCCTCCCCTCCTGATCACCGAGCTGAC
>CAZMKF010000062.1:6375-7448 GCA_964566935.1 uncultured Dehalococcoidales bacterium | reverse complement strand
AGATACACGAGCTGCTGCGCGGCCGGCCGCTGGCGGTGCGTTCCTCCGCCACCGCCGAGGACCTGCCCGGCGCCTCCTTCGCCGGCCAGCACGATACCTACCTGAACGTGCTCACCCTGGACGGCCTGCTCGCCAGGGTGCGCGCCTGCTGGGCCTCGCTCTGGAACGACCGCGCCATCGCCTACCGCGCCCGCAACGGCATCGACAGCGCCCAGGTGGCGCTGGCTGTGGTGATCCAGCCACTGCTGGAGGCCGAGGTGGCCGGCGTGATGTTCAGCGCCAACCCGCTCAACGGCCGGCGCGACCAACTCACCATCGACGCCAGCTACGGCCTTGGCGAGGCGATCGTCAGCGGCGCGGTGACGCCCGATTCCTTCCTCATAGCGCGGCCCCAGCTGACAGTGGTCTCCCGCAGCCTGGGCAGCAAACGGCTCTCCATCCGGCCGAAGCGCGACGGCGGCACCAGCAGCGAGCCGCTGGGCGAGGAGGCGGCCGGCGCCGCCTGCCTCAGCGATGACCAACTACAGGCGCTGGCCCGGCTGGGCGAGCGCGTCGAGGCCCACTTCGGCGCGCCGCAGGACATCGAATGGGCGCTGGCGGAGGGGCGCTTTCACATCCTGCAGAGCCGCCCCATCACCTCGCTCTACCCGCCCTTCGCCGCCCACCCCGACGGACGCCGCCACTACTACATCTCGATCAGCGCCGCCCAGGGCTTGCTGGAGCCGTTCACGCCGTTGGGCGTCTCGTTTCTGCAGGAGCTCTGGCGGCGGGTTCCCATCCTGCACGACGGTCACCAGCTGCGCCTGCAAGTGCTGGAGGGGAGGATCTTCCTCGACGTCACCGACCTGATGGCCACCCCCGCCGCTGGGCCGCTCACCGAGGCGGTGCTGCCCGAGGTGGAGCCGGTGATCGGCCGCATCCTCAGCCGGCTGCGCACGGAGGGCGCCTTCGCCCAGGTCGAGCGCGACGCCTTCGTCGCCAACGTTCGCCGCTTCGCCTGGCGCAATCGCGCCAACCTCGCCTGGCTGCTCAGCCACAACCTGCTCAATATCTATCAGCCGCGGGCAGCCCGC
>CAZMKF010000062.1:2753-6365 GCA_964566935.1 uncultured Dehalococcoidales bacterium | reverse complement strand
CCTGGGCCACCATCAGGGCGGCTTCCGACGCAGCAATCTCTTGCGGCCGCGCGCGGCCCGCCACCGTTTGCGCCGGGACGTGATACCCACTCTTCTGCAGCTGCGCCGCCAGCTGAACGCCACCGCCATCACGCCGGCCGCCACCGGCCAGGCGGTGGACGGCCTCTTCGCGCTGTTCTCCCGTTCGCGGCTTCCCTTCCACCTAGTGACGCGGGTCGCCCCCGGCGTCGCCGCCTTCAAGCTGGTGGAATCGATGCTGGAGGGGGCCGGCCTCTCCACCGGACAGCTGCTGGCGGCCCGTCAGGCGCTGCCGCACAACGTCACCACCAACATGGCGCTGGAGCTGGCGACGCTGGCCCGCCAGATAGACCGTGACGAGCGGTCCCGCGCGGCGCTCACCACCCTTGCCGATGCCGAACTGGCGAGGTGGCTGGCCGGCAAGCTGCCGCCGGTGCTGCAGAACGGCGCCCGCCGCTTCCTGCGCCGTTACGGCCACCGCGCCGTGCGCGAGATCGACCTCGGCGTGCCGCGCTGGCGCGAGGAGCCCCACTACCTCTTCGCCGTACTGCGCAGCCACCTCGACAACCCCAACGACCCAACGCAGCACTTCCGCCAGCAGACGGCGGCCGCCGAGCGCGCCGCCGGCGCGGTGGCGCGCCAGTTGCGCGGCGCGCCGGGCGGCTGGTACAAGGCCAGAGTGGCCGCCTGGTTGCTGCGCCAGTACCGCCAGCTGGGCGGCCTGCGCGAGATGCCCAAGTTCTACATCGTCTGGGGGCTGGGTGAGGTGCGCCGTTGCTGCCAGCGCCTCGGCGGCGCGCTGGTCGAGGCGGGGAGGCTGGACCGCCCGGCGGACGTCTTCTTCCTCACCTTCCCCGAACTGCGCCGCGCGGACTTCGACGATCTGGATCTGCGTGCCCTGGTGCAGGAGCGCCGCGCCGCCTACGAGCAGGCGCTGCGCCGCCGCAGGGCGCCGCGTGTGCTGGCTGACAACGGCGAGGAGTTCCACGGCGCCGCTGGCGGCAGCGCCGCCCAAGGCTGGCAGGGCACGGCCGCCTCGCCCGGTATACAGCGTGGCCGCGTGCGGGTGGTGCGCGATCCCTCCACGCCGCTCCGCGCCGGCGAGGTACTGGTGGCGCCCTCCACCGACCCCGCCTGGACGCCGCTCTTCCTCACCGCGTGCGCCCTGGTGATGGAGGCCGGTGGCATGATGTCCCACGGCTCCATCGTGGCGCGCGAGTACGGTATTCCGGCCGTGGTGGGATTGGCCGGCGCCACCGAGCTGCTCCACGATGGCGACCTGGTGGAGGTGGACGGCGCCGCCGGCGTGGTGCGTCTGCTCACACCGGCGGCTGCGGTGGCAGCGCCCTAGCCCTGATCGAGCAGCTGGCGCAGCAGCGGCCCGGCCACCTTGGGGTTGGCGGTGCCCTTGCTCGCTTTCATCACCTGGCCGAGCAGGAAGCCGAAGGCCTGCTGCTTGCCGGCGCGATAATCGGCCACCGCCGCCTCGTTGGCGGCGAGCACCTGCCCGGCCAGCCGCCGCAGCTCGCCGCTGTCGCTCTGCTGGCGCAGGCCCAGCGATGAGGCGATGGCCGACGGCTCGCCGCCGTTGGCGAACAGCTCAGCCAGCACCGTCTTGGCGGCGCCGGCGTTCAGCTCGCCGCCCTCCAGCAGCTGCAGCAGCGCCGCCAGCGCGTCCGGCGTCAGCCTGCTCTCGCCCAGCTTCTGCTCGGCCGCGTTGAGCAGCCTGAACACCTCGCCGATCAGCCAGTTGCTCACCACCTTGGCGTTGCCGTAGCGGACCAGCGTCGCCTCGAAAAAGGCGGCGATCTCCGGCTCGCTGGTCAGCTGGGCCACGTCGAACTCCGGCAGGCCCAGCTCCTCCGCGTAGCGGCGGCGCTTCTCCCGGGCCAGCTCCGGCAGCCTTGCCCTCAGCGCCGCCACCTGCTCGCGGCTGATGTGCAGCGGCGGCAGATCGGGATCGGGGAAGTAACGGTAGTCGTGCGCGTATTCCTTGCTGCGCTGCGCCTGCGTCACCTTTGCCTGATCGTCCCAGCCGCGCGTCTCCTGCAGCACCTCGGCGCCGGCGTCCAATAACGCCGCCTGGCGCTGCTGCTCGTAGGCCAGGGCATCGTGCACCGCCCGGAAGGAGTTGAGGTTCTTGATCTCCACCTTGGCGCCCAGGCGGCTCTCGCCGCGCCGCCGCAGCGAGACGTTGGCGTCGCAACGGAAGGAACCATCCTCCATATTGCCGCTGCCCACCCGGGCGAAGCGCAGGATGTCGCGCAGGGCGATCAGGTACTGGCGCGCCTGCTCCGGCGTGCGCAGGTCCGGCTCGGAGACGATCTCGATCAGCGGCATGCCCGAGCGGTTGAGGTCGATCAGGCTCTCCACGCCGGCGCCGTCCTCGCTGGCCACGTGCACCATCTTGGCCACGTCCTCCTCGAGGTGGGCGCGGGTGATGCCGATGCGCGCCCGCTCGCCCTCGGCCTCAATCTCCAGCCAGCCGCCCTGGCAGAGCGGCTTGTCGTACTGCGAGATCTGGTAGCCCTTCACCAGGTCGGGGTAGCTGTAGTTCTTGCGGTCGAACTTGGTGTAAGCGGGTATCTCGCAGTTGAGGGCCAGCCCCATCATGATCGTGCAGTCCACCGCCGCCTGGTTGATCACCGGCAGGGCGCCCGGCAAACCGAGGCAAACCGGGCAGACCTGGGAGTTGGGCTCGCTGTCGATGTAGCGGGCGCTGCAGGAGCAGTACATCTTGCTGGCGGTGAGCAGGTGCGCGTGCACCTCCAGCCCGATCACTGTTTCGTATTTGGCGTCAATCACTTTTGAAACTGTCCCACAAAACGCGCGATGCGGTCCATCGCCTCGTTGATCTGCTCCAGCGAGGTGGCGTAGCACATGCGCACGTGCCCCTCGCCACAGGCGCCGAAGGCGCCGCCCGGCACCACCGCCACCTTCTCCTCCATCAGCAGGCGCTCGGCGAACTGCTCCGCGCTGAGGCCGGTGCTGACGATGGAGGGGAAGACGTAGAAGGCGCCGCGCGGCTCGAAGCAGCTGAGCCCCATCTCGTTGAGGCTCTTGACGATCACCCGCCGTCGCCGGTTGTACTCGGCCACCATCTCCTGCACGTCCTCTTCACCCTCGCGCAGCGCCTGGATGGCCGCCTTCTGGCCGCTGATGGGGGCGCAGAGCGCACTGTACTGGTGGACTTTGATCATCGCCTCCAGGATGGGGGCCGGCGCCGCCGCGTAGCCCACCCGCCAGCCGGTCATGGCGTAGGCCTTGGAGAAGCCGCCCAGCAGAATGGTGCGCTCCTTCATCCCCGGCAGCGAGCTGAAGCAGGTGTGCCGGCGCTCGTAGACCAGGCGGTCGTAGATCTCGTCCGAGATCACCAGCAGGTCATGCTCCTCCGCCAGGCGGCCGATCGCCTCCAGCTCCTCGCGCTCCAGCACGGCGCCGGTGGGGTTGTTGGGATAGCCAAGCAGGATGGCCTTGGTGCGCGGACCGATGCGCCGCCGTATGTCCTCCACCCTGACCTTGAAGTCGTTCTCCACACTGGTGGGCGCCGGCGCCACCCGGCCGCCGGCCAGAGTGGTGCAGGGCATGTACGAC
>CAZMKF010000062.1:0-2705 GCA_964566935.1 uncultured Dehalococcoidales bacterium | reverse complement strand
GGGCCAGCTCCTGCCGCAGCTCGGGCATGCCGTAGTTGGAGGTGTACATGGTGTAACCCACTTCCAGCGAGTGGATGGCCGCCTCGCGGATGTGCCATGGGGTGACGAAATCGGGCTCGCCCACGCCCAGCGAGATGACGTCGTCCATCGTCGCCAGCAGGTCGAAGAACTTGCGGATGCCCGAGGCCGGGATCGCCCGCACTTTATCCGAAACAAAATCAGCTGTTGCTCTCATGGTCGCTTCCATCGGTTGCCTCCTGGCGGCTTACTGGGGCCGCCCCTGCACTACCCCCGCAATCTCAGGGGACGATCGCCTGCCTCGGCAACTCCTGCTCCTCGTCGAGCAATACTCCATCCATCTTGAAGGCGCGTAACAGGAAATGGGTGACCGTGCCCGTCACGCCTTCGATCGTCGCCACCTTGCGCGAGATGAAATTCGACACCTCCTGTATGCTGCGTCCCACCGCCACCACCGAGAGGTCGTAGGTGCCGGAAACGAGGTAGAGGGTCTTCACCTCGGGAAAGCGGGCGATGCGCTGGGCGATGGCGTCGAAGCCAACCTGCCGCTGCGGCGTGACGTGCACCTCGATGATGGCGGTGACGTGCGGCACGCCGGTCCGCTCCCAGTTGACCAGGCCACGTTGCGGCAGGGTGATGCCGTTTCGCCGGTAGTGCGCCAGCCGCTCCTCCACATCCTCCAGCGAGAGGCCCACCAGGGTGGCCAGCTGGTCCGAGCCCAGGCGGGGGTTGCCTTCGTATATGCGCAGGATCTCCGCGTCTTTCTCGTCAAGCGACATCTCGCATCTCCTTCAACATGTACTGCGCGCCTATTCTACGCCGGCGCGCCGGGCTGGCGGCCCTCGACGGGCGGCCGCAACAGGCGCCAACTGTTCGCCTGCTCGTAAGCGTAAGCTGCTTGCAGCAGCTGCTGCTCGGCGAAAGGCCGGCCGATCAGCTGCAGCCCCACCGGCAGCCCCTCCGCCAGGCCGCAGGGCAGCGACAGCGCCGGCAGCCCCGCCTCGTTGGCGGTCACCGTGTAAACGTCCGAGAGGTACATGGCGATCAGGTCCTCGCTGCGCTCGCCGAGCCGGAAGGCGACGGTGGGCGAGGTTGGGCAGAGCAGGATATCCACCTGCTGGAAGGCCTCCTCGAAGTCCCGCTTGATCAGGGTGCGCACCTGTTGCGCCTTCAGGTAGTAGGCGTCGTAGTAGCCGCTGGAGAGCGCGTAGGTACCCAGCATGATGCGCCGCTTCACCTCGGCGCCGAAGCCCTGGCCTCTGGTGGCGTAGAGGCTGGCCCAGAGGTCTTCCTTCTCCACCTTCACGCCGTAGCGCACGCCATCGTAACGGGCCAGGTTGGCGCTGGCCTCGGCTGGGGCGATGATGTAGAAGGCTGCCACGCCGTAGCGGGTGTGGGGCAGCGAGACCTCGCGCACCTCGGCGCCCAGCTGCCCCATCTGGGCGATCGCCCCTCGCACCGCCGCCTCCACTCCCGGCTGGATGCCGTTGGTCAGATACTGGCGCGGCACGCCCACCCGCAGTCCCCTCAGCTCGCCCTGCAGGCCGGCGGCGTAGTCCGGCACGGGCATGGGTGAGGTCGTGCTGTCACGCGGGTCGAGGCCGGCGATCACCTGCAGGAGGGTGGCCACATCCGCCACCGAGCGCGCCATCGGGCCCACCACGTCGAGCGAGGAGGCGTAGGCTACCACGCCGTAGCGCGAGACGCGGCCGTAGGTGGGCTTGAGGCCGACGATGCCGCAGAAGGCCGCCGGCAGCCGGTACCAGGCCGGCCGCCACCGCCGCCGCCGAGCCGCCGCTGCTGCCGCCCGCCACCCGCTCCCTGTCCCACGGGTTCAAGGTGGGACCAAAAGCCGAGTTCTCGCAGGAGGAGCCCATGGCGAACTCGTCCAGGTTCGTCTTGCCCACGATCACCGCCCCCGCCGCCTGCAGCTTCTCCATCGTGGTGGCGTCGTAGGGCGAGACGTAGTTCTCCAGCATGCGCGAGGCGCAGGTGGTGCGGGCGCCCTTGAGGTTGAAGATGTCCTTCACCGCCAGCGGCACGCCGTCGATGGCGCTTAAAGGCGCGCCGCGCCGCCGCCGCTCATCGGCCGCCGCCGCCGCCTGCAAGGCCTCCTCCGGCCGGGTGCTGATGAAAGCATTGAGCGCGCCATCCAAAGCCTCGATGCGCTCCAGCGCCACGCGCGCCAGCTCCACAGCGGAGACCGCGCCGCCGGCCAGCAGTTGCCCGGCCTCGTTGAGCCCCAGTTCGTGCAGCTTCATCGCGCGTCCTCGAACACCGCCTGCACCCGCAGGCAGCCGTCGCGGCTGTCGGGCGCGTTGGCCAGCACCTGCGCCGGGGTAAGGCCAGGCAGCACGGCGTCGGCGCGGGTGACGTCGCTCAGGCCGGTCACCTGGGCGGTGGGCTCTACCGCCGCGGTGTCCACCGATGCCATTATGTCGATATGGGCCAGCACGCCGGCCAGCTGCGCCTGCATGGCGGCCAGCTCCTCGTCGCTGATCTCGAGGCGGGCCAGCTCGGCCACGTGCGCCACTTCTTCTCTGCTGATCTCTTTGCTCATTACGGGTACATCCTGTAAAGCAGGCGCGGGAAGGGGATCGTCTCGCGCACGTGTTCCAGCCCGCCCAGCCAGGCCACGGTGCGCTCCACCCCCATGCCGTAGCCGAAGTGAGGCGCACCGTGGCCTG
>CAZMKF010000061.1:11311-12574 GCA_964566935.1 uncultured Dehalococcoidales bacterium | reverse complement strand
TACAACTTGCGCTTTCAGAGTGCAGTGCCCCTGGTGAGCCGCTAGGCGAAGCGGCGGCCGGGGCGGTAGCGGAGGCATTTGGCGGTCGCTACCGAAGCGCCGGTTGCCCCGGCCAGGCCGCTTCCCTATACTGATGCCTGATCGACACCAGGAAGGGAGGCGGCCTGTGGCCTTTAAGAACCTGCGCGAGTACATCGCCTTTCTGGAGGGGCGTGAAGAGCTGCGACGCATTTGCCGCGAGATCAGCTGCGAGCTGGAGATCACCGAGATCGCCGACCGGGTGGTGAAGGCGGGCGGGCCGGCGCTGCTGTTCGAGAACGTGCGTGGCTACGACATGCCGGTGCTGATCAACATGTTCGGCAGCGAGGCGCGCATGGCGGCGGCGCTCGAAGTGAAGGACCTGGACGAGTTGGGCGCCCGTCTCAGCAAGTACATAGAGCTGGCGATGGGGCCAATGCCTACCGCCCTGTTTACCAAGCTACGCACGGCTGGCGAACTGGCGCAGGTGGCCTCCTACGCGCCCCGTCTCGTCGATAACCCGCCCTGTCAGCAGGTGGTGCTGGAACCGCCTTCGCTGGCCTCGCTGCCAGCGCTGAAATGCTGGCCGCTGGACGGCGGCCCGTTCATCACCTTGCCCCTGGTGGTAACCCGGCACCCGCTAACAGGCGCGCGCAACGTGGGCATGTATCGCATGCAGGTCTATGACGAGACGACCACCGGTATGCACTGGCACTTGCACAAGAGCGGCGCCGAGCACCTGCGCGCCCTGCCCGGCCAGCAGCGCCTGCCGGTGGCGGTGGCCATCGGCGCCGACCCGGCCACCATCTACGCGGCCACGGCTCCCCTGCCGCCGGGGCTGGACGAGTTCTTCTTCGCTGGATTCCTGCGCCACAGCAAGCTGGAGCTGGCGCGCTGCCGCACCGTTGACCTCGAGGTGCCGGCGGAGGCGGAGATCGTGCTTGAGGGCTACGTGGACCCCAGCGAGACGCGGCTGGAGGGGCCGTTCGGCGACCACACCGGCTTCTACTCCATGGCCGACCAGTACCCTGTTTTCCACCTCACCTGCGTCACCCACCGGCGCGACCCGATCTACGCCGCCACCGTGGTCGGCCGGCCGCCGATGGAGGACTACTTCATGGGGAAGGCGACCGAGCGGTTGTTCCTGCCGCTGATCCAGACCATGCACCCCGAAGTGGTGGACGTGGCCATGCCAGCGGAGGGCGTTTTCCACAACCTGGTGATCGTCTCCATGAAGAAGAGCTA
>CAZMKF010000061.1:0-11301 GCA_964566935.1 uncultured Dehalococcoidales bacterium | reverse complement strand
CAACGGCAGTGAGATCGCCTGGCGGGTGTTGAACAACGTGGAGCCGAGGCGCGATCTGGTGCTGGTTGATGGGCCGCTGGACGCACTGGACCACGCCGCCGAGCGGCCACACTACGGTGGCAAGATCGGCATCGATGCCACGCGCAAGGATGGCAGTGACGGCTACCAGCGCGAATGGCCACCCGATATCGTCATGTCGCCCGAGGTCAAGACCGGGATCGACGCCATCTGGGGAGAACTGGGCCTTTGAAGCGCCTCGGCGTCTACCTGGAGGCGGTCAAGTTCGAGCACACCATCTTCGCCCTGCCCTTCGCCTACCTCGGCATGGCGCTGGCGGCGGGCGGTCTGCCTACCCTCTGGCAGTTCGTCTGGGTGACGGTGGCGATGGCGGCGGCCCGCACCCTGGCGATGGCCGCCAACCGGCTGATCGACTGGCAGATAGACGCCCGCAACCCCCGCACCGCTAATCGCGCCCTGCCGCGTGGCCAAATGTCCGGCGCCGAGATGCTGATGCTTTGCCTCGTCTCGCTGGCGGTACTGGCCTACGCCGCCTGGAGCCTCAACCCGCTCTGCCTGCAGCTGACACCGCCGGCGGTGATAGTGCTGGTGGGCTATCCCTACACCAAGCGCTTCACCTGGTTGTCACACCTCGTGCTGGGCGTTGCCGACGGCATCGCGCCGGTGGGCGGCTGGATCGGGGTGACGGGCGAGATGGCAGCGCAGCCGCTGCTGCTGGCGGCGGCGGTGGCGGTCTGGATTGCCGGCTTCGACGTCATCTACGCCTGTCAGGATGTGGAGTTCGATCGAGCCAATGGTCTCTACTCGCTGCCGGCGCAGTTTGGTGTGGCGGCGGCCCTGCGCTGGTCGGCGCTGATGCACGTGATGACCGTGGCATTATTGGCGGCCTTCGGTCTGCTGATGGGCCTCAGCTGGCCCTACTGGCTGGGCATCGCAGTCGCCGCCGCCCTGCTCTATTACGAACACACGCTGGTCAGCGCCGAGGACCTCTCGCGCCTGGGCATCGCTTTCTTCAACGTCAACGGTTACATCGCCATCGTCGTCTTTGCCGGCGCCTTCGCCGCCCTCTACCTCTAGTGCGGCCGGCTTGAGCGCCCTTCGGCGGGCGTGCGATAATCTCCATCTGTATAAAGACAGCGGCCCAATCCAGTGAGCGGCGGAGATCGGGCGGGAAGCGGGTGAGCAATTGGCGGTAGAACTGATGTCGGGCAACGAGGCGATCGCTCGTGGCGCCTACGATGCCGGTCTGGCGGTGGCGGCTGCCTATCCGGGCACGCCCAGTACCGAAATCCTGGAGACTCTGGCGATCTGCCCGGATATCTACGCCGAGTGGTCGCCCAACGAGAAGGTAGCGCTGGATGTGGCCCTCGGCGCCGCGCTGAGCGGCGTGCGCGCCCTGGCGGCGATGAAGCACGTGGGCCTCAACGTGGCCGCCGATCCCTTCTTCACCGCCTCCTATATCGGTGTTAACGGCGGCCTGGTGGTGGTGAGCGCCGATGACCCGGGGGCCCACTCCTCTCAGAACGAGCAGGACAACCGCCACTACGCCCGCGCCGCCAAGGCGCCGCTCCTGGAGCCGAGCGATTCGCAGGAGGCCTACGATTTCACCCGAGAGGCCTTCGCGCTGAGCGAGCGCTTCAACACGCCGGTACTGCTGCGCACCACCACGCGCATCGCCCACTCACGCACGGCCGTGCAGCGCCTGGCCGAGGCGGAGCGGGAACCGCGGCGACCGGCCGAGTTCAAGCACGAGATCTCGCGCCTGGTGGCCGTGCCCGCCTGCGCCCGCGCCCGCCACCCCCTGGTGGAGCAGCGCACGCTTGCCCTGGCCGAATACGCTTCGCAGTGCGAGCTCAACCGTATCGAATGGGGCGACCGCTCGCTGGGTATCGTCAGCAGCGGCGTCGCCTACCAGTACGCGCGCGAGGTCTTTCCCCAGGCCAGCTTCCTCAAGCTGGGTTTCAGCTGGCCATTGCCGGAGAAGCTGGTAAGGGAGTTCGCCGCCGGCGTGCAACGGCTGGTGGTGGTGGAGGAGCTGGAGCCGTTCCTGGAGGACCAGATCAAAGCGCTGGGGCTGACCTGCGAGGGCAAGAGCATCTTCCCTATCGTAGGCGAGTTCAGCGTCGATAGCGTGGCCCACCAGGCCTGCCTGGCCGGCCTGGCGGCGCAGGAACGCGAGACCTGCCCCATCCCCGCCGTCAGCGCCCTGCCGCCGCGGCCGCCGGTGCTCTGCCCGGGTTGCCCGCACCGCTCCACCTACTACGTGCTTTCGCTGCTCGGCAAGCGGCAGATGCAGTCGGTAGGCCCCGAGCTGGTGATCGCCGGCGATATCGGTTGCTACACCCTCGGTTCGCTGGCGCCGCTGAAGGCGATGGATACCTGCGTCTCCATGGGCTCCAGCATCGGCGTGGCGCTGGGGGCGGCCAAGGCCGGCGTGCGGCAGAAGGTGGTGGCGGTGATCGGCGATTCGACCTTCATGCACTCCGGCTTCGGCGGCCTGCTCGATGTGGCTTACAACGGCGGCGATGTCACGGTGATCGTGCTCGACAACGGAACCACCGCCATGACCGGCCATCAGGAGCACCCCGGCACCGGCCGGACGGCGCAGGGCAAACCGGCGCGCCGCGCCGATATCGCCGCCATCGCCCGGGCCGTCGGCATCGAGGATGTGCGCAAGGCCAATGCCTTTGAGTTTGCGGCGTTGCGCAAGCAGATCCGCGAAGCGGTGGAGACCGATGGGGCCAGCGTGCTGGTGGTGGAGGGATTGTGCGCCCTGCGCAACCGCGGCAAGTACGCGCCCGCCCGGGTGGCCGAGGACGTATGCACCGATTGCGGCGTTTGCCTGCGGCTGGGTTGCCCGGCCATCGTGCGCAACGCCGCCGGCCGGGTGGCGATCGATGCCGACACTTGCATGGGTTCGGCCTGCGCTCTCTGTGTGCAGGTCTGTCCGCACAAGGCGATCTCGATTGTGGAGGTGGGCCAATGAGCGGCATCACCAACATCCTGCTGGCGGGCGTGGGCGGCCAGGGCATCGTATTGGGCGGTGACCTGCTGGCTGGCGCCGCGCTCAACAGCGGGCTCGACGTAAAGAAATCCGACGTCTTCGGTATGGCACAGCGCGGCGGCAGCGTCACCAGCGCCGTGCGCATCGGCCAGGGCATCCGCTCACCGTTGCCGGCGGTGGGCGAGGTGGACTACATGGTGGCCCTCGAGAAGATGGAAGCGGCGCGCAACGCCCATCAGCTGCGGCGCGGCGCCGTGGCGCTGATCGGCAACCGCCGCCTGGCGCCGCTCTCGGTCAGCATCGGCGCCTCCACCTATCCGGAGGACGCCGCCGTGTCACAGATGGTGATGGCGGCAGCCGGCGAGCTCTACTGGGTGGATTGCGAGGGTCTGGCGCGCCGCCTGGGCAATAGCAAGGTAGTCAACGTGATCATGGTGGGCTTTCTCTCTCACCTGCTCACTTTGAGCGAGCAGGCCTGGCAACAGGCGCTGGAGCAGTATGTACCCGAGCGCTTCCGCGAGCTTAACCAGCGTGCCTTCGCCGCCGGCCGGGCGGCGGCAGCAGAGGCTACGCCAATCAGACCATAGACGCCAATCAATGAGCAGGGGCAAACCGATGTACTGGAACGAACACGATGAGACGATGGCGCGCGAGGCGCGGCAGCAGTTGCAGCTGCAGCGGCTACAGTCACTGGTGGGGCGGGTCTACGAACGCGTTCCCTTCTACCGGCGGGCGTTTGATGCCTGCGGGCTCAAGCCTGGCGATGTTGCCTCGCTCGCTGACCTGGCACGGTTGCCTTTTACGGTCAAACAGGATTTCCGTGACCAGTACCCGCTGGGCCTGGCGGCGGCGCCGCAGGAGCAGATCGTTCGCCTGCACGCCTCCAGCGGCACCACCGGCAAGCCGACGGTGGTGGCCTACTCTGCCGCCGACATCGAGCTTTGGTCGGAGGTGATGGCTCGCGCTCTGGCGATGGCCGGCCTGGGGCGCGACGACGTGATTCAGATAGCCTATGGCTATGGTCTCTTCACCGGCGGCCTCGGCGCCCATTACGGTGGCGAGCGGCTGGGGGCAACGGTGATCCCTGCCTCCAGCGGTAACAGTCGCCGCCAGGTGATGCTGATTGAGGACCTGGGCGTCACCGCCCTCTGTTGCACACCCTCTTACGCCCTCTACCTGGCGGAGACGGCGGAGGACCTGGGCGTGGACCTCAGCCGGGGCACCCTCAAGGTCGGCGTCTTCGGCGCCGAGCCCTGGTCGTTCGGCATGCGCGCCGAGATAGAACGCAAGCTCGGTGTGCAGGCCCTGGATATTTACGGCCTCAGCGAGATCATCGGTCCCGGCGTGGCGATGGAGTGCCCCGAGAAGTGCGGTCTGCACATCGCCGAGGACCACTTTCTGGCGGAGATAGTGGATCCCGCCACGGGTGAGGTGCTGCCCGAGGGCGAGAAGGGCGAGCTGGTGTTGACCACGCTGACCAAGGAGGCGATGCCGGTGCTCCGCTATCGCACTCACGACATCACCAGCCTGGAAAGCGGCGTCTGCGGCTGTGGCCGCACGCTGGTGCGCATGGCCAAGGTCACTGGCCGCTCCGACGACATGCTGATCGTGCGCGGTGTCAACGTCTTCCCCTCGCAGATCGAGTCGGTGCTGCTGCAGGTGCCTGGTGTGGTGCCGCACTACCAGATCGTGGTAGACCGCGAGCAGACGCTGGACGAGCTGGAGATCTGGGTGGAGATCGATGAACGGACGGCCACGGACGAGATCCGCCGCCTGGAGGCGGTGGAGTGGCGGGTGCGCGCTGAGATCGAGAGCGTGCTCGGCATCATGGCGCGGGTCAAGCTGGTTGAGCCGCGCAGCATTCAGCGCAGTGAGGGCAAAGCCAAACGTGTGATCGATCGCAGGGAACTGTGAGGAGGAATGGCGATGGCTAACACGACGATAGTGAGACAAGTCTCGGTCTTCCTGGAGAACAGGCCAGGCCGGCTTGAAGCGATACTCGGCACACTGGCCGATCACAACATCAACATTCGTGCGCTTAGCCTGGCCGATACCAGCGATTACGGCCTGTTGCGCATGATCCTCTCTGATACTGAAGAAGGCATGCAGGCTTTGAAAGGCAGCGATTATACGGCAACGGTGGCCGAAGTGCTGCGGGTGGAGATGTCAGACAAGCCGGGTGGCCTGCGCGATGTGATGGTGCCCCTGGCCTCTGCCGGCATAAACGTGGAGTACGTCTATGCCTTTGTCGACACTCAGGAAGGGCAGGCGGCGGCGGTTCTGAAAGTGGACGATCTGCAACGCGCCTTGAACGTGCTCAACAACTGAGTAAGCTGCCGGGGGCATGCCAGCTGCCCCCACACCACAATAGCGTTCCCCATTGACGCCGGCCTCGTGACGGGCGACGCAGACCCGAATGGAAAGCGGTTTGTGGGCACTGCCGACGAGGTTCAGCGCGTTTGCCATGATGCAGGTGGCCGTCACACCGGCAAGGTACAGCGAGACCGTCGGCGACTGGGGTAGAAACTTGAATGCGCCGGGATCGCCCGGTGAGAAGGCTTATACTAGAAGGCTTATACTAGTAGTGCTACGCTGCGCGCATTGGCGCTCGCTTTCATTGTTGCGCAGCATGGCGGATCAGTGTGAGCGGCCAGGTGGTTTTGGCTGTATAATAGTCATACCAATGTGCGCAGGTTTGGAGGATTGGGTCGATGGTTTTCCGCTCTCTTCGCTCCGCAATGGCTGGAGTGATGTTACTTCTTTTTTTGGCCCTGTTGGCAGTAGGCTGTGGCCAACAGGGCGGCAGCTACCCACAGCGGCCTGTTGAGCTTTATGTGCTGGATCCGGCCGGTGGCGCCACCGACATCGTGGCCCGGGCCCTCGCCGATGGCGCCCAGGCCGAGTTGGGGCAGCCGCTGGTGGTGGTCAACAAGCCGGGAGGAGCCGGTACAATCGCTGCCTCGGAAATGATCAAGGCGCCGGCCGATGGCTACACCATCGCTCTCGAGGCCGTGGGGCCGATGGCATTGCAGCCGCACCGCACCGAGCTGCCATACAAGACAGTGGACGATTATGCTACCGTGATCAACCTGGTGCGCCAGCCGCTGGTGATGGCGGTGGGCGCCAAGACACCGTATCAGTCGCTCGGCGAGTTGCTGGATGCCGCCAAAGCCAAGCCGGAGTCGATCAAGATGGGCCTGCCCGGCACTGGCACCATCGCCGAGATCAACCTGGATCTTCTCGACGAGCAGGCGGGGGTGCGCTTTCAGCGTGTGCGCCTGAACAACGCGCCAGAGGCCCTGCGCGCCTTGCTGGCCGGCGATGTGGATGGCGTCATCATCGGCCCGCCGGTGCTGATCTCGCCGGTGAAAGCCGGCACAGCGCGCGTTTTGGGGACGTTTGAGGCGGAGCGAAACCCCAATTTCCCGGAGGCGCCGGCCTTCCGCGAGCTGGGGATCGATATCACGCTCGGGGGCTACTTCTTCATCATCGCACCCAAGGGGACGCCGGAGTCCGTGCTCTTCAAGCTGCATTCAGTATTCAAGAAGGTGAGCGAACAGGAGAAGTTCCGCGACCTGATGAGCAAGAGCGGCATGGTGATGGACTATCAGAACGGATTGCAGCTGCGTGACCGGCTGAAGGCGGATTACGATATGTTCGGCAGGCTAGTCAAGCACTAGTACTGAAATCCTGACCTGGATGCAAAAGGGCGGGGCTGCCATCGCAGCCCCGCCCTTTTGTGCCCTGTTTCACCCCGCCAGCTGTTTGAGCACCCGCCAGGCGCGCAGAGCGCCTCCAGCAGTTGCAGCAGGTCGGAGACGTAGGCCAGAGGAAAGCCGAGCTTGAACCAGGCTCCGCTCGGCTTGGTGTGGCCCCAGGGCTGGGGATAGGCTGCGGTGACGGGGGTCAAGGCTGAGCGGAAAAGCCACGGAGCGTTCGATCGCTCGCTGCAACGGTTGTGAGCGGGCCTCCTCAGGCACGGCGGCCAGCAGATCGGCCGGCGCCACGCTGTCGCGCACGCCATCGGCGCCGAAGCCACCGCTGGGGCACTGGGCGTGGCTGAGCACGTACTCGCAGGCCAGCCTGATCTGCGGGTGCTGCGCGTCCGCCCCCAGCTGAGCGAGAAAGAGCAACTACCAGACGGTGGCCAGGTACTTGGGCGAGTAGCCCGCGCCCGGTTTGGCCCACCAGCCCTCTGGCTGCTGGTTGGCGAGGATGGTGGCTAGTGGGTCGGAAGCCATGGCTGCCGCCAGGGCGGCGCGAACCTCAGGGTCGTCCGCCGGATGGTCGAGCAGTTGGCGTAGCGTCAAATGCCGCACCGCGGCGTTCGATTCTTCGAGCAGCCAGGGGATCGGGTCTTCGTGCAGCCGGTCCAACTACCGGCCCATTTCAGCCTCCCGAAAACTGAGACACTGCCCCGCTACGGAGCGCCCGAAAGCTGGCAGCGCCATTATAATCTGCCCCAAACACGGTTCACAGTGAGACGGAGGAGGGCGATGTGGCTGGATCAGGCGTAGTGCCAGACAAGGAGAGGACCGGCCGCTTCTGGCGGCGCCAGCCGAGCGATCGACCACTGATCAGTGCCTGGGTGGGCTCGTTTTCGTTCCCCGAGCTGTTTCCCGTAGGCTTGCGGCGCTTGCCCGAGGGCGAGCTGCAGCCCGAGGACGTGCAGTTCGAGTACTTCCGCGAGGATTATGAGAACCTGTTCGCGGCCCATGCCGCCGCCTCGAGTGACATCGCCTGGTCGGCCTTTCCCCTGGTCGTCCTCCCCTGGGCGGAGGCGGTGGCCGGCTGCCACATCATTCACCGCGAGGGCAACATCTGGGCGGAGCCCTGGATTGAGGACTACGCCCAACTGCCCGATGGCCGCGTGCCGCTGCACGAGGGCTGGTTGAGACGCCTGGTTGCGTTCACCGAGTGGCTGGTCGAGCTCTCGGCCGGCCGCTTCCCGGTCGCCGTTTGCCTGATGCGCGGCCCCGCCGATCTGCTGGCCGCCGTGCGTGGCGCCGAGCGCTGCATCATGGATCTGATGGACACGCCGGCCGTAGTGGACAAGGCGCTGGCCTCACTGACCGACCTCTGGTTGCAGACGGCAAAGGCACAACAGGCACGCATTCCCGCCTTCGATGGCGGTTACGGCTGGAGCATCCAGAACCTCTGGTCGCCCGCACCTGGTGGCTGGTTTCAGGACGACGCCATCGCCTTCTGGTCGCCGAGGCTGTACAAGGAGCACGCCTACGAATGCGAGAAGCGGCTCTCCACCTGGGCGCCCTACACCGGCATCCATCTGCACTCGGCCGCCATCTTCACCGTGGAGCCGCTCCTTACCATGCCGGCGCTCGGCGTGATCGAGATGAACCTGGACATCTCGGGCCTGACGATCCCTGAAATGATCCCGGCCTTCCGGAAGATCCTGCGGACGCAGCGGCTCAACATCTGGGGCGCTTTCAGCGACGACGATTTGCGTTTGATGAGCGCCAAACTGCCGGCGCGGGGACTGATGTTGCAGCTGATGGCCGAGCAGGCCGATGAGGTGAATCGCCAGCTGGCGCTGGTGGAGGAGCTTTGGCGCCCCGTCTGACAGGAGGACTACCGTGCGGGTGTTGATGATCTACCCCAACCGCTATCGGCTGCTGCCAGCGGCGCCGTTGGGGGCGGCACTGGTGGCCGACCGCCTGCGGCGGGACGGGCACACGGTGCGGCTACTCGACCTGGTGTGGCCGGCAAAACCAACGCTGGTGACGCAGCAGACGATCCGCGAGTTTCGCCCCGAATTGATCGCCTTTTCCCTGCGCAACCGCGACGGTCAGTCGCTCGCTTACGCATACGACGCGTTGCCGTTCGCCCGCGCGGTGGTGGGCTCGGCGCGGGCAGTGGCGCCTGCGACGCCGATGTTGATCGGTGGGACCGCCTTCACCACCTTTCCTCGCCAGCTGATGCGTGAGTTGCCAGTCGATTTCGGCTATTGCGGGGACGATCTGGAACCCGTGGCGCAGTTTGTTCGCAGTCTGGAGAGCGACGCGCCGGATGTGAGCCTGCCTGGCATCGTTCATCGGCAAGCCAACGGGGAAATCGGCATCAATCCGTGGCAGATCAAAGGCTACGCGGACGTCGCTTTCGACTGCTACGACCTGATCGATCTCAAGCCGTATCGCCGCGCCCTGGGCTCGTTCTTCGATGCGGCAGTGGTGACGCGTACCGGCTGCCCCTTCAACTGCGCCTTCTGCGATGCCTTCGTAACGTTTGGTGAGAACTGGGTGTTGCGGCAGCCGGCGCAGGTGGCGCGTGAGGTCAAAGGGTTGCGTCGCCGCGGAGTGCGCGACGTCTGGCTGGCCGACGGCGGTTTCAATCGACCGCTCGACCACGCCAAAGCCGTGTTGGAGGCGATTATCCAGGCCGATGCGGGAGTGCGCTTGCACATTATCCTGGAGCCGGGCGAGATGGACGATGAGTTTGCCCGCCTCTTCAAGCGGGCAGGTGGCAGCAGCGCCACCTGCTTCGCCGGCAGCCTGGTGGATGAGGTGTTGGTGGCGCAGAGAAAGCCTTTTCTGGCGGCGGACGCGCTGAACGATTCGCGCCGGCTACTGAAGGCTGGCATCATGATGGGCGTGATGTTCTCGCTGGGAGGTCCGGGTGAGACGATGGCCAGCGTGCGGCAGACGCTGGCACTGAGCGGGAGGGACCGCTGGATGTTCCGCATGGCGGATTACGGCCAGCGTCTGCAGCCTAAGACCTACCTGCTGGAGCTGGCGGTGGCGGAGGGACAGGCGCCCAGGGACTGCGATTGCTTCGCGCCTCTCTACTACTTCTCGCCACACACGCCGCGCGCCTGGTTGGCGGCGGAGGTGGCGCGGTTCAATCGCAGTGCGACTATGAGCCTGCCCGGCATCAGCCTGGAGAGCATTGGCCAATACGCAGTCGCCAAGCTGGCCGCCTGGCTGAGCTAAGCGGTGTGAAGTAGCAGCAGTGGCTGACGTGTTCTGGATCAGGAGGAAGGAAGAGTGATGAGACGAGGCGAGCAAAGAGTCTCCTTTGGTGAAGCCGGCCGCCTGCAGGGCGTCTTGCACAGCCCGCAGGTGGAGTTGAGGCAACTGGCGGTTCTGGTGCTTCATCCCCATCCGAATCGCGGTGGCAACATGAACAACACGCTGGTGGTTTCGATCGCTCGTCGCCTGGCGGAGCGTGGCGTCTGGGCACTGCGCTTTAACTACGCGCCCGCCGCGGTGGCTGGCGACAAGCCGCTGTCAGAGGCGGCGGTGGAGGTTGCTGAGGCTGCCGCCTACCTGCGACAGCAATTGACTGAGGGTTATCAGTTAGCGGTAGCGGGTTACTCGTTCGGCGCGTGTGCCGCCGTCTGGTTCGCGGCCTCCGGAGAGGCGCCGGACTTGTCCGCACTGTTGTTGCTGGCGCTGCCGGTCTACTCGCCTGGCTTGAGTTTGCCGCCACTGAACGAGCTGGAGGCCGGTTCGCCGCCGCTGATGCTGATCAACGGCGCAATCGATCCGCTCGCGCCGCCCGCAGAGTCGCTTGCCCTGCTGGGCGAGGTGGGCAAGCGGGCGCGGCAGCTGGTGATTGACGGCGCCGACCACTTCTTTCAGGGTAAAGAGGCGGAGGCGGTGGAGGCGGCGGTCGACTTCCTCATCGAAGCCGGGCAGCCGGCGGGATAGAGAAACGGGCCGCGGCTTCAACGGCCACGGCCCGTCCTGGTTTGGCTCTTGCTCAGTGGCGCACGAGGGGGCTGACCTTCTTGGCCAGCACGATCAGCACGTTGAGCAGCACGGCGGCGAAGGTGGAGGCGCCGATCGGGTCGAGCACTGCGCCGAAGATGTTGAGCGTGGCACCCTTGGCCACCATGGCGGTGCAGAGGGCGATGGTGATGCCGAAGACGCCGAAGTTCTCCAGCGTGCCCCAGTCCTCTTTGGCGGTGGAGATCACCTTGCTGCTGGTGCCGGCGATGAGGCCGAAGAGCATGAAAGAGATGCCTCCCATCACCGGTCCCGGGATGGTGAGGATGAGCGCGCCGAACTTGGGTACCAGCCCGAGGAGGATGGCCGTTACCGCCGCCACCTGCAACGGACGGATGGAGTAGACGCGCGTCATCGACATAACACCGATGTTCTCGGCGTAGGTGGTCTGGCCGGTGCCACCGCCCGCGGCGGAGACCATGGTGGCGATGGCGTCGCCGATGAAGGTGTTGCCGATGTGGGGGGTCAGGTCGCGCTCCATGTAGGCGGAGACGGCCTTGACGTGGCCAAGGTTCTCCGCCACCAGCATCACCA
>CAZMKF010000060.1:9416-12611 GCA_964566935.1 uncultured Dehalococcoidales bacterium | reverse complement strand
GCCTCGGCGGCGCCATCTCGGTGGAAGCCGGTTTACTGCCCTCGGCTTCCGCCCACGTTCCTGAATGGCTCTACACAAACGACCGGTTCGGACTTGAATTCTACCTGCCCTACAACTGGGAGGACTTCAGCGAAGACACAGGCAACGTGCTGGGCTTTATAGCCGACGATGAGGACCCTGATCTGCTGGTCACCATGGCGGTCGAGATGAGCGATCGCAAACCGGGCATGACCCTGGAGCAGATCTTCCACGATATCAACCGCGATCTGCCCGAGGAGGTGGTGCTCTCCAATCTGCGCACCGTGCAGGGCAGAAACGCGGAGTACGTCGTAGCCGACGCCTCGCTTACTTTGAGTGGCTACGAGTTCAGGGGCCTCTCGGCGATCTTCGCCTCAGAGACCAAGATCTACGACGTCGGTCTGCTCTGTTTCGGGGAGGTTTACGAGTGGAACGAATCGACCATGGTCGATGTGCTCGATTCCGTGCGCATTCTCGGCAACCGCTGAACAGAAGAACGCCTGTCTGTGAGCCTGGGAAACTCGAGGACGGACTTCTCACTTTCTTCCGCATTCTGCCGAAGAACTAGCTACACATTACCCCAACTGGCTGGCTGCGGCTCAGAGCCGCAGCCAGTCGCCGCTAACTGACAACACAACAGTCGCCGTATGAACAAACCCGGCTAGCGGGCGAAACTAGCACCCCAGCGCCATGCCGTCCACCCTCGGGTCGGAGCCGCCGTGGCGGATGCCGGTCTCGGGGTCGATCTCGATCAGCTGCACGCCCGAGAAGGCGCCCCATGGGCCCATCTCCACCACCTTGTGACCGCGCGCCGCCAGCTGCTCGCGCGTCTCGCGCGGGAAGCGCGTTTCCATCATCAGTTGCAGCTCGCCGCCCAGGTCCGCGGGATCGGTGCCGGGGAAGGACTGCCAGCGCGGCATCTCCGCCGCCTGCTGCACGTTTAGTCCGTGGTCGATGATGGCGCTCAGCACCTGCATGTTCCACTGTGGCTGCTGGTCGCCACCGGGAGTGCCACCCACCAGCCAGGGTACGCCCTTGTTGGCCACCAGCCAGGCGTTGAGCGTGTGCATCGTCTTCTTGCCTGGCTCGATCACATTGGGGTGGCCCTCCTCCAGGCTGAAGCCGCGGCCGGCGCGATTGTTGAGTAGCAGCCCCGTCTCGCCGGCCACCACCTGACTGCCAAAGACGGCGGAGATGCTCTGGATGAAGGAAACGCAGTTGCCGTCCCCGTCCACCACCGCGAAGTAGGTGGTATCGCCGTCGTGCTCCCAAGGATCGCCGAAGCCCTGCTGCCCGGCCGCCCGTTGCCGGTCGATCCGCTCGCGCAGGCCGGCGGCATACTGCTTGGCCAGCATGCCTCTGAGCGGCATGTCACCGGCGCGCGGCTCGCGCGCGTAGCGATTGCGATCGCCGAAGGCCAGCTTCTTCGCCTCCACCATCAGGTGGATCTCATCGACGCTCTGGAACCCCATGGCCGCCAGGTCGTAACCCTCGATGATGTTCATCTCCTCCAGCACGATCATGCCCTGCGAGGGAGGTTTCGTTTGGTAGATGGTGTGGCCTCGGTAGTCCACCGACAGCGGCTCGTACACCTCGCTCTCCTGGCTGGCGAACTCCTCAAGGCCGAGCAGGCCGCCCTTGGCGGCGATGAAATCGGTCACCTGGCGGCCGAGCTCGCCCCGGTACAGCTCGTCGCGCCCGCCGGCCAGCAGGGCCCTGATGCTGCGCGCCATGTCCCTCTGCACAAACAGCTCGCCCTCCCGCGGCGGCCGGCCTTTTGGCAGGAACACCCGCGCGCTGGTGGGGTATTTGGCCAGCGTGCTAGCGGCATCGGCAAACCACTTGGCGGCGATGCCCGGCATGACAAAGCCGTGCTCGGCGTAGTGCAGCGCCGGCTGCCACAGCTCGGCCAGACTGCGCGTGCCCCAGCGCTGCAAGGCAGTGTAGTAGGCATCCACCGCGCCAGGCACGGCGAAGGAGTGCACGCCTTCCAACGGCATGATGCTGTGGCCGCGCTCCAGATAGTAATCGCGGCTGGCCCCGTAGGCGCAGATGCCACTGCCGTTGAGCGCCTCCACCTTGCCCTCGGCGGAGGCGTGGATAAGGAAGACATCGCCCAGCAGACCGCACATCATCGGCATGGTGACATTGAGCACGCCGGCGACGGCGATGGCAGCGTCCATGGCGTTACCGCCCGATTTGAGCACCTCCACGCCAGTCAGGCTGGCCAAATGACTGGCCGTGGCCACCATGCCCTGCCGGCTTGAGACAACCGACCGGTGCTGCCAGCGCGACGGTGATACCGGCAGTGAGCTGCGCTTTCTCATACCTTGACCTCCACCTCTAGCTGCGCCCACGCGGCGCCCGCGATCAGTATACAACCCCGGCATCAGGGTGGACTCAAGCAGTCTGCCGGCGCGTAGACGGCGGGGCTGACCAGCGACGGCAGGCGAACTCAGGTGGCATTCTTACGGACGATCATTGTCATGCGCTTTCGCTCAGCGGCGGCGTGGGTGACATCGGTGGCGACCCGAGCCGTGCCGGCACTGACCGTCCTCCTGTACAATCTGCTCACGGGGCATCGCGCTGACTGAGCCAGCGCCTGACCCATGCTTTAGTGATCAGGTTCGAGTTCTCACAACCCGTCTCTGTTTCATAGAGGCAGATCGTCTTCGGAAGCGGGAGGCCAGCGCGCGGGAGGCAGCAATGAAGAACTTCTTCGAGATGGTGAAACAAAGCTTCAGCGAGTTCAATGAGGATAAGGGACCGCGCCTGGCGGCCGCCCTCGCCTATTACACCATCTTCGCCATGGCGCCGCTGCTGGTGATCGTCGTGCTCATGGTCGGCGTTTTCTTCGGCAACCAGGCGGTGCAGGGTCAGATCGCCGCCCAGATCTCGGACGCGGTGGGACCCGGCGCCGCCAAACTGGTCGAGGAGATGGTGGCCGGCGCCAGCCGGCGCGGCGCGGGCGATGTCTTCACCACCGTGATTGGCGTCGTCACCCTGCTGGTGGGCGCCAGCGGCCTCTTCGTCTCTCTGCAGGGCGTGCTCAACACGGTGTGGAACCTGGAGTCCGACAAGCCCAAGAACATTCTGCACGGCATCAGGCGGATGCTGGTTGACCGGCTGCTTGCCTTCGTGCTCGTGTTCGGCGTGGTGCTGCTGATGTTTGCCGCC
>CAZMKF010000060.1:6793-9370 GCA_964566935.1 uncultured Dehalococcoidales bacterium | reverse complement strand
GCTGGCCGTGGTCACCGTCGGCATGGCGACGCTTTACAAGGTGCTGCCGATGGCCAGAATCGAGTGGCGCGACGTCTGGCTGGGCGCCTTCGTCACCGCCATCCTCTTCATCATCGGCAAGGAAGCGCTCAGCCTCTACCTGGCGCGAGCTGGTGTTGGCTCGGCCTACGGCGCCGCCGGTTCGCTGGTGGTGCTGCTGGTCTGGCTCTTCTACACCTACCAGGTGTTGATCTTCGGCGCCGAGTTCACCCAGGTACACGCTAAACGGGCGGGCCGCCAGATTGTGGCGAGCAGAGGCGCTCACCTCCATACGAGAGAGGAAGGCGCCTGCAAGCAGCGAGGGACGGACCAGGAGCCGCCGGCCGCCGCCACGGAGCCAGGCCCGGAGGAGCCGCCCGCCGCCCTGCTCAGCCGGCGCTGGCGCAGAGCCGAGGATCTGGCGTGCATCGGCTTCGGCATGGCCATGGGCTGGCTGGCCGCCCTGCTGCTGCGGCGCCACTGACGCCAGCGCGCCGCCGCCACGTCCCTCCTCTCAGGCCGGCGATACGGAATTACAGTCAGGTGGCTGGTTTCGGTTTACATTTGCCGCCGCCGGTATTAGAATGACCTCGACCAAGACTTCTCGGAATGGCGGTGTTTTATGCCTGCCGGCCGAGTGAGTCCGTGTCGGTAAGGAGGTGTCGGTTTGGGCCCTATTGAACAAGGCCTCTACGTGATGGTCTTCGGTATGACGCTGGTGTTTCTGACGCTCGGCGCCATCATGCTCGTCATGGTAATACTCGACCGCATATTCCAGGAGAAGCCGGACGGTGGAGACGCCGAAACAGCGCCTGTTGCGGAAGCTGCGGCTGCCACCGAGCCAAGCGCTCCGGTGGCAGCGGTGCAACCAACAGCCGAACAGGCGTTGGCGCCGGCTGAGGGCGCCGCACTGGCGGCGGCCATCGCTATCGCGATGTCGCGCGCCAGGGAGGAGACGTACACCTCCTCTTATCTGCCTGGCAGCCTTGATGACGGCGAAAACACTCGCTGGGACTGGCTGTGGGACGAAGGTGTAGACGATTACGGTGTGTCGAGGGGATCACAGTATGCCGCTCTATAGAGTTACGATTGATGGAAACCTGTACGAGGTTGAGATTGACGACCCGTACGCTTACCCAGCCCAGGTCATAGTGAACGGCGAGGCCTTCTCCGTCTCAGTGGAGGAGGAAGCGGCGGCGCCCGCCTACGTGGCTCCCGCGCCAGCCCCCAGGCCGGCCCCGGCGCCAGCGCCGAGAGCGGCTGCCCCACGCCCGGCCGCGCCAGCGCCGGCTGCCCCAGCGCCCGCTCCAGCCGCCGCGCCCGCACCCGCCGCCGGCGGCAACGCCGTGGTTGCCCCCATGCCAGGCAAGATCCTGCGCGTGGCAGTCAAGGTGGGCGATACCGTTCAGGTGGGCAGCGTTCTGGCCGTACTCGAAGCCATGAAGATGGAGAACGAGATCAAAGCGGCCAACGCCGGCACCGTCAGCCAGGTCCTGGTATCGGCTGGCGACGCCGTCAAGCACGGTGAGACGCTGGTCGTGATCGGGTAGGGGGGAGTAAGAATGGATATTCAGGCAGCCCTAATCACCCTCTTCGCCGGCATCTTGACCCTCACCTGGCAACAGGTGGCGATGATGGGGGTCGGCGGCTTGCTCATCTGGCTGGCCATCGTCAAGGAGTACGAGCCGGTCCTCTTGTTGCCGATCGGCATCGGGGTCATCATCGCCAACATCCCAATGACGGGCATGCACGATGAGGGCGGGCTCTTCGCCGTCCTGTACGACGCGGGTATCAAGAACGAGATGTTCCCGCTGCTCATCTTCATCGGCGTCGGCGCCATGACGGACTTCGGCCCCCTCCTGGAGAACCCGAAGTTCATGCTGCTGGGCGCCGCGGCGCAGTTCGGCGTCTTCGGCACCATGATGATCGCCCTGATGATCGGCCTGCTGATCCCGCAGTTGGGCTTCAACATCTACGAAGCCGCTTCCATCGGCATCATCGGCGCCGCCGACGGCCCCACTTCGATCTTCGTCGCCTCGGCGCTGGCGCCCAACCTTTTGGGCCCCATCGCCGTCGCCGCCTACTCTTATATGTCCCTGGTGCCCATTATTCAGCCGCCGGTGATGAAAGCGCTGACCACCGATGAGCATCGCAAGATCCGCATGCCATACTCAACGCGCACCATCTCCAAGCGAGCGCGCATCATGTTCCCGATCGTGGTGACCCTGGTCTGCGGCCTGATTGCGCCGCTGGCCACGCCGCTGATCGGCATGCTGATGTTCGGCAACCTGATGCGCGAGGCGGGCGTGGTGGATCGCCTGGTCAACACCGCCTCCAACGAGCTGATTAACATCGTCACCATCTTCCTCGGCATCACCATTGGTGGCACGATGGTTGGCTCCAACTTCCTCAACCCGCAGACCGTGTTCATTATCGCGCTCGGCCTGTGCGCCTTCATCCTCGACACCGCCGCCGGTGTTGGCTTCGGTCAGATCATGCGCGTGATGTCGGGCAACAAGGTGAATCCGCTGATCGGCGCCTCCGGTATCTCCGCCTTCC
>CAZMKF010000060.1:0-6783 GCA_964566935.1 uncultured Dehalococcoidales bacterium | reverse complement strand
TGCAGAAGGTGGGCGCCGAGGCCGACTTCTCCAACTTCCTGCTGATGCACGCCATGGGCTCCAACACGGCAGGTCAGGTAGCCTCGGTGATGGCCGGCGGCGCCGTACTGGCGCTGCTCTCGGGCAAACCCTTCTAGACGTAAGGGCTATCTGAGGATAGAGGGGGGCGGGTCGTTCGACCCGCCCCCCTCGCTTTTCTTGAAAGGTGGTGATGGCTGCTCAGGCGCGCGTACACCAGTGAAACGATCAGCCACAGACAGTGATAGAATGGCGGCAACGCCTGTGGGAGGGAAACCTATGGAACAATACGCCTATTTCGAGGGCAATTTCGTGCCGCTGGCCGAGGCCAAGGTCAGCGTTATGACACACTCTTTCAACTACGGCACTGCCTGCTTCGAGGGCATCCGCGCTTACTGGAACGAGGAGAAGCAGCGGCTGGCGGTTTTCCGCCTGCGCGAGCACTACGAGCGTCTGCACCGCTCCTGTCACATCCTGCGTATCAAACCCTTACTCTCGATCGACGAGATGTGCGAGGTCACGCTCGAGCTGCTGCGTAAGAACCAGGTGAGGACGGACAGCTACATCCGCCCCATCTGCTACAAGTCCTCGCTAATCATCGGCGTCAACCTGCACGGCATTGACGACGGCTTCACCATTTTCTCGCTGCCGTTCGGCAAGTACATTGAAGCCGAGGCCGGCATCCACTGTCAGACATCTTCCTGGCGGCGCATCGACGACAACTCCATCCCTGCCCGCGCCAAAGTGGTGGGCGGTTACATCAACTCGGCCCTGGCCAAGAGCGAGGCGCAGGAGAACGGCTTTGACGAGGCCATCATGCTCAACCAGGACGGCCACGTTTCCGAGGGCAGCGGCGAGAACGTGTTCATCTACAACAACGGCAGCCTGATCACGCCTGACGCCTCCCAGAACGTGCTGATCGGCGTCACCCGCGACGCGGTGATCACCCTGGCCCGCGAGGAGTTCGGCATCCCCACCGTGGAGCGCGCCATCGACCGCAGTGAGCTCTACACCTGCCAGGAGTGCTTCCTCACTGGCACGGCAGCAGAGATCACGCCGGTGGCCATGGTCGATCGCCGCGCCGTGGGCGACGGCCAGATTGGTGAGGTGACCAGCAAGCTGCACAGGCTGTTCATGGACGTGGCCCGCGGCAACGTCGAGAAGTACGCCAAATGGCTGACGCCGGTCAACTGACCTGCCTCGGCAAGACGGCAATCAAAGAGAGGAGTGGCAACAGGTGGCAACAATAGACGAACAGTTCATCGAGCGTAATCCGGGGTCGCAACGGCTGTACGCGGAGGCGGTGGAGATCTTCCCGGCGGGCGTGACCCACGATACCCGCTACCTGCTGCCCTTCCCGCTTTACATCACCCACGCCCAGGGCCCGCGCAAATGGGACGTGGATGGCCACGAGTATATCGACTACGTCAGCGGCCACGGCTCGCTGCTGCTGGGCCACTCGCATCCAACGGTGGTGCAAGCGGTGCAGGAGATGGCGGCCAGGGGCAGCCACTTCGGCGCCTCCAGTGAGGCCGAGATCGCCTGGGGCCGCTGGGTGAAGAAACTGGTGCCCTCGGCGGAGCGGGTGCGCTTCCTCTCCTCCGGCACCGAGGCCAGCCTGATGGCGGTGCGCCTGGTGCGCGGCTTCACCGGCAAGAACAAGATCATCAAGTTCCAGGGGCACTTCCACGGCTGGCACGACCAGGTGATGCCCGGCGTCTCCGCCCCCTTCGACGTGCCCGCCTCGGTCGGTCTGCTGGACTCGACCATGCAATCCACCATCGTCCTGCCCGCCAACCAGATCGATCTGGTGGCCCAGACGCTGGAGAACGACAAGGACATCGCCGCCATCATCCTCGAGCCCAGCGGCGCCTCCTACGGCACCATCCCACTGATTCCGGGCTTCCTCCAGCAACTGCGCGAGCTGACCAGCAAACACAAAGTGGTGCTGATCTTCGACGAAGTGGTGACGGGCTTCCGCCTCTCGCCAGGCGGCGTGCAGGCGCGTGAGGGCATCATTCCCGACATGAGCATCCTCGCCAAGATCCTCGCCGGGGGCCTGCCGGGCGGCGCCGTGGTGGGCAAAGCCGAGATCATGGAGCAGCTGGATTTCAAGAAGAGCCGGCGCGTCTATCACCCCGGCACCTTCAACGCCAACCCCATTTCCTCGGCCGCCGGCGCGGCGGCCCTGGAGATCGTGGCCAGCGGCGAGCCGCACAAACTGGCCAACGCCGCGGCGGACCAGCTGCTCAAGGGCTGGAACGAGGCGATGGAGGAACGCAAGGTGGAGGGCTGCGTCTACGGCGAGGCCTCGCTGCTGCACATCTACCTCGGTCCCTGCGAGCGCCCCTACGCCGGCGACGGCCTGCCCTGCACCGATGATCCGGCCAAGTTGAAGGGTATGGGGCGGCAGACGGTGGGCAGCCTGCGCCGCGCCATGATGCTCAACGGCTGCGACCTGATCGGCGCTTCCGCCATCGTTTCCTGCACCCACGGCGAGCGCGAGGTGCAGCAGAGCATCAATGCCTTCGGCAAGGCGCTGGATCTGTTGCTGGCCGACGGCATCGCCAAAAAGCGCGCCTGAGGCGGCAAAATACACGGGGCGGCGGAGTGTGCCGCCCCGTTTCGATTCTCTGTCGCCTTCACAGCCAGTTCGAACGGCGATAGAGGCCCACAAATACGATGAGCAAGAGGTATCAAATGGGGTCCACCAGGAATAACTTCCCCCTATCGCGTCGAGACTTCCTAAGGGCGTCGGTCCTGACGGGCGGCGCCGTCCTCCTGGCTGCCTGCAGCCAGCCAGCCGGCACGGCGGTCACGGCCACCAGCGCGCCGGCAACGGGCGCTACCGCCGCCGCCAAAGCGACCAGCGCGCCGGCCGCAGGCGCCGCAGTCAAGGGTGGCGTGTTGCGCGCTGCCATGATTGGTGAAGCCCCATCGCTCGACCCGCACTGGACCACGGCCAGCGTCACCGCCAACATCGTCTGGCACATGGTGGAGGCGCCGTTCTCACTCGATGAGAAGTACCAGGCCATCCCCATGCTGGCGGAAAGCGTGGAGACAAAGGACAACGGCCTCACCCGCGTCATGAAGCTGCGCAAGGGCGTCAAGTTCCACAACGGCAAGGAGATGACCAGCGAAGATGTCGAAGCTTCGATGTTGCGCTGGTCGAAGCTTTCCGGCGTCGGTAAGGGCTTGTTCGCTAAGGTACAGAGCCTGGAGAAGACAGACCCATACACCCTTACTTTCAAGATGACCAGCGCATACGCCATCTTCGAGGCGGCGCTCGGCTGGCGCTCGCAGGGCTGCGCCATCATGCCGAAGGAGGTGGTGGAGGAAGCAACCGAGAAGAACCAGATAACCAAACCGATCGGCACCGGCCCCTACAAGTTCGAGGAGCACCTCAAAGACCGCCATCTCAAGGTGACGCGCTTCGACGACTATAAGAGTTGTGACACAGTGGTGCGTGGCCCCGGTGGCCAGAAGAACGCCTACGTCGATGAGATTCGCTTCATCCCGGTGCCGGACCAGTCGGTGCGCGTCTCCGGCATTCAGGCCAACGAGTACGACTACGCCGAGGGCGTCAACACGGATCAGTATGCTCTGCTCAAAGACAATCCGTCGGTCACCACCTTGGTGAGCGTGCCCGCCAAGACGCCGGTACACTACTTCAACAAAAAATCAACCATCATGTCGGATCAGAAGATCCGCCAGGCGATCATGATGGCCGTCGACCCGGAGGCCGCCCTCAAGGCGGCGTGGGCCTCCACCGATTTCTACCGCGTTAGCGGCGCTCTCATGCAGAAAGAGAGCATCTGGTACACCGAGGCCGGCATCAAGAACTTCAACGTCAAGAACCTGGATGGCGCCAAGGCCCTGCTCAAGGAATCCACTTACTCCGGCCAGCCGATCCGCTACCTGACCACCAAGGAGTACCCCACCATGTTCCAGGAATCCGTGGTGCTCAGCCAGCAGATGCAGGCTCTGGGACTGACGGTAGACCTGCAGGTGACGGACTGGGCAACCCTCGTCTCCAACCGCGCCAAGCCGGAGACTTGGGAAGTGTTCAGCACCTGGCATGGCTTCGTGCAGGACCCCTCGATGATGGACTGGAATAACCCGGCCTACCCCGGCTGGTGGGACAACCCGGAGATCGCCGCCCTGCGTGAGGAGATGCTGACCACCCTCGACCAGAAGGCCAGACTGCAGGGTCAATTCTACAAAGACGTGCCGCTCATCAAGTTGGGCGATATCCGCGACCTCTACCTGACCAGTCCCAAACTGAAGGACGTCGGCACGCTGCCCTATACCCACTTCTGGAACTCCTACCTGACCAAGTAGACAACCAGTCCGCCGGCCGCTGGCCAATGCAGCCAGCGGCCGGCGGCGCCCATGGCCCATGCCGCATGTTGACCCTCCTCTCGACGGTTGTTAAGATGCTCGCACGCAACAGGCCGGGGTGATCGACTGCGGCCATATCTGAGGAGTTTTCTATGCAGCGCAACGATGCCCCCAATCGCCTGGCTCGCCGTGGCTTTCTCAAACTGGCCGCCGCCACCGGTGGCCTGACGCTACTGGCGGCCTGCAGCCCCGCTTCCCCCGCAGCCACCGGCGCCCCGGCGGCAACCACCAAAGCAACCGCCGCCGCCACCCAGGCAGCCGCCACCGCTGCCGGCTGCGCCAGCTGCGCCGGCGTCAAGGGGGGCGTCTTGCGCGTCGCCGCCATCGGCGAACCGCCCTCGCTCGACCCGCACTGGACCACGGCGGACGTGACCGCCAACATCGTCTGGCACATGGTGGAAGCGCTCTTCTCGCTCGATGAGAAGCGGCAGCCGATCCCCATGCTGGCCGAGGGCGTGGAGACCAGCAACAACGGCCTCACTCGCACCGTCAAGCTGCGCAAGGGCGTCAAGTTCCATAACGGCAAGGAGATGGGCGCCGAGGACGTGGAGGCCTCGCTGCGCCGCTGGTCCCAGCTCTCCGGCATCGGCAAGGGCCTCTTCGCCAAGGTGGAGGCCCTCGAGAAGCCCGACCAGCATACCCTCGTCTTCAAGATGAAGAGCCCCTACGCCATCTTCGAGGCGGCGCTGGGCTGGCGCTCGCAGGGCGCCGCCATCATGCCCAAGGAGATCGTGGAGAAGGCGACCGAGAAGAACCAGATCACCGAGGTGGTGGGCACCGGCCCCTATATCTTCGTGGAGCACATGAAGGACCGTAACCTCACCGTCAAGCGCTGGGACGGGTACGTCAGCAACGGCGACGTAGTACGCGGTCCCGGCGGCAAGAAGAACGCCTACTTCGACGAAATCCGCTTCATCCCCGTGCCCGACCAGTCGGTCCGCATCTCCGGCATCCAGGCGGGTGAGTACGACTACGCCGATGGCATCAACACCGATCAGTACAGTCTGCTCAAGGACAACCCGGCGGTGGTCACCCTGGTGAGCGACCCGGCCAAGAACCCGTTGCACTACTTCAACATGAAGTCGCCGGTGATGGGCGACGTCAAACTGCGCCAGGCGATCATGATGGGCATCGACCCCGAGGCCATTCTCAAGGCGGCCTGGACCAACACCGAGTTCTACCGGGTGAGCGGCGCCCTCATGCAGAAAGAGGGCGTCTGGTACACCGAGACCGGCATCAAGGGCTACAACGAGAAGAACGTGGAAGGCGCCAAGGCCCTGATCAAGGAGTCGAATTACAAGGGCGAGCCGATCCGCTACCTGACCAGCCGCCAGTACCCCACCATGTTCCAGGAGTCCGTGGTGCTGGGGCAGCAGATGCAGAACCTCGGCCTCAACATCGACCTGCAGGTGATCGACTGGGCGACGCTCGTCTCCCGCCGCGCCAAGCCGGAGGAGTGGGACATCTTCGCCACCTTCCACGGCTTCCAGCAGGACCCGCTGATGATGAACTGGAACAGCCCCACCTATCCCGGCTGGTGGGACAACCCGCAGATCAACGCCCTGCGCGACGAGCTGCTCACCACCATCGACCAGCAGAAACGCGTCGAGGTCTTCACCCGCCTGCAGACCCTGTTCTACGAGCAAGTGCCGTTGCTCAAACTCGGTGACGTGCGCGACCTCTACCTGACCGGGCCGAAAGTGAAGAACGTTGGCACCCTGCCCTACGCTCACTTCTGGAACGGCTACTTCGCAAAGTAGGCGGGTGATGAGGATGGAGCGGTAATGGGAACCCAAATAATCCGGCGCTTGCTGACCCTGGCGCCCATCATGCTGGTGGTCGCCGTCACCGTCTTCGTCCTCATCCACGTCGCCCCCGGCGACCCGGCGGCGGTGATGGCCGGCAACGAAGCCACCACCGAGCGCATCGAACAGCTGCGGCATGACATGGGCCTCGACCGCCCCCTGCACGAGCAGTTCATCTCCTGGGCGGCCAAGGCCCTGCAGGGCGACCTCGGCACGTCGTACTTTCTCAACCAGCCGGTAACCAGCGCCATCGCCGAGCGCATGGAGCCGACCGGCCTCTTGACTCTCTACGCGCTGATCCTCTCCATTCTGATCGGCATGCCGGCCGGCATCATCGCCGCCATCAAACGCAACACCTGGATCGACCGGCTGACCACCGTCACCGCCCTGGGCGGGGTGGCCATCCCCTCGTTCTGGCTCGGCATCCTGATGATCCTCACCTTCGCCGTCTGGCTGCGCTGGCTGCCGGCCGCCGGCTACGTCTCCTTCGCCGACGACCCGGTGGCCAACTTCCGCTACCTGCTCATGCCCGCCTTCTCGCTCGGCTTCCAGCAGGCGG
>CAZMKF010000059.1:4452-12806 GCA_964566935.1 uncultured Dehalococcoidales bacterium | reverse complement strand
CAACTGACCGGCGGGCCACTGGTGACCCGCCAGCGTCACCTCCAGCACTCTACCACATCCAGCCGGGGCGCTTGACTCACCTCGCGCCGACACCTAACATTGGCGGTGTAAACCGAACCAATCTCAGTGGCGGGGTGATTGTCATGGCAGCCGAACCTACCTCCGCGCTCGGCATCCAGCTGCAGCAGCTCTCATCACAGCGGGTGAGCCTGTTGCGGCGCACCTTGGAGTCCGAGATCCGGATCTCACTTGATGCCGGCGAGCGGCGCGGCTACGCCATCAGCACTGGCAACCGCTTCTTCAACCACATGTTGACGGGCTTGGCTTCCCGCGTTTGTCTGAACCTCGACGTCAGCTACCAGGAAACTGCCGCTGAAACCCTCCTGCATGTGGTCTGTGAGGACGTGGGCCTGGCGCTCGGCCGTGCGGTACGCGAACTGCTGGATGCCCGCCTGCCCGAAGGCGTGAACGGACGGGGACACTATGAAGTGGCCTTTGACGAGGCACTGGTCAGTTGCACCATCGCTTTCGACGGGCGCGCCTACTTCCTGCTTCACGGTGACCCTGTGGCCCTGCGCTATGAGATGGTGGAGGATATTCAGGTTACCACCTTGCGCCAGTTTTTTGAGGGCTTTGCCCAGGGCGCCGGCGTGGCCCTGCAGCTGCGGCTGCTTCACGGCGACGATCCTCATCATCTTTGGGAGGCGGCCTTCAAGGCGATGGGCGAAGCCCTGCGCGACAGCCTCGCTCCCTGCCCATACCGCGCCGGCGCTACCATCGGCCTCAAAGGCACTGGGCGGGAGCGCTAACGCCAACGGATAGAAACAGCGAATTCCTAGTCTAATTTCTAACAGGAGTAGACGATGACCCGCCAAATCCAGGCTGAGCCACTTAAGAGAATCGTCAGTGCCATATTTACGGCCGCTGACACACCGCCGGAGACTGCCGAATACATGGCAGAATCGCTGGTGCACAACAACCTGATGGGCCACGACTCACACGGCGTCATTCGGGTGCCATTTTACTGCAGCCAGATCCGCAGCGGCGCCCTGAAGCCTCAGGCGGCGCCGAGAGTCCTGAAGGAGACGCCGACGACAGCGCTGGTCGGCGGCAGCTGGAACTTCGGTCAGGTCGCGGCACGCTACGCTGCCGAGGTAGCCATCGCCAAGGCCAAAGAAGCGAACGTGGCGGCCGTAGGCCTGGTTGAGATGAACCACGTCGGCAGGCTGGGTGAGTTTGCCGGTATGATGGCGCAAGCGGGCATGTTCGGTATGATGATCGTGGGCGGGTGGCGCACCCCTATCGCCGGCGTAGCTCCTTTCGGGGGCCAGGGCCGCGCCCTCGGTACCAACCCCTACGCCATGGCTGTGCCCACCAGTCGTCACGACATTGTCCTGCTCGATTTCGCTACCACCGTTCTGGCTGAGGGCAAGCTGCAGGTAGCACGTGCCAAGAAGGCGCCAGTGCCTCTGGGCGTCGTACTGGACATGAACGGCCAGCCCAGCACAAACGCTGAAGACTTCTACGCGGGCGGCGTAATGCTGCCCTTCGGTGCCCACAAAGGCTACGGTCTCAGCCTGATGGCTGACCTGGTCGGCGGCCTGCTGGCTGGCGCCGACAGCTTCAAGGACTTTGACAACGAGACCGGCGCCATGCTGTTCTGTATCAAGATCGAGGCTTTCCGTCCGCTGATGGAGTATCAGCAGAAGGTGGACGACCGCATCGACGTTATCAAGGCGGTCAAACCCGCGCCCGGCGTCAAAGAGGTGCTGATCCCTGGCGAGCCAGAGCGCAACAACGAGAAGGTGCGCGCCATGGAGGGTATCGCCTTGCCGGACGCCACCTGGGAAGGCCTCAAACAGACCGCCAGTGAGCTGGGGCTCGACCTGAAGTTCGAGTAGTGGCGATGTCATCATACCGTTACTGTCCGCGCTGCGCTGGCGAGCTTGGGCCGAAAATGGTCGGTGGACGTGAACGCCTGGCCTGCCCCAACTGCAACTTCATCCACTTCGGTGAGTTCAGCATCGGGGTTGGTGGCGTCGTGATCGACGACGGCAAGGTGTTGCTTATCCGGCGTGGCATCGAACCATTCGCCGGCTGGTGGCAGATCCCCGGCGGCTACACCGAGTTCGACGAGAACATCGACGCGGCTGTGGTCCGCGAGGTACAGGAGGAGAGCGGTATCCTGGCGCGGCCTCTCTCGATCCTCGGCGTACGTAACGCCATCGGCGGCATCGTCAATGGCCAGGGCAGCACCAACGTCTACGTCATGTTCCTCATGGAGAAGCTGTCGGGTGAGGCTCATATCGACGGTGACGAAAGCTCCGGCGCCTCGTTCGTACCTCTGTCGGAAGTGGAAACGATGGACAAGGTGCAGAACCTGACCAAGTGGGCAATCGGCACAGCTCTACGCCACCACGGAGGCTTCGAGAAGATTGAGGAAGAGGCGCTACAGCGCCCCGGCGCCACACTCTTCGGGCTGCGTTAGCCACCTGACCCTTACAGCCCCTTCGCTTTAGCAGTGAAGGGGCTGCCTCTTTGCCGTTCGCGTCAGCTCTCACTCGCTAACCCGGTTCGGACGCTCTCTGACGGAACGAGCTCTGGTAACAGCACCCGTCACGATTAGTCGACTGTCTAGCGCACAGCCGTTCTTTGGTATTATGGAAGCAGCATTAGATATTATTACGATGACAAGGATATGTTGGGCTGTTCCAACCGCACTTGCATCCGGCCCCAATCCAATAGCGCATCTTGAGGAGACGCCATGCTCAACACCTCCACATCCGCTGCCTCACCCGCCTGTCGCGCCATCGCTTCGCTCGTCCTGCTCGCTCTTCTGTTCAGCCTCACCGCCTGTGGCGCCAGTTCAACCCCTGCCCCCGCGCCTCAAGCAACTACACGAACCGCCGCCACAACCGCAGCACAACCCACTGCGGCGGCCAACAAACCAGCATCAACCGCCACTGTGCTTGCCACCAAACCAATCGTCGGCAAGCCCTTCGAGGTAAAGCGGCCTCCGGATCCCAAACCGCTCCAGCTTTCTAACGCCACCTCCGCACTAGCCCTGCGCGCCTACATCGCCGCCAGATTGAAGACCGAACGCTTCCTCGCCACCAACCCGGATAGCATTAGCCCCGAGCAACGCAAAGCACTGGCCTCCGAGCTAGCCGACGCCTGGCTGCTCGCGGATCAAACCGTCTCCCTCGCCGCCAACACCGCCGACGAGGTCGAAATCCTCCTCTCCGCGGAAGCCAAACCACTCTCCTTCAGACCAGGTTCAGCCTCCATTATCCTCGCCAGCCTCAACCAGCAACAAGATCAGATCGACTACCAGGCCTGGGCCGAGGAACTCACCAAGAAGTACGACGCTATCAAAGGTAACCAGAAACTCAAGGTCCTCGCCAAACAACTCGGCGTCGACGTTAAAACCGCCAAAATGCAGGTGGACCTCGCCCAAGACATCATCTTCGGCGAGAGCATGCTCTACGGCGAACACTGGGACAAGGTCACCAAGGTTTACGAGGTCGTCAAATCCTCGGCCAAGGTAGGCATGGTCATCACCTCCGCCATCTACACCGGCGGCGGCTCCCTCTCCGCTCTCGGCTCCTCCTCCCTCACCATCGCCGAGGCCGGCGGCCTCATCGTCTCCAGCGTCGACGCCATCGTCGACGTCACCGAAACAACCGCCAACGTCATCCTCGGCGACGGCAATAACGTCGCCGTCTCCACCGACGAGGCTAAGAAGTACATCGCTCCCGCCTCCTCCCTACTCGGCCTACAAGGCTTCGCTTCCTCCACCCTCGGCGAGCAGATCGGCTACATCGGCGATACTCTCACCGACTTCTACTACGATGGCAAGATTCTCGGCATCAAGGTCTTCGGCAACGACGACGGCTCCTCAAAACTCTCTGCTCAGCAGATCAGTATCAACGGCGCCAGCCCCGCCGACGTCATCTCCACCCTCAACCAGAACGGCTTCAAACTCCTGCCACCAACCACCAGCGCCACTCCAGCCGGCCTACAGCCCCAGCCGGATGAGGCGGGCGTAATCGACACGATACTGAAGACGGTTGGTTCGGTCGGCGTTTCGCCTGCCGATACCGAGCTGCTCATCGACCGGTATCTCGAGGCCCTGAAAGAGATGATGGATGAATTCGCGGACGACGCCGATGAGGACGACGAAGACGAGCCGATGACGGAGGAGGACAAGCGTAACGAAGCCAGGCGGAGGATGGACGAGCATATCCCGTTGTCCATTGATATCGAAAACGGCTGCGTTGTTAAGTCGAAGCGCGGCACCTTCCAGTGCGTCTACGACAAGCAGAATAAGACGCTCACTTTCGACGGCCTGGTCGTGGATATCAGGAACTTCGAGGTGAGGTTGGCCGAGTAGAACGCAGCCAGGCAGCGCTCAGCGATTGACACAATCGCCGGCCCGTGGTTAGAATCTGTTTGTCGGAAACATCGGAGTATTCGCGGCCAAAACGCGAAGCTGCGCCTTGACGAACGCAGATAATCACGAGGAGGAACTCGCATCAGTGGCAAGAGTAAACACAGCAAAGCAACTTCTTAAGGCGGGCAAGCCGGCGATCGGCACCTGGCTGAATTTCGCCAGTGTGGGAGCAGCGGAAGCGATCGCTTCGACTGGTTGGGACTGGGTAGTGGTGGACACCGAGCACGGCGCCATCGACATGGAGACGCTGGCGAATATGATGATCGCCATCGGATCAACCAAGGCGATCCCAATGGCGCGCGTACCCTGGAACGAGCCCATCGGCATCAAGCGCGCCCTGGACGCCGGCGCATACGGCCTGGTTATCCCCATGGTCAACTCGCCCGAGGAGGCGAAAGCCGCTGTTGCAGCCTGCAAGTATCCACCCGAGGGCATCCGCAGCGCCGGCGGCGGACGCTGGCGGTACTGGGCCGGTGCAGACTACCCGGCGCACGCCAACGAGGAGATCCTGATCGTGGTGCAGATCGAGCACCAGGAAGCGGTCAAGAACGTCAAGGAGATTCTCTCGGTCCCCGGCGTCGACGCCTGCTTCATCGGCCCTAACGACCTGGCCTGGTCAATGGGCTTGCAATTCGCCACCGGCGACGACCGCAAGCCGCATGCCGATGCGATTCAGGCAGTGGTAGATGGCGCCAGGGCGGTGGGAGTGCCCGCCGGCATCCACGCGCGCAGCAAGGAAGAGGTTGTTCAGCGCATTGAGCAAGGCTTCCAGTACATCGCCTGCCTCAGCGAGGCGAACTTCATGGTCAACGCCTCCAGCGAAGCGGTCAAGTACATCCGCGAGAACGCCAAACTATAGGCGCTCTCCAAGGCACACAAGCACAAGAAGGGGATGGCTTTCGGCCGTCCCCTTCCGCGTTTTCACCGCTCTGGAGTGCGCTCAGATGATCGCTTGACCCACAGCCTGCAGACCGCCGGGCATCATGATCAACTCGGGCACATAAGTGCGCGCCGGCAGCGAGGCGATGAACAGGCAGCCCTCGGCAATGTCCTCGGCTCGCATCGCCTTATCCAGCGTTTCTTGCTTCACTGGTACCGGCCGGTTGCGGATGATCTCCGTATCCGCCAGGCCGGGGAAGATCAGCGAGACGCGAATGCCGTTCGTCCGCTCCTCAATCATTGTGGCGTAAGCGAGGCCGACCATACCATGTTTGCTCGCCTGATAGGCCGCGCCCGAAGTATCACCCCACTTGCCGGAAACGGAGGTGATGTGGATTATCACACCCCCACCGTTCTTCTTCATGGGAATCACCGCCGACTGGGTGATGTTGAAGGCGCCCGTCAGGTTCGTCTTGAGGACTCGCTCCCACGTCTCGTTGGTCACTCGATCAACCAGACGCTCAGGGTAGTTGAGGCCTGCGGCGTTGACCACTACGTCAAGCTTGCCGTGTTCTTTCAGGAAACATGCTACCGTCTCGTCCACTACCCCACGATCGCTGACATCGCACTGGGCGACCGAAACCGACAGATTGCGCTTCTTCGCCTCGTCGGCCAGAATCTGCAGGCGATCGGTCCGGCGCGCCACCGCCATCACCTTTGCTCCCTCAGACGCGAAGAGAAGCGCGCATTCGTAGCCCATACCGCTACTGGCGCCGTAGATCAATGCATTTTGCCCTTGCAGTTTGCCCATTTCTTCCTCCTCTCACTCTTGTCTCACTTGCGGTTCATAGAGCGCGACCCCACATCCTGGCGGAAGTGGGGTCACTAGCAGGATAGCGCGCTGTCTGTCTACTTGAGGGCGATGGCGCGCTTAACGGCTTCAACCACGGCTTCGGCCGTGAGACCGTACTCCTCCATCAGCCTCTCGGGTACGCCGGTCTCGGCGTACACGTCCCGGATGCCGACTCTAACCACCGGGGTGGGACGCTGTTCGCTCAACAGCTCCGCCACAGCGCCGCCAAGACCACCAATCACGGTGTGCTCCTCTGCGGTTACGATGGCGCCGGTCTCATTGGCGGCCTTCAGTACCGCCTCGTCGTCCAGCGGCTTCACCGTCTGCATATCGAGCACCCGGACCTCAACGCCCTCTTTGGCGAGTTGCCCGGCTGCGTCAAGCGCTGGCTTGAGCATGACGCCAGTGGAGATGATGGTGGCATCCTTGCCCTCGCGCCAATGCTCTGCCTTGCCGATCTTGAACTCGTAATCCGGCTTGTAGTGGACAGAAGCCGGCATACGGCCGATGCGGATGAAGACCGGCCCTTCCCAGGCGGCCGCGGCGATCACGGCCTTTTCAGTTGACACGACATCGGTAGGCGCCAGTACCACGAGATCCGGCACTGCGCGCAGGTGGGCGATGTCCTCATGTGCCTCATGGGTGGGACCCTCTTTGCCGCCACTCAGGCCGGCCAGACCACCGATCAGTTTGACGTTCAGCTTGGTGTGCGCCACGAAAGTGCGGATCTGCTCGATCGCCCTCAGCGCCAGGAAGTTGCCAAAGGCGTTGCAGAACGGCAACTTGCCAGCGGTGGCGAGGCCGGCGGCAGTCATCACCATGTTCTGCTCGGCAATGCCAACGTCGAAGGTTCGTTCAGGATACTTGTCGAAGAAGGGGCCGCCGCCGATGGCGCGCGCATTGTCGGCCACCACGAACACCATCTCGGGGTACTTGTCGCCCACGGCCACCAGGCCGCTGCCGATACCGTTGACCGGAGGGATCAACTCACTCATAGGGTGGCCTCCTCACACAGCTCCCGCATCGCCAGGTTGTATTCATCCTCGGTAAGCGTGCCCACGTGCCAGCGGTTGTTGGCTGCGGTAAACGAGCAGCCTGCGCCTTTTATGGTGTTAGCAATGATGAAGGTTGGCTTGCCCTTCGTCTTCTCCGCCTCGTCGAAGGCGTCGAGCAGCTGGCCAATGTCGTGACCATCGATGTCGATCACGTGCCAGTTGAAGGCACGCCACTTGTCGGCCACAGGCTCCAGGGTGGGCATGATTTGGCCACAACTGGGACCACTGCTCTGGAACTTGTTGTAGTCGAGGATGCAGACCAGATTATCGAGTTTGAACTTGGGAATGGACATCGCCGCTTCCCAGATCAGGCCCTCGTTCGACTCGCCATCGCCGATGATGCAGTAGACGCGCGATGGGCGGCCGTCCATCCGCAGGCCGATCGCCATGCCCTGGGCGGCGGAGAGACCGTTGCCAAGCGAACCGGTGGTCAGCTCAACGCCGGGCGTGCGCAGCATGTCCGGGTGCCCCTGCAGGCGGCTGCCGAAAGTCTTCATCGACCACAGTTCTTCAATAGGAAAGAAACCGCGGTGCGCCAACGCCGCGTAGAGGCCGGCAGAGCCGTGCCCCTTGGAGAGCACTAGGCGGTCACGGTCCTCCCACTTCGGGTTGGCAGGATCGACACGCATCTTGTGGAAATACAGGACAGCCAGCATTTCCATGATCGAGAAACTGGGGCCCAAGTGGTAGCCACCTGTCTGCCACAGAGCCTGGATCACGTCGCGGCGCATGGTTCTCGCCAGTTTCTCCAGCGAAGACACCAGCTCCTTTCGTGATTGCATGGATTACACCTCCTTTGCCTGGCGGCAAGCTAAACCACGCTGAGCACCGGCCAACTGATTAGCGGTCAGCGTGCAACCTCATTGTAACAGCTCATGAGTCTGCTTTGGCTGTTCTTCAAGCTGTCATCACAAAGAATCGAAACCGCCTCAGCAAGCCCATTCAACTGCTAGAATTGACTGCTCGGCAACCGCGACGGTCGGCAGCTTTTTCCGGAGGGTGCACGATGAGAGTAGGCGTGATGGCGATGCAGCTGGAGTTGATCCTGGCACAGATTGGCGAGAAACCGCGGCTGGCCACTGGCGGCTCGATTCGACTCGACCTGCCTGCGCTG
>CAZMKF010000059.1:0-4442 GCA_964566935.1 uncultured Dehalococcoidales bacterium | reverse complement strand
TCCCCATCATCGAACTTAACACTGAACTGGAGCTCTTCTTCCCCGGTTGCTTCGAGCCGGCGACGGTGGAACGCCTGGTTCGGCTAAAGGACGAGCTCGCGCTCGATTACACTGTACACCTGCCCCTCTGGGGCCTGGAGCCTGCGCTGCCAGATCCTCGCCTGCGTCGGGCAACGGTGGAGGTGCTGGCCGACGCCATCAGGCGCACTGCCCCTCTGGCGCCGCTCAACTATGTGTTGCACTGCACCGGCGCGGTGGCGGCTGAGTTCGCCGCGATGCCATTACCGGCGCCGGCGGCGCAGGTAGTTATCGCTCATTTCCTGGGGCAAGCGCGAGCCTCCCTGCTCGAACTGTTGAATGAGACCAGGATCGAGCCGCGCCTTCTCGCTCTGGAGAACATCGAATTCCCGTGGCGGGCGACACTGGCGTTGGCCGAGGAGTTCGATACCTCAGTTTGTCTGGACACCGGCCACGTGCTGGCCGGCTACAGCGGCGAAAGCGAACTCAGCGAGGTTTTAGACGCCTTTGCGCCGAGGCTGCTTGAGGTGCACCTGCACGACGGCTTTGCTCCCGCCTCATCATCCCACAAACCGGCTGACCATCTGGCCCTTGGCGAGGGGCACTTGGACCTGCCAGCCTTCAGTGCCCAGCTGAAGCAGAGCTGCTTCCACGGCGCCGTTGTCTTCGAACTGGGGCTGAAACAGGCGCTGGCCTCAAAACAAGCGTTCGAGGCCAGTTTACCTTCGAACAACTGACTACTGACTAAGACTAGTTCCTACCCACATCACGGTTGATCGCGCAGCGGATCGGCCGCTGCTGCTCTGTGGTGGTCTTGAGGCAAAGCATGCACTCGCGACAGGTCTTGATCTTGCTGTCGGAGCGACCCAGCATCTTGGCACCCAGTTCCTCGTCGCAAAGGAAGTTACGCCCGATGCCGATCAGATCGGCCTGACCGGCAGCCAGCACCTGTTCCGCCACCTGCGGGTCGGCCATCTTGCCGGCGACGATCACCGGCTTGCCGCTCAACTCCCTGATCCTCCCAGCGTAGCGGGCATGACTGCCGGCCGGTTGATGTTTGTACAGGTAGGGACGCAGACTCCAGTGGCCGCCCTCGCCGCTCTCCACGAACTCGCTGCGATTGTTAGCGGAGACGCTGAACAGGTCGACGCCGGCCTCAGTAAGCATTCGCACGGCGACTTGGATATCGGCATCGGTCAGCCCACCCGGCGCGGCCTCGTAACCGTGCATTCTCAGCACGATGGGGAAGTCCGAACCTACAGCACGCCTTACCGCACTGACCACCTCCGTGGCCAAACGGGCACGGTTCTCCGGGCTGCCTCCATAATCGTCGCTGCGCTTGTTGGTGAGGGGGGAAAGGAACTCGGATAGCAGGTAGAAGTGGGCGACGTGCACCTCCACTGCGTCAAAGCCCGCCTGACGCACCCGCAGAGCGGCGCTGGCAAATTGGTCGATCACTGCCGGCAGATCCTCCAACGCCAGCTGCTCAGGCCGCCTACCCTTTTTCAGGGCGATACCTGAGCACGACACACCCGGCATGTCGGCATAAGTGCGAGCGCCCGCGTGGAAGATCTGTAGTGAGGCAGCCGAGCCCTTTTCTTTGATCGCAGCGGCCAGTTGGCTCAGACCCTTCACATGCTCATCCGACCAGATGCCCGGACCGTTAACGCAGTTGCGGTAGTTACCATCTACCGGTGTCGACTCCACGATCACCAGGCCAACCGACTCGCCGGCCCGCCGCCGGTAATGGTTCATCAGCTGTTCGGTGTTTTCGCCCTCCAGGCCCGCAAGGTTGGTCACCATGGGCAGCATCACTATCCGGTTAGCTAGTTCCATCCCATTGATGTTGATCGGTTGTGCCAATAGCATGTTGTTCCTCCAAGCCGCCCGGCCCGTCGTCACTCGGCGCTACAGTTTCTTCAGCCGCTGGACCCGGCCATCGATGTAGGTTTAGCCGCACCCGGCCTCGCTCGTCAAATTGGACGCCTTCCGCAAGCAGTAACTGGCGCTGCACCTCGGGATCACCGAAAGCCCAGCCACCACTGAGCACGCCCTCACGGTTAACCACCCTGTGCGCGGGCGCCGAGTCCCCCTTAAGGGCGTTCAGCGCCCAACCGACCTCACGAGCGCGCCAAGGTTCGCCCAGCATACGCGCTAAATCGCCGTAGGTTGAGACCTGTCCACAAGGCGCGGCCAACTCAGCCGGCGCGCCGCGCTGCCTCTGCCAAGCGGCAGATGCCATCTTCTATGTCGGCTGGGCTGACGCTGCAGAAAGGAATGCGCACAAAGGCTCGCGCTGGCTTCTCCACAAAGAAGCCGTCGCCATTGGTGAGGGTCAACTGCAGCTGCGCGGCAGACCGCAGCAGCTCTGCCATCCCCACCCCCTCCGGCATGGTGACGCCGATGAAGTAGCCTCCCTCCGGGCGGGCGTACTGTGCGTCAGGCAGCTCGCGGTCCAGCGCCGCCAGCGCGGCCTGCAGGCGCGGACGATACAGACCTCGCAGACGCTCCACGTTTTCCGCCAGGAGGCCACGGCGGCAGAATTCGTAAACAATGCCCTGGGTGGGCAACACCGGCATGATGTAGGTGTCCTCGGCAAAACGGGCAAGTTTGGCGCCGACTGCCATGGGCGCAATGACGAAGCCGGTACGCATACCAGGGCTGAGGAGCTTGCTAAATGAAGACAGCTGAAGGACTCTGTCAGGCGCCAGGGACAGGAGCGAATCCAGCTCCTCACCCGCATAGCGCAGAGCACGGTATGGGATGTCCTCAATCAACAGAAAGTCAAACTCTTCCGCCAGTGCCACCAGCTGCTGGCGCTTGACCAGTGAGGTCGTCACACCGGCCGGGTTCTGGAAGTCGCCAATCACGTAGAACAGCTTGGGCGGCGCCTGTGTCAGCGCCTCCTTTAGAGCGTCCAGGTCCACTCCATCGGCCTGCAGGGGCACGCCCACGACACGTGCGCCGTGGCGCCGGAAGATGGTGATGGCACGGTCGTAGCTGGGGGACTCCACGTATACAGTGTCGCCAGGCCGCAGCAGAGTGGCACAGATGAAGTCCATAATCTGCAGCGAGCCGTTGCTGGCCAGCACCCGCTCCACCTCTACGCCATTCTGCCCCGCCAGCCACTGCCGCAACGGCAGGTAGCCGGCCGACTTGCCGTACTGCAAGAGGACTGACGGGTCGTTGGTCAGGGCAGCCCGCGCGCAATCCGCTACCAGTTCCACCGGAAACGCCTCACTGGGGGGAACACCACGCGTAAACAGAATTGGGTGCAGGTCCGACATCGCCACCATCTCCTAATTGCCCGTACAGGCTGGTTCTACCGTGGCATCGTAACATCGGCCAAAAACGAGGTCAACCGAAATCCAGACCGCAGGAAAGCAGCAAAGGGAGGTTGGTGACCGACTGGCCCGGGCTCACCAGGCCAACAACGATTATGCCCGCCTGTGGTCTGCAGGGCGCAGACGCAAGCCTTGTGCGTCTTTTGATCTGGCAGCAAGCACCTTTTGCGGCTATGATATTGAAAATGGCGGTGCGAGAATGCTACAAGAGCCCAAGTACACCGTTGACATCGGCAAAATCCGATGGTAAGAGTATACAATCGTGACACGTAGGGCGCGACGGCGCCGGTTGTTGATACCGGTGAAAGGCAGGACCTCTGCTGCCGTAGCCCACACGGATCACCTGTTTACGCTCGGAAGTCTGCTAATTGCGCACCGTCCGACTATACTATAATTGAAATAGCAACCAGCAAGCGGTTCTTCACGATCAGACAGCCGCTGAATATGGTGCCCGAGCGGACGACGAGATTGAACTATAGGATTCTTCCTGGATGGAGCTCGAGGCGCAAGTGGAAGGAGAGGTGGACGTTCGATTGACCATAGACGTGGATTTGAACGACGGCTCAGAAAGGGCGGGGACAAGGCTACCGAAAGTTCCCAACACCTGGCGCCCAGCCGCTGAAGCTAAACAGGAATCATCAAGTAACAGCACCTGGTCCGAAATTGAGGATCATGAAAACATCGACAATCCCGTCACTTTGTACCTCAGGGAAATCGGACGTGTTCCACTCTTAACTACCGCCCAGGAAGTCGACCTCGCCAAGCGCATCGAGTGTGGGCGCTTTGCTTGGGATCGCCTGGCCGAGCCCGACCTCGACCCGGAAGCCAAACGCACTGCCAACCAGGAATGGGAAAGCGGCGAGCGCGCCCGGCAGCACCTTACTGAGGCCAACCTGCGCCTTGTTGTCAGCATAGCCAAGAAGCACGTCAACCGTGGCCTTTCGCTGCTCGACCTCATTCAGGAGGGCAATATCGGGCTCACCCGCGCAGTGGAGAAATTCGACTACCGGCGAGGCTTCAAATTCAGCACCTACGCCACCTGGTGGATCAGGCAGGCGATCACTCGCGCCATCGCCGATC
>CAZMKF010000058.1:12324-12887 GCA_964566935.1 uncultured Dehalococcoidales bacterium | reverse complement strand
GGAGATCCGGCTCAATCGCGGTACCTTGACCGAACCGGGCCGGGAGAGCCCCTGGCGCAACCGCACGCCTGAGGAGAACCGGCAACTATTCGAGCGCATGCGCGCTGGCGAGTTCCCCGACGGCACCCGAGTGCTGCGCGCCAGGATCGATATGGCCTCGCCCAACATCAACCTGCGCGATCCGGTGATGTATCGCATCCTGCACGAGCCGGAGCACCACCGCACCGGTAGCCAGTGGTGCATCTACCCGATGTACGACTTTGCCCACGGGCAGAGCGACTCCATCGAGGGCATCACCCATTCGCTTTGCTCCCTGGAGTACGAGGACCATCGCCCTCTTTACGAGTGGTTCCTGCGCGAGCTGCGCATCTTCGCGCCGCGGCAGATTGAATTCGCGCGGCTCAATCTCAGCTACACCATCCTCAGCAAACGGTTCCTGCGCCGCCTGGTCGACGAGGGACGGGTGAGCGGCTGGGACGACCCGCGCATGCCCACTCTCTCCGGCCTGCGCCGGCGCGGTTACAGCGCGGCGGCCATACGCAACTTCTGCGACCGTATCGGCG
>CAZMKF010000058.1:894-12244 GCA_964566935.1 uncultured Dehalococcoidales bacterium | reverse complement strand
AGGCCGACAGTGTGGTCGACATCGCGCTGCTGGAGCACTGCGTGCGCGAGGACCTCAACGCCACGGCGCCACGGGTCATGGCGGTGTTGAAGCCGCTGAAGGTGATCATCGACAACTACCCAGAGGGCGAGAGCGAGCAGATAGAGGCGATCAACAATCCGGAGGACCCGGCGGCGGGCAGCCGCCAGTTGCCGTTCAGCCGTGAGCTCTACATCGAGCAGGACGACTTTCGTGAGGAGCCGCCCGCCAAGTTCTTCCGCCTGGCGCCTGGTCGCGAGGTGCGGCTGCGCTACGCCTACTTCATCCGCTGCATCGGCGTGGAGAAGAACGAGGCAGGTGAGGTGACGGTGTTGCACTGCATCTACGATCCATCCACTTTGGGCGGCAGCGCGCCCGACGGCCGCAAGGTGAAAGCCACCATCCACTGGGTTTCGGCAGCTCACGCCTGCGAAGCTGAGGTCAGGCTCTACGACCGCCTGTTCGCCAAAGAAGATCCATCTTTGGTGGAGGAGGGCCAGGATTTCACCAGTAACCTAAACCCCAATTCGGTCACGTTGCTCACTGGCGTCAAGGCGGAGCCAGGGCTGGCCGAGGTGGAGCCGGGCTACGTGTGCCAGTTTGAGCGACTGGGATACTTCTGCCTCGATCCCGACAGCAAGGTCGCCGGTAAACCGGTCTTCAACCGCACAGTGCAACTGCGCGACGAGTGGGCAAGGCTTGAGGCGCGCCGGGTTAAGGGATGAGCGGAAACGCCCGCCGCGCTTAACGCGGCGGGCGCAGTTGTCAGCTTAGACGGTCGATAGCGGCTTGCAGCCGCTCGATGGCGCGTTCCCGGCCAAGCACGGCGAGTGATTCGAATAGCGGTGGCGTCGCCGTCTTGCCGGAGATGGCGGTGCGGATGGCGCCGAACAGTTGCCCCGTCTTGAGGCCGCTGTCTGCTGCCAGCCGCCTCAACGCTGCCTCCAGTGCCGCCGCTTCAAACTCGGTCCTGCGCAGGGTGGTCACCACCTCAAGCAGGCTGTTGCGCACAGTCTCAGCGCTGGCGCCCTTGATCAGCAGCGCCCTGGCCTCGTACTCATGCGGGTTGCCCAGCAGGAAGTCCACTATGTCGCCCGTGTCGGCCAGCGTCTTGATGCGCTCACGGAAGAGCGGCGCCAGTGGCTCCACCAGCCTGACGGCCGCCGCCTCGTCCAGCTCAGGGGAGACGAGGCCGTCCTGGCGCAGGTAGGGCACAGCCGCCTCCGCCAGTTCAGCCTCGGGCAGCAGCCGGATATAGGCGCCGTTCATCCAGTCGAGCTTGTCCACGTCAAAGACGGCGGGCGTGACACCGATACGATCTATATCGAACAACTCGACCAGGCGGGGGCGGCGCAGGATATCGCTCGTTTCGCCGCTCTCCGGCGGTGGCGACCAGCCGAGCAGCGCCATGAAGTTGACAAGCGCCTCCGCCAGGTAACCCCGCTCGCGATAGGCGCGCACGTCGGTGGCGCCGTGGCGCTTGGAGAGTTTGGTGCGGTCCTTGCCCAGAATGAGCGGCAGATGCACCAGTACCGGCGCTTGCCAGCCGAACGCCTCGTACTCCAATACGTGCTTGGGCGCGCTGCTGATCCACTCATCGCCACGCATGACGTGGCTGATCGCCATCAGATGGTCGTCCACCACGTTGGCCAGCTGGTAGGTGGGCCAGCCGTCGGACTTGATGAGCACGTGATCGTCCAGGTTGGCGTTTTCGAACACGATCTCGCCGCGCAAGTGGTCCTTCACTACTGTTTGTCCTTCAAGAGGGGTGGCGAAGCGGATGACGAAGGGCGCCCCTGAGGCCTCTTTCTCCGCGCGCTGGGCCGCCGTCAGCTCGCGGCAGTGGCGGTCGTAGACGAGCGGCGCCTTGGCTTTCACCTGCTCGGCCCGCACCTGCTCGAGGCGCTCGCGCTTGCAGTAGCAGCGATAGGCGTGGCCGCTGTCGATCAGCCGTTGCGCCTGTTCCTGGTAGATGGGCAGCCGCTCGCTCTGGTAATAGGGGCCGTAGGCGCCAAGCTTACCAGGTCCCTCGTCGTACTCCAGGCCCAGCCACTGCAGCCCCTCCATTATCGCCTCCAGGGCGCCCTCCACCAGCCGGCCGCGGTCGGTATCCTCGATGCGGAGGATGAAGCTGCCGCCGCAGTGGCGAGCGTAGAGCCAGTTGAAGAGGGCGGTGCGGATGTTGCCGATATGGGGCGCGCCGGTGGGGCTGGGCGCGTAGCGCACGCGGACTTGGTTCACAGCGATACTCCTGATGTTCGGTGCGCCTACTATAGGGTTGGCGCGGCGGCAGCGTCAAACCCCTCTCCGTTTGAGATCGATTTGCCTGACACCGTACCAGCGATGGGCAGCGGCCAGGTTCGTTACTTTATCTGGTACTGTTGTTGATCCTATGATGCAATTCGGAATCGCTCTCACGTGCACCTGTGCCCGGGGCAAATCTGTGTTGAGGTTATGGAGATGGTGCGCACTATCCTCTCGCGCTCCATTCGGGTGGTCAGGCTCGAACGGTCTGCTTATACCGAAATCGCGCATGACTCAAACGCCACGCGTCAGGCGTTGGCAGTGGTTCTTGGTGTTGCCGTACCCACTGCTATTGTCACCTATCTTGCAGGGACTGCGCCTTTTAGCAGTCCGGCGGCGACTTCGCCGACAGGTTCCTTTCCAGCCGGGTATCCCCAAAGAATCGTTCTCATTAGCGGGCTTCTGAGCCCGCTTTTTGCCGTCGCCTGGTGGGTAATTTGGTCGTACTGCTGTTATATAGCCGCAACGAAGGTATTCGGCGGCAGGGGTACCTTTGCACAGGCATTGCGCGCGCTGGGATACGCGTCAGCACCGGGTGTACTTGAAGCATTTACTTTTATCCCCGTAACCGGAGGAGTTGTCGGGCTGGTCGGGTCAGTATGGACTATTGTGACCAACGTGGTGGCGGTTAGTGAAGTATTCAACGTCCATGGCGTGAAGTTACTCCTCACTCTCGTTGTTGGATTCATCCTCAATCTCGTCGGCAGGTTTCTTTCGATAGTGGTGTTAGGCCCGCTACTGTTTCGTATGTTCCTTCCCTGAATGGCGTTGCGGTTGCGAGATGTGATGAATATACTTTAACTCGATACCGGGAATTCACCGTGAATTGAGGGTGCAGAAATGATCGTCTCCCGCATGATTCGCGCTGCCCGCTTGCAGCCGTCCGTTTTCAACGAACTGGAGAGGGACCTCAACGCCACCTCGCAGGCCCTGGTCGTCGTGATGATCGTCGCCCTGGCGCAGGGCTTCGGCAAACTGCTGCAGTCGGTCTACGCCGGCGGCTTTCGTGACTCCCTGGGCGGCTTGTTCACCGGCACCATCGCCGCCGTTGTTGGCTGGATCATCTGGTCGTTCGTGACCTACTACGTTGGCACCAGGGTATTCGGCGGTAGTGCCACCCCCGGCCAGCTGCTGCGCTGCCTCGGCTTTGCCTACACGCCAGGCCTGCTGGGTGTACTGGTCTTCATCCCTTGTTTTGGCGGTATTGCGGGCCTCATCGGCGGCTTGTGGACGCTGGCGGCGGGCGTAGTGGCGGTGCGCGAGGCGCTCGATTTCGACACCAAGAAGGCGGTCAAGACCACCATCGTTGGCTGGCTGCTGCTAATGGCCGTCATGCTAGTGTTCTTCATTCTCATCTCGCCGTTCCGTGGCTGATGACGTATTGGACCCGCACTTAACGGCTCGTTCCAGCGCCGCCGAGGTACGCGAGGCGGCGCGCGTGGGGCGCTGGCACGGACCAACGGCCGGACTGGCCTACGGCTACGCCCAGACCAATCTGGTTATTCTGCCCAGAGAGTACGCTTACGATTTCCTGCTCTTCTGCCAGCGCAATCCCAAACCCTGTCCGCTGCTGGACGTCACCGATGCCGGCAGCTGGCAGACGGCAATCGCTGACGGCGCCGACTTGCGCACCGACACGCCGCGTTACCGGCTGTACGAGGCCGGCCAGCTGACGGGCGAGTACCGCGACCTGCTCGGCCTCTGGCGTGACGACCTGGTCAGTTTCCTGCTGGGCTGTAGCTTCACCTTTGAAGAAGCGCTGCTCGCCGCCCAGCTGCCGGTGCGCCACGTGGAGGAAGATGTCAATGTGCCTATGTACATCACGAACAGACAGTGCCGGCCGGCGGGAGTCTTCCACGGGCCGCTGGTGGTGACGATGCGGCCCATTCCTTACCATCAGGTAGCACAGGCCGTGCAGATCACGGCCCGTTTCCCCGGCGTGCACGGCGCTCCCGTGCACGTGGGCAACCCGGCTGCGCTTGGTATTGCGGACCTCGCCAGACCCGATTACGGTGACCCGGTGACGGTGTACGAGGGTGAGGCGCCCGTTTTCTGGGCCTGCGGCGTCACCCCCCAGGCAGTGGCGCTGGAATCGAAACCGGCGCTGATGATCACTCACGCGCCTGGCCACATGTTCCTGACGGACTTGCGAACGGAACAACTATCGTTATCATAGTAGGATAGTCCGTTCACATCGACGTTCTCACGGGGTAACCGGTCATGAAGTCCCCCTTGGATTCCCGGCCACTGCGAATGACGCGCCGCCGCTTTCTGGCGGCCTGCTCATTCTCATCGGTCGCCTGCGCTATCTGGGCCGGCACAGGCGTGTCTTCACGTTCCGCCGTCCATGCGCAGGTTGCCGCTGAACCGATCCGCAGCGAGGTCACAGCACTGAGCGGGGAGGATTGGCTGGCGGAGGGATCGTCGGGCGTACGTGTGGCAGGGGTCGACGGTACCCTGACAGGCGCTGTAGCCAGCATGGCCTGCAGCCGAGTCGTCGAGGCTCCCTTTCCCTTTCAGGCTGTCGGTTTGAAGTGGCGGGGCGATGCTTCGCTGGGCTTCGCCGTACGCTCCAGCGTAGACGGCTCTCACTGGAGCGACTGGTTCTCCGTACAGGAGGAGCTGATGGCTTCGGCAGCGGCGGAAGTGGGGCAGGCAACCAGCCTGTACTTCCCGGAGGACGGTGCGCTACATAACTTTGTGCAGGTGCGTGCCGGCGCGGCGACCGGCCAAGCCGAGTGGCAACTGTGTTCCAGCCAACTCGTCTTCATCGACGCCACCCTGACCGGCCCGACTGCCACCGCGGCCGCCGCCACGGTATCGGCCGCTACTGAGTCCGCACTGGCATCGCTTGATATAGGGAACGCCGCTGAGGAATTGACGGTGAAGGAGTTGAGCGCGGCGCTGGCCAGCAAGCCGGCGGTGATCTCGCGTTACGGCTGGGCCTGCCCCGATCCAGAGGGGGTCTTAAAGGATCAGTACGGATTTCTGCTCTGGCCGCAATCATACGCACCCGTATCTCACTTGATATTGCACCATACGGCCACCAGGAACGTCAGTGGCGATGCTGACTACTTCAAATCGGTGATGCGGGCCATCTGGCGCTACCACACCTACGATCTGGGTTGGGGCGACATCGGCTACAATTACGTGGTCGACCCCAACGGCGCCATTTATGAGGGCAGGGCGGGCGGGGACGATGTCATAGCTGGCCACACCGGCACCTTCAATGCCTACACGCTGGGCCTGTCGCTGATCGGCACCTTCGAGACGGTCAGGCCCACCGCGGCGGCGCTGATCGCGGCTGAGCGCCTGATGGCTTGGAAATGCAGCCAGAAGGGCTTCAGTCCACTCGCCTCCAGCCCGATCAAACAGACGTGTAGCGGTCTTACCTTCACCACCGCCAATCTGGCCGGCCATCGCGACTACAAAGGCTATGCGCTCAACTGCTACGCAAACTACGACCCCAACCTCACCGCCTGCCCTGGCAGCGCTCTGCACGCGATGTTGCCTGAGATCAGGTCGGAAACTGAGCGCTGGATCGTCAGCTCGACGGCCCAGCTGGAGGGTGCGACGATCGGGCTGGTGGCGGTTGGCCAGCTGTTGACGGTTCGGCTCACCGTGCGCAATATCGGCAGCTCCACTTTGCGCAGTGGACCGGAGTCGCCCTCGCTGATCTACGACGAGGGAGTGGTGGCTCAGCCGGCGCCGGTCACCACCGTGCGGGTTGGCCTTGACTATTCGGACCGGCCCAGTACGGCGCCCGCCTATCCCTATCGCTGGGGACTCGGTGGTGATCTGGCGCCCGGCGAGGCGCGCACCCTTAGCTGCTCAATTCGCATCACCCAGGAGAGCGGGCCGCGCACTTACCGGCTTGGGCTGGTTCTTGAAGGGGTGGGCATGATCGTGGCCAACGTGGCTCCCAGCGTGGTTTATGCTCGCGTCAGGGCTGATGGCGCCAGTCAGGTTACGCTGGGCAGGGTGAGCATCAGTCCCAGCTGGGTGTTTGTGGACGGTCTCATGCGTCTTGAGGCTGAAGTGCTTAACTGGGGCGCAGCCAACCCCCTCACCTTCGGTGTCAGTAGTGGCCACGTCTTCACAGAGGGCGAAACGTGCGCCGCCTCACCTGTGACCGGCGCTTTCAGAGTAGGCCTCGATCACGAGGGCCGCCTTCAGGTCGCGGACCACCCCTATCGCTGGGGGATTGGCGCCGCACCGGCGCAGAGCCGCACTCTGATCGAGGGCTATTTGCGCTTGCCTGTCGCCAAACCCCCACGGCGGTTCTGGGCCGGTCTGGTGGAGGAGGGGGTGCGTTGGGTGCAAGACGATGCTGGCGCCGCAATGGTGGAAGTGATCACGCCGAAGTCACGCGCGTACTTTCCAATGGTGGGTCGTTAAACCGCTGGTTAGCGGCGTCAGTGCAGCACGAAGGTGGCGGCGACAAAGAAAACGGCGATGATGGCCAGGATAATGCCAAGACGTTTGAGATCATGCTTCATGTGTGAGTAGTCGATCACTACTGGCGGCGCTGGTTTTGTCTTGGCTCGGCTGGCATTGAGCCAACGTGAGGCCTTTGGGTTGCTTTTGGCAGTGCTGACGGTAACCGGGGCGCGTTCTTCCGCATAAGATTCTCCAGGGGCCTCTGCTGGAGTGGGGACCGCCACCTGCGGGGCGGGGACGTTCTCTCGCCTGGGTGCACGGCCTTTTTGCCGGCTGCGGCGCTTGGAACTGCGATTCGCCATCTGGAAGAGCCCCTTGAGCATCGAAGAGATCGGGCTGTCCGGCCCGTGCAGGCATTATAGCGCCACTTCCTTGCCGTCGCAAAACGAGGCTGCCCTCTTGAGACAGTAGATTGGCGCTTCGCTGGCGCCAGCGCGTTTCACCTCCGGTACTTGTGGCGCAGGGGTGGCGGAGCGTGCTGGTTTTTGTCGCCTCGCCGGCGCTGTGCTAAACTGCGTCCTGTTTGGCATTCTGCTGCCGTAGGAGCGCGAGTTGTTTGATTTTGTCGGTCGGCGATACTGGTACTTTCTGCTTTCTCTGATCATCATCATTCCAGGACTGATCTCACTTGCCATACCGCCCAGCCTCAATCTGAGCGTAGACTTCACTGGCGGCACGCTGTGGGAGATGCGCTTTCAGCGAGCGGTGGCGCCGGCAGATTTGCGTGAACTGCTGACTGATAACGGCATGGTGGACTCAGTGGTGCAGACCTCTGGCGAGAATATGTACATTGTTCGCGCCAGGGATGTTGAATCGGCCTCGGCAGAGGGGACCAGGCAGCGCGTGGACACTGCCTTACGCGAGGCGTTTGGCGACTATGAGACCGTCCGATTTGAATCGGTAGGGCCGGCGCTCAGCACCGAGATTCGTGACAAGGCGTTCCTGGCGGTGGCGATGGCCTCCATCGGCATTTTGCTCTATATCACGTACGCATTCCGGCGCATCCGAAAGTCGTTCCGCTATGGCACCTGCGCCATTCTCTCCCTGGTCCACGACGTCATCGTGGTGGTGGGCGTCTTCTCGGTCCTGGGCAAACTGTTTGGCTTCGAGGTGGATGCTCTCTTCGTAACGGCGATTCTAACGGTGATCGGCTTCTCGGTGCACGACACGATCGTTGTTTTTGACCGCATTCGTGAGAACCTCACGCGCATGCCCGGGCAGGCCTTCGAGGTAGTGGTCAATCACAGCATCATGCAGACGTTCATCAGGTCGCTCAACACGCAGCTGACTACCGTCTTCCCATTGATTGCCCTGGTGTTGTTCGGTGGTGTCACCACGCGCAACTTCGCCCTCACGCTACTGATCGGCCTGGTAACTGGCACTTACTCCTCGATATTCATGGCCGCCCAGTTGCTGGTGGTGTGGGAGAATGACGAGCTCCGCAGGCTATTCAGACGCGGAGGCGGGAAGGCAGTGGCCGACGCGTAGCGTAGTTACCGGGCGTCAGATGCGTTCGTATCGATCCACGTCGAACACGTAGAAACGTCCCTTGTTGGTGGCGGCGCTCATAATGTCACTGGCTGTACCCAGATGCTCGTCGTCCACTCCCACCAGGAGGGTGGCGTTGCCCCGCCTCATGAACCCACTGAAGGTATTGATGCGGGTAACACCGAACTCCTGCCGGGTGAGGGCATCCACCACTTGTGCCGCAGAGTCGTGCGGTATCATCGCGATTATCAGTTTCATCGTTTGTTCTCCCTGGCCATCCGACTGAACCGACTCGGCTTCAGTCAGGAATTGCCGGCGACCGCCCAGCGGCGCGCCAGCTCGGTCAGCAGTCTTACCCCAACGCCGCTACCGCCCTTGTTGAGGTAGCCCTTGTTCTTGTCCACATAGGATGGACCGGCGATGTCGAGATGTACCCAAGGTATCTCGCCCACGAATTCCTTGAGGAACATGGCGGCGGTGATGGCGCCACCCCAGCGCCCGCCGCTGTTCTTCATGTCTGCGACGTCGCTGTCAATCATCTCGCGATAGACGCTCCAGGTCGGCAGCGGCCACACCCGCTCGCCGGTATACTCGCCAACCTCGCGCACCAACTGCAACAGCTGGTCGTTGTTGGTCATGGCGCCGGAGGCTTCGCTGGCCAGCGCCACCACACAGGCGCCGGTCAGAGTGGCCAGGTCCACGATGGCCGATACACCGTTGCGCGCGGCGAAGGCGAGGGCATCAGCCAACGCCACCCTGCCCTCGGCGTCGGTGTTGACCACCTCGATTGTCTTGCCATTCATGGCTCGCAGAATATCCCCTGGTTTGTAGGCCGAGCCGCTTGGCATGTTCTCCATCAGGGGGCAGATGCCGAGAACGTTCACCTTGAGACCAAGCGCCGCGATGCAGCGCACGGCGCCGAATACCGCTGCCGCTCCCGACATGTCGTCTTTCATCGTCTCCATGCCGTCGGCCGTCTTCAGCGATAGTCCACCACTGTCGAAAGTAATGCCTTTACCCACAAAGGCGATGGTGCGATCGCTAGCCGCATCGCCGCGGTAGCGTAACACCACCAGCCGTGGCGCCTGTGCTGAGCCTTGCGCCACCGCCAAAGCGGCCTCCATTTTGAGGGCGCGCATCTGGCCTGCCTCGAGAACCTGCACCTCCAGGCCCTTGATCGTGCCCAGTTTCAGCGCCTCTCCGGCCAGATAGGAGGGTGTTACCTGGGAGGCGGGGCCATTGATCAGGTCGCGCGCCCAGCAGGTGGCCTTCGCCACACAGAGCGCGCTGTCCACTGCGGCCTGGATTAGCGCCGCTTCTTCGTGATCCGTTACCAGCTCCAGTACCAGTTCATCGCTGTTCTTCTCCGCCTCGCTCTTGAAGCGATCGTAGACATAACCACCCAACGCCGTACCTTCCACCACTGCCGCTGCCAGCTCAGGCGTTGACAGTTGGGCGTTTGGTTCCGGCAGCAGCCAGAGGAGGCGAGTGAGCTTCAGTTTGCGTAAGCGCCGCGCCAGACCGCCGGCCGCCTGGCGCAGAGTGTCGAGCGTGAACTCGCTGTGCTTTCCCAGCCCGGCCAGGGCGTAACGCGTAACCGCTTCACCCGCCGCCTGAGACAGTATGGTGAGCTCGTTGGCCTTGCCCTTTGTCTCACGTGCCAGCGCATCGTCCAGCAACGTTTCTGGCAGGTTCTTCGTCCAGGCGGATACCCGGGCGCTGCAGCGGGGTTCGTCTTCAAACACCGGCAGAACGATTACGTCATATGCCCCCTTGCTGGGGTCTCCGATCCTTACCTTCAAACTCCAACCTCACATTGTTGCTGGGTGGGCCGCGCCTTCAGGGAGTGATCACCGCTTTGACCACTTTGCCGCTATCAGAGTCTTCAATCGCTCGTCTCCACTCGTCAAGCGGATAGTAGCCGCCGATAATCGAGCCAGCGTCGAACTGACCACTGCTCACTAGACTGATTGCCCGCTCCCAGGAACGGCTGGTGTGACTGTACACACCCTGCAGACGAATCGCCTTCGATACCAGCCGGGCCAGCGAGAAGCCCAACGGCTTTGCGCCCCAGCCGATCGGCCTGACTATATCGAGCGCCAGGTCAAGCGTTTCCGACGATCCCGACACATCGACCACCACGTCCGCGCCCAGGCCGTCGCCGATAGCGCGCATGCGCGCCACCGCATCCTCGCTTTCACTGTCGATCGTTTCGGTGGCCCCCAAATCGCGCGCCATCTGGAAACGTCTCTGGTGGCGGCTGCGGCCGATCATCACCACGTTCCTGGCGCCCGCAATGCACGCCATCTTGACAGTAAGCAAGCCCACAGTGCCCGGGCCGATGATCGCCACCGTGTCGCCGGGGTAAATGCGGATATCCGCAGTGAGTGCGTTGACAGTTACCGTAACCGGTTCGATCAAGACCGCCTGTTCGTAATCGAGACTGTCGGGCACGCGGTGCAGGGTGCCCGCCCGGGTCTTGACGAAATCGGCGAAAGCGCCATCTACCCCGTAGCCAAAGCCTTTCCGCTCGGGGCAAAAGTTGTACTTGCCCGCCCGGCAGAAACTGCACGTGCCGCAGATTCTCGCTGCCGTTTCGCTGACAACGCGATCGCCTACCTGCCAGCCGACGACGTCGCTGCCCACCTCAGCAATCTCGCCAGTGAACTCGTGGCCGAGGATGACCGGCACGCCGACCTTATAGGTTTGCTTGTTATGATAGAGATCTATGTCTGTGCCACAGACTCCGACGGCCTTGACGGCGATCAGTACTTCGTGAGGTTCCAGAACAGGCCGGTCAACCTCGCGCAGTTCTACCTCACCGTCGCCATGACCGTATTTCACCACTGCTCTCATCTGTCTGCCCTCAACTGGAGATACAGCGGCACTATAGCAGAAGCGGATTTACTCGTGCTGCTAGACCTTGGCCGCTACAGCCTCCCGTGCCCTGGCCTCACCCGCTAACATCGCGCTGCGGTTCACCTCGAGCAGGTGATGCTGACGGGCGCTAAAGACGCTGCGCATCGCTTCCACGAGGCTGTCGATCGCCACAATGTCCGTGCAGCCGATCAAGGCGCCGAGCATGATGGAGTTCACAATG
>CAZMKF010000058.1:0-884 GCA_964566935.1 uncultured Dehalococcoidales bacterium | reverse complement strand
TGCGTTACCGAGCTCTTCCGCCATTTCGTTGGCCGGTATCTCTACTGCGGTGATATCGGTGCGGGTTGCGCTGCGGCCGCTAATCGATGAGTTGATCACCAGATAGCCACCCGGCTTGACCAGCGGCTCGTACTTGTCCAGTGACGGCCGGTTGAAGGCCACAGCCAACATCGGCCGCGCTACCATGGGCGAGCCAATCTCCTCATCGGAGATGATCACCGTGCAGTTGGCAGTGCCCCCGCGCATCTCCGGCCCGTAGGCGGGAATCCAGACTACCTGCTTGCCTTCATCCATGCCTGCCTGGGCCAGCAGCTTGCCCGCTACCATTACTCCTTGTCCGCCGAAACCGGCCAGAACCATTTCCTCAAGCATCTTTGCTGTCCTTTCTCCGGCGATTCACTATTTCAGCTCCGGCGCGACTTTGAACTCGCCTAGCTGGTAGTAGGGCTCAGAACCTCGACCAATGAGTAGCCGATGCCCTCCAGCTGGGCACGGAATGCTTTACGAATGGCGCCCTTGGTGCGGGCGATGTTGGTGGCATTGTTCACCGCAGTGCGGGCGATGTAGGCGGGTCCGTCCAGGGTGGCCAGCATTTCGGGGATGCGCAGCGGGTAGCCGGCCACGCTAACGTCGCGCCCCGACTGGCTGGAGGACGTGCGCTGACCGGGCAGGGTAGTAGGCGCCATCTGGCCACCAGTCATGCCGAAAGTGGCGTTGTTGACGAAGACCCCCGAGATCAGCTCACCGCGCGCGGCAACGTGTATAGCTTCAGCGGTGCCGATGGCGGCTATGTCACCATCGCCCTGGTAACTGAAGACGAACAGGTCCGGGTTGGTGCGTCTGATGCCGGTTGCCACTGCAGGCGCGCGTCCGTGGGCTGCCTC
>CAZMKF010000057.1:8524-13487 GCA_964566935.1 uncultured Dehalococcoidales bacterium | reverse complement strand
TCCTTCCTGTCACTATCCAGTTGTCTAAGGTGCAGATGCCTCCCCGGCGGAGAGACAGCGCCGATAAATGTAGCATAAACGAAAAGGCGATGTCAACAATCCGCCCCGCTCATTCTAAGGAATTCACAAAGAAAGCCCGTGCCAATCACGGCCGCCGCTTTCAGAGCGGTTGGCGATTCTCCAGGGCGCGGCCCAGGGTGATCTCGTCTGCGTACTCGAGGTCGCCACCCATCGGCAGACCGCGCGCCAGGCGCGTGATCCTCACCCCCAGTGGCGCGATCAGCCGCTGCAGGTACATGCCGGTGGCCTCACCCTCCAGGTTAGGGTTGGTGGCGATGATCAGCTCGCTCACCGGCTCCTGGCGCAACCGCTCCAGCAGCTCGCGAATGCGCAAGTTATCCGGACCGATGCCGTCCATCGGCGATATGGCGCCGTGCAGCACGTGGTAGAGACCACGATAACTGCGGGTGCGCTCCAGGGCAAGAATATCCAGCGGCTCCTCCACCACGCAGATCTGACTGCGTTCGCGCTGGCGGTCGCTGCAGATGAGGCAGGGGTCCAGCTCGGTGAGGTTGAAGCAGACACTGCAGTAGACGATCTTGTCCTTCACTTCGACGATCGCCTGCGCCAGCGCCAGGGCCTCCTCCCGCTCCCCTCGCAGGAGGAAGTAGGCAAGCCGCTGCGCCGTTTTTGGCCCGATCCCCGGCAACTTGCACAGCTGATCGATAAGGTTGACAACGGGTTCTGCTGTGCCCGACACTTGCTGCTCACCAACCCTTGCTTTTTGGCGCGAATACGCGAATAGATATAATAGACAGAGTGGCACACTCTGCGCGCGTAGCGCCAGGGCAAAGGATATAGAGTGACATTTCGGCTGTCAAACCGGTCGCCGGCGCTGGTAGCCGTGGTGAGCGGTTTGACAGGCCATCACCAATCTACTTGAGGAGGCCCTTGGACATGGGTGGAATCATCGTTGGCTGGCTGATCATCTTCGTCGCCGTCCTGCTGGCGGCCTCGATCATGCCTGACCGACTCTACTTCGCCAGATGGCTGGACGCGGCTCTCTTCGCCGCAGTGTTGGGCCTGCTCAACGCGCTATTGAGACCAGTGCTCAGCCTGTTTGCCTTCCCGATTACGGTGATCACCTTCGGTCTCTTCGCGCTGGTGGTCAACGGTTTCGTCTTCTGGCTGGCCGCCCAATTGGTGAGCGGCATGGGCGTGGGCTCGTTCTTCGACGCCATTCTGGCTGCAATAGTGGTCAGCATCATCTCGGCGGTAGTGAATAGAATCTTCTAAACCTTGAGGCGGGCGGGACGCAAGCGCCTGGCGGCAAGCCTGCTGGCGCTTGGTTTTAGCGGGTTAGTGTTATAATCTGCGTAATATGGGGGAAAAGGCGCGCTGGGCGCATCATGATGGCGTGCCGGTGCTTGGTGGTATATGGGACTGTTGAAGTGGCTCTATCCAGGCTTGCACCTGAAGCGTTGGCTTCTGGCGCTGGGCGTAGGCATCACTATCACCAGTCTGGGCGTTGCCTACCTGATCACCCACATGTACCGCGAGGTACCGTTCCCTGAATACGTAGGCACCCTGACCCTGCAGTTCATCGACCGCCCCATTCGTGGCGCCCTCTTCATCGCCATCGGCTCCATTTTCATCATCGTGGCCATGATGCAACTGGGCAAGACGCTGCTTTCGGCGTTCGAGCCGGTAGGCCGCGAGGACAAGTTCATCGACATCGTCTACCAGCGCCAGCTGCTGAAGCGCGGCCCCAAGGTGGTGGCAATTGGCGGCGGCACCGGTCTTTCCACCCTGCTGCGCGGTCTCAAGCAACACACCAGCAACCTCACCGCCATCGTCACTGTAGCGGACAACGGCGGCTCCTCGGGCCGATTGCGGAAGGACTTCAACCTGCCACCGCCAGGGGATTTCCGCCAGTGCATCGCCGCGCTGGCCGACGCCGAGCCACTGATGACCAAGTTGTTCCAGTACCGTTTCGAGGTCGGCAGTGGCCTGGAGGGACACTCCTTCGGTAATCTGTTCATCGTGGCGATGAGCGACATCACCGGCAATTTCGAGCAGGCGATCCGCGAGTCGTCCCGCGTTCTGGCGGTACGCGGCCAGATCCTGCCTTCCACCCTGGAGAACGTGGACCTGGCGGCGATGATGACCGACCAGCACTACGTGGAGGGAGAGTCGGAGATCGCCCACGCCCACAAGAAGATCCGGCAGGTGTTCCTGCAGCCGGACCGGCCGTCCGCTTATCCCGAGGCGCTGCGGGCCATTCTGCAGGCCGATATCATCGTCGTCGGCCCCGGCAGCCTCTACACGAGCGTGCTGCCCAACCTGCTGGTGGAGGACGTGGCGCGAGCCGTGCGTGCCTCAAGCGCTACCAAGATCTACGTCTGCAACGTCGCCACCCAGCGCGGCGAAACGGACGACTTCCGTGTTGCCGATCACTTGAATGTGATCCACCGCCACGTGGGCAACCATCTCTTCAACTACATGCTGGTCAACAACAACCTCGAGCACGAGATACCCCCCCAGTACGACGTGCGCCAGGTGGTTCCCAACGGCGATCTGAAGGATGAGATGCTCGGCTCCGTCAAAGTGGTGATGGCCGATCTGATCAATGACTCCAACCCGCTGCATCACGACCCCGCCAAACTGGCCGAGGCGGTCTTCCACATCCACGAGCGGCGTCGCAATCCGCAGCAGCCCGCCGCAGCACGCATCTCGGTTGTGGAAGAGAAAACAGCCTGAACCGGCGCCGCAGACTGCTGCTACCCCACCTGCCGGCCATGGATTGAAAGAGGCGCGGTTGCGCAGGGCGCAAGCGTAACACAGCTCGGACGGAGCATCCGGATCCGCGAAGTAGGGGCAGTTCAGATCATCCAAGTTTCTGCGATTGTCGCTCTGCCGCAAGCCAGTACATGTCCAGATCGATGACCACCAGCGCCGGCACGGGGGCCTCCCAGATCCTGGGGACGTCATCGACATTGCGAGGGCTGGCAACCACCGGTTCTGGTTCGCCGTCGTCCGGGCTCGACAGGTTTGCCATTGGCGTCATCTCCTCAAATAGAGCGACGCTCCGGTCGCAATCGATCGGAGCGTCGTGGCGCTTACCTGCTAGTTCCTGATCAGCGCAAGTCGCTGACGTCGGCCTCGTCGGTGCGGGCGAAGCCTTCCTTCGGGAAGTAGGAGACCTTCCTGAACGCCTCGCGATAGCGCGCACCCACCGGCCGCGGCTTGCCGCCCGCCGGGTTGAGCACGTAGGGCTCGATCGACTCGAGCCTATCCACCTTCACCAACTCGTAGTCGGTGGTGCCGAGGCCGATCTTCTCGCCGGCCTTGATCTGCAGGTACTGGCTGTTGCCCTGGATGGAGGAGCACTTGTCGTGCTTGATGTCGCCGATACCGGCCACGCCCTTCTCCTCCGCCGCCGAGCCGGGGACGCCGGGCGAGTTGTTGACGGCGGTGACGCAGGCGTGGTCGATCGCCACCGGATCCTTGGAGGCGAAAACGCCGATGTTGGGCACCATGGGCCTGTCCGAGTAGGGAATGCAGTCGCAGAGCGGTGAGATATCCATCGCCAGGTTGATGTAACCGAAGCGTTGGTGACCGGTGGCCATAATGGCGCCCATCGCCGCGTCGGCGATCGCCACCGGGTTGATCTCGCCCCAGTCGGCCGGATTGGTGATGGCGCCGCAGGTGACGACCGAGCGGTGAGCGAAGCAGCTGTGGCACTTGCCCTGCTCCCACTCCATCCCCGTCTCGGTTATGGTGATGCCATCGAAGGGGCAGATGTTGGCGCACAGTTCCCAAGTGGGGCAGCGCTTACCGATGCACTTCGTGGGATCGAAGTGAGAGCCAGCCAGGCCGTAGCGGCTGCTGCCATCGCCGTGCAGGTTGAACTTGCCGCGCTTCGAGGCGCAGCCAACGCCCAGGTTCTTGATGGCGCCACCGATCACGCCCACGCCGTGCCCTTTGTAGTGGCTGAGCATAATCACCACGTCCGCCAGCGCAATACCGGTGGCCACGTGCGCCTCTTTGAGGGCGATGCCGTCCGGCATCTCCACCTTGACGTCGTCGGTGCCGATGTAGCCGTCGGCGATGATCACCGGGCAGCCGACCGTGCCCGAGTTGAAGCCGTTGCGCTCATCGGTCAGCAGATGATCCAGCGCCGAGACGCGCGAAGCCCAAACGTTGTAAGGCATGGTGGTAGTATCGGTGACGAATGGGATGCCACCCAGGCTCTTGATCTTGTCCGCCAGGGCGCGCACATAGACCGGGCGCACGTAGGCGGTGTTGTTCCACTCACCCATGTGCAGTTTGATCGCCACCGTGCTGTGTGGCTCAATCATCTCGGCGAAGCCGGCCATATCGAACAGGGCAAGCATCTTTGCCACCAGGCTGTCCTGAAAACCCCTGGCGCGGTCATCCATGAAATAGACTTTGGATCCCATGAACACTCCTTCTCCGATTTGTGAGGCGCAGGCAGGCGGCGCCCGCAACCAGCGTTGACCCGCTGCTTTCGGGCATTCTAGGTTGCCGCCTTTACAGCTGTCAAATGAACCCGCAGGACGCTCCGAGGCAAAACTGACGGGGTCAAAACTCTGTACCGGCGACGGTTTGGGTGCTGACGAAAGGGCGGTCTCTAAACCGCTTACCGCAGTGGGGGCGCCGGCGCCGCCATACTTAAGGTCAGCATTATCGTATTGTGGCCGCCGCGCGCCGTATGCTATACTCTGGCATCGCCGCCCAACTCGGCGGCGATTGGTGAGCTATGCCCCCATCGTCTAGTGGACTAGGACATCGCCCTTTCAAGGCGAAGATCAGGGGTTCGAATCCCCTTGGGGGTACTATGAAGCGCGCCGGCATAGCCGGCGCGCTCCTTTTACGATCACAACGATCTCGCCTGCCAGACTGCTGCCCTCGACGAAAACGCAGCTGCCAGGTCCGTCCG
>CAZMKF010000057.1:4905-8514 GCA_964566935.1 uncultured Dehalococcoidales bacterium | reverse complement strand
AATGCGCGAATGCGGTTCCTCAGTTTATGTCGTGTGGGCGAGGCATTGGCCCGCAGGGCCCTTCTTCGGTAGCAGACGTGGCGCCGGCCTGACTCTGGTTGAGCAGACAGTACTGCTGCTGCACGTTGGCCAGCAGGCCCAGGGCGCGGTTGACGTGGAAGTACTCGGCGGGATAGATGGCCTGCAACAAGCTGATGATCAGCCGGTTGAGTGCCTCGTCCTGCTGCTGGAGCGGCAGTTGTCTGATGCCGCGCACCAGCGAGGCCAGCTCCCCCTCAAACTCGGGCTGCTTCTGTTTCGCCTTGTCCATCTCCGCACCTCAGGGCAGTTATTGCTCAGCGAGCGCTCTTACCAGTCGGCGCTGTGCAGCCAACGGATGCGCAGCAGGTCGCGCGCCACCACCCAGGCGTGGTGCATGGTGACGCGCATCCGCGAGCCGGCCACATTGCGCCAGGTGACAGGCACGCAGGTGGTTTTGAGGCGCAGCCGCCGCGCCATGTAGAGCAACTCGACGTCAAAGACGATGGAGTCGATACGCGCCAGCGAGAACAGGCGTTGCGCCGCCTCACGCCGGAAGAGTTTGAACGGGCACTGCGTATCGCGCACCTGGCTGAGGCCGAGCCCGCGCACCGCCAGGTTGAAGGACCGCCCGAAGAGGCGTCGCAAGGGCGGCTCAAGATCGCGGTAATCGCGTCCGTCGGGCCAGTTGCGCACGCCGATCGCCAGGTCCGCCCCCGCCTCCAGGGCGGCAAACAGACCCGCCAGTTCGGCGATGGGGGTAGCCATGTCGGCATCCATGTAGCCCACGCAGGCGCCCTCGGCGGCCAGCATACCGGCGCGGATGGCGGCGCCCTTGCCGCGGTTGGCCTCCAACTGCACCACCAGCGCTTCCGGCATCGCCCGGCGCACCACGGCCACCGTCTGATCACGCGAGCCATCGTCGGCCACCACTACCTGCCAGCGCCTGCCGCTAGCCTCCAGGTAGCGCTGCAGTTCAAGCAGCGTGGAGACGATGCGCCGCTCCTCGTTGTAGGCTGGTATGACGATGCTTAGTTCCAGACCTTCTGGCGTTGCGTTCAATTCCGGACGATCCATTCGCGTGTGTTCGCAGGCACGCCATTATAACGCATGGCTCAAGCCCTCACCTGCGCGCGCCGGCTCCGTTGTCGCCTGCTGAGAGGCGGCGATATAATGGACGGAGAGAGACATTCTGACGAGGTGCCACTGATGCTGGCGATTACCAACGCACGCGTGTTGACGATAGCCAACGGCGATCTCGACCACGGCACGATCCTCATCGAAAACGGCAAGATCGTGGCGGTGGGCACGGGACTGGCCGTACCTTCCGACGCCGAACTGATCGATGCCAGCGGCAAATGGGTGATGCCCGGGCTGATCGACGGCCACACCCACGTTGGCATCTTCGAGGAAGCGAACGGCTGGGCCGGCGAGGACGGCAACGAGAAGACCGATCCGGCCACGCCCCACCTGCGCGCCATCGACGCCATCAACCATGAGGACCTGGCCTTCGCCGACGCGCTCACCGGCGGGGTGACCACAGTGATGATCGCCCCCGGCAGCGCCAACGTGATTGGCGGCGAGGTGGCCGTGCTCAAATGCCACGGCGCCAGCGTGGATGCAATGACGATCCGCCAGCCGGCCGGACTTAAAGCGGCGCTGGGCGAGAATCCCAAGCGCGTCTACGGCGAGCAGAAGAAACTGCCCTCCACCCGCATGGCCTCGGCCGCCCTGCTGCGCGACACCCTGGTCAGGGCGCAAACCTACCTGCGGAAGGGCGAGGCGGCCGACCCTGACAAGCGCGCCGAACGCGACTTGCGCCTTGAAGCGGTGGGCAAGGTGCTGCGCCGGGAGATGCCGCTGCGCCTGCACGCCCACCGCGCCGACGACATCCTCACCGCCCTGCGCATTCGCGACGAGTTCGGCTTCGACCTGGTGATCGAACACGCCACTGAGGGGTACAAGATCGCCTCGGTCATCGCCGAAAGGCAGGTGCCGGTGATGATCGGCCCGATGATCACGGCACGCACCAAGGTGGAGCTGTGCGGCCGCACTCTGGCGGCGCCAGGCATCCTCAGCCGCGCTGGCGCCAAGGTCTGCATCATCACCGACCACTGGGTGGTGCCGGTGCACATGCTCATCCTGCAGGTGATCATGGCCGTGCGCGACGGCATGCCGCGCGAGGCGGCCCTGCGCGCCGTCACCCTCAACCCCGCCGAGGTGATGGGCATCGCCGACCGGGTTGGCTCACTCGAGGCCGGCAAGGACGCCGATGTGCAGATCCTGTCCGGCGACCCGCTGGAGGCGATGAGCGTGGTCGAGACCGTGCTGATCAACGGCGAGCGCGTCTACCAGCGCCCCGCCCAGGCGCCTGCGTCATGAGCGAGGAACAGAAGGACACCCGGCGCCAGTCGCGACTGGCGGCGGTTGTGCTGGCGGCCGGCCAGGGCACGCGTATGAAGTCGCACCTGCCCAAAGTGCTGCACAAAGTGGCCGGCCTGCCCATGTTGCAGCACGTGCTCGCCGCAGTTGACGAAGCCGGCGCCGGCCAGTGTGTGGTGGTGGTGGGACACGGCGCTCAGCAGGTGCGCGAGGCCCTGCCGGAGGGCACAGACAACGCCCTTCAGGCCAAACAACAGGGCACCGGACACGCCGTACTGCAGGCGCGGGCGGTGGTCGACCGCGAGGTGGCCGAGCTGCTGGTGGTCTGCGGTGATACGCCCTTGCTCACTGGCGAGACCCTGCGGCGCCTCGTCGGGCAGCACCGAGAGAGCGGCAACACCCTCACCCTGCTTACCGCCGAGCTCGACCGGCCTTTCGGTTACGGGCGAGTGGTGCGGGACGAGGCCGGACGGATGCAGCGCATCACCGAGGAAGTGGAGCTGAGCGAGGCGCAGCGCGCCATCCGCGAAGTCAACACCGGCGTCTATTGCCTGCGGGCGGGTTGGTTGTGGCCGGCGCTGGAGAAACTGCCGCTCAGCAGCAAGCAGGAGTACTATCTCACCGACCTGGTGGCGATGGCGGTGAGCGCGGGCGAGCCGGTGGGCACGCTCAAACTGGAAGACGCGGCCGAGATGCTGGGCGTGAACGACCGCGTTCAACTGGCAACGGCGGAGGGCATCATGCGCCGCCGCATCCTGGAGCGGCTGATGCGGAGCGGCGTGACCGTGCACGACCCGGCCAGCACCTTCGTCGAAGCCAGCGTGCGGGTGGGCGAGGATAGCGAGTTGCTGCCCTTCACCCACCTGCAGGGAACCACGGTGGTCGGCAACGATTGCCGCATCGGTCCCCACTCACTGCTGCGCGACAGCGAGGTGGGCGACGGCTGCCACATCCTGGCCTCGGTACTGGAACAGTGCAAGGTGGAGGCCAACGTGCGGATGGGGCCCTACTGCCATCTGAGGCCGGGCGCTCACCTGGCCAGCGAGGTGGAGCTGGGCAACTACGCCGAGGTAAAGAACTCCTACATCGGCAGCGGCAGCAGGATGCACCACTTCAGCTACATCGGCGACGCCACCCTCGGCCGCAACGTCAACATCGGCGCCGGCACCATCACCTGCAACTACGATAGCGAAACCGGCGAGAAGAACC
>CAZMKF010000057.1:0-4895 GCA_964566935.1 uncultured Dehalococcoidales bacterium | reverse complement strand
TGGTCGAGGACAACGTCGGCCTCGGCTCCGACACCATGCTAGTGGCGCCCGTCCACCTGGGCGAGGGCGCCACCACCGGCGCCGGCTCGGTGGTGACCAAAGACTTGCCAGCCGGCGCGGTGGCCTTCGGCGTGCCCGCCGTGGTGCGACGGCGACGGCGGCCAGTCACAGAAGACGAAGGAGGGTGCTAATGCCGGACGAGAACAACAACGGGATCGACTCCGAGGAAGAAGAACGCCTCCTCTTGGCCGCCACCATGGCGCGCCTGCGTGCCTACGCGCCGTATTCGGGCTACATGGTGGGCGCCGCCCTGCTTGGCCGCTCCGGTCGCATCCACGTTGGCTGCAACGTGGAGAACGCCTCTTACGGCGCCACCATCTGCGCCGAGCGGGCGGCTATCACGGCGGCAGTGCTGGCCGGCGATACCGGCTGGCACGCCATCCTGGTAGTGGCTGACGGCGACCAGCCACCCACCCCCTGCGGTATCTGTCGCCAGTGCCTGGCCGAGTTCGGCGACCTGACGGTGATCAGCCGCACGCTCGGCGGACAGCGTTTCAGCGGCAGCCTGCGACAGCTGTTGCCGCACAGCTTCGGTCCCCAGAATCTTGAGGCGAGCAAGGGCAGCGCGCTGCCTGACCCTGGCCAACGCCCCGATCATCAGGAGTAAACAGTATGCAACCCAGATTCGCCGCCAGTATGTCCTGCATCAGGCCCTCGTTTGTCAGCAGTATCCTGGGCGCCGCCGGCAACCCCAACATCATCTCGTTTGCCGGGGGCTTCCCCGCCACCGAGCTGTTCCCGGTGGAGGACTTGCGGCTGGCGGCGGAAGAGGTGTTTCGCAGCCAGGGCGCCTCTGCCTTGCAGTACGGCCCCTCCGTCGGCTATCAGCCCTTGCGCGAGTGGCTGGCGGAGGAGATGGGCCGGCGCGGCGCCCCCTGTAGCGCCGACAACATCGTGCTCACCTCCGGCGCCCAGCAGGGGCTGGACCTGGCAGCGCGCGCCTTCCTCGAGCCAGGCGACGCCGTGCTGGTGGAATCGCCCACCTATCTGACGGTGATCCGCGTGCTGCAGGCAGTGCAGGCGCGTCTGGTGGCGGCGCCCACCGATGAGCATGGCATTGTCACCGACGGGTTGGAGGAACTGATCCAGCGCGAGCGGCCCCGGCTCCTATACACGATCACCAACTTCCAGAACCCGATGGGCGTCACCCTGACCGAGGCGCGCCGCCGCCGCATCGCCGAGCTGGCGAGCCGCTACGGCTTCATCGTGATCGAGGACGACCCCTACGGCCAGCTGCGTTACGCCGGCACGCCGGTGAAGCCGCTCAAGGCGTTCGATCAGTCTGGCCACGTCATCTACGCCGGTACCCTCTCCAAGATCGTCGCGCCCGGCATGCGGGTGGGCTGGTCGGTGATCGACGGCAGCATGCTGGAGGCCTTCATTACCTGGAAACAGGTGGTGGATACCATGTCCTCCTCGCTCGACCAGCGCATCGCCCACGCCTATCTGCAAACGGGCAAAAACCCGGCGCAGGTGGAGAAGATCCGCGCCACCTACCAGCAGCGCTTCGAGGCGATGGCCGGCGCCCTGGAGCGTTACATGCCGGAGGGCTTCAGCTGGACGCGACCCGAGGGCGGCATGTTCCTCTGGGTGACAGGCCCGCGGGGACTCGACACCAGCGCCATGGTGCAAGCGGCCAGCCAGCGTGGCGTGCTCTACGTGCCGGGTGAGGATTTCTTCCCCCTCGGCGAGGAGAAGAACTCGCTGCGCCTGTCCTTCTCCACCAGCTCGCCGCAGCGGATCGAGGAGGGCGTGCGCATCCTGGCCGACGTCTGCCGCCAGCAACCGCTTTCCTCATAACTGTCCCAGCCGACCCAACGCCATACTGGCGCTGATGGCTCGTCCCACAACACGGATGGAGCCATCGGCTCCGCACTCCCCAAGCGGCGCCTCTGCCTGAGCGTGAGCGAACGCCGCTTGACATCCGGACTAACAGATAGTATAAGTTAGGTGTAACTAACAGTTAGCGAGGGAGATTATGAGATGGCGTGGCGGAGGGCGCGGGACGCGCGGTGTGCAGCCTGGCCAGGTTGCCCGCTTGCTCGAGCCCTGCATGATGGCGCTGCTGCGCGAGCGACCGCTCCATGGCTACGACCTGATCGAAGGCATGGCCGATTTCGGGCTGCAGCCGCAGCTGATCGACTCGGGACTTGTCTACCGCACCCTGCGGCGGATGGAAGAGGATGGTTGGGTGGTTTCATCGTGGCAGACCACCAGCAGCGGCCCCCCGCGCCGGGTCTACAAGCTGACGGAAGCCGGCGAGCAAGCCTTGCTGGCCTGGGCCACCGAACTAAGACGTACGCAAGATACCCTGCAGCGGCTGTTAGAAACGGTGGACGGTTGCTGAGACCGGCAACCGACGCTGCGCCGCGTAGTGGGGCAAGAACGGCGCCGTTAGGCGCGCATTCAGATGAGAGATGAGAGGAGATGTTTTATGCCGAGAGGAGATGGAACGGGTCCCGCTGGAAGGGGACCGAGATCTGGTCGCGGCCTGGGTAACCGCGCCGCCTACGGAGCGCCGGCGTATCTGGCCGGCGGCGGCAGAGGCGGTGGTCATGGCTGGCGGCACTGGTACTACGCCACCGGCGTGCCGTGCTGGGCACGCGCCGGTTACCAGCCCGCCGGAGCTGGGCAAACCCGGGAGGTCGAACTAGACCTGCTGCAAGCGCAGGCCGGACAACTGAAGACAACCCTGGCGGGTATCGAGGCACGCATGGAGCAGTTGAAAGCCTCAGAAGTGGCCGGCAGCGAGTAGGCCGCATTACCGCTCTCGCCGCAAGCGCCGGAATGGCTCCACGCCATTCCGGCTTTTCTTTTCTTCCGGAGACCGGCACCAAGATCTTTATTCGGGCGAGTATCACTATATGATAGTGGTTCTCTTGCGTTATGCGGTCTCATATCCTATTATATTGGTATAGACACGCAGGAGGAATAAGCACATGAAAATCGCGGTATCAGCTGCAGAACCCGACCTGGATTCGAAATTCGTGCCGACTTTCGGCAGAAGTCCGGGGTTTCTCTTCGTCGATTCCGACTCTCTGGCAGCGGAGTGGGTGGAGAACCCGGCAGTAAGCAGTGCCAGTGGCGCCGGTATCCAGGCGGCTCAACTGGTGATCAATCGCGAGGCGGCCGCTGTGGTGACTGGCAGCGTCGGCCCGAACGCCCATGAGGTACTGAAGAACGCAGGCTTACCCATACACATCTTTCAAGGCGAAACGGCGAGAGACGCGGTGCTCGCCTTCAACGGCGGCTCATTGCCAACCGCCACGTCAGCAACGGGGCCGGCACACGCAGGCATGAGAGGAGCTCCTCTGGCCGGTGGCGCCGACAGCGCGGGCGGTGGCCGTGGCATGGGCGGTGGCGGTCGAGGCATGGGCGGCGGCCGCGGTATGGGCGGCGGCCGCGGCATGGGACGCCGCCGGGGCGGAGTAGCGTAACGCGTTTCATTGCCAATACATATCGAATAACCAAGGAGAGCGAAGACAGATGAGAGTAGCAGTTCCTGCGGAGACCGGCAACGGACTGGAGAGTGCGGTAGCCGAGCATTTCGGGCGTTGCCCATACTTCGTGCTGGCGGATCTGTCAGACAACACTGTGGAGAGCGTGAACGCGGTTGCCAACCCCTACTACGGCAACCACCGGCCAGGCCAGGTGCCGGCCTTCATCCACGACCAGCAAGTGAACGTTTTAATCAGCGGCGGTATCGGCGCCGGGGCCATCTCGTTCTTCCAGCAGTACGGCATCGAGGTGGCCACTGGCGCCACAGGCACGGTGGGGCAAGCGATCGAGCGTTATCTCAACGGCGAGTTGAGCGCGGATGCCTCCTGCGCCGGCCACCATGATGGTGGCGGCTGCCATCAGTAAAGCCCTGTAATTGGAGGAGCAAGCGTGAAGATAACAGTGGCCAGCGGCAAAGGTGGCACTGGTAAAACCACCGTAGCGGTGAGCCTGGCCTTGATGGCCAGTGAGCAGGCGAGTATGGTAGGCGCGGGGCCGGTAACCCTGCTCGATTGCGACGTGGAAGAGCCCAACGCCCACCTCTTCCTCAAACCGCACTTCTCCGCGTCGCGAGAAGTTGGCGTGCTCACCCCGGTAGTTGATGCCGCCAGGTGCACCCTTTGTCAACGCTGCGCCGAGGTCTGTGCCTACCACGCCATCGCCGTCCTCAAGGACCAGGTGCTCATCTTCGATGAGTTGTGTCATGGCTGTGGCAGCTGCAGCTGGAACTGCGCGGAGGGGGCAATCAGTGAGCGCCTGCGCCCCACCGGAGTGGTGGAGGCCGGGCATGCCGCTGCGCTTGGCTTTGTCCGGGGCACTCTCAATGTGGGCGAGGCGATAGCGGTGCCCGTCATCCGTGAGGTCAAAAGGGAGGGGGAGACACTCGCGCCTGGCGGCACTAAGATCCTTGACGCTCCGCCAGGTACCTCCTGCCCCGTGGTAGAGTGCCTTCGCGGCGCCGATTACGCCCTGTTGGTCACCGAACCCACCCCATTCGGCCTGCATGACCTGCGTATAGCGGTCGACGTGGCCCGTGGCGAACTTGGCGTTCCTGTGGGAGTGGTGGTTAACCGCGACGGCGTTGGCGATAGCGGCGTGGATGACTACTGTCGGAACGAAGGTATATCCATTCTCTTGCGCATACCACTGGACCGTCAAATCGCTTCCGCCTGCTCCGACGGCATCCCCTTGATTGAGGCATTGCCCCAATACCGTCAGGCTTTCCTGGGCCTGCTGAACAGGATCAGGCAGGAGGTGCAACAGTGAAAGAGATCGTCGTTCTGAGCGGCAAGGGTGGCACCGGCAAAACCACCGTAATGGCGGCGATGGCGCACCTG
>CAZMKF010000056.1:12054-13692 GCA_964566935.1 uncultured Dehalococcoidales bacterium | reverse complement strand
TGTTAGCACAGGCGTCGCAAACGCCTGCGGCGCGGGGGCGCTGGTAGAGGCATGTTTCGCAAGGCCGGTTTGTCTATTTGGGTGCGAGCGCCACGGCGCTCATACCCAAAGAACAGGATCGCTGCCGGCTAGATGGCCTCGACCGTAGAGGGTGGCTTGCCGGTGATGCCATGGGGGTCACGCTCACTGCCACGGGGATCTCAGTGATGTGCGTCGCCGGACGCCCGTTTCCATCCAGTCTGCATGCCTCTTTCTCACCGCACCCCTGCAGGGGTGCGGTGAGAAAGAGGCTCTGACAAAAGGCTTCGCCTGCTGTGTCTCCTGTCGCGACTGGATCGCTGCCGGCTAGATGGCCTCGATCGTCGAGGGTGGCTTGCCGGTGATGTTGTAGGTGACGCTCACTACCTCGGGAATCTCGGTGATGCGCGCCGCCAGCCTCCTGAGAACGGGCCAGGGCAGCTCGGTGGGGCTGCCGGTGCGGGCGTCCTCGCTCTGCCAGCAGCGCACCTCGATCTGCTCGCCGTAGTTGCGCCGGCCGTCGCGCATGCCGGTCACCTTGTCGGTGTGCAGGATGGCCATGTACTGGAAGGCGCCGCTGTCGCGCAGTTCTTCCTCCACGATCACCGTGGCGGCGCGTACCAGCCGCACCCGCTCCGGCGTCACCTCGCCGATCACCCGCGTTGCCAGGCCCGGCCCAGGGAAGGGTGGGCGTTCGGTCAGCTCCCGCGGCAGGCCCAGGGCCCGCGCCACGGCGCGCACGCCCGGTTTGCGCAGCTGGATCAGCGGCTCCAGCACCTGGTAGCCGTAGACGGCCTCGGTATCGATGCCCAACTGGGTGAGGATGTTGTGCTGGCGCTTGACGCCGGCCACCGTCTCTTCCACGTCGGTGAGGATGGTGCCCTGCAGCAGGTAGCGGGCGCCGCTCTCCCTCACCAGGCGGCCGAAGACGGTCTTGTAGAAGGTATGGGTGATCGCCTCGCGTTTGGCCTCGGGATCGGTGAGGCCGCGCAGGGCGGCGAAGAACTCGGCGCGCGCGTCGACGATCTGCACCGGCACGCCGTGCTCGCGGAAGAGCGCTGCCACCCGCTCGGGCTCACCCTCGCGCATGATGCCGTTATCGACAAAGTAGGTGAGCAGGCGCTCGCCCAGCGCCTTGTGCCCCAGCATGGTGACGGCGGAGGAGTCGACCCCGCCGGAGAGGGCGTTGATCGCCTTGCCCTCGCCCACGGTGGCCGAGAGCTGGCGCGCCTGCTCCTTGATGAACTGGGCTGGATTCAGTTGGTCTATGGTGATTTCGTTCATGCCGCTAACGGCCTCCAAGTTGTGCCGGATTATTCGCCGCCGCTGGCCATGGCGCGCAGGGCGTCGTCAACCCGCTCCAGCGAGTCGTCGATCACGGTCTTGCTGTGGGCGCTGGAGAAGCCGTGGTGCCCCAGGGCCAGTCTACCGTAGTTGTGGAAGTTGAGCCCTCGTCTGGCGCAGGCGCGGATGAAGCGGTAGCCAAGGTCGCCGTCGATGCCGGTGGCATCCTGGTAGTTGCGCACCTCGTGCTCGATGCCGAAGTAGATGCCGAAGCGGGCGCCCAGGCCCTGCACCCGCGCCGGGATGCCGTGCCGCTGGAATGCCTGGGCAAGGCCG
>CAZMKF010000056.1:0-12044 GCA_964566935.1 uncultured Dehalococcoidales bacterium | reverse complement strand
ATGATGCCGTCGTAGAAGCCCGGCTGGCGGATGATGTTGAGCGAGGCGATCACCGCCATCACGCCGAAGAGGTGGCCGGAGTAGGTGCCGGATTGAGCGGCGCCGCCCGTTGGGCTGAGCGTCTGCATCAATTCGCGTTTGCCAGCCACCGCCGCCAGCGGCAGGCCGTTGGCCACCGCCTTGGCCAGGGTACAGATGTCGGGTGTGACGCCGTAATACTGCTGTGCCCCGCCGACGCTCATGCGGAAGCCGGAAAGCACCTCGTCGAAGATGAGCAGGGCGCCGTGGGCGTCGCACTCCCGGCGCAGCGCCTCCAGCATACCCGGCTCGGGCAGGATGCAGCCGGAGTTGAAATTCACTGGCTCGCAAATCACCGCCGCCAGCTCGTCGCCGTGCTCGCGCATCGCCTGGGCGAAGGCCTCCTGATCGTTCCAGGGGATGACCAGCACGTGCTCGCCCGCCGCCGCCAGCACGCCGGCCGATTCCACCTCCAGCGGCACGTAGGGGTAGGTGGGGAACTCGGAGCGTGGCTGGCCGTGCGCGTTCCACATCACGTGGTCGTGCAGGCCGTGGAAGTGGCCCTCGAACTTGAGCAGCTTGGTGCGGCCGGTGTGGGCGCGCGCCAGGCGGACCGCCACCAGGGTGGCCTCGGAGCCGGAATTGGCAAAACGCACCTGCTCGGCGCTGGGCACGCTGGCGGCGATCAGGTCCGCCGCCTGAGCATGGTACTCGGTCTCGTAGGCGCAGATTACGCCCATGTCAAGCGCGCGTTCGATACCCTGACGGATGTCGGGGTGGTTGTGGCCGAGGAACGAGGCGCCGTGCGAGAGGTTGTAGTCCACGTAGCGGTTGCCGTCCACGTCGGTCAGGTAGCAACCGTCGCCGCCGGCCACGAACAGGGGCCCGCCCAGGGCGGCGTTGAAGCGGGCGGAGGCGGATACCCCCGCCGCGAGGTGTTGTTGAGCCTTGGCATGTAGATCGGTGCCGCGCGGTCTTACGTCTGTCATCGACTCTCCCTCCTAATTCGGGCTGGCGGCGGTGTTTATTCGATTGGCGCTCGCAGCGCCGTCTCGGCGATCGCCGCCAGGATCTCTACTATGTCCATGTGGATCTGCCCGTCCACGTCGTCGCAGGAAAAACAGGGCATCATTCTGTAGCCATCGATGGCGCCCTCGCCGATGCAGGCCTGCAGCAAGGCCCGTTCCAGTTGGGGCCGGTGCAGCGCCGCCGGCTCGTCTTTGATCACGGCCAGCAGAGCGGCGATCGCGTAGGCCGCCCAGTTGGAGACCTGCCCGATCACCGTCACATCCGCCCGGTCCGTCACCGCCAAGCCGGCGCCGCAGGGGCAGAGACATTTGGCGCCGTAGCGGTGCAGTTCTCTCACTACCGGCGTCACCAGCCCCAGACCGGCCTCGTTGCCGAGGTCGCCGATGGCGATGGTGGCCACCTCGTCGCGCTGGGCGGCTTGCAACAGCATCTCGATCTTGGCGCGGCCGGGGCCGAGCGCCTGCCCGTTGCCGCGGTGGGCGACGCCCTTGGCGTTGAGGCCCGGTTTCTCGGTGACGATCGAGGCAGGCGCGCAGTGGCCGCAGGCACCCCTGCTCGGTTAGCAGCAGCGGCGTCGCCCCCAGGGCTACGCGCAGCGCCTTGGCCAGTGCCGCTGCGCCTGGGGGGCCGTCGTTCTCGCCCACCGGTAGCACGCCGGGGACGAGAAAGCCGGTGGAGACGACCACGATATCGCCGGGGGAGACCCGCTCGGCCAGCAGCTGGGCCGCCAGCTGGACGGGCGCCGCGCCCTGCTGCCGGCGGGCGTATTCGGCCAGGGCGCGCACCACGCCGCGGCGCTCCTGCGGCCGTATCTCCACGCTGATCAGGCCCTCCATGGCGTCGGCCACGGAGGCGAGCGCGGTGCTGCTGATTGTGGTCGTTATCAAAGTGGTTTCCTGGTCCTTTCCACCGCTGGCGGGCACCTGATTATAGAACATCGCCGCCCGCTGGAGGACGCGAGTAAGGGTTTCAGGCTCTTCCTGTCGGCATATACTGGCGGAACGCCGGCCTGCCGGTTCGAGCTCGTGGTGCATATCCGTGCCGAGCCGGAGCTCCAGCCCAAGCTGCCAGAGGCGCGCCTGCTACGGTTGTACGATCCCGGTCGAGGCAGGAGCGCCGTCCGGGCGAAGGATCGATTCCGGCTTGGTGACAAACTGGCGCCCCGAGGGTCCCAGCACCGCGATGGCGATCACCACCAGTTGCAACACACCGGCCACCACCAGCAGCAGCTGCACGGAGACCTGGTCGGCCAGCGGGCCGAAGATGCCCATGCCAAGCGGGCCGGCGATTGAGTAGGCGATGCTGACAAAACTGAAGACGCGGCCCTGGCGCTGCTGCTCCACCGTCTGTTGCAGCAACGTCAGTGACGGCACCGAGAAGAAGGGCACGCCAAAGCCGCAGAGCAGCATCAGGAAGAAGAAGAGCCACATGTTGCCGGCCAGGCCCATCGCCACCGTGATCAGGCTGAGGCTGGCGATGGAGAGTGCGAACATCGCTATCCGGTTTCTGACCAGGCTGCCCCAGGAGGCCACCGCCGCGCCGCCGGCGATCATGCCGACGCTGAAGGCCAGCTCGTTCACCGTCAGCTTCCACACAGAGTCGCCTGCCTCGATGGTGATGCCGGCGACGACGACGCGCAAGGCTTCGTCACCGAAGGTGCGCACCACCAGTAACGGCGTCAGGCCGGAGGGGGCGACCAGCAGGATGAAGACGATGGCGTAGATAGAGAGCACCCAGCGCACGAAGGGGTGAGTGCAGACGTAGCACAGGCCATCGCGCATGTCGGCCAGGTAGCTGGGCATCGTCTCCTCGCTGAGACGCCTCACCTTCTCCACCGCCAGCAGGCTGAGCAGGCCGATGCCAATGGCGGCGGTGACGATATCCACCATCAACACCGCCACGATAGTCAGACTGGCGTAGATGGCCGCCGCCACCGCCGGTGCCAGCAACATCATGCCAGACTGGATGGTGCTGTTGATGCCGTTCACCCGCATCAGATGGGCGGAGGGGGTAATCTGCGGGATCAGCGCGGACACGGCCGGCATCTGCACACCGGCGCCCGCTGAGCGAATGACCAGCGTTACATAAATGGGCCAGAGGTCATCCACCCCGTTGAGCATCAGCACCACCAGAATAAGGGTGCTGACCGCGATAGCGGCGTCGGCCGCCATGATCAGCAGCTTGCGGTTGTGCCGGTCCGCCAAGACGCCGCCGAAGATGGAGATGATCGCCTGTGGTCCGAAGCCGGCCAGCGAGGAGATAGCCAGGACCGTGCCCGATTGGGTGACGAGGGTGAGGTGCCACACGATGGCGTACTGCACCAGCATGGAGCCGAAGACGGTGACGGTCTGGCTGACGATGAAGATGGCAACGTTGCGTCGCCAGCCCGCCATGGACGGGCCGTCTGCGGCCGGGGCGTTGTTGTTGGCAGCGGCGGCGTGGTCTTCATTGGCCATAGACGGCGGAGTATACCATAACAAGCGTCTCGCTAATGACGTCTTTTGCTATAAAATGCGGCGTACTTTGCCAGTTTGCAGTTGTTCTCGCTTGGCGCAATACGGCTTAAGTTCGTTGACCACCATGCGCCGGCCTCCTCACGCCTGCCGCCGGACGGTTCCTTCCCGATGACAGTGAGGTGGCAGCCGCCCGCGCCTTCCCTTTTGGAGGCTCGGAGTCTGTAGGTCAGGTGATTGATCGCGCAGTCCCAGCCGAGGATGTTGACACCAGCACAGCAGAAGGTGGATGAGGCGAGGACTATTGGAAGCACGTTCTGCGCGATGAGTAGAATTACCGTAACCAGCAAGTAAGGGCTGCTTTGCGTATAGCCATCAGTCTTAGAGTGATTTCACAAGAGATGGAAGCAGATCGTTTTCATGAAGTGTGGACGAAGACTTGCCGGTCGCTAATTACGAATCCGCTACACGAGGGTTAGACGATGACTGAGGATGAGCCCGTGGTATATGTGATCGATGATTTTCCGGAACAACCGTACTTCAGTGATGTGTGTGATGTTTGCGTGCACGTCTTTCCCTTGGGGATACGCGACCGGAAATGCAGGGCGTTTCCTGAGGGGATTCCAGATGAAATCTGGAAAGGCATACATGATCACCAAACGCCATACCCTGGCGATAACGGCATACTCTTCCAACCAGACGATACACCGTTCCTTCGCAAGAAGTTCCCGCATTACTTCGCGGATGAGGGGACGAGCGGCTAGTTTGCCATAGCGCCACGGATAGTGACTATCGAGACTGGGGCAGAAGGCGGCGTTTCGTGTTGGCTATACACTGGATTCAGTGGAACACCGTGCGCACTATCGCCCGCATGGAGAGGCTGAGTGCCTCAGGTGATGTCTCGCGCCAGTACAGCTTCTATTGCCAAGGTCGTCGAAATACGAGCAATCATGCCGTTCCGGTTTACCTGCGCCCGCCTCAAGGTGAATGAGGCGAGGACTTGCCGAAAGCTGCAAATCTCCTGCACGAGGGTTAGACGATGACTGAGAATGAGCCGGTGGTATATGTGATCGATGATTTCCCGGAACAACCGTACTTCAGTGATGTGTGTAATGTATGCGTTCACTTCTTTAAGTTAGATCTACGCGATCGGAAGTGCAGGGCGTTTCCTGACAGGATTCCGAATGAGATTTGGGAAGGCACGCATGATCACCAAACGCCATACCCTGGCGATAACGGCATACGCTTTCACCCAGTTGACACACCCGAGTTGCGCAAGGAGTTCCCGCATTACTTCGCGGATGAGGGGACGAGCGGCTAGTTTGCCATAGCGCCACGGATAGTGACTATCGAGACTGGGGCAGAAGGCGGCGTTTCGTGTTGGCTATACACTGGATTCAGTGGAACACCGTGCGCACTATCGCCCGCATGGAGAGGCTGAGTGCCTCAGGTGATGTCTCGCGCCAGTACAGCTTCTATTGCCAAGGTCGTCGAAATACGAGCAATCATGCCGTTCCGGTTTACCTGCGCCCGCCTCAAGGTGAATGAGGCGAGGACTTGCCGAAAGCTGCAAATCTCCTGCACGAGGGTTAGACGATGACTGAGAACGACCCGGTGGTATATGTGATCGATGATTTCCCGGAACAACCGTACTACAGTGATGTGTGTGATATTTGCGTGCATGTCTTTCCCTTGGGGATACGTGACCGGAAATGCAGGGCGTTTCCTGAGGGGATTCCAGATGAAATCTGGAAAGGCATACATGATCACCAAACGCCGTACCCGGGCGATAACGGCATACGTTTTCACCCAAACGACACGCCTGAGTTACGCAAGGAGTTCCCGTAGTACTTCGCGGATGAGGGAACGAGCGGCTAGTTTGACTTAGCGCCTGAGAGGGCGTGTTCTTTGGCTACGAGTTAGCGCGCTTCTCTGCCGCCGGTGTTCGGCCCCGTGCGGGCCACCAGAACTACTTTTCTTCTGTCCCATTTTCGCCGGTTGTCCGGCAGCGCCGCCAGGCGGTCTGTCCGCGTGATACGATTACAGGTGGCCGCCGGCTGGGGCAACCGCCGCCTCGGGCATGGCGCAGCCGGGCGGCAGCAGGGGAGATCTGATTTGCACAACCATGACCACAGCCACGCCGCTGGCAGCCACCGCCACGAGGGGCGCAACCGCAACGTGCGCCGCCTGCGGCTGGCGCTGCTCATCATCCTCGCTTTCTTCCTGGTCGAGGTGGCGGGCGCCCTCTACACCGGCAGTCTCGCCCTGCTAGCGGATGCCGGCCACATGCTTTCCGACGTGGCGGCGCTGTTGCTGGCCCTCTTCGCCATGTGGATCGCCCGCCGGCCGGCGCGCACAGGCCGCACTTTCGGTTTCTATCGCATTGAGGTGCTGGCCGCCGCCGCCAACGCGCTCGCCCTGCTCGCCATCAGCGTCTACATCTTCCTCGAAGCCTACCGCCGTTTGAGCGAACCGCCGGCGGTGGCGTCCGGACCGATGCTGATCGTGGCGGTGGCGGGTCTGCTGGCGAATATCGCCGCCGCCATGGTGCTGCACGGCGGTTCGCAGGAAAGCATCAACATGCGCGGCGCCTTCCTGCATGTGATTACCGACACCATGGGCTCGGTGGGCGCCATCCTTGCCGCCGCCATCATGCACCTCACCGGCTGGTACTACGCCGACCCGCTGATCAGCGGGGTTATCGGCCTGCTGGTGCTGTTCAGCGGCGGCCGCCTGCTGCGCGATACGATGGAGATCCTGCTCGAGGCGGCACCCGATCACCTCGACCTGGCGGAGATCGAACGTTCGCTGCTCACTGTGCCCGGCGTGATCGGTGTGCACGACCTGCATGTGTGGACGATCACCTCTGGTTTTCTCTCCATGAGCGGACACCTCAGCGTGGCGGCGCCGGACGACGGCGCCATCCTCGCCCAGGCGACCACCCTGCTGCGCGAGCGCTTCGGCCTCGCCCACAGCACCATCCAGATCGAAGCGCCCACCGGCCAGGCGAAGCTGCCGCAGGGTTGTGTGGCGGGCGAGCTGGGCTGCGGTTGCCCCTACTACGGTGGCGAAGAGCCGGCTGCCCCGCACTGACGCGAGGCTGGCCGGCTGCTGTGGCTAGCTGTCGTTAGCCGTTAGGGTGCGCTTTCTTCCACTCGTCCGAGTTGGGGAAGAAGAGCGGCTCACCGTACTGGCTGACACCGAAGCCCTTGATCAGCGTCTGGGCCTCTTCGCCTACTAGCCAGTCGAGATACGCCTTCGCCCCCTCCTCGTTGACCTTGGGGAACTTGGCCGGGTTGACGCGGATGACGGCGATGTAGTTGAGCAGGTCGGGGTCTTTCTCCACCAGCACCACCAGCTTGATCTCCTTTTTCAGGGTCAGGTAGGTGGCGCGGTCCATCAGCACGTACGCTTTCTGCTCGTCCGCGTACTTGGTGGTGGGGGCGTTGCCCAGGGAGCCTTTCTCAAAGGTGCGATACCAGTCGCCCTCGGGCTTGATCTTCGCCTTCTCCCATAGCTCCTTCTCCTTGACGTGGGTGCCGGAGTTGTCGCCACGGGTGACGAACAGCTTCTTCGCCTCGGCCAGTTTGGTGAAGGCGGTGGTGACCGATTTCTCGCCCTTGATGCCCGCCGGGTCGTCCGCCGGCCCGAGGATGACGAAGTCGTTGTACATGATGTCGCGCCGGTCGACGCCGAAGCCGTCGGCCACGAACTGGTCCTCCAGCACCCGGGCGTGGACCATCACCAGGTCGAAGGTGCCGCTCTTGGCCATATTGATGGCTGCGCTTGTACCAGCGCCGGCGTGGCGTACGATCACGCCGGTCTTTTTCAGATAAGCTTCAGCCAGGGCGGAGACTATGCCGGCGTCGATTGGGCCAATTGTGCTGGCCATCAACAGGCCGGGTTTCGCGGCGGCTGCGGCGGTGGCAGCCGGCGTTGCCACGGCGGTGGCGGCTTTGGTGGCGGCTGGTGTGACTGCCGCCTTTGTAGCGGCGGCTGCGGTTGCCGCCGGGACGGCCGTTGCCTTGGCCTGGGTGGCGGCGGGTGTGGCAGTGGCGCCGCAACCGGCCAGCAGAGCAAGTGCGGCAGGGGTGACCAGGGCACAGAACTCACGTCTACTGATGCGAGTCAAGAAGGACCTCCTAAATGTGATACCTTCGTCTATATCAGCGCGGCTGTTCGGCCGCTTCTGTCTCTTTTGGCTGCTGCTGCGGCAGGTGTTCCGCCGCCCAGCCGATGCCCAGCTGCTCCAGCGTCTCGCGCCGGGGCACGCCGTGCTCGTCCCAGCCCATCATACCGTAATAGGTGCGGATGGCGTTGCGGAGGGTGGGGTCATCCACCCCGACGCCCTGCAACGGCCCGCTCTCAAACTTGCTCATGATCCTCTCCGGTAGGACGTCGTCGCGCTCGGTGAAACCCTCGCGCAGGTTGAAGATCCGCGGCAGGTGCATGGAGCGCAGGCCCGCGTTGTGGATCTCCAGGTAGGTGCTGTTCCAGCCGGTCACCGCCTGGAACAGCTCGGTCATCTTCAGAGGACTCCAGGGGACGAAGATGCAGGTGACAAAAGTGTTGGTGGCGTAACGCCAGACGCCGTCGGCCATGAAGAGCCGCACCTTCTTCTCGCTGAGGTCGTCTGATGGCAGCGGCCCGTACACGCCCAGCGAGTTGACCCGATCCATGTTCCAGTTCTGGCTGGCGTAGGCCGGGTCGTGGATATTGTGCACGTGGTCGGCACCCGTGGGTGAGATGGTGTAGCCCATGCCCAGCCCCTGCTTGAAGCGCGGCTCGTGCATGGGCAGCTCCTGCCCCTTGATGTGCATGGCGAAATCGAAGGCGCGGCCGCCGATCTGTTCGGCGGCACGCTTGACGCCCTCGCCTATCAGTTTGCCGAAGCCTTGGCGATGGATGATCCGCTCCAGCAGGGCCACCATCGCCTCGGCGTTGCCGAAGTTGAGCTGCAGGCCGTCGGTATCACGCTCGTTGACCAGCCCGTTTTCGTAGCACTCCATGGCGAAGCCAATTGACATGCCGGCGGAGATGGTGTCCAGTCCGTAGGCGTTGCACAGCTCGTTGGCGCGGCAGATGGCGCCGAGGTCGTTGACGCCGCAGGTGCTGCCGAAGGAGCCGAGCGTCTCGTACTCGGGCCCGCCGTAAAGCGGCCCTACGTTCCAGGGTGGGCCCGTCTGCACCTCGCGCTTGCAGTGGATTGGGCAGGCGTAGCAGCTGCCTCGTTTGACCAGGATGGTATCGCGCAGTACCTCGCCCGAGATCGGTTCGAATTTGTCGAAGTGCCCCAAGCGGAAATTGTAGCTGGGCAGGCCGCCCGCCATGTGCAGCACCCGCACCGTGCCGGCGGTGCCCACGTCGTAGAAGGAGAAGGCGAACTGCTTCCAGTTGTCCACCATCCACTTCGCCAACTCGCGCACTTTCGCCGCGTCGGCCACTGGCACGCGGCCGCCGCCGCGCACCGCCACCGCTTTGAGGTTTTTGGAGCCCATCACCGCGCCCATGCCGGTGCGGCCGGCGGCGTGGGTGAGGTCGTTCAGCACGCAGGCGTAACGCACCAGATTTTCGCCGCCGGGTCCGATGGCGGCGAAGCGCAGGTTGCGCTCTCCTGATTCAGCCCGGATGGCGTCCTCCGTCTCGCCCGTCGTCTTACCCCACAGGTGTTCGGCCGGGCGCAGTTGCGGGCCATCCTCGCCGATCATCAGGTAGACTGGCTTGGGGGCGCGGCCAGTGAAGATGATGGCGTCGTAACCAGCCTGTTTCAGCTGGGCGCCGAAGAAGCCGCCTCCCTGGGCGTCGCCGAAGCCGCCGGTGAGGGGTGATTTGCCGCCCACCGTGTTACGGCCGCTGCCGCCCACCGGCGTGCCGGTGATCGGCCCTGCCGCCATAACGAGGATATTCTCGGGACTGAGCGGCTCCACCCCGGGACGCAGCTCTTTAAGCAGGTAGTGGGCGACGAAGTTGCTGCCGCCGAAGTAGGTGCGGTAGAAGTGGTCGTCAGGTGTCTCGACCTCGAGCTGACCCGACTCCAAATCCACCCGCAGAATCTGGCCCCTGTAACCAAATGACATAGATGTAGACCTCCGTGTAATTGCCCTTGTGCTCAGGCGCTGATGCGGCCGGCCCCACGCTGCTGCCCGGCCGGGCGGCAAGGGCTGGCGCCACTGCCGGCGGGGGTGTCATCCACCAGCAGGGGCGGCGCTTCGCCCTTCTCCAGCGAGTCCAGCAGCGAGGCCAGCGCCTTCTTGTCGCCACCGAGGCGGGCCGCGCGCTGGTAGACGGCGCGCGCCGCCTCCGCATGCCCGCAACCGTGCAGGGAGATGCCGTGCAGCAGCACCGTAAGGGCGCCGCAATCGGTGGGTTGGGCAGCCAGCCGCAGTAGCGGCTCCGCCTCGGTGTAGCGTTGCATGCAGAGATAGGAGAAGCCCACCTCCAGCGCTGCCTGCGTGTTTCGTGGCTGGCGGCGGTACTGCTTCTCGCGCCGCGCCAGCGTCTTGAGCTGACCGCGCAGATCGAGCGCCGGATCGTAATCCGGGCAAAGGCGCAGCGCCTTGTCCAGCAGGCGGTTTGCCTTGACGTTCAATCCGCGCATGGCCAGCTGGCGCGCCTCACTGGTGAAGCGAGCGGCGGCGAAGAGACCAGCGTTGTCACGCTCGCCCTGGGCGGTGGTAAGGCCACCTGCGGCTGGGAGAGTGGTCGCGTCTGGCCGCTCTGTCTGGGCTGCTGTCTCCATCGTCAGGGCGCTGGACATGTCCTCTGCAGCCGGCTGCTCGGGCAGCAAGTCGCCCGCATCGAATTGGGGCAGCGCCGCCGCCAGGCGGGCGAGGGGGCCCTGCAGGCGCTGCCGCAACGGCTGTTGCCGCAGCTGGCAGCCCGGCGTGTAGTTGATCAGCAGGCAAAGCAACCGTTCCTGACCGGTGGTGGCGCGGGCGTCCAGTTCGGGCAACTCTTCAGTGCCGTGGCGCCGCAGCGCCGCCAGTTGCGATTCTGTGATGACACAGTCCGCCGGCAAGGTCAGCTCTACGTAATCATCCCACTTACCCGCGCAGGCGTAGAGGGTGGCTGGCGCGTCGGCAAACGCCACTTGCTGGGTGAACTGCTCGCGCTGCGCCATGCTCCTCCTTCTCCGTTTCACTCTGCAGCTAGGGTATGCTCATCGTACCATAACGCTTCAGCGTGTGTCGATTTCTGTCGATAAACCCCGGCTGTTTGACACGTCAACTGAGCGAAACTGGGGCTCCTCTGTCAACCTCGACGCCGAGGACCAGCCGCACGTCAAGGGCGTGCACTGCAATATCCCGGCCGCCTCTCTGAAGAAACGCATCAAGACCATCAACCGCGGCCCCAGCTTCATGACCTGTTGGCGCGACGTGGAGATGGTCTAATCTGGTTACTGTCGGCCGGGCCCCGCGTATGCAGCTGCGTGCTTTACGGATTGTAGGCCTCAGGCTGTAAACTGCTTGTCATCGGTCCGGCACTGTGGCAGAAGTTCGTTTGACAGTCTTGTGAAGCCGCAGTTACACTAACGGCAAGTTGAGGCTGACGCGCTAGTCAGCTTCGCTTTCATAAGCGACAGACTCACACGGGCGCTCCACCGTGGCGCGCTGGGATCCCCTCCGAAACCAAGCTTGGTTACTCATTTTTGGCTGTAGGGAGGACCATGAAAGAATACATCCTCCAACGTCTGTTACAGCTTATACCTGTGTTCTTTTTCCTCTCGGTCATCGTCTTCACCATTGTGCGCCTCATTCCGGGCGATCCCGCCGGTATCCGCCTTGGCCTGGAGGCCACGCCCGAGGGCATCGCCAGGGTGCGCGAGGAGATGGGGCTCGACAAGCCGATCTTCGTCCAGTACGGCATTTGGCTGGTAGGTGTGGCGCAGGGTGATTTCGGCACCTCCTGGGTCACCCACCAGCCTGTGCTGGAGTTGATCCTGCTCAAGCTGCCCAACACCTTGCTGCTCACGTTTGCCGCCCTCTTCATTGCCCTGGTGATCGCCATCCCGGCCGGTATCATTTCCGCCGTCAAGCAGCACACCTGGATCGACAACATGGCCACCACCCTGGCGCTGATTGGCGTGGCCATGCCTCAGTTCTGGTTGGGCCTCATGCTGATGCTGATCATCTCCGTGCAGCTGCGCTGGCTGCCGCCATCCGGCTTTGTCGAACTGACCACCGATCCGGGGGAGAGCATCCGGCGGCTGATCCTGCCTGCCACCACCCTGGGGGTGACGCTCGCCGCCCCGCTTGCCCGCTTCATGCGCTCCGGCATGCTGGATGTGATGAGCGCCGATTTCATCCGCACCGCCCGCGCCAAGGGACTCTCGGAACGCGGCGTGGTGCTTCGGCATGCCCTGCGCAACGCCATGCTCACCGTGATCACCGTCTTTGGAATGCAGTTTGGGGCGCTGCTCGGTGGCACTATCGTCATCGAGCAGGTCTTCAGCTGGCCCGGCATCGGCCTCATGGCCTTTAACGCCATCAACCAGCGCGACTACGGCATCATCCAGGGGGTCGTGCTGTTCGTGGCGATCGGCTT
>CAZMKF010000055.1:0-13798 GCA_964566935.1 uncultured Dehalococcoidales bacterium | reverse complement strand
CATAGCCGGACTGGGCGCCACGGAGCCGGTTGAGGTTAACGGCTGGCAATCAGCCGCAGTCTCGTATCCGGGATTCTGGGACGAACTGGAGCGGGTGGCTGGCTGAGCCCCCGGCTACCTCAGTTCACTCCCAGTTGATTATCCAGACGCAGAGCCCAGCCAAACACACCGTGGAGGCGATCATCACCAGCATGTGAGCCGGCTGCAAACCGACGTCTTTCGACGCGTACAGGAGAGTCGCCACCATCACCACCGCCAGTACCAGCCAGGCAGTCAGGTTTGGGTGTGCTCTAACAAAACTGATCACGTTCAGTTCTCAACCTTCTTCACTTCTATGCTCACGTCGGCCGGCAGCGCGAAACCTCCCGCCACTTCGACCGCCTTAATGATACCCACGGGCACCGGGCAGGCGTGGTGCGGCAGAGCGCGAGCGGCAGCGGCATAGACCACACCGTCCTTCGCCTTGCTTGCCATGATGTCCATCGGGTCCACGGCGTCCAACTCCGCCGCCAGTTTGCCCATATTGGGACAGTCCGATTGCAGCGCTATTCTTACCATACCAAACTCATCCGGCACAGCGGAGACTGCTGTTACGAAACCACAGATACCGGCCTGTACCACTACTTTGGCCTCAGGCAAATCCCTTACCTCCCGTCGTGTACCACACCAGTATTGTAAACAAGCCTAGCGCGAGACAGTACATGCTGAACACATACAACTTGCCGCGTTGGAGATAGTGTAGCAAGAACCTGACACAAAGATAGCCACTAATCGCCGCCGCCAGAAAACCAGCCAGCAGCACCCCCCAGCCCGGACTGGTCCCCACACCACGCACCACATCCAACAGCTGCGAAGCGCCGGCGCCAGCGATGATGGGTATGCCCAACAAAAACGAGAATCGCGCGGCGGAGACACGATCGAGGCCCAGCAGGAGACCTGCGGAGATGGTGGCGCCGGAGCGCGATATACCTGGCATGATCGCCAGCGCCTGGGCCAGCCCTACCACCACGGCGGCGATGGGCGTCAGTTCGCGACCCGGGCGGTTGCGACCGCCCATCCATTCCGAGAAAGTCAGTAGCGCCGCCGTCACCAGCAGGGCAAAACCGACGAACACCGGCTGGCTGAATAGGGCTTCCAGTTGTTCCTTGAAAGCTACACCAATCACCACCGCTGGAATCGTGCCGACAATGATCAGCCAGCCAAGCCTGCCATTGCGGGTTTGCCATCGCAATCGCCGCCAGCCCAAGAACCAGTCGACTGCAATGCCCCAGAGATCTGACCAGAAGACAACCAGCAAGGCTACTACGGTGCCCAAGTGCAACGTGGTATCCAGCACCAGGCCGGCATCCGGCCACTTGAGAAACCAGGGCGCCAGGACTAAGTGGGCGGAGGAGCTGACGGGGATGAACTCCGTTAGGCCCTGTAGAACGCCCAGCATAATCGCTTGTATTACTTCCAAGAACAGCTCACCAATTCAGGCCCCGCCGCGTAAGCGAGACCGCCTCTCTCCTAATCAGCGATCTCGTGGCTGGCCGGCATGCCTTGGCGGTAGTCTGCCATCGCCTGCTCCAGGCGCCAGTTCTGCGCTGCCAGGGTCAGGTCACCCCGCGTCCGCTCCAGCACCCCCCGCACCAGATCGGTAGTGCGCCGTAAGCCGCCGGTCATGGAATCGGGGTAATCGAAGGTCACGAGCAGCTCGTAAACTTCATTCATCTTCTGCAAAAGCGGTTCCGCCCGCTCACTGGGACCGGCGCGCATCAGGTCGAGTATGTAGCGGCGCAACTCGCTGGCGGCCTCTCCCAGGCCATTGAGGTAGGCGGGCCACCCTACCGCCAGCTGTTCCGGACCGGGCAGAGCATCGTCGCTGACGAGAGCCAGGGTCAGCATCGCCTCAACGTACTCTTTCTGTGCGTCCTGGAGGAAACCAGCGTAGAGCACGTCGTCGTGGTCGCGCAGCGCCGCCATCGCCTCGTCCAACAGCTGGCGCGAGGAGCCGGTGAGGGATCGAGCCAACTCATAATCGTGCCGGTGAATAGCTCGCACCGAGTTGGCAGCGAGCCGCAGCGCATCGCGAGAGCGCGACAGGGCCATCTCCCTCGCCACGTTCTTCTCGCGAAAGTAGTCATGGGCAAGTTCGCCCAGCCGATCCAGGTCCTCAGTGGTTATTGTTGGCCTTGGATCGACCTGACTCTGGCTGCCGCCAGTCAAAACTCCGCTACCGCCTCTTTGATCTGCTGTAACGCCAACTGCAGGTTCTCAACCGAGTTCGCGTACGAGAGGCGCAGATAGCCCTCGCCATAGCGCCCGAACGAGGCGCCGGACAGTGTAGCTACGCCCGCCTTGTTGAGCAGCAGGTCAGCCATCTCGGCCGAGCTCTTGCCCGTCTTCTTTATGTTGGGGAAGGCGTAGAAGGCGCCGTCCGTCTTCAGGCAGGAGAAGCCGGGAATCTCGTTCAAGCCATCGACGATCACGTCGCGACGCCGGCGAAACTCCTCCACATAGCGCCGAGGCTCGTCCTGCGGTCCCTTCAGTGCCTCGACACCGGCAATCTGAGTGAAGGCGGCAGTGCAGGAGTTACTGTTCGTCATCAGCCGGCTGATATGAGGCGCGACATCCTCTGGCATGATACCGTAGCCCAGGCGCCAGCCAGTCATGGCGTAGGTCTTCGAGAATCCGTCGAGGATGATCGTTCGCTCCGGCATACCCGGCAGCGAGTAGATGCTGTGGTGTTCGCCGGAGTAGATGATGCGTCGATAAACCTCATCGGTCAGTACGTAGATGTCGCGCTCTTTGGCGATCTCAGCAACCGCTTCCAAGTCCGCGGCGGTCAGCACGCCACCGGTTGGGTTCTGTGGCGAGTTGAGGATGATCAGACGCGTTTTGTCGGTCACGAGCGAGCGCAGCTCTTCCACGTCGAAACGGAACTGCTTCTCCTCGCGCAACGGCAGCGCCACCGGTACCGCACCCACAAAGTTGATCATTGACTCGTAGATGGGGAAACCAGGGTTCGGATAGATTGCCTCATCCCCTTCGTTCAGGAGAGCGATGATCACATAGTACATGATCGGCTTGGCGCCCGGCGTAATCACCACCTGGCCTGGTTTAACCGCTACACCGCGTACCTGCTCAGATTCCTCAGCAATGGCCGCCTGCAGCTCAGGCAGGCCTGCCGACGGGCCGTAATGAGTGGCTCCACCACGCAGCGCCTTCACGCCAGCCTCGATGATGTTAGATGGCGTATCGAAGTCCGGCTCACCGATCTCCAAGTGGATGATGCGGCGTCCTTGTGCCTCAAGCGCTCGCGCTTTCGCCAGCATTTCGAATGCCGTCTCGGTACCAAGTCGGCTCATGCGATCGGCAACTCTCATTACGGTTACCTCCTCCAGCAGATACTCATTTTGCAGTACTCAGTTGCTCGCGGCTGATTATAGCATCAGCCAATCGATGCGGCCGGGCGTATTCCAATCCATGGCTGGGTCCCCAGTTGTCAACCAACCGTCTCGCTCGCTTTGCGACCTCTCAACAGACCAACAAGATTCTCCCGCCACAGGAAGTAGAAGCCGAGCAAGCTGATGGGGATGATGAGGGTGAGATGAAGGATGGTGATATAAGCTAGCGACACGTCAGCCGGCAGACCGAAGACCCCCAGGGCAAAGACGCCCAGCGCGTGAAAGGTGCCTACGTAGCCGGGCGACGAAGGAATCATCGTGCCCAGGTTGGCTACCGCCACCGTGAGCAGCATCGCTTCCACTGGTACCGCTGCGAAGAATCCGAGCGCCAGCAGGTAGTACATGGCAGTCTCACACAGCCAGGCCGTCACCGAAAGGGAAAGCACTTTTGCCACCGCGCCGGGGCTACGCATCACCGCCAGACCGGCAAGGCCAGCGCTAAACAGCTTGTTGAGCGGCGTTGCCAGACTAACCGGCATCAGCTTGAACAGGCGAGCGGCAACCGCGCTGCTCTGTCTCGGCGTCACAGCCAAGATCAGGACGAAAACAACGAGCAAGCCGAAAAGCGCGCCGGTGAAGAGGGCCACCCGGCGCAGTTGTTCGTCAAACGGCACAAGCAGAGAGACCACGGCCATGAATATCAGCATCGCCAGCCCATCGAAGATCCGTTCCACCACGATAGTTGCCAGCGCGGAGGTTTTGGATACGGACTCCCGCTCACCGAGCGCGTAGACACGCACGAACTCACCCATGCGCGCCGGCAACACATCGTTAGCCATGTAACCGATGACGATCACAGGGAACAGACGACCGGAGCTGATGAGCTTCACCGGGGCGAGCAGCACGCGCCAGCGAAACGCCCTGACCCAAACGCCGGCGAAGTACGCCACCAGCGCCGGCAGGATGTACCAATACTGGGCTGAGCGGATGGATTCCGCGGTGCGCGCCAGGTCCCCGACCTGTGTGACCACCCAGTAAACGAAAGCGAGGCTGATGATCAGCCCCAACCAGAAACGCCAGTTTCTCAACCTGCTATCTACGTCCCCCAGTCAGCCATAGAAGGCTCAACTATTACAGACCGCGTAAAGTGCGATTCTATCCGACATGCCTATAGCTGACAAGCGCTCTCTAACGAATCACCTGCAAGATCACGATTCCCGCCTCCGCATACACAGGTTGCCAGCGGCCGCCTGATTCGTTTTCGAACTTGCGCAAGCCCTCGGCGTTGTACAACCTGCGCTCAAGCGGACCAAGATATATGTACTCCACCGCGTAACGATCAAGCAGATCGGTGGTCTCAACCACGTCGGTGCCTTCGTAGATCAGCTTGACGTCGGCCAGACGCCGGTTGACAACTTCTGTAGGCATGACGGCTCGCTGCTGCCTCTGATGCCAGTCCCAGCCGATCACCGTAGGCAAGCCGGTGTAGATTGAGACGCGACTGCCCCAGTTGTAGGTGCCGCTGGTGCCCTCCAGGATCACTGGCGTGCCCGTCACGTTATCCTGCAACCAGCGAATTGCCGCCCAATCTCCGGCCAGCGCATAACGGGTCCCCTGATCCTCATAGACGGCAACCTGTTGGTAGGCGGCGCCATCCAGGGTCACCTCCCTGCTGTTCTCAAAGCGGTCCACTACCCTGGCCTTGGTTGCAAACACAGGATAGAGCAGGCCAGCCAAGACGAATAGCACGAGGACCGTGGAGGCGGCAACAGCTCCCGCACCTGGACGACGCTTCCGTTGCCACCAGGTTTCGGCCAGCCAACTGGCGCTGACCACGGCACTGACTAGCGCCCAGATGGTCCAGACCTGCAGATAGAACTTAAACACCGTGTTCATGCGACTGATATCACCCTTGAGCACGATCAGCTCAACTGCCAACGTGAGTAATAGTGCGGCCCCGGTCAATCCCAGGAGAAAGATGCGTCGCGGCTGTCGCTCCGGAGCTGCCAGGGCAAGCACCAGCATCAGGCCAAGCAAACCGATCAAGGCGATCACGTACAGGCGCAAGACTAATAGCGCCAGTAGGGCTATCAGCGAAGCAACCACGGCATCGGAGCCTAACTGGTGACAGCTGCCGGCACGCACCAGCCGACTGGACAACGAACGGCGGCGGCCAAGCGACGGCAGATGGGTCAAGTTGGAGCGCAAGGCGCGCACCACACTGGCTGCACGCCGCCGCCGCAGTGTCAGAAGCAGCCAGGCGCCGATGATGAGCAGGAAGATACCGTGCATGTCCAGGTAAGCGTCGATTAGCGTGCGTGAGCCGCTCCACAGCTCAATGCTGCTGTAGGCGTTAGCGTAACTGCGATGGAAAGGCAGAAAAGCCAAATAGCCGCCGGCAGCCACAACCAGCCAGCGCCAACCGGTGTCGAGCAGCGATTGCCAGTGCCAGTCATGGTTACCCACTACGTGCCTTACCAGTAGCGCCCATCCCATCGTTGCCAGATAGAATGGAAAGTCCCACGTGTTGAGCGGCCACAACGAGCCAACAACCAGCGCGGCCAGCAGTAACAAACCAAGTTCTCTCCAATGGACACTAAACGGGCCGAGCCGCCAGGTTCGGCTCTGTGGGGCGCCGCCACCACGCCAGTTGAGCAGCGCCACCGCCAAAGCGAGGGCCACCACCGTGTAAGGCAGCGCCATCATGTGCGCGTGCATGTCGCCATACAGGAAAGTAAAGAACGGAAACTCGTTGATGGGGCCGGCCTCACTGTTCGGGTGCTCTATCACGCGCGTAGCGTTCCAGTACCATCCCTCGAGCCTGACGGGGAAGCTCTTACCCTCAAACAGCAGCTGACGCGCCCCATCACCGAAACGGGCAGCGGCATTAAGGAGCGGCATACCACCGGCTGCCGGCTTGCCCAGCTGAACGGCACCATCGATCATCATGCGCAGCTCATGCAGGTTACCCATCAGCACCAGGAAGACCACCCCCAGCCCTCCTGCCAGCCAGTTGGCCCTGACACGCACGCCGGCAGCTCCCGGTCGCAGACGGCGCAGCCGCGGCGCCAGGCTCATCGCTACCACAAAGCCGGCAGCGCCAGTGAAAGCGAACAGAGTAGGCACCGCCAGATTGTAGGCAACCTGCGGCATCACGCCACTCAAGTGAGTCAGCACCGACATCAGTACAAAGCCGAAGTAGTAGTAGTTTATGTAGCCGCCGGCGAACCACGGGTCATACGGAGGGAAAGAAGCGGATTTCAGCACCGCGTTGAAATAAGCGAAGTCCATCGGCTTTTCGCCGCCCATCACCGGATGCCAGAGATCCGGGTTGGCACTGCGCACTGCCACGAAACCAGCGAACAGCAGCCAGAACAGCGCCTCCTGCAACAGGAGAAGCCGCCAACTACGTCGCATGTAGCGGTTCAATCGTCTATGTTGCCACCAATAGAACGCAGCCGAGACGAGCAGCAGGACGCCAACGATACCCATCACCATCATGGGGCCGAAACTGACCAGCCCGGAGCTGCCGGCCAACCAGGCCAACCAGCCTGCGAGCAACAAGCCGAGTGGCCGCGTCAGAAGGTACCCACCGCCGAACAGCGGTTTCAACAAAACCAGGCTAAGAGGTAGCACGGTCAGGCCAACCGCTACCAGCGCCAGCACCCATGCCACCAGCGGATACTGATTCTGCACCCCATCACGCGCGTAGAGTACGGCCCAACTGCCGGCCGCCCGTTGCCGCTCGCGCGCCTCGTCGCTGAGCATCAGGCCGGTTGGCGCCTTGCAGTGCAGATCCGGACGCAGCTTGACTGCACTATTCCAATCCAGTCCGTCGCTTAGACCGTGCCCCACTGATTCCAGATCGAAGTCAGGCGCTTTGCGGTAGATAAGCACTCGCGGGTGATCGTAAACGGTGAACGCTTCCTCCGCGCTCTGATCGGGTATCTGCAAACCCGCTATACCGGGGAACGAGGTAAACTCGGCAACCTGTTCGAAGCCGAGCTCGCCGGCAAAGAGCATCCGGTAATAGCGCTCCATCATTGGATAGCGCAGCGGCAGCCTGGTGATAGTGTCGTACTGGCGGTTGCTGGAGAGCACCAGGTAATCGCAACGCTCCAAGGCGGTGAGCAGCTTGCTTAGTTTTTGAGGAGTGTCATCATCGTAGACGGTCAACTCGACCCCTTCGAACCACTTGGCGCCGTACGGGTCCTTGCCGTCTACCCGCAACGGCAGCGAATCGTCCCAATGCTCGTTGCCAATGCGCGAGCCGTGCGACACGTTGTCGATCATCCAGCGCGATGCTTCGACACGCGTGTTCGTGCGCGTGTAAATGCTCTGATAAGCGACGGCCCACAAGCCAGTGGTAACCACCAGCGTTGCCAGCGCCGCTATTGCGGCCGCACGCCAGCGGCGCCCCTTTGCCTGACCGGCGTACTGAGGCGATGCAGCGTGACGCCACAAATGGCCGACAGCAACCGCCGCATAGAGGCAGAAAAGCGGATATACCGGGAGGAAATAGCGCATGATCCTGACGAACTGCCCGATCTGGCCGAAGAGCATCAGAGCCACAAACAACAACGGCAGCAGGTCACGGGTGGCGCGATAACGGATCAGGCGGTAACCTTGCATCGCCATACCGAGGCCTCCAGCCAGCACGACGGCTGGACCCATCCCCCAGACCATGTTCTGCAGAGTGAACGACAGTCCGTCCCGCGCAATCCACTGTATCTGGAAGGGCACATCGCGTATGCCGTCCGTCAGTTCACGAATCTCCTTCATGTTCGCCAGCCAGCGCTCGCTGAGGCTGAAGGTGAGAAAGTCCGTGCCGCCGAAGCTGATCGGCTGCAAAACCCGGAAGCTGATGAGAGCGATGGCGCCCGCCACGACCAGCCTCAGGAAATGGCGCTCAAAACACGACGCCAGGTTCATACAGAGTGAGTCGCGGCACTGCCACACGCGCACCAGTGTGGCCACGGTGACCACCATGGCAACCGGATACGAGCTCACCTTCGAAGCCATGGCACAACCGATCGCCAAGCCCGCCAGCACGTAGTGCCACCAGCGGCCCTCATCCTGAATGCGAATGGCCAGATAGAGCGCCGCCAACATGAAGGTTGCGGCGAAAGGATCGACGATGAAGAAATGAGCCTGTTGGATGTTGAGAACAGAACAGGCGAAAAGCAGTGCTGCCAGCAAGCCCACGCCGACACTGTACAGACGGCGACCGATCACAAAGATCAGTGGCACAGAGGCTGCGTCAAAAACTGCCGAGGCAACGCGCCCCACGTAGACCACCTCATCATAGCCGGTTTGACCAATGAGCTCGGCAATCAGCTTGACGAGGTAGAGCGGCAAGGTGCCGTACACGTAGAACGTGAATTCCTTGTTGTATAAGCTGAGCGGATTACGGGTCGAGTCGAAGTATTCCTGCACGTTAGCTGGCAGGCGTAGTGCAACCTCAATCATCGTGATGAAGCGCTCGTCCGGATGCAGGTGTTGGCCCTCGTCCCAATCAAGGCCGAACAGGCGGAAGTAGAGAGCCAGTAGGAAGATAAGGAGCAGGGCGATATACTGGTGGTTCACCAGCAGCGTGCCTAGACCGTCGAGCTTCTCGAACAGCTGCAAGCGACGGCGCCCGTTGCCAGCCGCCGCTACCGGCGCTGGCTCAGGCATGCTTTCACCATCGTTTGGGTGCGCCTCTTCAGTCATTTCGTCAGGCTGTAGACGAGCACTCGCAAGTTGCGCGAATCAATCACGTAGATCTTCCCATCTGGGCCAGTAGCGAGACCGAGCGGCATGTCCATTTCGTTCAAGCTCTGACCATGTTTACCCCATGTGGAGACAGGGACCCCGTTGCTTCGATAAACGAGCACCCGGTGATTATCCGGATCGGAGACGAGCACTTCGCCATCCTTGCTGACAGCAACATACGGTTTGCCGCTGATGGCCCCGGTACCCCAACCGGGCACGGTCCACTCGGCACTGTACTTCAGCTCCGCGTCCAGCACCTGCACGCGCTGGTTCCAGGCGTCCGCTACGTAAACTCGTTTATCTGTTCCCAAGGCAATACCGACCGGCTCCAGGAAGTACCCTTCACCACCGCCGGCGACGCCGGCCTGGCGCACAAAACCACCGTTGCTGTCGAAAACCTGAATCCGCTCATTACCGGTGTCGACAACGTAGATCTGACCCGCAGCGTCGCAGGCGATGCCTCGGGGACCATAGAACTTGCCCGCAGTTTCCGCCGGCTTGCCAGTGGCATCAGCGTAGCCGCCCCAGCTGCGCAGGAAGCGGCCTTCGGCGTCGAATACCTGCACCCGGTGGTTCCAAGTGTCAGTTACAAACACCTCGCCCGTCGGGCCGACGGCCACACCCCACGGCTCTTTGAACTCACCGTTAGCTGTACCTTCTCTACCCCAAGCGGTAAGGAAAGCGCCATCCTGAGCGTAGCGCACAATTCTGTTCGCCCTGCCGTCCGCCACATAGATACTGCCATCAGCCGCGACTGCCACGCTCTTGGGGTCAATCAACGGTTGAGCATCGCCGGCGGCTCCTATGGCCTGCTGCGCAGTCACCTGCCTCTCGAGACCGTCAAAGGCGTTGCGCACTTTCGCCTCCTCGGCCACGGTAGCCGCCGGCATCCAGGCGCCGCTCATCAGGTCCTTGCGCACAAACATGACGAAGTCGGTGGAGCCGAGCGGGTTAAACGTCTCGCGAAAGAGGAAATAGCGCCACAGGCGTTCCCGCGCCTCGGGCTGCAACGTAGCGCGCATGATGTCTAAGAAGCTGACGTTAGTGCTGGGCTGCAATTGGGCCCGTTTGGCCTCCGGCGTTATGGCGCGCAGCCAGCTGTCGGCGGATTGATAATCCTCCGGGTACCACCAGCGCAACCGATACCGCTGAGAGACGTAGTTGCTGCCCAGAATGCCACGCACCTGGTTCTCACGACTGCCGTCCACACCAACCAGTACCACAGGCGCATCCGTGGCGGGAGTGCCGGTGCCGAAGAAAGCACGTTTGCGGTACTCACGCAAATACCACTCCATCGGCCAGGTGACCTCTGTATCGTAGGCCACTTTCAGGTCCTTACCCACGCCCAACTGATCACCAATCTGCTCCAACTCGTCAACGACGTGGCTCACTTCCGGGGTAGTCTGCGTATAGACGATCATCTCTACCGCCACGTCACCGTTCGTGAAGGCCGCCTGTATGCCGGTGCGCACGGTCAGAGGCAGCAGCACTAACAGAATCGTCGTCGCCAGGGTGACAAGCGATTGTCGTACTCCAAGCTGGTCCGCCGCCCTCAGGCTGAAGAAGAAGACCACTACCATAAGTGCCGCCAGGGTTAGCCACTGCATCAGTTTCTTCTGACTGGCCAGGTCCATCATGCCACTAAAGCTGGGGTTGCCGAGTCCACCGATCGACAGCAACAGCAGGATGGCCATTACCAGGCCACTGCCCAGAATCAGCCGCTCCTTCGTCAGATAGCGCCAGTTGGCGGCGCGCAACAGGCCACTGATACCACCGGCCGCCAGCAGCAGCAGGGGCAGAGTCAGGTGCACCAGCAGCCACGGCATCTTCTCCCCCGCCCAGCTAAAGAGTACGAAACTGCCAACAAACCAGAATATGAGGAAAGAGCTGAACAGGCTGCGCCGCACCAGGCGGTAGAGGAGAGCCGGCAGGCCGAAGCCTACCACCAGGTATTCGTAGAGCGGCATCAGCAGCAGGTAGTAGTACCAGGGCTGGGCGCCACGCTTCACATCATGCTGCGCCAGCCAGTACACAAGTCCGCCGAGCGAGCCCGTCAGGATGCCTGCAGGATTGCTGAACATGGTGGTGAAAAACACGACGAAAACAGCGAAGAAGGTGCCAGCTACACCTAACCAGAGACGCCCTCGCCAACGCAGGCCTATAAACGCCGCCACCACCAACACCAGCGCCAGCGCCGGCCCCAGATAGACGTAGTCCTCGGGGCTTGGATAGGCAGTGATCTCGCCACCGCGCAGCGCCTTGAGCAGGATAGCGGCGCCCCCCATTTGGGTAAGCGCCAAGGTGCCGATAACTACCAGCACATCGCCACAGCGTGAATATGATGAGCCCCGCTTCAGTACGCCCAGTAGCTCCTTGCCTGCCACCACCAGGAAGAACAGGCCCCACACCGCCGCGGTCAGGTAAGTAGTCTCCTTGGTGTTGAAGGACAGAGCAAAGAGCGCGGCGAAGAAGTACAGATACTTGTTCTTACCCCCATCCAGGTAGCGGAAGATACAGACCACCATGGCCAGGGTGAAGAAGGCGATGTGAGCGTCCTCGCGCAGAAACCTGCCGAAGTAAAGGAACGCTGGTGAGATCAGAAGCAGCAACGAGGCGATCAGGGCAGCCACACTACCCAGCTGCCGACGCAGAAACGCCGGCAGCAGCACCGTCAAGACGCTGAGGATGGCTGGCGCAATGCGCGCGGTTACGTCGCTGGCGCCAAACAGGAAGTATATGAACGCGTTGAAGTGGTAGATGAAAGTGCCATGCAGCAGCGGATCGTGAATGTAGCCGCGACCGATATAGAGATTGTAGGAGTAAAGCGCATGCAGACTCTCATCATGGTGCAGCGCACGCGCTCCGAGATCCCAAAACCGACTGACGATCGCCAGCAGCATGATGATCAGCAGGAGCAGATTCTCCACCGTCAGATGCCGCTGCCAGCCGACCTCAGCTTGGCGGTTTACCGCGTAATAGTCCAACTCAGCTCGATCGCTCACGAAGTCCCCCATCTGCATAGATCAACGGCTCGTGGTGCTCACATACAGTTTTGCTTTCATAACGGCGGCGCCGCCGTTGTGCTCATCGTACAGCCACCAGCGCCACCAATCCCTCAGGCCGACATCAGCACTCATCTGCTCGCGCCTTAACAAAGTGTATTCTCTGGCGGCATAGTGCGAACCAGGGGCGGCACACTCGCCACAGGCTATCACAATCCTGTCTTCCGGCCTACCGGGGCCAACCGCCAATGACGTGTAACGGTGCAGGTACCAGATGAGCGACTCGCCCAGCTCCGGCGCCACACTGATCGGCAGATCCCGCCGGCCGGGCGTCGCGTACAGACTGGCGTGCCGCTCCACTTCTGCCAATAGCGCAGCCGTCTGCGACGCCTGGAAGCGCGCCAGACCAGCGTGGTCGGCCAGGCGGTCGCTATCTGTGGCGAAATGGACGTTAAACATGAGACCGGCCACCAACGCCACCACCACGAGGCTGGGCGCCAGCTCACGCAAGCCCAGATACCAGAAACCGAAGATGACCACTGCCAGATAGAAGAACGGCGCCAGCAGGAAGACCGGGCTGAGGGTTGAGGTGGGCAGCGAGACATACCCTGCCACCACGTAGAACAACCCCAAGGCAGGCGTCAGTGTCAGCACGACGAGCAAGGTCCTCCGCCATGAACCGACGGAGACCCTTTCGGCCGCCACCGCCATAGCGCGGCCACCCGCCAGCAACAGTGGCAGGCTTACGTAAGCCAACGCCTCGGCGCGTGCCATATGCACCGACTCAAAGAGGCCTGCCAGCATCACCGCTGTAAACAGACTGCGCCAGGCGAATGGTCGCAAACTGCCAACCAACAGCGAGCCGAGCGTCAGCCACACCGGCAGGGTTTCGAAGAACAGAGGCGCCGTCAGGAAGTAGCCGGTGACCACACCACCGCCGCTGCGCCAGTTGGTGAGCGGCTCAACCAGGCCAGCCTGCAAGCCTGCCGGCAAGGCGCCGAAACTGGTGGAAATCATCACCACGGTAAGCATTGCAACGCCCAGGTAACGGCTGACGACAAGGCCCGTTGCCGCCGTCGTTTTGCCCAGCCGCCGCACGCGCAGGCCACTGACCAACAAGGCGATGATCGTCACCAGCAGGATTGTTCCCGCCGCCGGACCGGAGGCGTAGGCCAGGCCGGCGCAAGCGGCGGAGAAGAACCAGGCATGCCTTTCGAGCCAACTGGCGTCTACTGCCTTGCCTCGACTCCAGGCCAACGCCAGCAAAGAGAAAGCAAGCCCGCTCAGCGATAAGCCAATCATGTCGGATGAGAGTGTGCGCGAGGCAAACACCAGCGAGGGCGACAGGGCCAACATCATGCTTACGGCCAAGGCGACGCCCCGGCCGATGCGGCGTCGCCAGAAGAGCGGCAACGCCACCAGAACCACGCCAGAGAGCGCTGGCAGTAACCGCGCCAGCACATCGTTACTGCCGAAGACAAAGAACACCAGGGCAAGGGCGGAGGTGACACTGGGCCCCAGATACCAGATCACAGCCTCACCCCTGGCTTGGTGGTAGGCGGCCACTGCCGCGCCAGCCTCACTGCCGCTCAGTGTCACGCTGTCCAACGCGATAAGCCGTAGGCCGGCGGCTACCAGCAACACACCTATCGC
>CAZMKF010000054.1:0-14000 GCA_964566935.1 uncultured Dehalococcoidales bacterium | reverse complement strand
CTTTTACCTGCCGCAGCTGCCCTTCGTGGCAGTGGACCAGCTGCTGATCTTCGCCTTTTACGCCCGGCGCAATACGCTGACGCCTATGCTGGTAGGGCTGATGGGGGTGGCGACTTACGTAGTGGCGGGCGTCAGCCTGCTGGAGCCGATGGGCGCCGCTGGCCTGGCGTTGGCCAACAGCCTGCAGCACGCGGTGCACGCGTTGGTGCTGCTGGTACTGTTGTGGCGGTATGTGCCGGCTTTGCTGAGTAGGGAGTTGTGGCTACCGCTGCTGCGGCTGGTGGGGGCGACTCTGTTGATGGCTCTGCCGGTGCAGGCTGCTTACAGCTGGCTGGTTGCCGCTTACGGTGAGGCCACGGGCTGGGCTCTGCTGGCGCAGGTGGGGCTGCTGGCCGGCTTCGGCGCGGTGGCATATCTGCTGGCCGCAGCAGCGCTGCGCTCGCCGGAACTGGCGATGGGGGTGCGACTGCTGGGCAGCCGCTTGGGCAGGCGGCGATGATTCTGTCTTCGTCTTGTCTTTAGTCACAGCCCGCAACGGATGAGACTGCACGGTCGGGGTATTGCCACTGCATCTTCCGGGTAGACGCAGCTGGCACGGGCTAGTCTGAAACCGGCCTGCTGTGCACCGGAGTGAGATCGGGGCCCCGCCCACCCCAGCAGGCTCTGCCTAATGGCTGTGGTGCTGGTGGGAGTCGTGCCCGATCAGCTTGTCGAGGCCGAACTCGAGTGGCATGGCGTCGCCCTCCGCCTCGGCCAACGCCTCCTGCGCCGCCTCGCTCACTGTCTCGTCGTCGCTGTCGGCCATGATGCGCAGCGCTTTCAGCGCCTGTTCCCCGCCGATGCTGCCCAATGCCTGGATGGCGGCCAACTTGACTTCCTGGTCGCTGTCGACCAGCAGCCGCGCCAGGCCCGGCACGGCGCGCTGGTCCTCCAGGGCGCCGCAGGCGCGTGCCGCCTCGAAGCGCAGCCGGGGCGACTCCGCCTGGAACTCGTCCAGCAGCCGCTCCAGCCAGCGCGTGTCACAGTTGCGGCCCATGGAGAAGAGGGCGCTGGAGCGCAAGTCCTCATCGCCGGCGTTGAAAGCGGCCTCAATGACGGCGTGCACCCGATCGTCCTCAGCGATAAAGCCGAGCGACTCGATGGCGCGCCGCCGCAGCGATACCGGTTGGGAGGGCGCGGCGGCGGCAAAGAGACCCTCGCGCAGGCGCTGCGCCAGCCCTGCGTCCAGCTCGCCCATCTCCAGCAGGTAGGTGAAAGCGCCGAGAGCGCCGGCCGAGGCGGCGCGCACCTCAAGACTGGGGTCCTGCGCCAATAGGCTCAACAGCCGGTCGGCAACCTCGGGCTCGTTGCTCTCCCAAAGCGCCTCGGCGGCGGTGGCGCGCACCTGTTCATCCTCATCTTCCAGTAGCGCCGCGTAGGTGCAGTTGAAGTCGAGCTCGATGTCGTCTTCGGCCAGCTCCTCCATCTCCTCTGCCGCCCAGCGCCGCGTCTCCACGGGCAGGCGGCGCCAGCTCGCCAGGAAGGCAGCCCGGCCGGAGCGGGGCAGATCGGAGAGCCCCTGTAAGGCGGCGAGTGACGGTTTGGTAGTGGCAGCCAGCGCGGCCAGGCTGCGTTCGAGCGTATACTCTTCCTTCATTGTTTTGCTGACACACTCATTTCCCGGAAGTACAGAGGTGGCACCAAGGCCGAGCCGCCCAGGAGTTGAGGCTCGCTGCCTGCCGCCACCAGTTGGCTGGCCATCGCCTGATAGACGTTGCCCGCCACCATCGTGTCCTTGACCCGCCCCGCCAGGCGGCCGTTTTCAATGCGGTAACCGAGGTGCACATTGGCGGAGAAATCCCCGGCCAGCAGATTGCCGGCCCAGGCGCCCATCGTCTGGTATACGATCAGACCCTCCTGCACGTCGGCGATCATCTCCTCGAGGGTCATGGCGCCACCGGAGAGCACCAGGTTGGTGGGTGAGGGGCCCGGTAACCCCTCCAGCGAACGGAAACCGTTGCCGGTGCTGGCGCGTCCCATCAGCCCCGCTGTTTGCAGGTCAAACAGGAACTCGCGTAGCACCCCATTCTCGATCAACGCCTTGCGGCGAGTGGGAACTCCCTCGTCATCGTAAGCGCAGCTGCCGGTGGCGTAGTCGAGCCAGGGGTCGTCGCTGAAACTGAGGTTGGCAGGCAGCAACTGCTCCCCCAGACGGTCGCGCAAAGGCGAGGCACCCTGTTGCACCAGTTTGCCGTTAAGACCGGTGACGATCGGCGAGAGAATGGCGCCGGCGGCCGCTTTGGGTACGAAGATTACCGGCATGGCGGCGGTGGAGAGGCGGCCTTTATCCTTCGCCCAGGCCAGCTGCCGCAGGATGCGCTCGCTCAGCGCCGCGAAATCGAGCTCGGCGCGGCAGGAGGCCTCCGACTCGAAGATGTCCAGGATGTCCTCGCCCTCGGTCAGATTGAGGCTGAGGGAAGCGGAGTAGACCGACTTGCGTTCATGCGCCTGGCCGCCGGCGCTGTTGCGTAGCTTCATCTCGCCCATGGCGCGTCCCAGGCGCACGTCGCAGAGGATGCGCGAATCCGCCGCCCGCACTGTATCAACCAGCTGCTGACCGCGTGCCACCATCGCCTCCACCGTCAGCGCTTCCACCGCCGGGTCGAATACCTGCGGCGCTGCCAGGGCGGGCGTGGCCGGGAAGTCGAACTTCACCTCAGCGCCGAACTCGGCCACGCTGAGGGCGCGCGCCACGATATCCGCCGCCGGCTCCGGCCTGGTGGAGGAGGTGAAGCCGAGCCGCCCGTTGCGGATCAGCCGCAGGGCGACGCCGCTGGTCTGCCGCGATTGCAGCTGCTTGAGCCGGTTGGCCTCGAAGCTGACCGGCGTATCGGTGGAACGGACCTGGTAGACCTCGGCCTGGTCACTGTCTTTGGCCGCCAGCTCCAGCAGTTCATCTAGCATAGCCATCAGCGGCCTCCCACCAGGCATTTCTGGATGCGAATATGCGGACTGCCGATGCCCACTGGCAGGCCGGACTGGCCGCCCTTACCGCAGTTGCCGCCGCCGCCGAAATGCAGGTCGTCAGCCACGGCGTCAATGTTGGCCAGGGTGGTGAAGACGTTGCCGGAGAGCAGTACGCCACGCAGCGGCTCGGCCAGTTTGCCGTTGCGGATCATGAAGGCCTCGCCGGCGGAGAAGGTGAACATCTCCATGCTCGTCTCGCCGCCGAAGGAGTCCCTGCAATAGACGCCCTCTTTGATCTCGGCGAAGAGATCGTCCAGCGCAGTCTTGCCCGGCTCGATGTAGGTGTTGGTCATGCGTACAATCGGCGCGTGGCGGTAGTTGATGGCGCGGGCGTTGCCGGTGAGCGGCTCGCCCATGCGCGCCGCCGTCTCGCGCGAGTGCAGGCGCGCCACCAGCACCCCCTCTTTGATCAGGTGAGTGACGGTGGAGGGCACGCCCTCGTCGTCGTACTTGTAGGAGCCGCGTTCGTTCGGCAGGGCGGCGCCGTCGACGATGCCGAGATGCTTGCCGCCGAAACGCCGCCCCAGCACCAGAGTCTCGCGCAGGCTGGGGTTCTCGTAAACGTGGTCGGCCTCGGAGAGGTGACCGAAGGCCTCGTGGGCGAAGACGCCCGCCAGGTGGTTATCCAGCACTACCGTGTACTCGCCGCCCTTGACCGGCGTGGCGCTGAGCAGCGCGGTGGCCCGCCGCGCCACGTCCTCGGCGGCGGCGTGCAGGGTCTCCAGTTTGCCGTAATCGTCGCTACTGCTGACGGTGTGGTGCGCCTGCTCGATGGTAGTACCGTCGCGCGCCGTCGCTGCCAGCACGGCCCGCATGCGCAGGCTCTCCTGCTCGATGTAGGAGCCCTCAGAGGTGACCAGCGTCTGCCGGCGGCGGCTGTCGGCGAATGCGGTGGCAGTGGTCTGGATGGCAGGGCGATGTCCGAGCATGATGCGGTTGTACTCGCCGAAGAGGGCGACCTTCTCCGCCAGCGGCACATTGTGTGGGTCCTTGAGCAGCGCCACCGCCACCGTATCCTGCTGCGGCGTGACCGGCGCCAGCGAGGCATCGCCGCTTTGCACCAGGCCGGCCTGCTTAACGGCCAGCGCCACCATCTCCTCAATGCTGTTGTAATCGTTGAAGGAGACGATGCCCCAGCCGCCGTTGACCAGGGCACGGGCGCAGCCGCCCCGGCCGACGGTGCTGGCGATATCCTCCAGCAGCTCGCCCCGGTAGGCGAGGCGCGAGTTCTCACTCTCCTCCAGGCGCAGCTCCACGTACTGGGCGTTGTGGCCGCGCACGGCTTTCAGCAGGCGTTCACGCATGCGTCTCTCCCGTCATGTGCGATCAATTGCGATTGCCGCAAGTATAGCAAAGGGCCCGGTCCTGCCAACTTGACAGGGAACCGGGCACGTTGGCTGGCTGAAAAGGGCTTCGCGTCGCACGCTGGCGCTTCAGCCGAGTGGCATCCCCAGCAGTTCCGCCGTGGAGGCGATGATCAGCAACACGGTGAGCACGACCACCATCCCCGTCGTCAACCAGGCGGCGGTGCGGCCGAAACGTCCGCTGGCGTACTCGCCCATGATGGCGCGGTCGCTGGCCAGTTTGATGGCGAAGGTGAGCACCACGATCAGCAGCACGCCGTTGACGTCCTGAGCGAAGACCATCACCGGAAAGAGCGGCAGCCCTGGGATGAGCGCCACCAGCGCGCCGAAGGCGATGGTGAAACCGTAGAGCCCGTGGAAGGCGGGCGCCTCGCGGAAGGAGTGGTCCACCCCCTCCTCCCAGCCGAAGGCCTGGCAGATGGTGTAGGAGGTGGAGAGCGGCAGGATGCAGGCGCCCAGCAGCGAGGCGTTGAGCAGGCCCAGGCCGAATAAGTAGCGCGCCGCGGTACCCGCCACCGGCTCCAACGCCATCGCCGCCTCCTCGGCGCTGGTGATGTTGATGCCCTGCGTGTAGAGCGTACTGGCGGTGGTGACGATGATGAAGAGAGCGATCACGTCGGCCACCACCGCGCCCACGATCACGTCGATGCGGGTGGTGGGATAGTCGCGCGGGCCGACCCCCTTATCGGCCACATAGGATTGGATGAAGAACTGCCCCCAGGGTGTGATGGTGGTACCGATGGTGGCAATCACCACCAGCAGCCAGCCCATCTCCAGGCGGAAGGTGGGGGTGACGGCGGCGCGCGCCACCTCGCCCCAATCCGGGCCGATCAGGATGCCGGAGATGGGGTAGGCGAGGTAGACGGCGGACAGCAGGAGGAAGACGCGTTCCACCGAGGCAAAGGGCAGGCGTAGCACCAGCGCCCAGACACTGACTGCCGCCAGCGGCACCGAAATGAAGCGCGGCACGCCAAACAGCTCGCCCGCCGCCGCCACGCCGGCGAACTCGGCCACCGTGGTGGCGAGGTTGGCCAGCAGGGTGGCGATCATGGCAAAGGTGGTCCAGCGCACGCCATAGCGCTCACGGATCAGCGCCGCCAGACCCTTGCCGGTGACGGCGCCCATGCGCGCGCCCATCTCCTGGGTGACCACCATGCTCAGTTTGACCAGCAGCACGATCCAGAGCAGCGAGTAGCCGTAGTTGGCGCCCACCACCGAGAAGGTGGAGATGCCACCGGCATCGTTGTCCGCCACGGCGGTGATGATGCCAGGGCCGAGGATGGCGAACATGGCCAGAGCGCGGGTGCGCCAGTTGCCGAAGCGCTGCCAGATGTAGTTGCGGCTCACCGGTGCAACCTCGTCAGCCAGCGCGGCTCGTCGGGCAGGGCCGCAGCGAGGGCGTCGTCCACCGTGATCACGCCCAGCAGTTTGTCCTCGTTGTTCACTACCGGCACCGCCAGCAGGTTGTATTTGTCGATAATGCGTATCACCTCGTCGCGCGGCATGGTGTCGGGAACGCGCACGATGTCCTCTTTGTCCTGCTTGAGCGAGTCCGCCAGACGCGACTGCGGCTCGGCGACAATCAGGTCACGCAGGGAGAGTACACCCAAGAGGTGCTCGTCGGTGTCGACGACGTAGAGGTAGTAGACCTCCTCGGCTGGTGGGGCCAGGACGCGCAGTTGCTGCATCGTTTCCTCTGCTGTCTGGTTGACGCCGAGGGCGATGTAGTTGTTGTTCATCATGCCACCGGCTACGTCCTCGTCGTAGGCAAGCAACTCAAGGATGTCTTGTGCTTCGTCGGGTTCCAGTTCGCGCAGCAGGCCATCGACCATCTCGGCCGGTAACTCGGCCAGTACGTCGGCGGCCTCGTCCGGCGGTAACTCGGCGATGATATCGGCCGCGTCTTCGGTTGACATTTCCTCTAGCACGTCGGCCTGCATCTCGGGCTCCATCTCTCCGAGGGTCTCGGCGGCCACCTCGGCTTCCAGAGCCCTGATGATCGTGGCGCGATCGGGCGCGGAAAGCTGCTCCACCAGGTCGGCTACGTCGGCTGGATGCAGGGCGGCCAGCTTCTCGTGGGTCAACTGCAGTCCGTGTTTGGGCGCGGTGCGGCCGTCACCCGCCAGCTCCGGCGGCAGATCGGCCAGGTCCACCGGCTCCACACCCTCCCAGGGGATGACGCGGTCGGAGACGCTCCAGCCGAACCGGCGCTCCAGGCGCTGGGCGAAGCCGGCCAGGCCAAGGCGGCGCAGCAGGCCGAGCACGCCCACATCGATACCGGCCAGGCGCAGGTCGGCCCCGCCGCGGCCGGTGGAGACCAGCTGCACATCGTTGACGCGCACCAACTTGCGGCCGTCGATGTCGATCACCTGCTGGTCGAGCAGGTCGGTGTCGAGCAGCAGCTCGCCCTGCCGGCGGCTGAAGGGCAACATATCCATCCGAGCAGAGGCGAGGCGCAGACCATCGCGCGAGACCTCGGCCACGTGGCTCCATGGCAGGAAGGTGGCGCGGGGGGCGACCGCCCTGCCGGCGCCGCCCAGACGCATGGTGAAGCCGGTGGCGGGTGGGAAGTCCGTGCCCAGACGTACCACCAGGTCGCCCAGGAGGCCGATGGGCCGGCCGTTGGGATCGGAAATCGGCTTGTTGATCAGCTCGCTGAGGTAGAGGATGTGGCTGATGGCCATGGGTCATCCTCCTCGGCCTTGGAGGCCGGGGCATCCGCTGGCACGACTAGATTGGTCGTTTGCTTGCACATAGCGCATACTCCGCTCATTCCCTGGCAGTTAGAATCTGAGGACCGGGGCCGATTCTGATGCTTCGAGGACGGCTGCTGGCAGTGGCGGGCGCGCGGGGCGGCTGGCCTAGGGAAGGGGGCGCAACCGGGGGCCTGCGGGCATGGCGTGGCGACTGCGGTTAGCCGTCGGTTGATAGTGGCTGAGGGCAATACTACTGCCATCAGTACACTGATCAACGTCCATCCACACACCCCCTCTCACACCGGCGGGCGCTGTTCTTGGCGGGGCTCTCCTGGAGTGGCCCACCGCACGCCGGGCAAAGAAGAACCTCCCCGTCAGCAGGGAGGCACGGCGCAACGGCTTGCCTCTCTGGTTGAGCTTTGGCACTGCGCAGCGTAGGGACAATTCCCAGCCACTTCGAGCAGGGCCTTAAGCCGACCCTGCCTGGCCTACCCATTGGCGTCTTTCGACGTTTCCGGACAGCGGCCTCTGTCTTGCGCAGACGCCTCGCCTAACGAGGTTTCTGATTGCAGGAATAATATAGCACTGAGGCAAGCAAGGGTCAACGGGTACGGGGTGACCAATGTGAGGCGGTGGTTGCGCGCCGAGGCACGCGAGTCCGGTGGCGATCCCAAGGATCGCCATCTTGACAGCGCCGAATAAAGTTGGTTCATTTGAGTATCGTAAGGTGGAGGGCTGCGGAGCACCGGGAGCCAGCCTCATTGATGGAGTGCCTGCGCGTGCCGGCGGTGTTACCGTGTGGCGCGAGGCAGTGACAATGTTACTGGGTCCAGCGGGCCTTTCGCCTTAACGATGGATGAAGAGATAGCGAACGTATGAAGCTGCTTATTCCCACCCTCGGTACCCGAGGCGATGTGCAACCGTATCTGGCGCTGGCTCAGGGCCTGGCCACCGCCGGCCATGAGGTACTGCTGGCCACCCACCCCTCAATGGGCGAGTTGGTGCGAGCACACGGCGTGCCTTTCGCCCCGATCGGCCCCGATGTTGACATCGGCCTGGAGGCGGCCCGCATCCGTGGCAACTCCAGGCATTGGCTGCTGGGCATGAAGCGGACGATGGATTTCGCCCTGCGCATCACCGGCGAGGCCCATCAGGAGCTCCTGGCGCTTTGCAAGCTCAATAGAGGCTGATCAGTTGGGTTTGCCGAAGGTCAGCGTCAGCCTCTTCACTCAGGCGATCCCCAGGCGCGACCCGTCTCAGGGCGTCGTGTCCAGGGGGCTGACGGCGGCTGGCGGTCAGGTGATGGGGCTGCTGATGACCCGTCCCTACAACAAGCTGCGCCGCTCCTTCGGTGTCAAGCCACTGGGACCGGATGGCAATCTATCGCCGCTCTTGAATCTGATCCCGATAAGCCCCCAGCTGCAGCCGCGCGATCCGCTCTGGGTGCCACAGCATCAAGTGACGGGCTACTGGTTCACCGACGATCCCGTCGGCTGGCAGCCGGATGCTGCACTCTTGGAGTTCCTGGATAGGGGTGGTCCAATCGTGGCGGTCAGCCTGGGGGCGATGAGCCTGAGCAGCGCGTCGCACTCGGCCTCGGTGGTGGCAAAGGCGCTGCACGCAGCTGGCCTGCGGGCGGTGGTGCAGGGCTGGCAGGACGTAGCGCTGCCGGACACGCCGGACATCTACCGCGCTGGCTCGCTGCCGCATCGTTGGCTGTTCAGTAAAGTGCAGGCGGTCATTTTTTACGGTGGCTCCGCTACCACCGCGGCGGCTTCGGTACCACCGCGGCCACGCTGCGTGCCGGCTTGTCGGCGGTAGTCATCCCCCACGTACTCGACCAGTTCTACTGGGGCAAACGGGTGGAGGAGATCGGCTGCGGCCGGTCGCTGCCGTTCAGCAAACTGAACCCCGAAGCCCTGACCGCCACCCTGCATGAGGTGACAGCCGACAGCGCTATGACAAGCAAAGCGGCAGAAATCGGCAATACAGTGCGCAGCGAGACGGGCGTAGAGAATGCGGTGAGGCTAATTGAAGCTGTAAGTCGTGGTGGGAGCGGCGCGAAGATGGGAACTGCGTAGCATTTCCAATCCGGCAGAACCATGCCGATCCTGGTTGTTCTGGCACGCTGCCGTGGACGTGGCCGCAGATGTGCCTCCGCTTCCGCTCGGTGCGGGGGTGCGGGTTGGCGCTCTGGCGAGCGAGGCGGTAGCTGGTAGGGTCATGGCGGCAGCGGCGTCGTTGTGTTGAAGATGCGGCCGAAACAGACTTCTGGATGAGCAATGGGTGTTAGCGAGGCGAAGGCGACGCTCCCGCCCTCGGTGCGCAGTTCTTTCTCCAGGTGCAGGTGCATTCGTAGACTCACTTGCTGTGTCGCGTTTGGCGGCGAGCCGGCGGTTGACCCCTAACCTCCGTTCCGGTAACCTTATGTTGAGGGTTTCCCCCAACGAGAACACCACCCGCGTGAGGATATAGACGATGAAAGTGCACCTGGCTTACGGCCATGACGGCCTTGATGTAGAGCTGCCGGATGGCAAGACCACCGTTGTTGAATCTCAGTTTGTTCCCGGCCTGGCCGACGAGGCGGCCGCTATCCTTGAGGCGCTGCGCAACCCAATTGGCACGCCGCCCCTGCGTGAGCTGGTCAAGCCCGACGATACGGTGGCCATCGTCTTCAGCGACGCCACCCGCCCCACCCCAAACGACCGTATGCTGCCAGTGCTTCTAGGCGAGTTGAGCCACGTGCCGCGCGAGAACATCACACTGATTAACGCGCTCGGCATGCACCGTCACAGCAACCCAGCCGAGCTGGAGCGCATGCTGGGCAAGAAGATCGTGGACAACTACCGCGTGGTGGACCACGAAGCCTACGACAAGCAGTACCTGGTGAACCTCGGCAGTACCAAAGCGGGCAACAATGTCTGGGTGAACAAGACCTACCTGGAAAGCTCGGTGCGTATTCTTACCGGTTTCATCGAGCCGCACCTGTTTGCCGGCTTCAGCGGTGGCGGCAAGGCGGTACTGCCTGGCATCTCCGGCGGCGACGCCGTGATGTTCAACCACAACGAGCGCATGATCGCCAGTGAGTACTCAACCTACGGCGTTACCACCAGGAACCCGATCTTCCAGGACATTCGGGAGACGGCGTTGAAGACGAAGCCCACCTTCCTCTTCAACGTTACTCTCAACAAGAACCGCGAGATCACCCGTGTTTTTGCCGGCGAGCTGGTGCAGGCGCACGATGCCGGCATCGAGTTTGTGCGCAGCACGGCGATGCGCCCGGTGCCGCGCAAGTATCCAGTGGTGCTGACCACCAACAACTACTACCCGGCCGACCTCGATCTCTACCAGGCGGTGAAGGGCATGAAAGCGGCGGCTCAAGTGGTGGCCGAGGGTGGCGCTATCGTGATCGCCGCCGGTTGCGAGGAGGGCGTGGGCCACGGACCATTCGGCGAGATTATGCAGATGGCGGACACGCCCCAGGGGCTGCTCGACCTGATCGCGCAGCCGGGTTTCGAGATCTTCGATCAGTGGGAAGCGCAGGAGCTGGCCAAGATCCTGGTTAAGTTCCCCATCTACCTCTACTCTGACTGGCTGAGCGAGGAACAGACGCGGGCCAACATGCTCATCCCCACCAAAGATATCGCTGCCACGGTAAACGAACTGCTGGCCAAGGCGGGCGGGGATGCCGAGGTGCTGGTGCTGCCTGAGGGCCCGCAAACGGTGCCTTACCTGCAGGAGTAGGCATCGCGGGGTTTTTCGGTGGTCAGGAGGGGAGGCGCCGCTATTGCGGCGCCTCCGCTTGTTGGCCGGTCCAGGCCCGGCCCTACAGGGGTATGGTGTTACTTGGCGGGGCGGGGCTTCTTCTGGGCCAGCAGCGCCTTGACCTCGGCTACCGGACGCCGCTGCTCGATCGCCACTTCCATCTCGCCCTCAATGCGGTTGACCTCGGCGACCTTCTCCAGCACCTCGTCTACCCGGTCGCGCGGCACGATCACCACGCCGTCCTCGTCGCCCACCACGATATCGCCGGGGTTGACCCTGATGCCCCCCAGCAGCACGGGCTCGTTGACGGCCACCAGGTCGACGTAGCCGACAGTGACACGCGCGGTGGGGGCGGTGATGAAGAGTGGCATGCCTACCTGACGGATGCCGGCGATGTCGCGCGAGCCGCCGTCGATCACGAGCGCCTCGAAGCCATGCATCTTGAGCGCATGGGCCTGATTGTCGCCCGAGAAGGCGTACTCGCCGCCGTTGCCGGCCACCACCAGCACCTGGCCGGGCTCGGCCTCGTAGATGACGTCGTAAACGGTGCGCGGGTAGGCGCCGGCGCCGCGGCAGGGGGCGTAGGTAGTGGTGAGCGCCGGGCCGACGATGTGGGCGTCTTCAAAGCCGCGGGCTGGCCGGATGCCCACGGTGGCGCCTTTGAGGCCCAACAGCCCCAGCGCGTCGTGGATAACGCCGGTGGGCGTCTCCCGCAGGGTGGCGAGCGCGGAGGCGCTCAGCGGGGTTTGCGCTTGTGTTCCTGACATGTGCTCTGTACTCCTTTGTTCGTCCGCGGACGAGCTGGTGTTGTTCACCGGTTTAGAATAACATGTCTGGCCGCCGGTGCAGGCCAGACGCAGCGGGACCGCCGCTACCGTGGTAACGGCGGTCCCACCCGAACCTGCGTCCGTGGACGCTGTGTTTACTTCTGGGGCAGTGGCTGGGAGATAGGGTCAAAGACCTTGAACTCCTTGACCAGCCTCTCGATGCGCTGCATCTCCTTGCCCACAGCTTCGGTCCAACCAGCGTGGTCCAGATAGACGATGGGGTAGGACATGCTCTCGAACTTGTCCACCACTTCCTTGTCGGTGTGTACCTTGCGGAGGGCTTCGTCGAGACGCTGCTTGATCTCGGCGGGCAGGCCGGCGGGGCCGATCCAGCCGCGCTGCGAGTAGCCAATGATCTCCTTGCCTATCACCTCTTTGAGGGTGGGGACGTCAGGCAGGTACTTGCTGCGCTTGTTGTTGGCGATCCAGAGCACCTTCATCTGGCCGTTTTTGACCAGCGGCACGGCCTCGGCCTCGTTACCGGCCCAGCCGTCGACATGGCCGCCGAGCAGCGCGGTGCGGGCTGGGCCGCCGCCATCGAACTGGACGAAGTTAAACTCCGCCTTGGTGGCTGACGAGATGTCGAGCATGTGGAAGTGATCGTCGCTGCCCTTGCCGGCCAGCGAGATGCCCATCTTGAGCGGATTGGCCACGGCGTGTTCGATGAAGGCCTTGCCGTCGTAGGGAGAATCGGGCTTAACGCAGATCACGCATGGATCGGAGACGGAGCAGGCCAGCCAGGCCAGATCCGCCACTTTGTAGGCGGGATTGCGTTCAGGGTCCATCGCCTGCTGCACGTTCTGGGGCGATGAAGTGGCGCCGATGGTGTAGCCATCCGGTTTGGCCTTCGATACCTCGGTGATGGCGGCCTGGCCGCTGGCGGTGCCGTTGTTGACGATGACTAAGTTGGTGCCGAGCTCCTTCTCGAGGAACGGTTGCAGGGTGCGCACCATCACGTCGGTGCCGCCGCCGGCCGGGGCCGAGACGATGACGGTAATCGGCTTGCCAGCAGGATAGTTGGTGCTGGCGGCAGCCGGCGCCTTGGTGGCGGCGGCGGCAGTGGCGGCTGCTTTGGTGGCAGCTGCGGTGGCGGCTGGCGCGGCGGTTGCTGCTGCCTTGGTCGCTGCTGGGGCAGGCGTGGCTGCCGGCTGGCAGGCTGCCAGGAGGGCGAGCCCGGCCAGACCGACGCTACCCTTCAGCAGATCGCGGCGGCTTGTTCGTCGTGGATTACGCTCTTCGTTCATTAGGTCACTGTCCTCCATGAGTATTCTCTGAACTTGTATCGTTGGTTTATTGGCTATCTTGTCTGACCTTGCGGGCGAGGCGCCAGGAGACGACCAGTACCAATACGGCCATCGTGATCAGGAGTGCCGAGATTGGCTTGGTGAAGAAGATCATCGGGTCCCCACGCGACATCATAAGAGCGCGTGCCAGGTTGGACTCCATCATCGGGCCCAGCACCAGGGTCAGCGCCAGTGGCGCTAGGGGGAAGTCGAACTTGAGGAGAACGTAGCCGATCACGCCGAAGACCAGGGCCACGCCCACATCCCAAGTGCTCATATTGAGGCTGTAGGTGCCTAGGATGATGAAGATGAAGATGATGGGGAAGAGGATGCGTTGCGGTACGCGCAGCACCTGAATCCACATCGGGATCATCGGCAAATTAAGGATCAGCAAGACTACGTTGCCGATGTAGAGACTGCCAATCACGGTCCAGACAAAATCGGGCGCCTCGAAGAAGAGGTTCGGCCCGGGGGTGAGGCCGTGGATCATAAAACCGGCCATCAGGATCGCCACGGTAGGCGAGCCGGGAATGCCAAGCGTGAACAGGGGGATCAATGCCGAGTTGGAGTAGGCGTTATTGGCCGTCTCCGGTGAGGCGATGCCTTCGATGACGCCGTTGCCCCAGCCCTCCGGCGGGTTTGGCGTGACGCGCTGCTCCACTGTGTAGGCCATGAAAGTGGGCACCACGGTGCCCATGCCCGGGATGGTGCCCAGTAACACGCCGATGCCGGTGCCGCGCAGAATGGAACCGATGGAGCGCCGCCAGTCCTCGCGGGTGGGCAGCAGGTTGCGAATCTTCTCGATCGTCCGGCCTGCGGGTTTCTCGATGCTGGTGAGCAGGTCGCTGATGCCGAACATGCCCATGATCACGGCGATCAGGTCCACGCCGCCCATCAGCTCCAGGCGCCCAAACGAGAAGCGCTGATTCGCCAGAATGGGGTCCTGGCCGATGGTAGCGACGCCGAGCCCGAAGAAGGCAATCAGCAGCGCCTTGCCGATCGATTTGCCGGCCAGGCCGATCACCATGGAGAGGCCAAAGACCATCAGGGCAAACAGTT
>CAZMKF010000053.1:4923-14140 GCA_964566935.1 uncultured Dehalococcoidales bacterium | reverse complement strand
GGTAGATGTTGGCGTGGTCGAAGGAGCGCCAGAAGGTGTGCCAGCGGCCGCGCCAGTTGCCCAGGTGGTAGACGGCGCTCACCGAGTAGAGCAGCACCATGCTGGCGCAGAAGATGGCCAGCGTCAGCAGGCGGACTAGGTCACCGCGCGCCAGCCAGAGCATCACCAGGCTGATCAGCGCCGCCAGCGGCGCCGCGCCAGCGTGGAACCAGCCGCGCAGCAGCGGCTTACCGTCAGGCCGGGGCGCCTGTAGATAACGGGCGATCATACTCTCCTACCTTGTCGGCGGTGGGAGGGGTTGTTCTCCTCCTCCAGCGCTACCGCCTGGCGCTGATAGTAGCGAATCGTCTCTTCTTTGACCACCGCCGGCGACCTCATCCTCGAGCTCACGCCGTTCAGCAGGCGGTAGCGATTCTCGAACTCGATGCCATCAGGTGCATCGTCCTTGATGATGCGCCGCAGCCCCGCTGCCACTGCGTGGTGCTGTGGTAGAACCTTGCTGGAGACGACCCCGTCCGCTGTTGAGATCATGACGCTACTCCCTGCTTAGAGCTTAGTCAGCTGCACTGGAGTAAGCAAGCAGTTGCTGTTAACGCCAGGTAATTGTGTCAGGCATTGAGGAAGTTGGTGAGTGCATTGAGACGATCTTCGAGTTGCCTTTGAGCGGGCTCGCTCAGCGGTTCGAACAGCTCGAAGGTCGGTTGTTGGTTGACGAGGGCCCGCCAGCTGCCCACTACGCGACCGTCCGCCCAGATGGTCGGCCGGGCGTTACCCACCGCGTCGAAACAGCGTTTGGCGTACTCGGGCCGCAGGAAACGTCCGCGCTGTTTGTAGCCCATGATGTAGGGATCCAGCTCCGGCAGGAGGAAGACGTACGGCTCGGTCGGGGGCGGGAAGCGCCGCAGGCGGCGCAATTGACCTTTGCTCAGCAGCAGCGGCTGTGACGATCCCTCCAGCGTGATCTCGCACAGCTCGTCGCCCAGCTCGTCCAGCGCCTGGGCCACAGCGCCCTTGCCGAGCCCGGCCCACCAGGCGGCATCTTCGCGGCTGGCCGGACCGAAGCGGTCGAAGTAGCGGCGCAGCAGCCAGACGTGTGGCGGCTCGGCGCTCTCAGCCTCCAGATCCACTTGGGGCAGCCAGTGTTTGAGCGACACCCATTCCCAGCGGTAACTGCGCCAGCCGCCACGGCTGCGGCCGCGGGTGAGGTCGCCGTAGGCCGCCAGTCCCGGTACGAAGCGCGCCCCCAGGCTGACGTTCGCCTCCCAGGCAGTGTCGCGCGAGAGCGTCAGCCGGCTGGCCAGTTCGGGGATCAGCTCGGTCAGTTCAGATACGGTGCGCGGGCGGCCGTCCGCCATGATCGCCATCACGCGGCGACGCAGCTCCACCGCCAGCGCTCGTTCCTGCTTGCCTTTGCCGAGGCCCGCCGTCCGCAGCAGCTGTTCCTCCCGCGCCGGCCGGCTGCGGGCGCGGCGGTTGTAGGCGCGGAAGAACGTAGCGTACTCGCTGGCCGGCACGATAAACAGACTGTCACGCATGCAGACGAGCCGCGCCAGGGATTTGCGCAGGTAGAGTGCCTTGTCCAGCTCCTCCCGCCGGAAGCTCTGCATCCTCGCCCAGAGAGAGAGGTAAGGCGTGCGCGGCGAGGTGGCATGCAGCGCCACCAGGTCGCGCACCAGCGGCAGCACACTGCCGCGCCCCTCCGTCCCCGGCACGAGATGCTGCTGCGCGGCGAGGAAATGGTTTACCTGTTCGGCACTGTAGTGGGCTGTTTTCGGCAACTATTTCTCCTCACGACCACTAGGGAGCCGCAGGGCAGCCGTTGGTGGTGATGCGTCTCTGCCTTCGATGGTGATGACGCCGGTGGCCATTAACTAGGCAGGGATGCCTAAGCTAGCAGGGAGCCATACTGGAGGTCAACTGAGTAGCGATGAAATGCGATGGGTGCGGCCACCCGGCCGCACCCATTTGACGGATTTACCCACCCCTTACAGTCAGGCGACGGGTTGCTTCCACTTCTTGTAGATCTCCACGCCTCTCGCGTGTGCATCGTTGACTGCCTTTTCCGGGTTTACGCCTCCTGTGCAGACTTCCTGGAGCATCCTGGTGATTAGCCAGGTATTCAGCACTTCGTCCATGGCAGCGTTTGGGGGGCCGGCGTATGCCATGGCGCGTCCATTCTGCATGATCGAGCGGTAGTTCTTGTAGGCGGGCTTGTCCCACATTGGGCTGTTCATCATATCTTTGTACACGGGCGCCCAACGGTTCAAGCCAGTCTCGATAACCTTGGCGTAGCCCTCCGGATCAATGAAGTACTTTAGCGCGTCTTTCGCCGCAGCGGGGTCCTTCGAGTCCTTGAAGGCTACCAGGGCGCGTACGTCTACCATGTCGAAGGCGCCCTTCGGTCCGGCTGGCATGCCGAACATGCCGGTGTTTTTCAGCAAATCCTTTTGATCTTGAGTAGCGTCGGCCTTGGCAGCGTCGCTCTCCAACAGGGCGTAGACCGAGTTGTGGTTGTGGATTAGAGCTGCCTGTTTGGATTGGTATGCTTTGTTGTTTCCGGTCGAATCCCACGTGGTCGCCCCTGGAGGCACGACTTTTTCGTCGTACATCCTCTTGACGACGCTCACGGCCTCAACCATCTCGGGGCCTTTGAAGGTGAAAGCGCCTTCGGAGTTCTGCAGGGCGGCACCGTACGCCCACGCCATGACGAGGAAGTTATTGCTGGTATCGTTATTCTCGCCCAGGCTGAGAGCATAGGTGAAGACCTGCGGAGGCTTTGAGATCTTGGGCGAGATTTTGATCATCTCCTCCCAAGTTTTGGGATACTCAACCCCCGCCTCTGCAAGAATGTCAGTGCGGACGTGCATCACCCAAGGGTTGACTACGTATGGCACACCCCAGAACTTATTGTCGTGTCGGGCATTCAGTATCGCGGCCTCAAACAAGCCGCCCTGTTTCTTGTTGGCGTCTTCCATCACATCTGTTACGTCCACCAACAAATCCTGGGTACGGTAGTATTGCAGCTCTGACTCGAAGGTGTAGGCGATGCTAGGTGGTTGTTTGCCTTCGATTGCTGCTGTGTAGCGCTGCCGGCGTTCCGCCTCCGGCACGACTTGAAAGTCGATTGTATGGCCGTTCTTGCTGCCCCATTCCTTGAATACGTCGGCTATAGCATCGTCTGCTTTTTGGTTGAAGCTCGGAGAGATCCAGACGGAGAGGGTGGCGCCGCCACCGGCTTTCGCAGGCGCTTGAGTGGCTGCCCCGCCCGGGGCGGGGGTACTCGCCGGCGCCGTGCTCGAACAAGCTGATAATGCTGCTGTTCCCGCCAGCATTGCAGAGATCTTCAGCAGCTGTCGACGGTTAAGACGTGTCGTCCCCAGATTAGTCACTACTTCCTCCTTATTGCTCGAACTAGAGGTCTGACTCAGTTCCAGTGAGACCTGACCTGTTGCCTGCAATGAGATTAGCCCTTGACACCTCCCATGGTCAGTCCCTGCACAACGTAGCGTTGGCCGAGTGTGTAGAGAATGATCGGCGGTAGCGAACCAAGCGCTGCCGCTGCCATCATGCGGCCCCAGAAAAACACATCTTCAACCGCCATCGCGGTGAGACCAGCAGTGACAGGCCGCGTGTTTGCATCCTGATTGAATACCAGCGCGTAGAGGAATTCATTCCAGCTCAGTGTGAAAGAGAAGAGCGCCACCACGACCAGAGCAGGTGCTGAGAGAGGCAAGGTTATGCGCAATAGCGTGGTCAGTCGGTTGCAGCCGTCAACCAGAGCTGCTTCCTCCAGATCAATCGGCACGGTCTTAAAGTAACCCACGAGCAGCCACGTACAGAAGGGTACCGTGAAGGTCAGGTCCGCCAGGATCAAACCCTGTAAGGAGTTAAGTAGTCCCACCGAACTCAGTAGTTGGAACAATGGGATAAAGAGCACTGCGGGTGGTACGAGATAGCTGTATATCAGGCTGCGCGCCGCGATGGTGCGGCCGGCGAAACGCATGCGAACGATGGCGTAGGCACCCAAAGCCCCAATCGCCATCGATAGCAGCGTGGTCGTAGTAGAAATAATCATGCTGTTCCGAAACTGGGTAAGAAACGCTGTCCGCGTGAACAATTCCTGCCAGTGCAATGTGGTGAACGTGGTGGGAATGATTGAGGCGACAGGACCGTAGATCTCATCGTTGGTTTTGATTGAAGTGACCAACATCCAGTAGAAGGGAAATACTGTCCAGATGAGTAGCAGTGCCAGCACGAACACGTTTAGCGCTGTCAGTTTTTTCGAGCGTCGCATAATCCTACTCCTCGCTCAACATCCGCCGGGTGAGGAAGTGAATAATCACCGCCATGAACGGGAAGAAGATCAGGGGTACTGTGGCACCCAGGCTGAGGTTTCGCAATTCCATAGCGTACTTGTACGCCACAAACGGGAAGATCTCGCTCGTTCCCTGCGGCCCTCCGCGTGTTAACGTGAATACTATCTGCATATTGTTTGATGTCCAAATAGTGGAAAGCATGGTAACGATAATGATGACAGGAATCAGGCTGGGCAGCGTAATGTCGAGAAACTTGCGAATCGTGCCTGCCCCGTCTACTTCTGCAGCCTCATAGAGCTCCTGCGGTATTGCCGCCAGTCCTGCCAGGAAGTTCATAATGTAAAATGGCGTGCCTTGCCAAACCACGGTTGCGATTATCGAACCCATGGTCAGGCTCTTATCTGCCAGCCATAGCACGTAGTGGTCCACCCAACCCAACTGCAGGAGCGTAAGGCTTAGGACGCCACTGAGGTCGTCGTATATCCATCGCCACGTATAAGCGCCAATGATTACTGGGATTGACCAGGGAAGGAAAAGCAGCATTCGCCAGAGGTTTTTAGGCCTGATCGCCTGGTGCAGTACCAGAGCGGCAATCATGCCTACCACCAGCTTGAGGCCCACGCCGCCAAATGTGTAAACGAAGCTGTTCCATACGACACGATGGAAATCCGGGCTGGATAGGAGTTTCTGGTAGTTAGCCAGGCCGACGAACGTTGCCTCTCCTCCGATCATCTTGTTGGTCAGGCTTAGCCAAATGGCGGAGAGGAAAGGATAGGCTATAAGGCCAAAGAGGACGATGAAGAAGGGCAGTGAGAAGAGATAACCTCCAACCCAGTCCCTTCCCAAGACACGTTGGAGCCGGTTACGTCCGGGTGGCGGGCTTGGGGCTACTGCACGCGGGCTCATCGTTTCGAGCATAAGGTCAAACCTCACTCTGCCTAGTGTTCGGTGGTGATCGGACCTGTGCTAACGAGCGCTGGTTCGAGGTCAAAACAGGGTAAGGAGATAGTTGGCCTCTTAACGCCTCGCATTTGAACTGCAAAAGTACGTGGCCGCATCTGTGCGGGCCATTTTACCTGCCGTGTGAGCAAGTGTCAATGTGTGGCAGAGACCAGACCGTAGTTCCTCAAGAGCGCGCCTCGTCTTTAGGAGGATTCGTTATTGGTCGGTCGCAGCCTAGGCACGGGGCGGTTCTTGTCCCCGTGCCCGGCAGCGGATAACATGTGGACAGACTGTGGAGAGATTGTTGGAGGGTGGGTGAATGAAGGGCTGGCGCGGTTATCGGCGGGCGGATGGCGGGCTGGGGGCGCGCAACTACCTGGCAATCATCCCCAGCGTCTACTGCGTCAACGAGGTGGCGGCGGCGATCGCCCGGCGGGTGCGTGGCAGTAAGGCGCTGCTGCACCACCAGGGCTGTGGCCTGCTGGCGCCCGATCTTGAGCGGGTGACGCGGGTACTGATCAACCTCGGTACCAGTGCCAACGTGGGCGCGGTGATCATCGTGAGCCTGGGCTGCGAGAGCGTGGAGGCGGAGGCACTGCGCGAGGCGATCGCCGCCAGCGGTCGACCGGTGGCGCTGGTGCGCCTGCATCAATTGGGTGGCTACAGCGCCACCGTCGAGGCTGGCGTCGAAGCGGGGCGGCGGATGATGGCGGCGTTGCGCCTGCAACGGCGGGAGCACGGCGAGCTGGCGGAGCTGACCATGGGCATGAAGTGCGGCTCCTCGGACACCACCTCGGGCCTGGCCACCAACCCGGCGCTGGGCAAAGCCAGCGACCTGCTGATCGCCGCCGGCGGCAGCAGCCTGTTCAGCGAGACGCCCGAACTGATGGGCAGCGAGCACTTGCTGGACCGCCGTGGCGCTCATGCCGGAGTTGGCGAAGAAGTGGCGGCGGCGGTGCGCGCCTGCGAGCGCGAGGTCAATCGCTTCGGGGTGGATATGCGCGGCAGCCAGCCCACCGCGGGCAACATCGCCGGTGGCATCAGCACGATCGAGGAGAAGTCGCTGGGCGGCATCTGTAAGGCGGGCAGCGCTCCCTTGCAGGGAGTGTTGACGGTGGGCGAGCGGCCCGCCGGCAAGGGCCTGTGGTTCATCGACGGCTCCGGTCGCGAGCTGGAGGCGCTGACGGCGCTGGCGGCCGCCGGCGCGCAGGTGATCGCCTTCAGCACCGGCCTGGGGGCGCCGCACGGCTTCCCCATCGTGCCGGTAGTCAAGCTGAGCGCCAACGTCCACACCTGCCAGTTCTTAGGCGAGCACATAGATCTCAACCTGAGCGGCGTGGTGGAAGGCAGCGTGCCGCTGGCTGAGGCTGGGGCGGAGATCTTGCGCAAGGTGGTGACGGTTGCCAGTGGTGGTCGTACCCAGGCCGAGCGCCTGGGTTACGGCCAGACAATGGACATCGAGGTCATGGGTCCGCCGGTTTAGTAGAGCCGGATACGCGTTATAATTAGCGGAAGAACGTAATAGAGGAACAGGGATCTGACATGTATTGCAACAAATGCGGCGCCAAGAATCCCGACGGTGAGGATATACGTTTCTGTTATCGTTGCGGCAGCATTATTGACCCCTTCCTGCAAGAAAAGGAGGAAAAGCCCTCTGCCGCCGACGAACTACCGCCGATAACTCCCACCACTGACCTGCGTGAGCCGGAGCCGGAGCCGGAGCAGCCGCTCGACCGGCTCTTCCAGGTGCAGCCGGTGACCGATGTCATCCTCGAAAGGTTGCCCCCAGTCAAGAACCCGGCCCTTTCGCTGCGCAATTTCATCGTGCTCTACATCGCCACCTTCAGCCTCTACGGCCTTTACTGGTACTATCGCAACTGGCGCGCCCTCAAGGAGGACCCGGACTGGGCGCAGATGCTCTTTGATATGTACCGCTTCTACGCCGACGTTAAGCGCTTCGCAGTCGAGATTGGAGCCAAAGTCAGATACGCGCCGGCGGTCACGCTCATCGTCGTCCTGGTTTTCAGCGCAATGACCACGCTGGGTTACCCGTTCTGGTTGCTTGGGCTTGGTTCCATTTGGCCGCTGACCGCTGTGCAGGATGCGCTTAATCAGTACTGGCGGCTACGGCGTGGGTTGACGCCGGACAGCGGTTTCTCCAAGCGGCAGGTGTTACTGGTGGTGATGGGCGCCATGCTTTGGTTTTTGGTGCTGATCGCCCATTAGCCAGTCAACGCTAATGCTACAGATTGCGCCGCCGCCACAGTGGTGCCGCTGTGCCCGTTTCTCTTGACCGGGCATTGTGGGCCGGGTACAATGATTTATTGCGCCCTGTTAATATGGCGGGTGGCATCGGCTGATGTGCCAAGAGGAGAGGGATGGCGCACAATATCGTTTTGGACGCCGAGGGTGGCGACCACGCACCGCAGGAGATCGTCAAAGGCGCGGTGCAAGCCGCCCGTAGCGACGGACTCTCCGTGATTCTCACTGGCCGTGAGGCGGTATTGCGCGCCGAGCTGGCCAAAAACGATGCCGCAGGCCTCAACATATCGGTGGTGGATGCGCCCGATAACGTGCAGATGGACGAGCACGCCGTGGCAGCGCTGCGTCACCATCCCCAGTCGTCGCTGGCGGTGGGGCTGCGTTTGGTTAAGGAGGGCAAGGCTGAGGCCTTCGTCTCCGCCGGTAATAGCGGCGCTGCGATGGCGGGTGCCCTGTTCATCCTGGGGCGGATCAAGGGTGTGGAGCGGCCGGCGATCGCCACCCCCTTCCCCACGTCCGCCGGGCCGTTGTTGCTGCTCGATATTGGCGCCAACGCTGAGGTGAGGCCGCAGCACCTGGTGCAGTTCGGCCTGTTAGGCGCCGCCTACATCGAACGCGCGCTGGGGGTGCCCAACCCACGTGTGGCCCTGCTCAACATCGGTGAGGAAGAGGGCAAGGGCACACCCACCTTGCAGGAGGCGTACCGCCTCTTCACCGCCAGCGGTCAGCGTTTCGTGGGCAACGTGGAGGGACGCGATATCCCCCGCGGTGAGAAGGCCGAGGTGGTGGTCTGCGACGGCCTGGTGGGCAACACGGTGCTTAAGCTGAGCGAGGGACTTGGCTCCATGATGTTCGAGCTGATCCGCAGCGAGATAACGCGCAGCTGGCGCTACAAACTGGCAGGGGCGATGCTGCGGCCGGCCTTCCGCCGGGTGAGGGCGCGTTTGGATTACGAGGAGTACGGTGGCGCGCCGCTGCTGGGCGTGAACGGTATCACCATCTTCGCTCATGGCAGCAGCAACGCCAAGGCGATAGCCAATGCGCTGCGGGTTGCGAACCGCGCCGCCGAACAGCGGTTAGTGGAGACGATCGCCGCCGGTGTGGAGGCGGCTGCAGCCGCCGTTATTACAGAGCAGGAGAGCGCGGCCGGGACTGCGGCCGACAAGGAATAAGAGCATGGAAACCAATAACAAGGGGCGCCGCGTCGTTATCACCGGTCTGGGGGTGATTACCTCGCTCGGCTTTACGGTGGAGCAGTACTGGCGCTCGCTGCTGGCCGGCCACTCCGGTATTGAGGAGCTGCGCGGTTTCGATGCCAGCGCTTTCCCCTGCCGAGTTGCCTCCGAGGTGCGTGGATTCGATCCGCTGCAGTACATGGACTTCAAGGAAGCGAAGCGCATGGCACGCTTCAGCCAGTTCGCCGTGGCCGCCGCAAGAACGGCGCTGGAGCAGGCGCGGCTGGCGATCAACAACCTTAACGAGCAGCGGGTGGGCGTCTGTCTGGGCACCGGTATTGGCGGCTTTGCCGAGGTAGAAGAGGCCACCAAGACCATGCTGGCCAAGGGACCGATGCGCATTAGCCCCTTCTTCAGTACGATCATGCTTCCCAACATGGCCGCCGGCCAAGTGAGCCGCTTGTTTGGCGCCAAGGGTTACACCAACACGATTATCACCGCCTGCGCCGCCGGTACCCAGGC
>CAZMKF010000053.1:1183-4913 GCA_964566935.1 uncultured Dehalococcoidales bacterium | reverse complement strand
GACCATGATATATGTTACCCACGACCAGACCGAGGCCATGACCCTGGGTGACCGCATCGTCATCATGCGGGACGGCGAGGTGCAGCAGGTGGGCACGCCGCAGGAGGTCTTCGACCATCCCGCCAACATCGTCGTGGCGGGCTTCATCGGCGTGCCGCGGATGAACTTCTTCGATGCCGAGCTCGTGCGCACGCGCGCTGAGCACAAAGTACAATGACACGCCGGCCTTGGCCAGCCGTCCCTTCGACGCGGAGCGCGACGGCTTCGTGCCCGCTGAGGGCGCAGGCGCGCTCATCCTCGAGTCTCTTGAGCACGCCCGGGCGCGGGGTGCCCAGATCCTGGCCGAGGTGTGTGGCTACGGTGTCTCGTCCGACGCCTACCACATGGCGATGCCCGACCCCGAAGGCGAGGGCGCGGTGCGCGCCATGCGCTGGGCGGTGGAGGACGCGGGCTTGCGGCCCGAGCAGATCGATTACATCAACGCGCATGGTACCTCCACGCCGCTTAACGATCTCACCGAGACCAAGGCGATCAAGGCCGTCTTCGGCGAGCACGCTTACAAGGTACCCATCTCCTCCACCAAGTCGATGATCGGTCACCTGCTGGGCGCCGCCGGCGCGGTGGAGGCGGTGGCCACGGTGATGAGCCTGCTGGAGGGCAAGTTGCATCCGACGATCAACTACAATACGCCGGATCCCGAGTGCGACCTCGATTACGTGCCGAACCAGGCGCGCGAGGTGGACGCTCGCTACGCCCTCTCCAATTCGTTTGGCTTCGGTGGGCAGAACGCCTGCCTGGTGCTGGGCGGACCGCAAACGCTGGCCAGCGAGGGCTGATTACGCTATGGCATCGAGGAGGTTCTGTTGCAGGTAGCTGTTAACCTGCGCTTCGTACAGAGGCGCACTTCTTACGCGCGCATCGGCACCCTGGGGGGCTTGGGCGCGCTGGTCGCAGGCTTTATCGTCACTTTTTTCCAGGAATACCAGATGCTCTCCTGGATCGGCATGATCATTGGCTTGACCGCCATCAACTTCGGTCGCTACAACACGGTGCGCTGGGTCACTCACCCGCGCGATGACGAGGTGGTAGCCCTTAATCTCAGGGGGCTGGACCGCAGCCACCTGCTGCTCAACTACATGCGGCAAACGCCGGCGGCCAAGCACATACTGATCAGCCCGCACGGCCTCTACACGTTTGAGGTACGGCGCGACGAGGGGCGTATCACCAATAACGGCAGCAGGTGGTCGCGCAAGCCGAGCCTCGGCATCCTGCTACGCACCATGGTGGAGGGAGGCCTGGGCAACCCCACGGCAGACGCCCTGCACGAAGCGAAAGACCTCAATCGCTTCCTGATCAAATCGCTGGGCGAGGCGGAAGCAGCCAACGTGCCTATACAACCGCTCATTCTGTTTGTGAGCGGGCGGGTGGAGCTGAACATCATCAACCCCACCGTGCCGGTGCTCGTCCCGGAGAATGTGCGTAACTACATGCGCAAGGCGCAGCGGCAGGAGAGGTTGAGCCCCGAAAAGCAGGCACAGATTCAGGCACTGTTCGGCCTCGGCTGATAGTGGCCACGAGAGGGAAGTTTGGCTAGCGAACACGATCGTTCACATAGTGGCAAGATAATCAGGCAACCGGTCTACCGAGATTGCTTTGTCTGCGGTGTCGAGAACCCAATCGGTCTCAAGGTCAAGTTCTACAACGACGATCACAAGGTCTGGACGGACTTCACGCCGCGTGCGGAGCATCAGGGCTGGCCGGGGTTGTTGCACGGTGGCATCCTTTACACCCTGCTGGATGAGACGGTGGGTCGCGCCGCTTTCATGAAGAACATGTGGGTGATGACGGCGCGCATGCAGGTGCGCTACCGCCATCCCACGCCGCTTGGCCAGCCAATCCACATTGAGGGCGAGATCGTGCGCATGCGCGGCCGCGCCATGGAGGCCAGCGGCCGCGCCATATTGCCGGACGGTACAGTTACGGCCGAGGCGGTGGGCACCTTCATAGCCCTGCCGCCAGCGATGCATGCCGAGGTGGCGGAGGTGATAGACGAACACGAATTCAAGGAAGTGGAGACAACGGAGACAGATAGATGACCGATAACGATATTACCCTGGCCGAGCTGGTCACTGAGTACCTTTCCAGCCTGCGGCCGGCCCAGCGCGCCGATGAACAGCAGGAGCTGATGCGCTTCGTGCGTTACTATGGCTCCGATTTCGCCGTCGCTCGCATGGATATGCGCAGGCTGGAGGGCTACCTGGGGGAGGTGGAGCAGAGCGGCGCCGATTCCACCCGCCGCCTGACGCCGCTGCGTTCGCTGCTGATCTACGCCGAGCATCACGGCTACAGCGAGGAGAAACTCTCCAAGCTGGTGCGCATCCGGCGGGTGGGAGGACGCGCCAAGCGGGCCGGCTCGGTGACTGAGGCGGTGGAGCGCGAAGTGATCCAGCTAACCCGCTCCGGCTACGATCAGCTTAAGGCGGAGCTGGACAAACTGAGCACGGAGGGCAGGCAGGAAGTGGCAGATGCCTTGCTGGAGGCGCGGCGCGACAAGGACATCCGCGAGAACGCCCCCTACGACGCCGCCAAGCAACAGCAGGCCTACATCGAGGCGCGCATTCGCGAGCTGGAGCATGTGATGGCGGTGGCCGAGGTGATCGATGATACGCCGGGTCCGGTAAGCGGCCGCATCGGCATAGGCACTACCGTGCTGTTGCGCGATCTTGCCGAAGACGATCTGGTGCGCTACACGCTCGTCTCCTCCAGCGAGGCAAACCCGCGCGAGGGCAAGCTATCGGTGGCCTCACCGGTGGGCAAGGCGTTGATGGACAACAGCGAGGGCGCCGTCCTGGAAGTTGAGGCGCCGGCCGGCAGCATCCGTTACCGTATCGAACAGGTCGAGTGGTGATGGCACGCTGGTTGCTAGTTAGCCTTTGATAATGGAGCTGAATGTTAATTGGGGGTGATCTTCATGGACGACACAACCGAGAACACTTATCAGGTTGACTACCAATCTATGGGTCCGTTTGTCGCCGGTACGGTGGGCGCACTGGCTGCCGTGGGGGCCCTTTACGCCTATTGGCAGTATCGCCAGCGCGACGACAGCAAGATCGAACTGAGCCTGGGAGGCCGCCATTTGGGTATGATCGATCTGCCCGGCGTGGATCTGAGGTTAGGTGAGAAGGACCTGCGCAAGCAGTTCGACCAGGCCAGCGAGGAAGGCGCCAAGAATCTTAGCTCCCTGCTGGAGCGCATCCGCGAGGCGGTGCAGGATTACGGTGAGAGCATGCGCAGGCAGGCGCCGGAGGTGGTTAGCCAGCTGCGCCGTCGAGCTGCCAATCTCGACGACGTGCGCGAACAGGCGACCCGCAGCGGCGCCGAACTGGGTGACACGCTCGGCCAGGTGGCCAGCCAGGCGGGCGAGAACCTGGCACAAGCCCGTGCCCGCCTGGGCAGTAGCCTGCAGGGCGCGGGTACGGCGGTGGGTCATACCGTGAGCGGCGCTGGCGCCAGCGTGGGCCACGCCATGGGCAACGTGGGTCACGCCGTGGGCAGCGTGGGCGGGGCCACCAAGTCGGCTATGAGCACCAGCACAAAACTGGCGATGTGGGGCGCCATCATCGGCTCGGCGCTGCTTTACGTGTACTACCCGGATCCCAAAGAGCGGGACAGGCTTGTCGCCAAGGCGCGTAAGTACTTCGACGAAGCGAGGGGCGCCATCGAGCGCCTG
>CAZMKF010000053.1:0-1173 GCA_964566935.1 uncultured Dehalococcoidales bacterium | reverse complement strand
TGGTGCCTTCGCCACGGAGGGCAAGAAGGCATTGGATGATTGTCCCCTATTTCCCTCCACGTGCAAAGCGGCCTACCACCCCACGCGCGAGGAGTACGACGAGATCGCCTGATGAGGCTATCCGGGTAAGTGGCGCCCCCGTCCAGAACGGGGGCGTCTTTCTTTGTTATACGGGTAGAGGCTGCCCCTTTGGGACAAGAGGACTTCCTTTCCACTGGTTGCGGTCGGCTTAGGACCCGCCCCTCCCGGGATAGCGACGCGTTCCCGGGAAACGAACGCTGGTTGCCGCCCTCTGCTGGTTAGCCGCTGAGGAAGGAATGCAGCAGGATAATGTTTAGCGCGCTCACCACCACGCCGCAGGCCAGCAGCAGCGCCTTATCCAGCCGGCCGTTGGCGAAGCGGCCCATCACCCGCTTGCTGGAGGTGAGGTAGATCTGCAGGAAGATGGTGATCGGCAATTGCACGCTGAGCAACATCTGGGAGTAGACGAGGCTCATGAACGGGTCGGTCACCACGAAGACCACTGCCAGCGCCAGCACAAACACCAGCAGCACGCCGATGCCCGAGTGCTTGTCGGCTATGTTGTACTGCTCGTTGAAGGCACCGGCGAAGATGGAGCCGCCCGCCATGCCGGCAGTGATGGATGAAGCCAGCCCCGCCACCAGCAGGGCAAAGGCGAAGATCAGCGCCGCCGCGTCACCCAGCAGCGGCCTTAGCATTTGTTGCGCCGTCTGCAGCTCGTCCACCGCCACGCCGTTGGCGAAGAAGGTGGAGGCCGCCACCAGGATCATGGCGCTGTTGATCGCCCAACCCAGACCCATCGAGGTCAGGGTGTCGACGAACTCAAAGCGCAACTGCTTCCGGATGACCCGGTCGTCCTCCAGGTTCCACTGGCGGCTCTGGATGATCTCGCTGTGCAGGAAGAGATTGTGCGGCATCACCACGGCGCCTAGTACGCTCATCAGGATGGGCAGGGCGCCGGCGGGGATCTCGGGCTTCACCCAGGAGACCAGCGCCACCGGCCAGTCGATCTGCACCATGGAGAGTTCCACCAGAAAGGAGAGGCCGATCAGGCCGATGAATGCCATGATCCAGCGCTCCAACCGGCGGTAGCTGTTGCCGAAGAGCAGCACCAAAGCCGCTACGGTGACTATGATGCCGCCGAGGCGGATG
>CAZMKF010000052.1:0-14164 GCA_964566935.1 uncultured Dehalococcoidales bacterium | reverse complement strand
GCCGCGCAGCTGGCTGACGCTGGTCTCGCTGCCATCCAGCAATCGCAGCGCCAGTTCGGGCGCCGGCTCGCCCACCTTGGGGGCGTGGGCCGGTGCGCCGCCGCAAGCAGCCACGCTGGCCAGCAGGATGAGCAGTGCCAGCAGGGCGGTGAGCGCACGAGCGGACGGGTGACCTGACAAGCGTTTCACCTCAGGTTGATTTGACGTGATTGTGCTCGAAGGTATAGCACGGTATGGCACATGGCTGCATGCCAGGCGAGTGAGACAGATGGTGGCGCTATCCGGCAGCGGTTGTATTCTTCCTGACTCGGACAGGCGTAATGGCAGGTCCACCGGTATGGCGTATTCATCTCAACCCCCTCGCACATGAGCTTCTGGGCTTACATTCCTTTAATCGCGCTGCAACAATGCGGTATCAATGCCCTGAAACATCTAAGGATTTTCTGCTAAGTTAAGGCAGCGTTGAGCAAAGAGTTAAGATATCGTTGCGAAAAAGGTGTTGCCCTGTTACCATTGCACTAGCGGACAAGGTGGAAAACGCGTGACGGAGCGTTAACCAGGGTCTGGGACATCAGTCTCGCGGGTCAATAGCCGGTCCAGCTTGAATGGAGGAATAACCTATGAAGTGGGGTCAGCCAGCTCGCACTCGCGTCGTTTACAGCCTAATGCTCCTTGCAGCGATGGTGCTTAACGCCGCCGCCAACACTAAGTGGCTATAAGCCGCTAGTTTTAGTAGCCGACCTGAGCTAACAGTACTAGCCAGCGCGAGCTGATAGTACTGTTTCAGCGTCGGCTTGCGGATTCTTCGGACTACGAGAACGGCCATAACGGCCGTTCTCTTTTCTATGGGCTTTAACCAAATATCAACACTTCTCAGCTGAACCTACTATTTGTCGTGATAGACTATTGCTGGATGTGTGCAGTACCTTATGCATCCTTGGCACGGGGGGTCCTTGGGAAGGATTGGTGTAACGTAAACCGATGACTCAGCTGCCGCGCAACGCGCAGTTCTTCGTCGTTCTGGTCGTTGTCCTCGGGGCGGCGATTCTGGCGCTGCTGCTTCCCACCGCCGTTTGGCCAACGTCCGCCGGCGCTATTGCGGTGATGCTGTTTCTCATCGTCTCCGGTACGCTGGCCGACATCTGGGGAGTCAGCCTCCACTACAAAGGGTTGATCACCACCACTCTCTCCACGGCCATCAACTACTCGGCCGTGCTCATCTTCGGCCCCGCTGTGGCTTGCGCCGTAGCCGCCGGCACTGATCTGCTCTCTGACCTGCAGGGCAAACGCTCCTGGTACAAGACCGTCTTCAACGTCGGCGCCGCCGTCATCTCGGTGGCGGCTGCCAGTGCCACCTACACGCTCTTTAACGATGGCTCGTTTTATGCCTTCCGAACCCTGCAGAATGCTTTTGCCATCGTCGCCGGTGGCGCCGCCTATCTGTTCGCCAACATCCTGATCGTCTCCACCATCGTGGGTCTGGTGGAGGGATACAGTCCGCTCGATATCATGCGTGCCGGCTACAACGGCGTCAGTTTCCAGATGATCACTTTGGTGCCGCTGGCGGTGCTGATCAAGATCGTGCATGACGAGAATCCCTGGGGTCTGCTGCTGCTGCTCTTCCCCATCGTGCTCACCCATCTCTCCTATAAGGCCTACCGGCGGCTGCAAACCGAGTCGCAGAACACGATCGAGACTCTGGCAGTGGCGGTCGACCGGCGCGATCCTTACACTTTCCACCACTCGGATAGGGTATCGGTCTTTTCCGAGCTGATCGCCCAACGCATGGGGCTCGATCTGGCGGAGGTGGAGCTGGTAGTGACGGCGGCCAAAGTGCACGACCTGGGCAAGATCGGCATTGACAGTTCGGTGTTGCTCAAGCCGGGCAAACTGGATGCGCGTGAATGGGGAATCATGAAGCAGCACCCGCGCATCGGCGCCGAGATCGTCGGCCGTCTGCCGCACTACTCACGCGTGCGCGCGCTGGTAGCCTACCACCAGGAGCGCTTCGACGGCACCGGTTACCCCTACGGCATCGCTGGTACCGCCATCCCGCTGGGGGCTCGCATCATCGCTGTGGCCGACGCCTTCGACGCCATGACCTCCGATCGTCCCTACCGCAAGGCGCTTCCGACCGAGGTGGCAATAGCCGAACTGAAGAAGCACAGTGGCACCCAGTTTGACCCTCAGGTGGTTGAGGCTTTCCTGGCAGCGCTGGCCGCCGCCGAAAACAAATTGCAGCTTAACTCGGCGCAACACGCAGCGCTCGATTCCTTGAACGCCACTCCCTTCAACTGATGCTGCTGCTGGCCGCCATTCTGTTGGGGCTGGCGCTTGGCCGCCTGTTGGGTGGCAGTTGGTCCAACCTGGGTAACCTGCAGTTCCGCCACGGCTGGCTGATCCTGGTCGCCCTGGCGCTACAGTTGGCCGCCTTCAGTCGCGCCGGGCCGTTGGGCGAGCTGGCGCCGGCCGCCCATTTGCTCTCCTACGTCCTCCTGCTGGCAGGCATTGCCCTCAACTGGCGTTACATGGGGCTGCGGCTGCTGGGCCTGGGTACGCTGCTCAATCTGGCGGTGATCGCCTGCAATGGGGGGTATATGCCGGCCATGCCAGAGGCTTTGATTGGCGCCGGTCAGGCCGATCTGCTAGCCCGTTTGCAGGCGGACGGCGTGCTGGGCAACACCACCCTGATGACCGACACTACCTGCCTGCCCTGGCTGGGCGACATCTTCTACGTGCCCTCCTTCGTGCCCATGGCGCTCGTATTCTCGGTGGGCGACGTGCTGATCGCTCTAGGCGCCCTGCTTCTGGTGGTGCAGACCATGCGCGGTCACTAGCAGGCTCGGTGCCGTTTACACGCGGCCCATCTGGCATTCGGTCGATCCGGTCGCGGTTCTCTCGGCGCCTCTCCGCATCCTTCTGTTCCTTGTTACGGAGTTTCTTTGCCCGCTCTTGTTGGTCAACTCGCTCAGCTTTCCCGCTAGGGGACGATGGCACCTCATCAGAGTGTCAGGGTCCTGCTTATCCAACCAGGCCCAATAGGCTTCGTCATCCACCGTCTCTGGCTTAGCGTCCTCTGTGCTTGAGGAGGTATTGCCTGCAGGGGAGCTGGTCGTCTCTGCCGCCTAGCCGGTACGGCCTCTCCTTCATGGGAGCAGCAGCCGCCTTCTCGGGCGTCCTGGGTTGGGTTCTCGGTGGCCGCCGCCAAGGTGCCGTGAGCGTTGTGTTCCAGACAACCTCCTGCTGGGCACGCAAGAGGCGGCAACCAAACCCGGCTGCCGCGTGATTACAGGTAGGAGCCTCTCAAGCATACACTGGCAGAAAGACTAATGGGTGTGCAAGTCGCTGGAAGGTTAGATTCCGATCATCTCCGCCGATTTGATTTCCTTTGCTTGGTTGTATAGCAGAGTACCTATTGTTCACTATATTGACAACCATCCGGCCTTGTGGGATGATGATACCGGGACCTGGTATAAGCATCATGCCTGTGTTCCTCGAAAACTCAAGGAGGAGTGAGATGAGTAGTCAGGGCAAACTGAAGGACAAGGTAGCTTTAGTTACTGGGGCTGCAAATGGCATGGGTCATGCCATAACTGAGCGCTTTGTCAAAGAAGGGGCAGTAGTAGTAGCAGTAGACATTAGGAAAGCAGATCTAGAGAAATGGGAGGGTGTAGAGAACGTTATCCCAGTCCATGCCGACATCACGAAGATTGAAGACGTTGATCGTGTAGTGGGAATTGCCGAAGAAAAGTTCGGAAGACTAGACATACTGTGTAATGTTGCGGGAATAAACGACCTGCTATATCCGCTACTCGATACAACCGATGAGATTTGGGATAAAGTCGTCGACCTAGACCTAAAGGCCCCGTTCCGCCTATCAAGAAGAGCTGTACCTGGTATGGTTGAAAGGGGTTATGGCATTATTCTTAATATGGGATCAGGCGCTGGTCTCAGGGGAAATCACGGACCCTCTTATACTGCCGCCAAGGCCGGTCTGATCGGCTTAACTCGACATATTGCCTTTGGTTACGCAAAGAAAGGCATTCGCTGCAACATCATACATCCAGGAGCAATGCCTACTAAGCTAGAGGAGCACTCTGGCGGAAAGTACCATCCAGTTGGTTTCGAGATGTTGTTCAACATGTTGAGAGAAGCACCTATACAGCTTTATGGCGAACTGGAAGACGTAGCTAACGCTGCTGTGTTCTTGTGTAGTGACGACTCGAAGTTCGTAAACGGTTCAATTCTAACAGTCGATGGTGGCTGGGCTGCTTGTTAGATTGCCTGAGACACACCGTTTTCAATTAGGCTAACGGGACGGGAAGAACAAGAGTGAAACAGGCGGTTCCCGAGTAACACCGGGAACCGCCTGTTTCGTCTTGGCTGGCGATACTTGTCCGCTGTGTCGTTTTGGTGAGCCGGTTTTGCGTGGCCCCAATCTCGCGCGTACCTCTGCAACCTACAAAACTCGCGTCTAAGATTGGTGCGTCAGCGCTTGAGTAAGGCGTCGACAAACTCGTCGACGTCGAACTCGGCCAAGTCGTCTATCGCCTCGCCGGTGCCGATGAACTTGATCGGCAGGCCCAGCTCGTGGGCGATGGCGAAGACGATGCCTCCCTTGGCGGTGCCGTCCAGTTTGGCGATCACCAGGCCGGTCACCCCCACCGCCTCAGTGAAGTGGCGCGCCTGGTTGAGCGCGTTTTGGCCGGTAGTGGCGTCCAGTACCAGCAGCACCTCGTGTGGGGCGGTCGGGTCGAGTTTGTTGATCACCCGCCGCACCTTCTTAAGCTCTTCCATCAGGTTGAACTTGGTGTGGATGCGACCGGCCGTGTCCACGATCAGCACGTCGGCGCCACGGGCCGGCGCCGCCTGCATGGCGTCGAAGACCACGGCGCCTGGGTCGCCGCCCGGCTGGTGGGCGATTAGCGGCACTGAGGCGCGCTCAGCCCAGATGCGCAGCTGGTCGATGGCGGCAGCGCGGAAGGTGTCAGCGGCGGCCAGCGCAACCTGCTGGCCGCGCGCCTTGAGGTAGTAGGCCAACTTGGCGATGGTGGTGGTCTTACCGGTGCCGTTGACGCCCACTACCAGCACCACGCTCAGCCGGTCCGGCTTGAGGTTGAGCCGGTTGTCACCATCGCCCACCCGCAGGACGTTAGCCATCTCCTCGCGCAGGATGCGTTGCGCCTTGGCCGAATCGCGCACGTGGCCGGTGTCGATCCGCTCGCGCACGTGTTCCACGATCTGCATGGTGGGTTCGACGCCCACGTCGGCCTGGATAAGGATCTCCTCCAGTTCCTCCCAGAGCGCCTCGTCGATCTGCTGTCCCTCGAAGATGCCAACGACGCGGTTGAAGAACTGGTCCTGGGTGCGGCGGATACTCTGGTCTAGCTTGCGTAAGCGGTCGAGCATTACTCGGTCTGAGTTCTCGCCTCGACTTTAGCCTTCTCCTCGATCGCCTGGTTAATGTCTGTCACCAGCAGGTCGCTGTCGATGCCGTGAACCGACGCGCCCTGCTCCAGGTTCTCGAAGCGGGCCACGCCGCAGCCGAAACAGAACAGTCCATGCTTGAGGAAGACCGCCACCGCCTCCGGGTGCTGCTCCACTATCTCGGCGATCTTCATATCTTTACTGACGGCCATACTGTTAGTGCCTCCACGGGCGCTCACGACGCCCCAAATATCCAGGTTAGAGTATAGGCGGCTGGTTTGAGAGCGTCAACGAAGCGGCAGAGCAATGCGGTCGCGCTGCACTCCGAAGTGGGTCAGGTGGGTCTCAGAGCGTCCCCACAGGAGATTGTCTTCTCCGGTTTTGTCACGGCGCACCTGCCCGATGGCCGCCTAATCAGTGGAGCTCAGTGCCTGCCGGGCGTGGGCGAGCATGGCCTCCACCTGCGCGGGCTCGCTGGCGCCGCCCTGGGCCAGCTGGGGCGTGCCGCCGCCCTTGCCGTTGGCGATGGCGGCCGCTGCCCGCAGCAGGGCGCTCATGTCGGTCGACACATCCGCCGAGCAGGCGAAGACCACCTGTCCTTTCTTGCCAGTGACGCCCAGCAGGGCCACCACTCCCGGCTGCGCGGTCAGCCTCTGGGCAAGGTGCTTGATCTCCTCGAAAGCGCGCTCCGGCCAGATGCGGCTTACCACGCTTAGTCCCTCGCTGCTTTGCGCTTCGGCCAGCAACCGCTCGGCCTCGTAATCCAGCAGCTGCTCGCGCAGGAGGATCAGCTCGTGCTCGCGCGCCTTGCTTTCCTCCTGCAGGCGCAACGCCGTGGATACCGCCTCGTCGTCACGCACTGAGTAGGTGTTGCCCAGCGTTTGCAGGTCGAGGAAGCGCCAGCGGTAGTCGCGCAGGGCTCGGCCGCCGCAGACGAAATCCACCCGCCAGGCTTCGCCGCGCCGTTCCAACCGCCGTATTTTGATGATGCCAATCTCGCCCGTGCTGTTGCAGTGGGTACCGCCGCAGGGCGACCAGTCGAAACCGCGCACCTCGACTATGCGGATGTTCTCGCGTACCTTGGGTGGATTGCGCAGCGGCAGTTTGGCCAACGCCGCGGCGCTGACCAGGTTGCAGGTGATCTCGCGGTTCTCGTAGATGATCTGGTTGGCCAGGTCCTCCACCTCATCCAATTGCTGGCGGGTCAGGGCCGGCAGGCTGATGTCGACGCTGGCATAGTCGGCGCCGAGGTGGAAGGAGACGGTCTCTCCACCGCAACGGTTGGCGAAGGCCTGTGAGAGGATGTGCTGGCCAGTGTGTTGCTGCATGTGATCGAAGCGGCGCTCCCAGTCGATCTCACCCTTAACTTCAAACGTGGTGATGGGAGCGGCCAGTGTGTGGACCACGACATCGCCGTCCTCCTGCACATCAAGCACCCGCACGCCCTCCAGCGTGCCAGTATCGTGCGGCTGCCCGCCTGAGCTGGGATAGAAGAGGGTACGGTCGAGCACGACTTGGGGTTGCCCGCTCTGGGAACGGCGGATTTCGATCACCCGCGCCTGAAAGCGGCGCCGGTAGGAGTCGTCCTGATAAAGTCGCTCCGTCATCTCATTTCACCCCCTGCTGCGTGCTGAACACCGAGATTATAGTCCCCACCGCCAGCGGAATGGGCAATGGCGAGCCAATTGGACTAAAAAAGCGGCCCGCGGGGGCCGCTGCAATTGCGTTTGGGCTGGCTGCCGGTTAGAGAGCGGCCAGGCTGATGACGATGGAACCTAACGAAAAGACGCTTGCCAACTGGCGTTTTAGCCGCAACTGCAGGTCGCGCACGCGAGCACGTAGCCCACTCTGGCGGCGCCGTTTGGCGTGAACATATTGAGGCGATTTCATGCTGTTGAGTTCTCGACGCTCCTTTCCGCAGGCAATTGTAGCAGTGCGCCGGGTGGAATGACAGCGAGAACGTTGAGAATCTACCCGCGCTGAACAGCTGGTTTACAGGGATTTGGCAGGGTTAGGCGGCGCCTGGCGAGCTGCGAATCGCCGCCAACTACCGGACGGGCTCGAGGTGATGGGTGTGCCTCGGCCGAGGGTGCATTCGTGGCGGCGGGCACGTGCCACCAGGCGAGCCAGCCCCCAGAGCAACAGACCCGCAAAGGCAACCGCTCACTGCCGCATGGAAACGAAACGGCGCCGGAGGCTGAACTGCCGCACCCTCATCCGCCGCAGGCGCTCCATTGTCTTGCCGTTCCTCGCCGCGCTACTTGGGTCAGTGCTGGCAGCTCTCACAGAAGTGGGCGCTGCGGCCGCCCACCTGCTGTTTGGTTACCGGCCCGCCGCAGCTGGCGCACTCGGTCTGGCGATGCACGAGCAGGCGCAAGCCGCCCTCTTCGCCGTCCAGGCCCAGGTAGTTCGGTTCACCGCCCTCTTTGATCGCACGCTGCAGGACTTCGCGCATCGTCTGATGCAATGTTGTCACTTCCTCATCGCCAAGGCTGCCAGCGTTGCGTCGAGGGTCGATGGCGGCGATGTGCAGGATCTCGTCGGAGTAGGCGTTGCCAATGCCCTGCAACTGCTTCTGGTCCATAAGCAGCGCCTTGACGTTCGTCCTGGCGCGCCGCTTCAGCAGCTTGCCCAGTGCTTCAACCGTGAAGGATTCATCGAGTGCGTCGGGTACCTTGCTGTCGAGGCGGGTCTTCGACTGCTCGGTGTTCAACCAGTGGGCATTGCTCATGAAGGCATGCTCCACGGTAACGGAATCGCCGCCGTTGAACTTCAGCTCGTACTGGGGGTTGAAGTCGATTTTGTCGCTTGGGGTGAGACGCACCCGGCCGCCCAGCCCCAGATGCAGCCAGACGCTGCCGGGTTTGAATTGGAGCACGCTGAACTTGCCCTGCCGCAGCACGCGTTGCAGGGGGCCGGCCTCCTGCAGTGCCCCTTCGTACTGCTCGAGCGGCAGGTTGAGCATCCTGGGCTGGCGCGTCTTCACCGCCGTCACGCTTTGCCCTTTCAGGCGCTGGTTGAGGCCGCGACTAAGCAGTTCGATCTCCGGTAGTTCGGGCATGGCCTACTTCCTCCGCCGCACAAATACTCGGTACTCGCCGTCCTCCTCGGATATCCCCAGGCACTCGTTGCCGGTTTTACGGCACCAGATGGGGATGTCGACCTTGACGTCTTCGTCGCTGGCCACCAGCTCCAGCACCTGCCCCAACTCGAGCTCCTTGAGAGCGCGCGAAGTCTGCACCAACGGCACCGGACAGTAGGCGCCTACGCAGTCGATCACCTTATCGGCGGCAGGCAGCTCAGCCATCGCTGGACCTTCCCAGCGGTGACATGGCGCGCAGGCGTGCCACGATGGGCGGGAACTGCTCCAGGAAGCAATCTACTTCCTCTGCAGTATTGTCGGCGCCCAGCGAGAGCACCACCGAGCCGTTGGCCAGACCAGCGTCGATGCCGATCGCCTCCAGCACGTGGGAGGCTTTCAGTGCCCTGGAGGTGCAGGAGGAGCCACTGGCGGCGGCGATGCCCCTCGCCTGCATCATCAGTAACAGGGCCTCGCCCTCCACGAAGGCCACACAGAAGGAGACGTGTCCCGGCAGCCGGTTCTGCGGGGCGCCGGTGAAGTGAATCTCCTCAATCTTGCTTAGTCCCTCGCGTAACCGCTTGCCCAGACCGCGCAAGCGCTCGCTCCGCTCAGCCAGCTCGGCTTGAGCCAACGCCGCCGCCTTGCCGAGGCCGACGATGCCGGGCACGTTCTCGGTGCCGGCGCGGCGGCCGTTCTCCTGCAGGCCGCCCTGCAGCAGTGGCAGCAGGCGGGAGCCACGACGCACGTAGAGCGCGCCGGCGCCCTTGGGGCCGTAGAACTGGTGGGCGGTGAGGGTCATAAGGTCGATGCCCAGATCGTCCACGTTGATCGGCAGCTGGCCCACGGCAGCCGTGCCGTCCACGTGCAGGGGCGCCTTGCGGGCGTGGCAGAGCTCGGCGATGGCACGGATCGGTTCGATGGTGCCGATTTCGTTGCTGGCGAAGGTGATGGAGACCAGTGCCGTATTGTCGTTGAGGGCCTGCTCCAGCGCCTCAAGCGAGACCACGCCGGTGTGATCGACCGGCAGGAAGGTTACTGCGGCCCCGTGCCTGGACCAGGTCTTCGCCGGGTGCATGATCGAGTGGTGCTCAATCTGGCTGACGATCAATCCCGCCGGCTGCTTGCGGGAGCCCGACATGACGCCGTTGATCGCCCAGTTGTTGGCCTCGGTGGCGCCGGAGGTGAAGTAGATATCGTCGGGTCGGGCGCCGATCAGCGCCGCCACCTCGGCGCGCGCCGTGGTTAGCGCCTCCAGCGGGGCGCGGCCAAAGCCGTGCAGGCTGGAGGGGTTGCCGAACTCCTCGCGGAAGTAGGGCAACATCGCCTCCAGCACCTCGGCACGCATTCTGGTGGTGGATACGTTGTCGAAGTAAATGCGGTTAGTCATGTTCACTCCCGGGGCGAGTACTGCGGTGGCCGCAGCCGCCTTCATGTCTAGATATATAAGTAGACGGTGGGCTGGTGTCAACGTTTTGCGGGAGAAGAATCGCTACTCTACCGCACCACTTAATCTTGACACGAAACGCCGCTGTGTTTACAATTCGAGGTCTCTTCGCTTTCCTGCTCGCCTGTTCGAATTCGGCGCGTAAGAGGAGGTGATGACCGCTACAGTCTACCTGCTATCTGGTTGTCTCACCGTCGAATCTGTTCCAATGTGAGTTCGTTCTTTCGGGGAGGAAATCATGTCTTCTATGGCAGAAGCGGCCGATAGCATCTTTATCGGCACGGACGAGGGAGTCAAGGAGCCGCCCAGGACCTGGAGCGAGCGGGTGCGGGCCTTGGGTCCCGGTGTGCTTATCTCGGGCTCGGTGGTAGGCTCTGGCGAGCTGATCGGCGCCGCCAACGTTGGCGCTACTGCCGGCTTTGTTGCCCTCTGGATCATCATCTTCTGGATCGTCGTCAAACTTTTTGTCGCCATTGAGTTGGCGCGCTACACCATCGTCCATCAGAAAACGGCGATGGAGGCGTTCTCACAAGGCGTGGGTGGGCCTCGCTTTGGCGGCCACGGCTGGCTGTTCTGGTTGGCACTGCTTCCACTGCTCTCCACCGCCATCTTTGGTATCGGCGGCGTGCTGGGCGGGCAGCTCAGTTTCATGTTGGCCATCTTCCCGGGTTTCAGTGGCGACACTGCCATCTGGGTGTGGACAGCCATCTTCATGATTGGTACTTTTCTGCTGCTGGCCAGCGCCGCCTACGACCGGGTGGAGATGATCGCCGTCTTCCTGGTGGCGGTATTCTCTTTCGCGGTGGTTCTCTCCGTTTTCCTGCTGCAATTCTCACAGTACGCCATCACCGGCGGTGAGATAGTGCGCGGCCTCTCGTTCCAGTTTCCGGAGAACCAGAACATCCTCTTCGCCCTCTCGCTGGGCGGCCTGATCGGCTTCGCGCCAGCGGAGCTGATCTTCTACTCCTACTGGTGCCGTGAGAAGGGTTACGCCGCCTGGACCGGTCCCTTCGATGGCACCGAGGCCTGGCGGCGGCGCGCCCTCGGCTGGATCTCAACGATGAAGTTCGACCTGCTGCTCTCCAGCCTGATCACGGGCATCGTTACCGTCTGCTTTTTCCTGATGGGCGCCGCCGTGCTCAACCGGCTCGGTCAGGCGCCGCAGGGCATGTCGCTGGCCACCACCCTCTCCAAGCAGTTCACCGAGCTGTACGGCGCTTGGGCGGCCGGCCTGTATCTGCTGGGCGGTTTCGCCGCGCTGTACTCGACCTACTTCGTCTGGCCTGCCTCCGGCTCGCGTGTTTTCGCCGATGCCACGCGCCTGATGGGCATCGTCAAGGTGCGCACCCGTGGGGAGTGGATGAGGCTGGTCACCATCTGGGTAGCGCTGGTGCTGGGCTTCATCAGCTTTGGCAACTTCCTGGTCAAGGATCCGGTGGTTAACATCACCTTCAACGGCGTGGTCAACGCGCTGATGTTCCCCATCGTCGCCTTCGGTATCCTGGCGTTGTCGTACTCGGTGCGCAAGGAAGTGCGCGCCTCTACCGCTACCCATATCGTTGTTTGGCTCTCTGCCGCGATGATGGCGGCCTTCGGCATCTACAGTCTGTTGAAGCTGGCCGGTTGGATTACCTAGAGAGTGGAGGGGCAGGCGGCCGCATCAGTCGCGAGCCGACTGCGCACCACAAGCATCCTTTCTTCAGGGGGGTGTCACGGCGAATAAGCTGATCAGCCGGGACCGGTAGCCTTTCTGAACAGGGTAATGGCGAAGGTGCTGACGCTGGTCCAGTTGTTAGCAGAGGCGAGCATCAAGGCGGCGAAGGGGTTGAGGGGCGAGGCTGAGTGCGGCTGCCTCAAGGTTGGCGTGCTGGCGCGGGTGACTGTGCTGGCGCCGGCAAAGCAGCGCACTTTCTGGGGGTAGTCACGAGCGCACCTGCTGACCTGAGGGGGTAACATCGGCCCGCCACAGCAAATTGAGAACGGGACGGACTCAGGTCCGTCCCGTTCTCCAACTAGAGTGCCCGGTCAAAGGCACTCTTCATCCACGCGCATTGGGGAGTGGCGCCGTGGTCCTGCGCACCCAAAGCGCGGGGTCATGATGCCGCTATCCTAGGGAGTGGTACAGACCTTGCCCTCGGCGGCGGCCTGTGGGTTTTCCAGTACCAGGCGCATCACCTCAAGCGCGTTGAGCATCGAGGGCATGCCGCTGTAGATGGTGGTTTGGAAGATCACCTCGCGGATCTCAGCCTCGCTGGCGCCCGCGCGCAGGGCGGCGGCGATGTGGATGGCCAGCTGGCGGTTGATGCTGGTGGCCGTCAGCACCGCCACCGCGCACAGTTCGCGCGTCTTGTGGTCGATTACGCTCCGGCTAAGCAGCCCCTTGTGCACGTAATCGCCAAATAGTTTGGCATACTCGGGATCCAAGTCTTCCAACGTCTCCAGGCGCTGGCGACCGATACTGGGGAAGAGCCGGTCGGCTACTTCCAGGATCTCAGGTTCAAATGACTTGTCCATACCACGTTCCTCTTTCTTAGTGCTGTTTGCCGTTGCTACTCTTAGCATACACTCCGCCGGGGATGGCATACAATGCTAACCCCACGGCCAGCAGACAAACCACTGCGGTGGTGTAGAAGACGCCGTCCAGCCCCACCAGCTCGGCGATTCGGCCACCGAACATCGGTCCGGCGAACATGCCGATAGCGTAGACTGCCTGAAAGACACCCATTGCCGTGGCACGCAGGTCCTGCGGCACGGCACGGATACTGAGGCCCATCAACACGGGAAAGGCCAGCCCGCGCCCCAGACCCTGCAAAGCCTGCAACCCGGCCAGCGACTGCAGGTCGGCGCTGCTTGGGGTGGCCAGGCAGGCGACGGCCGCCAACGCCATGCCGGCCATCACGATGGTGCGGTCGCCCAGGTAATCCACGCTGCGTGCCGTGATCAGCATTGCCACCGTGTAGGCCAGCAACATCGCCGTGGTCAGCGCGCCCTGGTCAGCCTGCGAGGCGCCCAGCTGGCGGGCGAAGATGGGCGTGAAGGTGTAGGTAGTGGTGAAGACCGTGAACTGACTGAGGATGGCGATGAAGGAGACCGCCAGCAGCAGCGGCACGGTCATCGTCTCCAACACCTTGCGCCGCGTCAGCTGGCTGGCCACTGGCCGTTCCACCTCGAAGATGCCCAACGCACAGACGCCGCCCGCGAAACCAAGCGCGGCGCCCACCCAGAAGGGAGCCTGCCAGCCGAAGTGTTCCGCCAGCAGCCCGCCCGAATAGGTGGAGAGCATCTGGGCGATGCCGTTGACGAAGGTAACGAGACTCATCGCCCTCACGGCGCGGGCTGGCGGGAAGTAGGAGGCGAACAGCACCGAGAAGGCCACCCAGGCCGAGGCGCTGACGCCGGTGAGCGCGCGCGAGAAGAAGAGCAGCCAGGGGTCGTTGGAGACGGCGAGACCGGCCGAGCCGATGCCGGCGATCACTAGCCCCGCCACCACGAACGGTTTGCGCTTGCCCAGGCGGTCGGACCAGATGCCCAGCGGCGCTCGTACCAGAAACTGGGTGACACCGTAGGCGCCCACGATAATGCCCACCATCGGCAGGGAGGCGCCGAGCTGCTGGGCGTAGAGAGGCAGGATGGGTACGTAGACGTACATCGAGGCCCAGTAGAGGAAGGTGGAGGCGAGGAAGAGGCCCAGCGCCCGCCGGCTGGGGCCCGGCGGCTGGTTGTACTCCTGCATCTTGCTCCTCTCTTACCTGTGCCCCTCAGACCACCGGTGGCGGGCGCTGCTTGCCATCATAACACCGCGCGTGTTGCGCTTGCAGCCCGTCTTACCCGCCTCCTGCCGGCGGCGAGGTCGTGTTTCATACACAACTCTTATACTCGTCTAACGTGAATCTAACGGCAGGTCGCGTATAAATAGAGCAGAAGGGCTTCCGGGTGAAGCCTGCATTTTTGTGTGTGGTGAACATGAAGGCAAGCAAGCGTCGTGAGGGGCAGCGTGTGGCTCCGCTCTGCGCCAACTGCGGCATCGAGATTGAGTGGGCGCCCACCCTGGCGGCCGATGAGGTCTACTGCTGTGGCGGTTGCGCTCGCGGCGGCCCATGCATCTGCGATTACTCCGATCTGCCCACCGCGCCGATCGTGCTTGCCGCCACGCACGCCTTCTGCAAACAGAGAAGAGAAAGCGAAAGTTACTGGAGGAGGTAATTCAGATG
>CAZMKF010000051.1:14556-15044 GCA_964566935.1 uncultured Dehalococcoidales bacterium | reverse complement strand
CGTGGTCTACGGGCGCGAGGGGCGGGCCAGCCTGCAGGATGTGTACCTCGACCTGGTGGCCGCGGACCAGGGGGGCGAGACATGAACGGCCTCGGCATCATCATCGCCAAGGAGCTGCGCGAGATAGTGGCCAACAAACTGCTGCTGCTCACGGTGGTGTTGCCGCCGCTGCTCTTCACCATCATCCCGATCACCATGATCTGGGGGGCGCGGGTGGATCCGATGTCGCCGGCGGAGTTCGGCGTGCTCTACCAGCTGTATCCCCAGCTGGCAATGCTGGATCCGGTCACCGCCACTCAGGTGATCATGCTGAGCCAGTTCCTCATCATGTTCATGATGATCCCGGCGATGATCCCGATGGTGATCGCCTCCTACAGCATCATCGGCGAGAAGCAGGCGCGCAGCCTGGAGCCGCTGCTGGCCACGCCCATCGCGGTGCGCGCCCTGCTGCTGGGCAAGACGGTGGCCGCCGTGGCGCCGGCGGTACT
>CAZMKF010000051.1:0-14520 GCA_964566935.1 uncultured Dehalococcoidales bacterium | reverse complement strand
GCCACCTGGCTAGCCTACCTGCTCATGCTGGCCGGGGTGGCGATCTTCGGCACGCCGCTGGCGATGAAGGCGGTGACCACCTCCACCTGGCTGCTGGCGGTGGCGCTGCTGGGGCCGCTGCTCTCGCTGGCGGCGGTGGGGCTGGCGGTGATGATCTCCTCGCGAGTGAACGACACACGGGTGGCGCAGCAGGCGGCTGGCCTGTTGGTGCTGCCGCTGGTGGGCATCTTCGTCGCCCAGCTGGCCGGCTGGGTGCTGATCGACACCCGCGCCATTCTCTCGAGCGCCGTCGTCCTCCTGGCTGCCGATATCGCCATCCTCCTGGTGGCGGAGCGCCTCTTCCAGCGCGAACGCATCCTCACCCAGTGGCGCTGAGCGGGCAAAGAAGCTAAACTGCCTGATACCAACTGGAAGGCAGGTGCGCTCTGAGCGAGTCTTTCCACAACCGCATCTTCAACGAGGACTGCCTCAGCGGCATGCGCCGGCTGCCGGCCGCCTGTGTGGACCTGGTGGTGACCGACCCTCCCTTTGCCATCGACTTCCGTGCCCGCCGCGGCAACTACAACCGCACCGCCAGCCGCGTGCTGGAGGGCTACAACGAGATAGCGGCGGCCGACTACGGACAGTTCACGCGCGCCTGGCTGGCCGAGGTGAAGCGGCTGCTCAAGCCCGACGCCAGCGCTTACGTCTTCTCCGGCTGGAACAACCTCAAGGATATCCTGACGGCGCTGGACGAGCTGGGCTACGTCACCGTCAACCACCTGATCTGGAAGTACCAGTTCGGCGTGGTCACCCGCCGGCGCTACGTCAGCTCGCACTACCACTGCCTCTACGTCTGCCTGGACGACAAACTGCGCCGCTTCTACCCCTTCGCCCGCTTCGGCCCGGCGGAGCGCGACGCCGACGGCCGCAGCCTGCATTACGCGGACAAGGAGGACGTGTGGAGCGTGCCGCGCGAGTACTGGCAGGGCGACCACAAGACGCCCACCAAGCTGCCGGCCGAGCTGATCCGCAAGATCCTCGCCTACAGCAGCGTGGCGGACGACCTCGTGCTCGACCCCTTCCTCGGCTCCGGCCAGGTGGCGGTGGTGAGCAAGGAGCTGGGAAGGCGTTACCTCGGCTTCGAGATCGTGCCGGAGTACTGGCGCTTCGCCCGGCAACGCCTCGACAGCGGCCTCTACCGCCTGCCAGCGGACAGCCCGCAAGAGGGTTAGCGGCATCCACCAGGTGACGGTGCGTGTGCGGCGCCGGCGCCCTGCCACAGCCGCTGAAGCCAAGCTGCAAAAAAGACCGGGGGACGATCCTCCCCCGGTCGCTGTGTATCGGCTTAACGCACGCTACAGTCCTGCGTCAGCCGCCGAAGATGATCCTTACAGCTTCTTCTTCAGCAGGTACCAGTCCACCAGCTCCATTTCCGGGGTGATGGAGGCCATGCGCTTCTCCACCCCTTCCACGGTGGCGGGGGTCGGCACGATCACCGCGTCACCGGGCATCCAGTTGGCCGGCGTGGCCACCTTGTGCTCATCGGCAGTCTGCAGGGCGTTGATCACGCGCAGGAACTCCTGCATGTTGCGGCCGAGGCTGAGCGGGTAGTAGACCATGGCGCGCACCTTCTGCTGAGGGTCGATGAAGAAGACGCAGCGGGAGGTCACGGTGTCGCTCTGGCCCTCCTGGATCATGCCGTACTTCATCGACACTTCCTTGTTCAGGTCGGCGATGACGGGGAAGGGGATCTTGACGCCTGTCTTCTCCTCAATGTTGCGCACCCAGGCGATGTGCGAGTGGACGCTGTCGACGCTCAGGCCGAGCAGGTCGACGTTGCGCTTCTGCAGCTCGTCGTAGATCTCGGTGAAGGCGATGAACTCGGTGGTGCAAACCGGCGTGAAGTCGGCCGGATGCGAGAAAAGGATCACCCAGCGACCCTTGTAATCCGAGAGGCGGACGTGGCCATGAGTGGTTTCGATCTCGAAGTCGGGCGCGACGCCACCCAGGGTAGGCAAGCTAAAGCCGCCGCACTCGCACTCAAAGTCGCAGTCGTGATCGTCGTGATGCTGGCTCATTCAGTAGCTCCTTTGCAGTTTCTAAGCAGCGCAGGAGCGTCGGCAAACGATGCGGAATCCCCAGCGGGCGAGTGGTTGCTCCTCGCTGTCTCTATATATGTATATACGGAGAAATCTTGACAAAGTCAATAGCAAGGTAGTTAACAGCGCGAAAACAGGCCGGGCGCCTGGAGGCGCCCGGCCTGTGAGCAGAACTGCGGATTCGGACCGCTAGCGCACTACCTTATCGACCCACTTCTGGGCGACGGCAATGCTGTCGGCGTAGAACTTGGTGACCTCGGCGTCCTTGAGGATCTTGACCGGGTTCGCGGCGGCGAACATCGTGTCGTCATGAGCCTTGGTGTGCATCACCTTGTCAAAGGCGGCGGTCAGCTTCGCGATTACCTCGGGCGGCGTACCCTTGGGCACGGCGTAGCCACGGGTAGACGCGGAGTGGGCGTCGTAACCCAACTCCTTGGCGGTGGGCACATCCGGCATGAAGGAGTTGCGCTCGCTGTCCATAACGGCGAGGACCCGCACCTTGCCGGCCTTCCACTGGGCGTAGTTGTCGGCCAGGGTCTGGAACTGCACGTCCACGTTGTCGCCCAACAGGGCGGTCATGCCCGGGGCTGAGCCATCGAAGAAGACCTTGCGCATCTCGATGCCGGCAGCCTCGGCCAGCTGCAAATAGCCGATCTCGTCGTCGTTGAGATAGCCGACGATGCCGGCGCGGAGCTGGTTGGGGCGGGCCTTGGCGTCGTCGATCACGTCCTGGAGCGTCTGGTACTTGCTGTCGGCCTTGACGGAGATGACGGTTGGATCAAGCACCTGGGTGATGAACGGCACCAGGTCCTCGGCGGTGAAGTCGGCCTGGCGCTCCTTGTCGAGCGTGGCAGCCGGCAGGTGCGGCAGGTTGATCGCGGCGATGGTATAGCCGTCCGGCTTGGCCTTCGCTACCTCACGCCAGCCCACCTGACCGCCGGCGCCCGGCTTGTTCTCCACCACGAACGGCTGACCCAGTTCCTTCTCAAGCATGGGGCCAACCAGGCGCGCGTTCATGTCGCTCATGCCGCCCGTCGAATAGGGAACGATGATGGTGACAGGACGGGTCGGATAATCCGTCTTGGCAGCTGGTGCGGCAGTGGTGGCCGCGCTGGTGGCAGCTGGCGCCTTAGTGGCGGCGGCTGCCGTGGCAGCGCTGGTCGCCTTCGGTGCCGCGGTCGGCGTGGCGGCGGGCTGGCAGGCTGCCGCCAGTACCAGACCCGCCGTGATCATCAGTGTTACCAGGGTACGTTTCATAGACCAGTGATGCTCCTTCGTGTCTATACGTGATTGCTGCGTACAAAATGCCGCGTCGCTGCGGCCCTATCGCCTCCCTCCTCGACGTTGTTTCAGGACGTGCGTCTAGTTTAACCCATTGCAGGTGGTGGCGTCCTTGTCTGGTGAACAACGAAGGGCCCGCCTCCATGGGAGGCGGGCCCTGGTGGTTGCCGAAGGCGGGCGTTTAGCGCACTACCTTGTCAACCCACTTTTTGGCGATTGCCACGCTGTCAGCGTAGAACTTGGCCAGCTGCTCGCCCGTGAGAATCCTCACCGGATTGTAGGCTTCGGCCATGCGCTTGTTGTGATCGTCGGAGTTCATCACCTTCTCGAAGACGCTGGTCAGTTTGGCGATGACCTCTGGCGGGGTGCCTTTCGGCACCGCGTAGGCGCGGGTGGAGTGCTGCACCACGCCCGGCCAGCCCAGCTCTTTGACGGTGGGCACGTCCGGCATCAGCTTGGCGCGCTCTTCGTCCAGCACAGCCAGGATGCGCATCTTGCCGGCGGCGGCGTGCGGACCGTTGTCGCCCAGGGTGCAGAAGGTGACATCGACGTTCTCGCCGAGCAGGGCCGTGATGGCAGGTCCGGAACCGTCGAAGAAGACCTTGCGCATTTCGATGCCGGCCGCCTCTGCCATCTGCAGGTAGGCGATCTCGTCATCGTTCAGGTAGCCAACCAGGCCGGCACGGATCTGGCCAGGGCGAGCCTTGGCGTCGTCGATCAGCTCTTTCAGGCTCTTCCACTTGGCATCGGCCTTGACGGCGATGGTGGTGGGGTCCAGCACCTGAGAGATGAACGGAATGAAGTCGTCGGTGGTGAAGTCGGCCTTGCGCTCCTTGTCGAGCGTGGCGGCTGGCATGTGCGGCATGTTGATCGAGGAGATGGTGTAGCCGTCCGGCTTGGCCTTGGCGCCTTCACGCCAGCCCACTTGACCACCGGCCCCTACTTTGTTCTCGATCACGACCGGCTGACCCAGTTCTTTCTCGAGCATGGGGGCGATCAGGCGAGAGTACATGTCGTTCATGCCGCCCGGCGGGTAGGGAACGATGATGGTGACGGGGCGCGTCGGGAAATCGGTCTTGGCGACCGAGGTGGCGGCCGGCGCCTTGGTGGCAGCTGCGGCGGTGGCGGCGCTAGTGGCAGCCGGCGCCTTGGTGGCAGCTGCGGTGGTGGCAGCGCTGGTCGCCTTCGGCGCCGCGGTCGGCGTGGCGGCGGGCTGGCAGGCAGCAGACATCACCAGCGACAGCAGCACAACGAGTGAGACGAGAGTGCGCTTCATTTGTGACTTAATCTCCTTTCGATTTTGACGAGCTTGTATTCGTACGGCAGAGCAAGCGGGCTTCGTATCCGACACCCGGGTGCAAGCGAACGTCAACTGTTAAACTGCGGCAGAACCCGATTCATCGGTCAGTGTCTTGGCCGATCCCTTCAAGAAAAGGAAGCGAAGGGTCGAGCTGCCGATGATGATGAAGGCGATGAGCAGCAACACGGCCGCCATCGGGCGCTCAATGAAGATGCTGAGATCGCCGTCCGACATCTCAAGGCTGGTACGCAAGGCGCGCTCCATCATCGGTCCCAGGATGAGGGCAAGGATGGCCGGCGCCATCGGCCAGTCGATCTTGCGGAAGATGTAGCCCAGCACACCGAAACCGACCATCAGGGCGACGTCGAAGACACTCTGGCGCAGACTGAAAGCGCCGAGGATGCAGAAGAGCAGGATGAACGAGAACTGATACTGGTATTTGACCTCCAGTAACTTGGCCCAGAAGCCGACCAGCGGCAGGTTGAGGATGAGCAGCATGACGTTGCCAACGTAGAACGAAGCGATCACGCCCCACACCAGATCCGGGTGCTCGGTGAAGAGGAAGGGGCCCGGCTGGATGCCGTTGATGATGAAGGCGCCCATCAACACCGCCAGGGTGGGCGAGCCCGGAATACCGATCGCCAGCAGCGGCACCATGGAGCCGGTGGCGTAGGCGTTGTTGGCAGTCTCCGGGCCCGCCACGCCCTCGATAATACCGGTGCCGAACTTCTCGGGATGCTTGGAGATGCGCTTCTCCAGGATGTAGGAGAGGAAAGTGGGCACGATAGCGCCGATGCCAGGGATGAGACCGAGGCCGAAGCCCAGCACCGTGCCTCGGCCAATGGCCGCGGCCGCCACCCGCCGCTCCCCCTTGTGAGGCATCATGTCGCTCAGTTTGGTCTTGACCACCTCCATGAACGGTTTCTCGGCCGACGAGAGGATCTCACCGATGCCGAAAAGGCCCATGACCACCGGGATGAAACCCACGCCATCGAACAGCTCCGGCATGCCGAAGGTGAAACGCGGCGCGCCGCGCACCGGGTCCATGCCCACCAGCGCCAGCATCAGGCCGAAGCAGGTCATCATCAGCGCCGCCACCAGCGAGCGGCCGGCCAGGCCGGTGACCAGCGAAAGGCCGACCAGCAGCAGGGCGAACGTCTCGGGCGGGCCGAACTTGAGCGCCAGGCCGGCCAGCGGCAACGCCACCATCATCAGCAACAAGGTGCCCACGGTGCCGCCGATGAACGAGCCGATGGCGGCAATACCAAGCGCCGCGCCACCGCGTCCCTTCCTGGCCATTTGGTAGCCATCAAGGCAGGTTACCACCGAGGCCGCCTCACCTGGCACGTTGACCAGCACCGAGGTGATGGTGCCACCGTACATGGCGCCGTAGTAGATGGCGGAAAGCATGATGATGGCGGGGGTAGGATCAAGGTTAAAAGTGATCGGAATGAGGATGGCGGTACCGGCGGCGGGGCCCAGACCGGGCAGCACGCCGATCAGCGTACCCAGTACGCAGCCGATGAGCGCGAACACCAGGTTCTCAGGCGCCGTCGCCACGCTGAGACCGTGCAACCAGTAACCAAAGGCCTCCAAACCGAGCTCCTTAAGCGAGTTTTAATGGTTAACGCGAGTTCTGATGGTTAAAGCGATACTAATGGTCAACTAAATGCCAAACACGCCGAACGGCAGCGGCAGTTTGAGACCGTAGTAGAAAAGCTGAAAGACGCCGAAACTGGCTATCACCGCCAGCGTGCCGATGGCCAGCCAATTGCGCAGGCCGAGGGCAACCGGCAGGTAGATCATGAACAGCAGCGTGGTGATGCGAAAACCCAGCGTATTAAGCAGGAGAATCACCCCCAGCAAGCCGATCATTACGGTCGCCACCCTGATGGCGCCGTCACGCGCGATTGGCAACTGAGAATCCGGCGGCAGTTCAAAGCGCTCGAGCGCCACCTGGACAAAAAGCACCACCGCCAACGCCGCAGCGATGCCGCTCAGCCAGGTGGGGAAGAAGCCGGGGCCGGGGCCCAGACGGTCGAAGAACTTGTATTCGAATGAGCTGTAGAACACAAACAGGGAGAAGGCCAGGAACACCAGAGAAGCCAACTGCCAAGCGCGCTTCATCAGTACCGCCTGCTGTAATGGAGTGGCGGCATGTTACCACTGCCCCTACAGACAAGTCAAATGACTTATAGAAGACGTACAGGCAGAAAACCAGGAACATCGGCGAAGCTAACTGCGAGCCCGCTCCATCAGAACCGCCTGCTGCCATGAGGTCCCGGCACGGTGTTACTACCTGACCCCACAGACAGCTCAAATGGGCATGAGGCGCCCGGTCAGCGCCAGGGCGGCGGGGTGGTAGCGCCAGGGGCCGGCCGCCGCCTTCAACCGCCGCTGCGAGAAAGAGTTGGGGGGAGCCCTGCAGGCTCCCCCCGTGCTTCGCTGCCGCTAGTTACTATCCTTCGCTCACCGCGGCGATGATCTCGCGACAGAAAGCCGGCAGGTCGTTGGGGTTGCGCGAGGTGATGATGCCGCCATCGCGCACTACTTCGCTGTCCTCCCACTTGCCGCCGGCATTGACCATGTCATCCTTGATGCTGAAGAAACTGGTGACCCGCTTGCCACGAATGACATCGGCCGAGGCGAGCATCCAACCGGCGTGGCAAATGGCGGCCACCACTTTGCCCGCCCGGGCGGCATCGGCCACCAGCTGCACCATGGCCGGCGTGCGGCGCATATGGTCGGGAGAGTAGCCACCGGGGATGATCACGGCGTCAAAATCGGAGCCTTTCACGTCTGCGGCGGCCGCGTCGGTCCTGGCGGCGATGCCCGCCTTGCTGTGGTAGGTCTCGCCCGCCTTGGGGCCCACCAGCACCACCTCGGCGCCGGCCTCTTTCATGCGGATCTGCGGATACCACAGCTCCCGCTCGTCGAACAGCTGCTCCACCAGCACCGCTACTTTCTTGCCCTTAAGAGACATATCTTCCACCTCCAGTACGTGGACTTTCAAGGGATACCTTCACCCGCAAGTCGCAGGCCGCTCACCGTGGTTGTATACCCAGAGTGCTAACGATTCTCGAGACTGCGCGCCTGTTCGCCGGCGTGGTAGGAGGAGCGCACCAGGGGCGAGGCCTCGACGTGCTTGAGGCCAAGCGCCTCGCCCGCCGCCTTCAACTCGCTGAACTCCGCCGGAGCGTAGTAGCGCTCCACCGGCAGGTGCTGGGCGCTGGGGCTGAGGTACTGGCCGATGGTGAGCACGTCGCAGCCCACCGCCACCAGATCACGCATCAACTCTTCCAGCTCGTCGCGCCTCTCTCCCACCCCGACCATGATACCCGACTTGGTGACCATGCCGGGCTCCATCTCCCTGACCCGCCGTAACAGTTGCAGCGATTGCTGGTAATTGGCCTCGGGGCGCACCTGCGGGTAGAGACGCGCCACCGTCTCCAGGTTGTGGTTGAGCACGTCCGGCCCGGCCGCCAGCACAGTGGCCAGCGCCTGGCGCGAGCCGGCGAAATCCGGCACCAGCACCTCGATACCCACCTCCGGGTTCTGCTCGCGCACAGCGCGGATGGTAGCGGCGAAGGCGCCGGCGCCGCCATCCTCCAGGTCGTCGCGAGTGACGGAGGTGATGACCACGAAACGCAGACCCAGCTCGCGCGCCGCCGCGGCCACCCGCTCCGGCTCTTCCTCGTCGAGCGGCTGCGGGCAGCCGCTCTCCACCGCGCAGAAGCGGCAGTTGCGGGTACAGCGGTTGCCGAGGATGAGGAAGGTGGCAGTGCGGCTGCCGAAGCACTCGCCGATGTTGGGGCAATGCGCCTCCTCACACACCGTGTGCAGCGCCAGCCCCCGCATTAGCGCCTTCACCCGACGGTAGTCGGCGCCCAAGTTAACCTTGGCCTTGGCCCACTGTGGCCGCCGGCTGCTCTCCGCTGTGGCAGCCGGGCCACGCCGTTCCTCACCGCCCAACTTAAGACACCCCTGCCGGCACATCCCTGGCCAAGGTCGGCTCCAGCCCCTGCGCCGCTTCCTCGGCGCGCGCCAGGGCAAACAGCAGGGTGGAGGCTCTATTGAGGTAGCGCATTATCGCCTCGTTGGCCACGGCGCCGCTACCGGCAAGCTCGCTGACGCGGCGCTCGGCGCGGCGCACGATGGCGCGCGCCAGATCGATGGCGGCCGATTGGGGACAAGCGCCCGGCAGGATGAAAGCGCGCGGCAACGGCGCCCGCTCCTGTGCCGCCGCCAGCTCCTGATCGAGCCGCGCCACCTCCGCGCTGCCGATGCGCCGCGCCAGTTTGCCGCGATAGCTCTCGGTGGCCGCCAGTTCGCTCATGATCACGAAGAAGTCGCGTTGCAGACCGAGCAGGCTGGCGGCCACCGGCGCCGAGGGGGAGAGGGCGCGCGCCAGCCCCAACGCCGAGGAGGCCTCGTCCAGCTCGCCGTAGGCCTCCACCCGCCGATCGTGCTTGGGCACGCGTTCGCCGCCCAGCAGATCGGTCAGGCCGGCATCGCCACGGCCGAAGCGCAGTGCTTTGGCGCCGTCACTCATTGCTATCGCTGTACCTGCATCTGACTGCGTTTGTTGAGGTAACGATCCGCCGACAGCAGCGCCAGGCAGCCCTCGGCGCCGGCCACGATCACCTGCTTCACCTCACGGTTGCGGGCATCGCCGCAGGCGAAGACGCCCGCCACGGAGGTCTGCCAATGCCCGTCGGTGACGATGTAGCCGTCGGCATCGAGCTCCACCGCGCCCTGGAACAGCTCGGTGGCCGGCTTATTGCCCGGCAGGTAGATGAACACGCCGGCCACCGGTAAATGCTCCTCACCCTCGCCGGTGCGGATGCGCAGGCCGGTCACCGTCTCCTCACCCTCGATGGCCTCCACGCGCTGGCGGTAGCGCACCTCAATGTTGGCGGTCTGCTCAAGCTGTTCGAGCAGCTCCGCCTCGGCGGTCAGCTTGCCGCCCGGCACCAGCAGGTAGACCTGAGCGGCGAAGCGGGCCAGCGCCAGCGCCTCCTCCACCGCCTCGGTACTGCTACCCAGCAGCGCCGCCGTTTTGCCGCCGTAGAAGGCGGCATCGCAAGTGGCGCAGTAGGAGACGCCACGGCCCAGCAGCCGTTCCTCGCCCTCCAGTTTGTTGGCGCGAGCGCCGATGCCGGTGGCGAGAATGACGGCGCGCGCCTTGACCGTACCCTCGGCGGTGTAGATCTCCTTGATCTCTTCCTCCAGCGACAGGCCGAATACTTGCGTCTGCAGGAAGGCGGCGCCCAGCGAGGTGGCATGGTCGTGCATGCGCTGCAAGAGCTCGGCGCCGGAGAGCGGCTCCTCGTAGCCAAGGGCGGGGTAGTTGGCGATGTGCGCGGTCTGGCTGAGCGAACCACCGAGGTTTGCCTTGTCGAGCACCAGCGTGTTGAGGCGGGCGCGGGCGGCGTAGATGGCCGCGGTGGAGCCGGCAGGGCCGCCGCCGATGATGGCGACGTCGAAGGTATCCTCCAGGTTGACCTGGCTAGGCATTTCACTCATGCTGACCTCACTCTCCGATCGCCAAGCGGCGGTATGGCAGGACCAACCACGGCGCCCGCAGGCGGCCCGGCTGCCAGCCCCGTCAATTCTATCTTTGAACACCCCTCCCCGCAACCACATGTGAACACGCCGTCGGTGGAATCAGGCATGCCCCCAGAGTTCGCTCCGGGGGCCATGTATTGCGATCAACTGACGAGAACGTTCTACTCTGGCGGTGTTTCGGCGGCGGCTTTCTTGCCGAGCTCGATCAGCTCGCGGACGCGCTGTCCGCCCTTGCGGCCGATGCGCTCAAAATGATCGCGGCCGTAGCGGCTGCTGACCGTCTCTCCACCCTTTTTGCCTATGGCTTCGTAGAAGGCGGGGCCGTATTTCTTCAAGGTGCTGCGACCGCCTTTGCGGCCCGCCTCCTTCACCGTCATTAACTCCTGCGGTTTCTCTTTGGTCATATACGCCCTCCCTCAATCAACCCAGCCGGAACCGGCAAGGTACACAGGTATTGCTGCCACAGCTGTGGTTGTCCTGCCACACTGTCTTATCCAGGTTTGTGAAGGGTATCTGGTGGCTCGCCGATCAGGCGGCGGAAACGAAGCGATCGCGGCCTTCGAATTTAGCCTGATACATGGCGTCGTCGGCCTGGGCAATCAGATCTTCCAGCCGCTCCGTACGAGTGTTGCACTTGGGCACGAAGGTGGCCACACCGGCGCTGATGGTGATGCGCGTGTCTGACTCTGAATTGGGGTAAACCTTAAGATCGGCGCTGCGCACCGCCTCCAGGATGCGACGCGCTACGCCCTGCGCACCCTCGTTATCGGTGTCGGGCAGGATAGCGGCAAACTCGTCCCCACCATATCTGGCGATCAGGTCGGCTGGACGCTTGAGGGTGATACCCATGGCCGTGGCGATGATGCTCAGGCACTCGTCGCCCGCCTGGTGGCCGTTGTTGTCGTTGTACTCCTTGAAATGGTCGACGTCTATCATGATCATGGAGAGCGGCGAGCGTTCGCGTTGGGCACGGGAGAACTCGCGATCCAGGTACTCGTCAAAGTAACGCCGGTTGGGGCCGCCGGTCAACGGGTCGAGGAAGGACATGCGCTGTAGTTGAGTGTTGGTTTCCATCAGTTGACGGTTGGCGTTGGCCAGGTCCTGTCGCTGCTGCTCCACCAGCCTTATTGCAACAAGCGCCCGCACGCTGTTGGCATACATACCGTGCATAATCGCGATCACGGCGAGGGTGATCACGAAGCCCAGCACCAGCCTATCACTCGTTTGGTAGTTCCAGGCAAACTCGCGCGTTAAGCCGTGGGCATACATAAGGAAACCAAGGCCGAAAATAATGACACTGGGCAAGAATCGCAATCGCAGAACAGCGACAACCAACGTCAGAACTACGACGTAGACGTACATCTCCATCGGCCAGGTAAAAACCGTCGCAGTCGCTCCGTAAACCAGGGCGTATGTCGATATCGCATACTGATAATAGCGTTGCCTGCGGGTGGCGTCTTCGGGACCGTGGAGGTTGCGCGATAGCACCAGGAAGATAGTGCCTGCCACCATGTAGCCGATGTACGACAGCAGCAGAACCGTATCGCCATAAGGCGCCGGGTGATGCGAGCCACTCGAGGTGGCCCAGACAGACAGGCGCGAAAACATGATGAGGGGGTGCAACAGCACCATCATAAGTGTGACCATGCGCAAGCGGGCGCCGTCAGCGTAGATCATGCTGCGTTCTACGTTCTCGGCCTGGGGCGCTTCCACCGGCTTGAAAATATCCTGCAAGCCGCGCGGCCAGGTCTCAAATCGCCATGGCGCCCAGGGTTTCTTGATGGTCTCAGCGGCCGCGGTTTCCTGCGAGCTCGCTTCGGCGGCTTCTGCTTGCCTCATCTGCATCAGCAAAAGTAAATACCTACCAGTCGCATTTTGCGCTAGCTCTTCGTTGCAATCTCGACTATATTGTGACGGCGAAACGGCCTTGCGGGCAATAGTACTCGGGACCATTCGCATAGTACCATTTTCCTATGCCTGGCCCAATCGGGGCATTCCATCAGTGTATTTCCCTTTACATTTCTGTCACCAGCAGGACGCCATATGGCCATTTCAACAGATTTCCCCGGCTGCTCTCCACCCCCGCAACCAGGCTGGCCGCCACCCACCTCTCTCTACTCTTGTCTGCCAAGTGTATCTGCTGTCTCTGATACAAAGGATGCCACCGTCCGCCATTCGCTTTGTCTCGACCGGGTTTGGGGCGTGCACGACTGAAGCGGGTTAGAATAGGGGCCACGGGAGGTGCTGACCATGAACGAGCGAGCGGCTGGGGAGAGGTATCCGCTGGCTGACGGCCTGGCGCTGCGGCGCGGCACACCGCAGGACGCCGAGGCGGTGGCGGCGCTCAACGCCGACCTGCTGCGCGACGAGCATGAGACGGAGCCAAGCCCGCTGCGGCGCGACTGGACCTTAGACCTGTTCGAAGGCCATCCCACCTGCACGCCCTCCCTCTTCACCGTGGTGGAAGACGAGCGCACGGGCGCGATCGTCTCCAGCCTCTGTCTCATCCCCCAAACCTGGCTGTTCGATGGCATCCCCTTCACGGTCGGCCAGATCGAGCTCGTGACTCCCCTGCCACAGTACCGCAAGCGCGGCCTGGTGCGCCGTCAATTCGCAGAGGCGCACCGCTGGAGCGAGCAGCTCGGGCACAGCCTGCAGATCATCGACGGTATACCGTTCTTCTACCGCCAGTTCGGTTACGAACCCGCGATCGAGCACGGCGATTTTCGCTACGTCGCCGCCAGCGAGGTACCTGCCCTGCCCCCGGGGGAGGCTGAGCCCTGCCGCATCCGCGAGGCCACCCTCGATGACCTGCCGCTGATCGTGCGCCTCTACGGGCGGCAGGCCAGCCGCTACCTCCTGCACGTGGAGCGCGACGAGCGCATCTGGCGGTGGGAGCTGACGGGCCGGCGCAGTCAGAGCCTGGTGCGGCGCCGCAGCAGCATCATCGAGGACCACGCCGGCAAGCCGCTGGGCTACTTCTCCTATCTCAACTACCTCTACCAGCGCACCCTGCCGATGGCGATGCTCAGCCAGTTCGAGCTGAAACCGGGCGTCAACTGGCAACCAATAGTGCCCGCCGTGCTGCGCCACCTGGCGCAGGTGGCGCCCAGCCTGCCGCCCGGTGCCGGCGACAGCCTGTGGCTGGCGCTCTGGCTCAGCTCTCAGCACCCTGCCTACCAGACACTGCCCCCCACCGTGCAGACGTGGCCCGGTCATTTCGCGCTGTACGCGCGGCTGGCGAACCTGCCCGCCTTCCTCCTCAAGGTGGCGCCGGTACTGGAGGCGCGGCTGGCCGCCTCCGCCCTGGCCGGCTACACAGGGGAGCTGAGTCTCAGCTTCTACCGCGACGGAGTGCGGCTGGGATTCCAGAGCGGCAAGCTGCAGAGCGCCATCGCCTGGCAGCCTGACACCGAGCGGCGAGGAGACGTGGCCTTCCCGGCGCTCACTTTCCTGCAGCTGCTGTTCGGCTTCCGCACCCTGGCCGAGCTGCAGTACGCCTTCCCGGATTGCGAGGTCAACCGGCCCGAAGCCAGATCGCTGGTGGAAACCCTGTTCCCCTACCGCCCCTCCAACTCCTGGATCCTCGGTTGAGCACACCGGATAGCGGCAGGGGGCAGGAGAGCGGGCGATGATCGGCAGTGTGCGCATTGGTGATCCGGACTTTCTGGCGGGCATGCCGCGCGGCGCCCTCGGCCTAGCTCTGCAGGTGGCTTTCTCGGTTTTGACCGGCCGCCCCCGCTCAATCTCGCGGGACGCCCTGCGCTTCACGCGCCTGCTCTCACCGCCGCCCCTCGTTGAGGGCGGCGAATACGTCCCCGCCAGCGAGCCGTTCGTACTGGTGGGGAACCACCACTCGCCGCCCGGCACCTGGATGGGCTGGGTGGCGGCGGCCGTCACCGCTGCCGTGGCAGAGAGACGCGCCGCTGACGCCGCCGACCTGCACTGGCTGGTGCTGGCCGAGTACGGCCGCGAGACTGAGGACGGGGGCTGGCAGGCAAACCGCTTGAGCGGCTGGCTGTTCGCGCGCGCCTCCCGCATCTGGGGCATGGTGACCACCCCGCAACGCCCCGGCGCCATCCGGGAACGGGCGCGCGCTTTGCGCCAGCTGATCGGCTACTTACGGCCGAGCCAGTGCCCCGCGGAACCGGTGGCGCTCTTTCCGGAGGGCACGGGCACGCAGGCGCTGGGGGAGGCGATGCCGGGCAGCGGCGCCTTACTGCTGAAACTGAGTAAGAGCGGCGTGCCCATCGTGCCCCTCGGCATCGCCAGCGATGGCAAAAGGCTCAG
>CAZMKF010000050.1:7715-15584 GCA_964566935.1 uncultured Dehalococcoidales bacterium | reverse complement strand
ATTACTCGCCATTCATTCATCCGCTTCCTGTAACACACCTATCTGGACCACGACAGGTGGTTGACGCTCTCAACTGGCGGGTGTTAGACTTCCGCCATTACCGACGCAGCGCAACGTGGGCGTCACCGGCCGGAAGGCCGGAGCGAGGGTGAAGCGCGGTGTAAGTCCGCCGCTGTCCCGCAACTGTAAGGCGATTGCAGAATCGCCGAGCCAGACCCCCCTCCCCCGTTTGCAGCCGGTAGCCTTCGAGGAAAGGTGTGCCATGAACGCCCATCACTTACGGCGATCCCCGTTCCTTGCAGGACGGGGCTTTGTTTTGCTCGACTCTGCACCTGCCCAAGCTACCGCTTGCCCGCCATGTCCGCTTGCCTGCACGGATGGAGGTGGAGTTTGAGTTCCCGTTTACGCAAGCTGACCCTTTCGATGCTGCTGATCCTGGCCATTGGTTTTAGCGGCTGTTCGCAGCCGGCGCCTGCCACACCCGCCGCTACCGCTACCCAGGTGGTAGCGCCTGCCACTCCCGCTGCTACCCCGGTGGCAACAAAGGCCAGTTTTCCACGGACGCTCGTCGATAACGCCGACCGCAAGGTTACGTTCGACAAGCAGCCGGAGCGTATCGTCTCCCTTTCGGCCGCATCCACCGAGAGCCTCTATGCGCTTGGCCTGCAGGACAAGGTGGTGGGCGTGGACGATTACTCTGATTACCCGGCTGAGGCAAAACAGAAAGAGAAGGTAGGCGGTTTCTCCAAGCCGAACTTCGAGAAGATCGTCAACCTGGCGCCGGATCTGATCCTGGCCACTGATCTGCACACCAAGACGGTGGTTCCGGAGCTTGAGAACCGTGGCTTCAAAGTGATCGTGTTCAAGCCGGAGACGATCAGCGACGTACCAGCCAACATTCGTATGCTCGCCGATTTGTGCGGCGCGACCGCCAAGGGCGAGGCATTGACTAAGGACTTTGAGTCGCGCCTGGAAGCGGTCAAGACCAAGATGAAGGACGTCAAGGAACGCCCGCGCATCTTCTTTGAGATCGACCCCAAGCTGATCACGGTGGGACCCGGCACTTTCATCGATGACATGATTACTCTCGCGGGTGGCGCCAACATCGCAGCCGACGCCAAGACTGCCTGGCCAACGATGAGCCCGGAAGCGATAGTGCTGAAGAATCCGCAGCTGATCATTCTCTCCGACCACGGTTCCGATGCCGGTGGTGTCACGCCGGAGATGGTCAAGGCACGCCCAGGCTGGGACGAGACGGATGCGGTCAAGAACAATCGTATCGTCGAATTGGCTGATCGCGATCTCACCGATCGACCTGGACCGCGCGCCATAGAAGGCCTCGAGTATCTGGCGCGAATCATTCACCCCGAACTGTTTAAGTAGAAGGTTAAGCAGGAAGTGCGTTTGGGCAACGGCACCACCACCCTCAAGGGAGCTAGCGTAAGCAACAGCGGCCACCGCTGGGTGCGACCGGTAGCGCCACTGGTGGGCGGTGCGCTGCTGTTGCTGATCGCCAGCTTCGTGGTCTCCACATCGCTGGGGGCGGTGGCGATGCCGGCGGGCACTGTCTGGCACATCCTGCTTAACAATACCCCCTTCTTACGCGATTTCTTCGCGGTGGAGGCCGACTGGCCGACCGCCTGGGAGGCAGTGGTGGTGCAGATTCGCCTGCCTCGAGTAGTGCTGGCGGCGATGGTCGGCGCATGTCTCGCAGCCGCCGGCGCCACCTACCAGGGCCTGTTTCGCAACCCGCTGGCCGACCCGTTCCTGATCGGTGTCGCCTCGGGCGCGGGGTTGGGGGCGGTGCTCGCGATGGCGCTGCCGCTGCAGCCAGTGCTTTACAACCTTGGTGTGGTTCAGTGGCTGGCCTTCGCCGGTGGCGGGCTGGCCATCGTATTGGTGATGATGCTGGCGCGGGTGGGTAAGACGACGCCTCTGGCCACGTTGATGCTGGCTGGAGTGGCGCTTGGTTCACTCTGCAACGCGCTCACCAGCTTTATCATGTATATGCAGGAGGACCGGCTAGCCAGGCACTACTCCTGGTTGCTGGGTGGCTTCTCGCAGTCCAGCTGGAGCCAGGTGCTGGTGATGGCGCCCTACCTGCTGCTGGGTATCGGTGTCATCCAACTGTACGCAGGCCGGCTCAATGTGCTGCAATTTGACGAGGAGCAGGCGGCACAGTTGGGTATCAACGTCGAGCGCATGAAACTGATTCTGATCGCCGCTGCCACCCTCACTACCGCCGCCGCCGTCTCGGTCAGCGGTCTGATCGGCTTTGTCGGCCTGATTGTGCCGCACGCCGTGCGCCTGATCTGGGGGCCAAACTACCGTCTCTTGCTGCCGCTTTCGGCGTTGCTGGGTGGACTCTTCCTGCTCTGGGCGGACGTCGTGGCACGCACCGTGCTGGCGCCGGCCGAGTTGCCGGTGGGCATCGTCACTGCCCTCTGCGGCGCTCCCTTTTTCATCTGGCTGCTGCGCCAGCGCAAGCGGATGATCTTCTGAGGGCGATGGCGATGTTGAAGGTGACAGGGCTCGATTTCTACTATGGCAGTCAGCAGGTTCTGCGGCAGGTCAGCCTGAACGCTGCTGAAGGTGAGTTCGTCGGTATTATCGGCCCCAACGGCTCCGGCAAGTCGACGCTGCTGCGTGTAATAAGCGGCGTGGCGGCGCCCATTGCGGGCTCCGTGCGGCTGCAGGGTGAGGAGGTGCGCCGCATTCCCCGTAACCAGTTGGCGCGCCGGGTGGCGGTGGTGCAACAGAGCGGCCATATTCCGGACGGCTTCACCGCCTGGGAAGTAGCGCTGCTGGGTCGCACGCCATATCTTGGGTTGCTGCAGGCGGAGTCAGAGCACGACTTCGCGGTGGTACAACGGGCGCTGGTGCTGTGCGGCGCCGCGGAATATGCCGAGCGTCGCATGGGCGAGCTCTCGGGTGGGGAGAGGCAGCGAGTGGTGATCGCCCGGGCGCTGGCCCAGGAACCGGAATTGCTGTTGTTGGACGAGCCTACCGCGCACCTGGATATCAGCCACCAGGTGTCGATTCTGGATCTGGTGTACGAGCTGAGCCGCAGCCAGGGGATCACCGTCGTTGCTGTCTTTCACGACCTCAATGTTGCTGCTCAATACTGTGACCGTCTTGTTATACTGGCTGGTGGCGCGGTGCTGGCCGAGGGCCCGCCCGCTGAGGTGATCACAGCCGAACAGGTGGCGCATGCCTACGGCGCCCAGGTGATTGTTCTGCCGCACCCGGCGAATGAACTGCCGGTGGCGATGATTACCGCTAGAAACCGGACTACGATGGAGAATAACAAGACATGGCTAACCTGCAAGCAACGATCGCCCGTATAGGAGAGCTGGACCAGGAGGCGATGGCGCTAGCTGCGGCGCGCCAGGCCAGATTGACCAAGCCTCTGGGCAGCCTGGGGCGCCTGGAAGAGCTCTCGCTGAAGGTGGCCGGCATCCAGGGCAACGCCCGGCCGCGTGCCGACCGCAAGGCGATTGTCACCATGGCGGCTGATCACGGCGTCTGCCGCGAGGGGGTCAGCCTCTACCCTGCGGATGTGACGCCACAGATGGTGTTCAACTTCCTGCATGGCGGCGCCGCCATCAACGTGTTGGCGCGACAGCAGGGCGCCCGCCTGCTGGTGGTTGATGTTGGCGTGGCGGCCGATTTGCCCACGGAGCAGGAGAGGCTGGTCAACGCCAAGGTGGCCTATGGCACCGCGAACATGGCGGAGGGTGCGGCGATGTCGCGCCAGCAGGCGGTGCAGGCGATCGAGGCTGGCATCGAGGCGGTGGAGCGCCTGCTGGCCGACGGCGGCCTCGACATGGTGGGTACCGGTGACATGGGCATTGGCAACACCACCGCCTCTAGTGCCGTTGTCGCCGCATTGACCGGCGAGCCGGTGGCGCAGGTGACCGGTCGCGGCACGGGTCTCGACGACGCCGGCCTGCGTAACAAGATCGCCGTGATTGAGCGCTGCCTGGCGCTGAATCAGCCGGATAGCAGCGATGGCCTCGACGTACTGGCCAAGGTGGGCGGACTGGAGATCGCCGGCATCACCGGTGTGATCCTCGGCGCTGCCGCAAACCGCGTAGTGGCTGTGATCGATGGCTTCATCTCCGGCGCCGGCGCCCTGGTGGCGCAGTCGCTGGCGCCGCGCTCGGTCGACTACATGGTGGCGGGGCACCTCTCGGTGGAAATGGGCCACCAGGCGGTGATGCGCAAGCTCGGTTTGGTACCACTGCTCGATCTGAATATGCGCCTTGGTGAGGGCACCGGCGCGGCGCTGGCGATGAGCGTGATCGAGGCCGGCGTGCGCACCCTGAACGAGATGGCCACCTTCGACGAGGCGGGTGTCTCGGAAGCCGACGAGGGCGTGGAGGCGGAACTGAGCTGATGGATTTCTACGCGGCGCTGCGTTTCCTCACGGCGCTGCCCCTGCCCGACCGCGAGTTGGAGTCGGGGCAGTTAGGTCGTGCCACGGCCTGGTTTCCGCTGGTGGGGCTGCTGATCGGCGCCGTTCTGGCGTTGGCGGATGTGGCCTTCATCGCGCTGCTGCCAGTGGGCGTGGCCTCCGCGCTCACGCTCGGTCTGTTGATTCTTCTTACCGGCGGCCTGCATCTGGATGGCCTGATGGACACTTGCGACGGTCTCTTCGGCCGCAGCGAACGCGAGCGGCGGTTGGAGATCATGCGCGACAGTCGTGTAGGCGGATTCGGCGTGCTGGCGGGGACGATGTTTCTGCTGTTGCAGTGGAACGCGCTGGCCGGCCTGGTGGCGCCGCTGCGCTTGCCCGCCCTGCTGCTGATGGTGGTGGCGGCGCGCGCCTGCATGGTGGTGGCCATCCACGCCTTTCCCTACGCGCGCCCGCAGGGCATCGGCAAGGCCTTCAAGGAGGCAACCGGCGCTATTCAGGCGGCTGTAGCTTTGCTGAGCGCGGTTGTGCTCGCCGCTCTCAGCCTGCAGCTGGCCGGATTAGGCCTGTTCGCCCTGACGCTGTTAGTGACGGCCGCCGCCGGTTCTTTCATGCGCCGGCGGCTGGGTGGCCTCACCGGCGATTGCTACGGCGCCATTAACGAAGTCAGCCAGTTGACGGTTCTGCTTGGCCTGCTAGCCTTACACGGCAAGGGCTATGTCTAGAATCCCCGCCATCATGATCGCCGGCACGCACAGTGGCGTGGGCAAGACCACCGTGGTTGTCGGCCTCTGCGCGGCGCTGCGCGCCCGCGGAATGGTAGTGCAGCCGTTCAAGGTGGGTCCCGATTACATCGACCCTTCATATCACGCGCGCAGCAGCGGCCGCCCCTGCCGCAATCTCGATTCCTGGATGATTCCCTCCTCACGCTTGCTTGAGCTTTACGAGCGTGCCTGCAAGGGCGCCGATATCGCTGTGGTAGAGGGCGTGATGGGGCTATTCGATGGCAAGGACGAGGCAGGTGGCGGCAGCAGCGCCGAGGTGGCAAAGCTGCTGGGTTTGCCGGTGGTGCTGACAATCCAGGGCGCCGCCCTGGCGCAGAGCGCAGGCGCCCTTGCTTACGGTTACGCTAAACTCGACCCTGCATTGCAGGTGGTGGCGGTGGTGGCCAACGGGGTGGGCAGCGCCAGCCACCGTCAGCTCATCGCCGAGGCAATTCACCGCGCCACCGGCCTGCCGCTGCTAGGCGTTCTGGCGCGGCGGCCGGAACTGACGCTGCCCGAACGGCGCCTGGGCCTGACGCCGGTGGCGGAGGGCGGCGTGAGCGACGAGTTTTTCGAGCGCCTACGTCGAGAGGTGGATGAGAGATTCGATCTGGATATGCTGTTGCGTCTGGCGGCGGTGAAAGAGTTGTCAGTGCAGCCCACATCGCTGTTTCCAGCAGAGCGTATCGAACCGCGTGCGCGCATCGCCGTGGCCAGCGACGAGGCCTTCAGTTTTCATTACCAGGACAACCTCGATCTGCTCGCCGCCTGGGGCGCTGAACTCGTGCCCTTCCGTCCCTTGCACGACGCTGCTCTGCCCGATGGCGTGGGTGGGCTGTTGCTGGGTGGCGGTTTCCCCGAGCTGTACGCGCGCCAGCTGAGCGAAAACAGGGCGATGCGGGGTGCTATCAGCGCCTTTCACGCGGCGGGCGGAGTGATATATGCCGAGTGCGGTGGCCTGATGTATCTCTGCCAGAGTCTGACCGACATACAGGGAGTCCGCTACGATGGGGCAGGCCTGGTGCCGGCTCGGGCGGTGAGCGCCAGTGGCAGGTTAAGCCTGGGCTATGCCGAGGTGCAGGCTCGCCGGCCGTTGCCCTGCCTGGCCGAGGGCGGGCGGGCGCGCGGTCACCAGTTCCACTACTCGCGGCTCGATCGCGAGCTGGCGCCGCAGGCGGCGGCGTACTCATTGCTGCCTGGCGGCGAGGTAGCAGGCTACAGCGATGGCGCCAATCTGCTCGCCTCCCATGTGCATCTGCACTTCGCCAGCAACGCCGGCATCGCTCCCAGGCTGGTCGGCGCCTGTACTGGAGGCAGCGCACGATGAGAGGATTGGCCGTGTTGGCGGGCGCGCTGGTCTGGGATCTGCTGCTGGGTGAGCTGCCAAACCGTTGCCATCCGGTGGTGGCGATCGGCAAGTTGATTGAGCGGCAGTTCGCCTGCGCGCCGCAGGGAAGAGAGAGACAGCTGCTCTACGGCGGGGTCAGCCTCGCCACCGGGGTGGCTGCCACGGTTGCGCCGGTGCTCGTCTACCGGCGACTGCTTCGGCGCCGCCTGCCCCTGGTGGATTTGCTGCTCGATTGTTTCCTGCTTAAGGCCACCATCTCTCCCAGCGGCCTGCTGCGAGCCGGCGAGGCGGTGGAGGCGGCGTTACGAGATGGCGACTTGCCGCTGGCCCGGCAGCGCCTGCGTTCTCTGGTCAGCCGCGAGACCTCGGTGCTGAGTGCCCCTCTGGTTGCCGCCGCCGCCGTCGAATCGGTAGCCGAAAACAGCAGCGACGCTCTGGTGGCGCCACTGTTTTGGTACGCCGTGGCCGGCGTGCCGGGCGCGCTGGCCTATCGCAGCATCAATACCTACGACTCGATGGTCGGCTACCACGGGCGATACGAGCACCTGGGCAAGGCGGCGGCGCGCCTGGATGACCTGGTCAACCTGCTGCCAGCCCGTCTCTGCGGTTGCCTCATCGCTGCCGCAGCCGGCCGCCGTTGGCGGCGGGCCTGGGGCGTGATGCTGGTTCAGCACGGTCTGACCGAGAGCCCAAACGCTGGCTGGCCAATGGCAGCGATGGCGGGGGCGCTGGACGTGACCCTGGAGAAGACCGGCCACTACCGTTTGGGTGACGGCACGGCCGAAGTGACGGCCGATCATCTGCGGCAGGCCAACAGGCTGGCGGCGAAAGCCATGAGTGCAGCGGCGGCACTCGCTTGCGCCGCCATGGTGGTGCGACGTGAAGCTTGAACCGCGTGCCCACCTGGCGCAGGTGCGGCCCTGCCCGCACGGTTCGCTCTCCACCCGTGAAATGGGTGGCTTTGAGGGCCAGATGCTCGATTTCAGCGTCAACGCCAACCCGTTGGGCGTATCGCCTCTGGTGCAGCGCGCCGTGCTCTCGGTGCGGCTGGACCGCTACCCGGATGATGGCAGCCCCCAACTGGTGGAGGCGCTGGCCGCTGCCCAACAACTGCCGGCGGAGCAGGTGATCGTGGGCAACGGCTCCAGCGAGCTGATCGGCCTGCTTACCCAGGCCTACCTGCAGGTGGGCGACAACGTGGTGGTGGCGGGTCCCACTTACGGTGAGTACAGGCGGGCGGCGAGCATCGCAGGCGCTGTGGTCCACGAGTACCGGGCGCTCGCAGAGCAGCACTTCCGGCCGGACCTCGCCGAGCTGGCGGCGATGGTGCGTAACCTCCG
>CAZMKF010000050.1:3031-7705 GCA_964566935.1 uncultured Dehalococcoidales bacterium | reverse complement strand
ATAACGCCCGCCACGCGGGTGGTTTTCATCGCCAACCCCAACAACCCAACCGGCGTCTACCTGCCTGCCACCGAGATCGCAGCCGTATTGCGGGCTTGCGAGCATGGCCTGCTGGTGGTAGACGAGGCGTACCTGAACTTCGTATCGCAGACACAATCCTTGCTGCCCTTGCTGCCGGAGGGGGTGGTGCTGCTGCGCTCGCTGACCAAGGACGAGGCACTGGCCGGCTTGCGCCTGGGCTACGCTTTGGCGCAGTCCGAGGTCATCCGCGCCTTGAGGACGGTGCAGTTACCGTGGAGCGTCAACGCCGCCGCGCAAGCCGCAGGCCTGGCGGCCCTGCAGGACGAAAAGCATCTCAGGCAGGGACGGCGGGCGGCGCAGCAATCGCTGCTCTACCTGCAACGCGAGTTGCGGCGATTAGGCCTGGAACCGCTGCCGAGCGAAGCTAATTTCCTGCTGGTTAGGGTGGGAGAAGCGGCGGCGCTACGCGCAAGGCTGCTGAGATTGGGCATCGCCGTGCGCGATTGCTCATCCTTCGGTTTGCCTGAGTACATTCGCCTTGGCAGCCGTCCCCTGGCAGAGTGCCGCGCCCTGGTGGCTGCGTTGCGTGAGGTGCTGGGTGCCGGCTAAACTGCTGATGGTGCAGGGCACCGCCTCGTCGGCGGGCAAGAGCGTCTTCGTCACTGCTCTCTGCCGTATCCTGCGCCAGGATGGCTACCGTGTCGCCCCCTTCAAGGCACAGAACATGGCCCTCAACTCGTTCGTCTCGGTGGAGGGCGGCGAGGTGGGGCGTTCCCAGGCAGTGCAAGCGGAGGCGGCAGGAGCCGAGCTCTCGGCGCACATGAATCCGGTGCTGTTGAAACCCGAGGGCGATGCGTACTCCCAGGTGGTGTTACGTGGCCACCCCTGGCGGCGCTGCAGCGCCCGGGACTACTACCAGCTGAAGGCCGAGCTGTGGCCGCTGGTGCTGGAGTCGCTGGCCTGGCTGCGCGAGCGCTACGAGGTTGTAGTGATGGAGGGCGCGGGCAGCCCGGCTGAGATCAACCTGCGCGAGACTGATATCGTCAACATGAGCGTGGCGCTCGCCGTCGAGGCGCCGGTGTTGCTGATCGCCGACATCGATCGGGGCGGCGTTTTCGCCTCGCTGCTCGGCACGCTCGAGTTGCTTGCCCCAGCGGAGCGTGCCCTGGTCAAGGGACTGGTGATCAACCGTTTTCGCGGCGACCGTTCGTTGTTGCAGCCCGGCATCGAAATGCTGGAGCAGCGCGCCGGTGTGCCTATTTTGGGAGTGATCCCCTACCTGCGCGATCTGGGCATTGCCGACGAGGACTCCGTTTCGCTGGAGGGCGGTTGGAAAGGGCAGCAGGCGCCGCTGCAGGTGGCGGTGATCGCGCTGCCGCGCATCTCGAACTTTGACGATTTCGATCCTTTGCGAGCCGAGCCGGATGTATCACTACGGCTGGTGCGTACGCCGGACGAACTGGGTAACCCCGACCTGATTATCTTGCCGGGTACCACGGCGACAGTGGCCGATCTTCAGAGCCTGCGTGAGAACGGCCTGGCGGAGGCGATCGTGGCGCGTGCCGATGACGGCGTGGCGGTGATCGGTATCTGTGGCGGGTTTCAGATGTTGGGAGGCCGTCTGATCGACCCGGCGCTGGCCGAATCGGATCATGCCGAGACGGAGGGTTTGGGGATTCTGCCGGTCGATACCGTTCTCAGCACAGAGAAGCACATGGCGCGGGTAAGAGGTAAAGTGCTAGCGGCACGGGGCATGCTCGCGGGCGCTGTCGGCGCCAGTTTCGAGGGGTACGAGATCCATACGGGTGAGAGCACTTGTGAGCATGCCGCCTTCGCTCTCACATCAGGAGGCGACGCCGCCGCCCACCTAGACGGCTACCTTTCCGCCGACGGCTGGCTGCTCGGCACCTGCGTGCACGGCCTCTTCGCCAACGACGGGCTGCGGCGGGCCCTACTGGAGGCCCTGGCGGCGCGCAAGGGTGTGGTCCTGGGACAGAATCGCCTGGTCTTCGCGCGTGAGCACGCCTACGATCGCCTGGCGGTAGCCGTGCGCCAACACATCGACCTGGCGGCCGTCTACCGCCTGGCTGGGCTGGAGGAACGGTCTTGAGTAAGGGGAAGCTGGTTTTGATCACCGGCGGCGCACGAGCCGGCAAGAGCACCTATGCCGAGAAACTGGCTGCGAGCTGGGGCGAGAGAGTCCTATACTTGGCGACAGCCGAGGTGCGCGACGAGGCGATGCGCCTGCGGGTGGAGGCGCACCGGCAGGCACGTCCGGCGCAGTGGCAGACGCTTGAGGCGCCGCAGGAAGTGGCCGAGGCGCTTGGAGCCGCCGGGGTGGAGCCCCTGCAGGTCGTCCTGCTGGATTGCCTGACTATGCTTTGTAGCAACGTCCTGCTACGTCACGCTGGAGACGACCCCCAGGCCGACGGCAGCTACGAGGCGGCCAGGGAGGCGATGAGCGAGGAGCTGGCGGCGCTGCTGGCATGGCACGAGGGAGCCGGCGCCCACCTGATCGTGGTCAGCAACGAGGTGGGCATGGGTATCGTGCCGGAGAACCCGCTGGCGCGCGCCTATCGTGACCTGCTTGGCTTCTGCAACCGCAGGTTGGCGGAGGTGGCGGACGAGGTGTACCTGCTGGTTGCCGGTCTGCCGTTACCGGTGAAAGCACTGAGCGGCGCTGCTGATAAGGGAGCCGAACGATGAGTGAAACACGGTGCGGTCTGTTACAGCTGTATACGGGTCATGGTAAGGGCAAGACCACTGCGGCGCTGGGCCTTGCCCTGCGGGCGAGTGGTCAGGGGCTACGGGTCTGTATGCTCCAGTTCCTCAAAGGCAACGATTTGTGTGGTGAGCACGCTTTCGTGGAGAAGTGGCCCGCTTTTCGGATCTGGCAGCCATCTCAGCAGAACGTCTTCACGCTTAGCGCTGCAGAGCGCCGTGAGCTGGCGCTGGTAACCCTGCAGCAGGCGCGCCAACTGATGGCGGGTGGCGAGTACGACCTGCTGATCCTCGACGAGGTCCTCACCACCTATCATCTCGGTCACTTGGCCCTGGCGGAGCTATTGGAGCTGGCTCGGGGCCGGCCGGCCGCACTGGAGCTGGTGATGACCGGGCGCGGCGCGCCTGCGGAGCTGATCGAGCTGGCTGATCTGGTGACCGAGATGCGATTGATCAAGCATCCTTACAAGCAGGGCGTACCGGCGCGGCGGGGCATTGAGTTTTGAGCTCGGCCACGGTGGCCGTGCCCGCCAGCTGCGGCGAGCTGGTGCAGGGGACACTGGAGGGACGGCATTTCCTCGTCTCCTGCCCGGTCGATCTCTATGCCCGGGTGACGGTGGCGCTGCGCCCGGATGGCAAGGAGCAGTACCGGCCCGGCTACGCCAAGGCCGTGTGCGCCGTGCGGGCCACGCTCGCTTTCTTTGACGCGGCGAAGAGTGGCTTTTCGCTGGCCGTGCAGTCGTCCATTCCCCGCAGCAAGGGTATGGCCGTTGTGGCCGGCGCTATCGTCGCCACCGCGTTGTGCCTGGGCGAATCGCTGCATCCGGAGCAGGTGGCTCAGATAGCCGTCTCGGTCGAACCCTCCAACTCGACCATGCTGCCCGGTCTCAGCCTGCTCGATCATCGCGCTGGCTCGTGGTGGGAGCAGCTGGGGCCGGCGCTGGCGGCAGAGCTGCTGGTGCTTGATTTCGGCGGCGAGGTGGACACGCTGGCCTTCAACCGGCGCGACCTGCGCCAACAGCTGACGCGGCTGAGCGAGCGGCACCGGGCCGCACTGGCCGTCCTACGCCAGGGCATAGCCGAAGGAGACATGGCCAAAGTGGGCCAGGCAGCCAGTGCCAGCGCCCTGGCGCAGCAGGAGATCCTGCCCAAACCTGGTCTGGAGCAGCTGGTCGAAAGGGCGAGACAGCTCGGCGCCACAGGCGTTTGCGCCGCCCATAGCGGTTCGGTGGTTGGCCTGCTGTTTGCGGCGGGGCAGGCGCGGCGTGGCCATGTGGAGAACGCGCTGCAGCGCAGTCACCCGCAGTTGCTTCAATTGGGCTGGTACCGGACTGTCGGTGGAGGCTGCCGCCAGATTGCTAAAGGCGAGAGGCAAGACTCGCTGGCAGGCGCTCTTTGATCAGGGCAGTTACGATGCTCAACTCCTGGGCGTGTAGAGCCCAGGCGCCGAGGATGTAGATCACGCCGCTGAGGCCGATCAACAGCGTGACACCGAGCAGCCGCTGCCAGTCCCCGGCGGCGGCGTGCAGGGGCGCAAACCACTCCACCAGCCAGAGCGCGGCGGTTGCCATCAGCGCTGAGGCCGCGAGAGATTGCAGGAAGGTGGTGAGGATCGACCTGCCGGCCAGTCCCTGCAAGCGCCGTTGCGCCAGCAGCAGCAGCGCACCCGCTTCAAACAGGCTGGAGAGCGACATAGAGAGCGCCAGTCCCCCGTAGCCGAGCTGCGTCTGTACCAGAAAAACGCTCATTACCACATGCATCAGCATGGCCAGGGTGGCCACTATCACCGGAGTGCGCGTGTCGTGGAGCGCGTAGAAGGTGCGGGTGGTGATCTCCACGCCGGCCAGTCCAACCAGTCCCAACGCGTAGAACTGTAAGGCATAGGTGGTGGCCACTGTCGATTGTGGGGTGAAAGCGCCGCGCTCGAAGAGC
>CAZMKF010000050.1:828-3021 GCA_964566935.1 uncultured Dehalococcoidales bacterium | reverse complement strand
TCGGTTCGCCCGCCACCACCAGGCCAATGCTGGCCGGCACGGTGACGAAGAGGATGAGGCGGATGGCGTTGGCGACGATACGCTTCAGCGCCTCCATCTCGCGCAGGGCGGACTGTTGCGAGATAGTGGGAAAGACGGCGGTGCTGACCGCCATGGCGAAGATTCCCAACGGCAGCATCGTCAACTGCCAGGCGTAGTTGAGCGCCGGTACGTGTTCGGGCGTGGGCGAGGCGAGGTAGAGGATGACGACGAAGTTGATCTGGTAGACGGCGAGGCCGAAGGTGCGCGGCAGCATCAGCCGCCCCACCTCGCGCACACCGGCGTGTTTGAGGTCGAGAATGCGGCTGTAACGCATTCCCACTCTCATCAGCCCCGGCAGTTGGATGAGGAAGAAGAGCAGGGCGCCGATGGCCGCGCCGATGGCCAGGCCCATGATACCGATGCGAGGACCGAGGAGGGCGGCGCCGAAGATAAGACCGAGGTTGTAGACGACCGGCGCCGCCGAGGGCAGTTTGAAGGAGTTGAACGATTGCAGCACGCTGGTGCTGAGCACGCCCAGGGCGAAGAGCAGCGGCAAGACGAGCAGGATATGGGCGATCTCGGCCGCCTGGTTGATCAACTGGGGCGGGAAGTCCGGTGTCAGTAGCGAGATGACCTGGGGGGCAAAGATCATCAAGAGCAGGATGGTCGGCAGCATCACCAGGATGGCCAGGTTGAAGATGGTGCTGGCCAGGCGCCAGGCCTCGTTGGTGCGACCGTGGGCCAGGTAGCTGCTGAAGACAGGGATGAAGGCAGAGCCCACGGCGCCGCCGGCCAGTACCTGGAAGACGAAGTCGGGGATGCGCATCGCGGCCAGATAGGCGGCGTAGTCGCCGCTGGTACCGAACTGGCTGCTGATCACTACCTCGCGCAGCAGACCGGTGGCACGGCTCACCAGGAACGCCGTCATCAGGATGACGGAAGCGATGGCCAGCGCGTTGCTGCGCGATCTCATGGCGCCGCTACTTGACGCCGGTATTGATGTGCCCCAGGCGGCGCATGTGCTCGATCACCGCCTGGTGCGCCTTCAGCTCGAGTGAATCGTCCAGCGCTTGCAGTTGAACGCCGTCACCGTAGCGACGGCGAATGGCCAGCGAGAGCAGATGGTCGGCAAACCAGGGGTTCTTAGGCAGCAGGCTACCGTGCAGGTAGCAGCCAAAGGCGTTTCGGTATACCGCGCCCTCGCTTCTGTCCTCGCCGTTGTTGCCAAAGCCAACCAACGCCCGCCCCAATGGCTGGTTGGCCGGTCCCAGGTAAGTGCGGCCACTGTGGTTTTCGAAACCGACCAGCGTCCGCGTCTGTCCGTCCAGGTTGCACTCCACCAGCGCGTTGCCGATGAAGCGCTTGTTGCCCGCCAGGGTAAAGGCGTCGAATAACCCCAGACCCTTCAGCAGCAGACCGTCGCCCGTCTTGAAATAGTGTCCCAGCAGCTGATAGCCGCCGCAGATGCTGAGCAGCACCACTCCGTCCTCAACAGCCTGCTTGAGGCTGGCGCCCTTCGGGCCCTGGAAGTCCTCGGAGATCTTGCGCTGCTCTTTGTCCTGGCCCCCGCCGATAAAGAGAAGATCGAAGCGCTGGCCGTCCACCTCGTCGCCCGGGCCGAGGTTCACCACTTCGCAGTCAATACCTCGCCACAGACAGCGCTTACGCAGGACGATGATGTTGCCCCGGTCGCCGTAGGTATTCAACGTGTCGGCGTAGAGATGGCCGATGGTGACTTTGATTTCAGTCCTCCCAGAAGTGCGTCACGTAGCCGCGTTTGTGCATCAGCTGGCGCATCTCCAGCATGGCGGTGTAGGTCGGGGTCACATAGAGTGTGCCGCCGGGCGCCACGGAGTTGATGCCCGCCGTCAGCGCAGCGTCGATGTCCTTGATGAGGCGGATGCGTTCTACCGGCAGCCCGGCGTATTTGAGGCGCACCGCCATGTCCTCGGCACGCAGACCGGTGACGATGATCTCCTGAACTCTGTCCTGCAGCACCTCGAAGTCAACATCCCACAGCCAGGAAACGTCGGTGCCGTCGGCGAGTTTGTCATTGATTGCGATCAGCAACTGCCGCTGCTCGTCGCCGGTGACGATGGTGCGCAGCACCTCGCCGAAACCGACGGGGTTCTTCACCAGCGCCAGGAACAGCTCGCGTCCCTCGGCGGCCAC
>CAZMKF010000050.1:0-818 GCA_964566935.1 uncultured Dehalococcoidales bacterium | reverse complement strand
AAAGTCGCCACCGCCTGGAGAGAGACGGCGGCGGGCAGGCCGAGCAGACCGGCACAGGAGAGCGCCGCCAGCACGTTGTAGATGTTGTAGACGCCCGGCAGTGGGCTCTTCACGGTCAGCTTGCCGGCGGGCGTGGTCAGGGTGAAGCTGCTCCCTTTGGCGCCGTCCATCGCAACCTGATGGACCGTGTATGCGGCCGCCGGGCGGGCGAAATCGCACTGCTGGCAGTGGTAGTCGCCCACATGGCCGTAATAAACGGCCTTGTAGAGCAGCGGTGCGCCGCAGGCGAGGCAATTGCGGGTGTCGGCGGCGTGGCCAAGTGGCCCGCTGCTCAGGGCAGGGTCGTCGAGCGAGAAATGGGCGACCCGGGCACGCAGGCCTTTGCCTAAGGCTGCTATCTGCGGGTCGTCCGCGTTCAGGAGTACGATGGCGCGCTCGCTCAGACGCTGCAAACTTTTGTGCCAGATGCCAGCCAGGTAATCAACCTCACCGTAACGGTCCAGTTGATCGCGGAACAGATTGGTTAACACCAATACCCTCGGCTCTATCTGTTGCAGCAGCGAGGGGATAACCGCCTCGTCCACCTCGAAGAGGCCGATATCGGCCTGCGACTTGCCGGAGAGGGTGGCGCGACCGACCAGGGCCGAGCTGACGCCTGCCAACAGGTTGGCGCCGGCGCGGTTGTGCACTACATTGAGGCCGTGGGCCTGCAGGACGGTCGAAATCAGGCGGGTGGTGGTGGTTTTGCCGTTGGTGCCGGTGACGACGATAGTGCCCTGGGGCAAGGCCGCCGCCAGTTTGCGTACCGTGCCGGCGTC
>CAZMKF010000049.1:15583-15799 GCA_964566935.1 uncultured Dehalococcoidales bacterium | reverse complement strand
TTACCGTCGACTGCGGAATCGCCAACGGGCGTGAGATAGCAGAAGCCAGCAACTACGGTCTCGACGTGATCGTCACCGACCACCACGAGCCCCCTCCCCACCTGTCGGCAGATCAATGCCTGGTCAATCCGAAGCTTGGTGATTATCCTTTCGAAGGTCTGGCAGGAGTTGGGGTTGCCTACAAGTTCGCCCAAGCGCTGTTGAGCAAGGCGCAGT
>CAZMKF010000049.1:326-15528 GCA_964566935.1 uncultured Dehalococcoidales bacterium | reverse complement strand
GACCGGCCTCAGCCAGCTGGTGGCAATAGGTACTGTGGCAGATGTGGCGCCAATGCTTGACGAGAATCGTGTGCTGGTAGCTCGAGGCCTGCGAGTGCTTAACGGCGCACCTCGTCTCGGTTTGCAGGCTCTAGTGACCTGTGCCTCGTTGAGCATCGGTCGCCTGGATGAGGGTCACATAGGCTTCGCCATCGGGCCCCGGCTGAACGCCGCCGGCCGCATGGCGGAAGCTGAACTGGCGTACCGTTTGCTGCGTACGGCAGATGCGGGCCAAGCCGCCTTGCTGGCGGAGCGGTTGAACGCCCTCAATGCGGCTCGTCAGCAGGCTACCGAGAACGCGCTGGTGGCTCTCGAGCCCCATCTGGCGCAGTTGCGGCCCGCAGACTCTCTGGTCCTTGTGCATGAGGCGGGCGTGCCAGCGGGCATAGTAGGGCTGGTGGCCTCGCGGCTTTGTGACAGTTTCGACCGTCCGGCGATCGTGTTCACGGGAGACGGCGAGCAACTTAAGGGGTCGGGGCGTAGCGTTATGGGCTTTAATCTGGCGGAGGCACTGGCCGCCTGCGATGATCTGCTGATCAGGCATGGAGGCCACTATTTGGCAGCTGGCTTGACTGTCGAACGTGAATTGTTCCCCGCGCTGCGAGAGCGATTGCTGCTTCTAGGAACCAAGGCACTGGGAGACCGCGTCGGGGTGGGCGAGTTGCGGGTTGACGCAGTGCTTGGCGGCAAGGATATCGGCTGGCCCTTGTACGAACAACTGCAGCGCCTGCGACCTTTCGGGGCGGGCAACGCTGAGCCGGTGTTTGTCAGTCGCGGCTTGCACGTTGTGGAGCGCTCGGCCATTGGCCGTACCCTGGGCACGTTACGCTTGCGGCTTAAAGACCAGTCGGGTGGCGGCTTCATCACCGCTAAGGGTTTCGGTATGGGTCACCGGGTGGCGGAGGTTGGCGAGACAGTAGACGTCGCCTATAACCTGTCGCGCAACGATTGGCGCGGGAACAGCACGCTTGAGCTGAACCTGGTGGATTTTAGACCCGCGTAGTTTCAGACCCTTGCTCAGGGCGGTGGAAACAGGCTGAGCACCATGCTGCAGGTAACAGTTATGGTGATGATCAGCAAGAGGATGTAGGTCAGTCTGTTGGTAGCCTTCAAGGTCTCTCGTTCCTTTTAGTCCTCGTTCACAGCGGTAGCATCCGCTCTGGCCTATTCTAGCGCAGCTTTCTCCTATCTGCCGAAATGGCCGCGCACGGTGGCCGCCTCACGCAGGCGGGTCAGCCCCTCGCTCGATTCCAGCGGTTGCACCCGGTCGGCGATCACGTTGATTGTGCCGTCCTGGCTTTGCAGGCGGCCTTCGGCGATGAAGGCGGAGTAGCGCCGGATGATGAGGAAATGCTCCCTCGCGGACGCAGAATGACGTTCACCAGGCCGGTCTCATCCTCCAGGGTGAGGAAGGCGAAACCCTTGGCGGTGGGGGGCGCCTGACGGCAGACGAGCAGCCCGGCCACTTTGACGGCGGCGCCGTGGCGCAGACGAGCGAGCGACTCGCTGGTGACGATACCCAGCTGCTTGAGCAAGGGGCGGAAGATCTCAAGGGCGTGCTCGTTCACCGGCAAGCCGAGGATCTCGTATTCCGCCGCCGTGTTCTCAAGCCGGGAGAACTCCGTCAGCTCGGGCACTGTGGCGGCGTTGGCCAGCTCGAGACCGGGCCGTTGTTTATCCGGCACGTGTTCGCTGCCCAGCTGCCAAAGCAGCTGACGTCGGTTCTTGCCCAGGCCGTCGCAAGCACCCATCGCCACCAGCTTCTCCAGGCTGCGGCGATCCAGCCCGGTGCGCCGGCGCAGTTCGGACAAAGAACGGTAGGGCCCTCCGACCCGCTCCTGCTCCAGCTGCAGCAGCGTCGCTTCGCCCAGCCCGTTGACGTACTGCAGCCCCAATCGAATGTTACCCTGCTCCACCCGGCAGCGGCTGTTGCTGCGGTTGACGTCCACCGGCAGGATACGCACGCCGTGACGGGCGGCATCGCCCACGATCACCTCGGGCGCGTAAAAGCCCATTGGCTGGTTGTTGAGCAGGGCGGCGTAAAACTCCGGCGCATAGTAGAGCCGCAAGTAGGCGGTATCGTAGGCCGTCTTAGCAAAGGCGGCCGCGTGTGACTTGCAGAAGCCGTATTCGGCGAAGCCAGCCACCTGCTCGAAGATCTTCTCCGCAGTTGTGGCGTTAAGCCCGTTGGCGAGCGAGCCAGCGATGAAACGCGCGCGCATCTGTTCCATCTGCGCGCGCGAACGATGGCTGCCCATGGCGCGGCGAAACATATCTGCCTCACCCGGCTTGAACCCCGCCACTGCGGTTACGATACGGATCACCTGCTCCTGGTACAGCACCACGCCCAGCGTTTCCGCCAGGATGGGGACGAGCAGGGGGTGCAGGTAGGTTACCTCCTCCGTGCCTCGGCGCCGCTTCATGTAGTGGTGCACCATGCCGCCCTGCAGCGGCCCCGGGCGAATGATACTGATGGAAACGATGATGTCCTCAAAGCAGCGGGGCTGCAAGCGCGGCAGGGTCTGCATCTGGGCCCGGCTTTCCACCTGAAAGACACCGATCGTATCGGCGGCGCAGAGGCTCTCATAAACAGCCTCGTCATCGAGTGAGATGTGTTCCAGGTCGAGCTTGATACCGCGGTTATGTTCGACCATCGCTACCGCCTCGTGGATGAGCGAGAGGGTACGTAGCGCCAACAGGTCTATCTTGATCAGCCGTACTTCCTCCACGTCGTCCTTGTTGTACTGAGTGACCACCCGCCCGGGCGCCGTGGCGCGCTCCAAGGGCACCACATCGGTCAGGGGACCAGCGGTGATCAGCATGCCGCCGAGGTGAATGCTGAGATGGCGCGGGAAGCCCAGCAGGTCGGAGACGAGCGTCTCGAACTGAGCCAGATCGTCCCGGCCCAGCACGGCGAACTGTTCGTGAAACTGCTCACGCGACCAGCTGTCGATCGACTTCGCCAGCTGGTCCACCAGATCCGCCGGCAGACCCAGGGCTTTACCCACGTCACGCACGGCGCTGCGCGGGCGGTAGGTGACCACGTTGCAGACCATGGCGGTGTTCTCCTCACCGTACTTGTCGTAGACGTAGCGCAGCACCTCCTCACGATGGTTAGTTGAGAAGTCGATATCGATGTCCGGCATGCCGGCCCGCTCCTCGTTGAGGAAGCGCTCGAACAGCAGGTTATGGCGGATGGGGTCTACCTTGGTGATATCGAGCACGTAGGCGACGATCGAATCGGCGGCGGAGCCGCGCCCCTGGCAGGGGATACCCTTGCTCTTGGCAAAACGCACGATATCCCAAACGATGAGGAAGTACTCAGCCAGGCTGGTGCGGTTGATCACGTCCAGCTCGTGCGCCAGTTGTCTGGAGACCGCCGGCGTGATCGGCTGATACTTCTTCCTGGCGCCGTCGTGACAGAGCTGGTGCAGATAACTGAAGGGCGTGTCACCCTCGGGCACGGGGAAAGCGGGGAGGCGGTAGGTCTCAAAACCGAGGTCCGCGCCGCAACGCGAGGCGATAAGGCCGCTGTTGCTCACCGCCTCGGGAAACTCGGCGAACAGCTCGCGCATCTCCTCGCCGGTTTTGAGGTAGTACTCGCCGTTGGTGCGGCGCAGCGCGGCGGAGGCGTCGAGGCTGGTACGATTGTTGATGCAAACCAGCACATCCTGCAGTTTGCGGCCAGCGGGCGTGGCGTAATGCACGTTGTTGGTGGCCACCAGGCCGAGGCCGAGGCGGCCGGCCAGCTCGCCCAGCTGGTGGCTGAGACGGCGGTCCTCAACCTGCAGGTGATTCTGCAGCTCCAACCAGTAGTTGCCCTCGCCAAACAGCCGGGCGTAGCGCAACGCCGCTGCCTCCGCCGCACGGCGCTCCCCGGCAAGCAACAAACTGGCCACTTCACCCCGATGGCAGGCGGAGAGGCAGATCAAGTCGGTCTTGTAGCGGGCGATGGAGTCGAAATCCAGCCTGGCGGAGTGCTTACTGTTACGCAGCTGCGCCTCGGAAACTAATCGACATAAATTAGAGTAACCGAGTTTGCCTCTGGCCAGCAGAAGGAGGTGGTGACCATCGACCAGGGTAAACTCCACACCGAGAATGGGGCGGATACCGTTATCCCGGGCGGCTTTCCAGAAACGCACCGCGCCGTAAAGGCCATCGTGGTCGGTGACGGCGAGGGCGTTCATCTGCAGCTGGCAGGCGCGGGTCACCAGATCTTCCGGGTGGGAAGCGCCATCCAGCAGGGAGAAATTGGTGTGGCAGTGCAGCTCGACATACTCGCCCATGGCGACCGCTACTCAGTCGTAGACTCGCTGCAGGTGCCAGCTGCCACTCGCATGATCGCGAAAGACAACGCACAGGGTGCCATCGCTAGTGCAGAGTTTGTAGTAGTCGCGCCCGATGGCGTTGCGCCACCAGTCCTCCTCCACCCGCCAGTGGTTGCAGATACTTGCCACACTGGTGCGCCACCCCTGCCACTGCAGGCGCACGGGCAAACCAGCAGCGTCGGTGATGACGGTGATCGCGGGGCTGGGTAGTAGCTTTGTCATTGATAATCCACCAGGATGAAGCGTCGCTCGGGCAAGGCAGCGTTCCGGTCGGTGAGTAGGGCGCGATAGAGGCGGCCACCCTGCAGGCTCTCACGCAGGTGCCCGGCAGTGGCCTGCAACAGCGCCAGTTTGCCCTGCCTTGGGGTAAAAAGGGTCAGCTGACGGCTGGCGCACCCACCCAGGGAGCAGAGACTGAGGCGCAGCCGCGCAATGCCGGCGCTGTACGGCGCAGCCAGCAAGACGCGCTCCAGGTTACGGCAGATGACCGCGCTATCCTGCGAGGGCTCGCGGAAATTGGCATTGAGAGTGCGCTCCTCCCCGCCCTCGAACCACAGTTGCAGCAGCGCTCGCGAGCAATAGAGGCGCTCCCCCTGCAGGCGGGGCAGCAGCTGGTCTACCAGGTGGCGGGTTGCCAGCACGAACTGGTCATTGCTGACCAGGGCCGTATCGAACTCTCGCTCCTCGCTCAGCTGCCGTTCCTGCCGCCATGGAGCCAGCCGGCGCTCGTCCTGCCCACGCGCCAGGCGCCAGGCGTTTCTGCCCTCCGCGCCCAACTGCAAACGGGCCGCCTCTTCGGAGAGCGCCGCCAAGTCGCTGATCTGATGAATGCCAAGCAGGGTCAGCCGCCGCAATGCCTCGGCCGAGAGCGGCAGGAAGGAAACAGGCAGAGGTTGCAAGAGGGCCTCTTCCTCGCCAGCGGCGACGACCGTGATCTCGCCGGGGGCGGTGACTTGAGCGGCGACCTGGGCGCAGAACACCCCCCGGGCGATGCTCACCTGCGCCTCCAGCCCAGTCGCCTGGCGCACTGCCACCAGCAGTTCCTCCGCCAGCTGCGGCTCGCCGCGCGGCGGCAGTGTGTGTTGCCGCAGATCCAGGTAAATGCAACCCAGAGAGGCGGGCTTGAGACGCGGTGTAAACAGCAGCAGGGCCTCAATTACGGCCTGGAATGCCTGTTCGTACATATCTGACCGCAAGGGCAGAAACGACGCCTGTGGACAGCGCTGAGAGGCTTCTCTCAGGCTCATTCCCGGACTGATGCCAAGCTGCACGGCCGCCGGCGAGGCATCGTAGACTGGCTTTCGTTCATGCGCCTGTCCGCCGACCACGAAAGGCGTGCCCTGCAGTTGTGGCCACCGCAGCTCGCTTACAGCCGCCGCGAAGTGCTCAATCAGGACACAGGCTATTCTCATAGAGCACCTCTATCTCCGCCTGGCGCAACGGTGGCGCCAGTTTATTCTTCAAAACATGCACAGTGCTGCGGCAACCAATCACGTCTTCGCCGTCCCTGAGCCAGGCGCTGCGTTCGACCAGCAGGCGAACGGAAGCGTAGAAGCGAATGGCCCGGCCACCACTGCCGCCGTGGCGGCCGGAGCGGTTGATGAAGATGAAGGCGGTGGGCGATTGGGCGATGGCGCCCACCAGGCGCCGCAGCGTCTGGGACAACAATTGCGCCCTGCTTAGCGATTTCTCTCTGCCTTCGCCACCGAGATCGGAGAGCGAGTCAAAAACGGTCAGGTCAAGCGCGTTGCTGCCAACCAGCGCATCAGCCACCGTCAATGCCTCCAAACCCGAATGGGGTTGGGCGATGACCAGGTATTCAAGGTCCACGCCATGACCGGCCAGATAATGGGGATCGAGAAGATGCGGCACATCGATGTAAGCGGCAACGCCGCCCAGACGCTGCGCGTGAGCGATGATGCTGGTGGCGAGGCTAATTTTGCCGGAGGAGCGCTGGCCACAGAACTCCGCAATACGCCCACGCGCCAGGCCACCCACACCGAGCGCTTCGTCCAGGGCGGCAATGCCAGTGGGCACGACGTCCGTGCCGCTGAGCAGGGGTTTCTGCCCCAAACGCTGGACAGCGCCACCACCCCAGCGCAGCTCAAGACGGCGCGTCACTTCTGCCAACATATTCAGCCGCGCCTTGGCGATAGTCAAAGAAAGGCTCCTCGCAAGTTATTCTCAAGCATTCTATAGAACAGTTGTTCTAGTGTCAAGGTGAAAACCACCCTGCCAACAGTTTCGCCCCAACCGCGCAGGTGATAAGATTGAGCCACGGCCAGCCCGCTGCTGTGCCGCATCTCTTTGTCAGAAAGCAAGGCGTCCAGACGGAGGAACGATGAACAAGCAGCCCGAAACATCACCCCAAGGCGACAACCTGGAGCGTGCGCTAACCGCAGCCAACCAGCTGGTGCTGTTCGCCGGCGTGCTCAAGGATCAAACCGGGGAATCGTACCTCCAGTTGCTCAACACCATCAGCGAGGGCAACAACCAGGATTTGCAGACTATCTACACGAAACTGCTGGTCCACCTGGCCGAGGAGGCCGAGCTGTACCCCGATCAGATCGTGGGGGACGCCTGGCAAAACCACCTGCTGGATCGCATCCTGATGGACGACAATGCCTTTAGCCGTAAAGCCCAGATGGCCGGAGCGGCCGCCATCGGCGCCTCACTGATGCGCCTCGCCAACCACGAAATCGCCTGCCTCCGTCGCCTCTACGAGATGGACAACGCTCAGGTGCAAAAGGCCATGCTAGCCGCTCTCAACATAGAGGGTGACACCGAGGCGCCGGGCTGGCTGATCGGCTGGAAAGAGTTGCGCTCGTTACCCCAGGTTGCCGGCGCCTCGGAAACGGCGCGCACCAAGACTGCTTTCGCCCAGGAGAAGGACTGGAGCGCGCTGGCCAGCCGTCTGGCGTCGCATTACGCGCGGCGCGGTACCGGCACCCTGGCTCGTTTCCGCGCTTTCCGCTGGCAGAACATCAATGGCCGTGCCCAGCTGGAGGGAATCGCCGTTCCCGACCCGATTCGCATGGCGGACCTCATCGGTTACCAACGCGAGCGTCAGCTGCTGATCAGCAACACGGAGCAGTTCCTGGCTGGCCATCCCGCTAACAACGTGCTGCTCTATGGCGACCGCGGTACCGGCAAATCGTCCAGCGTCAAGGCGCTGCTTAACGAATATGCCGACCAAGGACTGCGCCTGATTGAGGTTTCGCGGCAGATGCTTAACGACTACGCCGACATCGCCGCCCTGGTGAGAACCCGGCCCGAGAAGTTCATCCTCTTCATCGATGACCTCTCCTTCGACGAACATGAGACCGGATATAAGGGCTTGAAGGCGATCCTGGAGGGCGAGACCTTTTATTTCCGGGCCGGCCTGGAGGCGAGACCGGATAACCTGGTACTCTACGCCACTTCAAACCGCCGCCATCTGGTGCAGGAGCGCTTCGCGGACCGCGCCGGCGCCGCCAACACCGACGAGATCCACGTGCAGGACACATCACAGGAGAAACTATCGCTCAGCGATCGTTTCGGCATCACGATCACCTTCCTCTCGCCAGATCAGGAGCGCTATCTGGAGATCGTCTTCGGCCTGGCGGAGCGCCGCGCCCTCAACATTGAGGAAGAGGAGTTGCGGCGCCGGGCGCTGGCCTGGGCCACCCGGTACAATGGCCGCTCCGGGCGCACAGCGCGACAGTTTATCGACTATCTCACCGGCGAGATGACGCTGTAACTTGCAGGCACAAACAGGGCGGAACCCCATGGGGCTTCGCCCTGTTTGCTGATCACCGTTAACCGATACGTTGCCTGAGGGCGCTGACGGCGGCGGTGAGGTTTGCCAGCTCGCTGTAGTTGGCCTCGCGCTTATCGCGCTCCACCGTCACGAACCTGGCGTACGCTCCGAACGACTCCTGCAATCGTTCCCTGGTATTTGACAACGCCTTGCGGAACTCGTCGCTAATGGCGCCCGCCATGTGCGTGCGCAGTTCTTCGATCTTCCGGCGGAACTCCTCCTTGGCCTGCTTGCGTTTGACGGGCAGAATGAAGAAACCAAGGCCCGCCAGCAAGCCGGCCGCCGGTAAAATCGGCGGCCGCAGTAGTGGCCAGCGCCGCCACGACAGCGCCCAGGCCGATGGCGCCAACTTCTGCCACGGCAGTCTGAGTCATGGCAGTGCGTACCGAGAGCGCCATCTCTCTGGCCTCGTAATCGCGGTCGTACGATTCCATCGATCGCCGCGCCGAGCGGGTGAGGTTACCCAGCAGCTCGCCACGCTCGGCACTGAACTCGTTACGGAAGTCACCTAGCAGCATGCTCTCAACCCGCGCGTTCCGCCGACGCTCGAGGTATTCACTCACTGAACGCCAGATGCCCTGCTCCCGAGTAACCAGCCAGTCACTGAGCTCGCGTACCGCGTCTTCGACCTGGCGGCCGGTGTCGGCCACCACTTCGCGCTCGAACTCCGCCTGGATCTTGTCTGCGTTGAAGAGGTCCAGCGCCCTTCCCAGGCGCAGTGTTTCGTCGAAGAACTTCTCACCGCGGTCAGCCATGCGACGAACGATCAGCTCCACCTCATTGAGTCGGTGTTTGAAATCGTGCTCAATGTCACCGGTCCACAGCTCTATCTGCCGCACCATCGACTCTATGGCCGCGTTGTCGTCATTGAGCACCTTCAGCTCACCACGTGCCCGCTCTGTATATTGCTGGATGAGCCGATCGGCCACACCGAGCGGACTGAGCAGCTTGAGGCGGGTGCGCTCGGTGTCATCAAGCACGGTGGCGATGTAGGACTCCAGGGCGCCCAGGCGGCTGCGCTGCCAGAGGCGTTCCCACTCCGTCCGATCGCCGGCCGCCTGCGCTTCCTGGGCCAACCGGGCGGAAACGGGAAAGACCTCGGGGGTGAAACCCAGCAGTTGCTGGCTGTTCTCTCTGATGAAAGTGAGGACCTGGTTCAGCTCCTCTTCGCTGCGCAGCAGGTCCACCTTGTTGAGAACAATGACAACCTTCTTGCCCCACTGACGGATGCGCTCCAGAAAAGTGCGCTCGCTCTCCGTGAAGGGCCGATCGACCGAGGTGACAAAGAGCACCATGTCACTGCGTGGCACGAAGTGATCGGTTATCTCTTCATGCTTGCGGATGACCGCGTTGGTACCGGGGGTATCGACCAGCGTCAGGTTCTTCAACCATGGCGCAGACAGGGTACGCTCTACCAGCGCCTCGTTTAACCAGCGTTCGCCGGGTTGCTCGCTGTAGCGCAGCAGGTTGACAGCGCTGGTGGTGGGCGTTACACCCTCGGGCAACAGTTGTTCGCCGATCAGGGCGTTGATGAAAGCCGATTTGCCGGCGTTGAACTCGCCGGCCACGACGAGGAGGAAGATCTCATCCAGATCGGCAATCGCCTGCTGCAGCAGAGCAACGTCACCAGCCTCGGCCGGAACCCTGGCGAGGGCTGCCAGAAGGTCGGTGAGCAGTCTGCGCTCCTGCTGGAGGAGCGCAGACCGATGTTCACTTACCGGACCGGCCGCATGCGCCAACTAGTAGCCCTCACCCAACCCAATCTCGGCTGCCAGTTGCTCCAGTTTCCGCAGCTCCGCTTCGTTAAGCGGCCGCAAGGGAGAGCTGACCGCCGCGTTGGCAATGACGCCCTGCCTGACCAGCAGATTCTTCATCGCCGAGAATAGATTGGCGTTCGCGCAGCCACCAACGCCGACACCGCCCACGCGCGCCACCTGCATCACACGCTCCTGGTTCTTGCGTGAATCTTCCCATTCGCCCTTGCGCGAGGCTTCATAAGCGCCCACGCACGCCTTGGGCGTGATATTGGCAATGCTGGGAATGGAGCCGGCGGCGCCGATGATCGTGGCAGCGTCAATCAGGAAGCGAGTGCCCAGGAACGAGCGGAAGTTGAGGCCCCTTTGCTTCACACCAACGGTCACCTGGCGGAACCAGTCCAGGTCGTTCTGGCTATCCTTGATACCTATTACGGTCTTCTCCTCGGCCAGCTTGAGGGCGGTGGCGACCTCGGTCTTGGTCTTCACCGTTTGAGGGATGTTGTAGATCATCAGCGGCAGGTCAACTGCCTCACGCACCTTGCGGAAGTGAATGAGCAGCTCTTCCTGGCTGTTTGGGTAGTAGTAGGGTGGAGTCAGGGCAATAGCGTCGGCGCCTTGGCTCAGGGCATGTTTGCCGTGCCGAATGGCCAGTCGGGTGCTGCAATCACCTATGTTGACCACGGTAGGCACCCTGCCATCAGCTGCCTCGATAGCGGCCGCAACGGCCAGCGCTCGCTCTTTCTCGTCAAAGCTGGCAAACTCGCCGGTAGTGCCCATTATCCAAATCCCGTGGACACCGTTGTCGATCAGGTAGTTGACAAGCTTCTTCATCGACGCCGCGTCGATCTGCTCGTCCGCCGTCATCGGTGTCAGTATCGGCGGCACGATGCCGTGCAGTTTTTCGGGCTCCTTGTACAGGTTGAAACGAGGGGACATGTGTGTTCTTACCTCCTGAGATAGCTGCGGCGATTATACCATGGCAGCCCATGTTTTCCGGCCTTTGCGCACGTTATCGGGCTGGCTTAACAAACGAGCGTCCCTGTAACGCGGCGCTAACAGATACGCGGCAACAGCTCGCCGGATAGCATGTCAACTATGCGACTGACGCCGAGCGTGGTGCGCAAGGTTACTAGTGGACGGGTAGCAGGTAACACCCTGCCAATCTCACACGCTTGGCGGCCAAGAGGATGTTGGCGCATGGCCGCCAGGATGGCGGACGCTGCGCCCTCCGGCACCACGGCGACCACCTTGCCCTCATTGGCGACATAGAGTGGATCGTAACCCAAGATGGCACACGCCGCCCGCACCGACTCCCTGATGGGCAGCTGCGACTCCAGCAGCTCGATCTTCACTTCCGCCTGGGTCGCAAACTCGTTCAGCACTGAAGCCAGACCACCACGCGTTGGGTCTCGCATCGCGTGGACCTCGCCAGCAGCCATCATGGCGGCGACCAGTGAGCCAAGCGGCGCCACGTCGCTCAATACGTCGTCACCAAAGGAGATACCCTCCCGTTCACCCAGCACGGCGATGCCGTGATCGCCGAGGGGACCGTTGACCAGAACTACGTCTCCCGGCCTGATCTGTCTTGCCGCAGGCCGCTGGCTACCGAGAAAAGCGCCCACGCCGGCGGTAGTGAGAAAAACCCCGTCTGCCTTACCACGCTCCACCACCTTGGTATCGCCGGTAACCACTGCCACCCCGGCCGCCGCCGCAGTCTCGCGCACGCTGGCGGCGATTTGCTGCAGTGATTCGAGTGGAAAGCCCTCCTCCAGGATGTAGGCTGTAGAGAGATAAAGCGGTTGCGCACCGGCCACCGCCAAATCGTTAACGGTGCCGCAAACAGCGAGTTTGCCGATGTCGCCTCCGGGGAAGAAGTGGGGGCTCACCACGAAACTGTCACTGGTGAAGGCAAGATCCACGCCTGCCAGCGACAGAGTCGCCGAATCATTCTGCAAGCGCAACTGCTCGTGGTCACCCTCGTCGATGAACAGCCGACGGACGAGTTCGTGACTAAGCCGGCCACCGCTACCGTGTCCGAGCCGCACGAGTTCGGCCATCATGCGCAGCGTGCCCGGAAAGACTCGAGCTCGCCGCGCAGCCAGGCGAACCAGGGCGCCAGGCCCTCACCCGTGCGGCAAGAGAGTTCAAAGACAACCAGGTCCGGATTGATCGAAAGCGCGGCTTGCCGCAGAGTGCCCAAGTCGGCATCCACGTGCGGCGCCAGGTCGATTTTGTTGATCACCACTGCCCGGGCATCGCGGAACAGTGCCGGGTATTTAAGGGGTTTGTCGTCACCCTCCGCCAGCGAGACGAGAGCTATCTTGGCCTCTTCGCCGAGGTCGAAGCCGGCCGGGCAGACCAGATTGCCGACGTTTTCGATGAACAGGATGTCGACACCATCCTGCAGCAAGCCAGGTAGAGCACGCGAGACCATGTTCGCGTCGAGGTGACAGCCACCCCCAGTGTTGATCTGGGTTGCGGGTACGCCGTGCTGCCGAATGCGCTCTGCGTCCAGAGCGGTAGTAATATCACCCTCCACCACAGCCAAGCGCAGTTCGGACGCCAGCGTACCCACCGTCCTCTCCAACAGGGCGGTTTTGCCGGCGCCGGGGGAGGAAATGAGGTTAAGCGCCAAGGTGCGAGCGGCATGCAGGCGCTCCCGGTTCTCGGCGGCAATGCTCTCATTGGCCGCCAGGATGTTGGTGCCGAGTTTTATTTCCATCTCACTGCTCCTCTTCCTCCGGCCGGTATGCATACCAGGCCGCGCAGACTCCCTCAGATGAAACCATGCACGGTCCCACGGGTTCAGTCGGCGTGCAGGCTACTGCGAATAGTTTACACTCCGGCGGCTGTGCACGCCCACAGATCATGTCGCCACAGCGGCAACCGGCCGGCTCGTCCACGGTGAGGTCCGGCAAAGCGTAGGCCAGTCGCGCATCGAACTGCCGGTAATCGTCTCCAGGCGCCAGGCCACTGGCCGGCACCATCCCAAGTCCTCGCCAGTGCGAAGGAACCGCCGTAAACACTTCTTTCAGCAGGTACTTGGCGGCCGCGTTGCCGCTGTCTCGCACCGCCCTGCCATAGGCGCTGCGCACTGCCGGCTGTCCCCGCGTTGCCATACCAACCAGCTCCTCCACAGCAGAAACCAAGTCAACCAACTCGAAGCCGGCGATCACAGCTGGAATTCCGTATTCGCGAGAGAGAAACTGAAACGGTTCGAGCCCGGTAATCACCGCCACGTGCCCCGGCAGGATCAGGCCATCGAGACCCAATTCACCGCCAGCCAACAGGGCACGGAGCGCCTCGGGCACCGTCTTGTGCAAGCACAAGACATGGAAGTTGTCGACAGCCAGCTGTTTCGCCTGCTTCATTGTCAACGCGGTAGCAGGCGCAGTCGTCTCAAAACCCACGGCCAGGAAGACAATCCTGCGATCCGTGTGCATAAGCGCCAGTTTGAGGGCATCAAGGGCAGAGTGCACCACTCGAACATCGCAGCCTCGAGCCCGCCATTCCTGCAAGGTGCCCAGTGTACCCGGCACTCGCATCATGTCGCCATAGGTGCAAAGTATTACTCCCGGCTGCCGTGCCAGCACAGTGGCAGCATCTATATCCGCCTGGGCGGTGACACAGACGGGGCAGCCGGGCCCCGAGAGTAAGTCAACCTGGCCTGCCAGCGCCTGGCGCAGACCGGTGCGGAAGATAGCCACTGTATGGGTACCGCAGACTTCCATGAGCCGCAGTCTGCGTTCCCCCAGCTGTGTGCGCACACGCTCCAACAAGGCAGATGCCAGTGCCGGATTGTCGAACCGAAGTGCGTTGTTCATCTATTCCACTTCAACGCTGTCGAGATACATCTCCCTGCCTGCCGTGATGCTGGTCTTGGTCGAGCCACATTCAGGACACGTGAGGCGTACGCCAGAAGCATCAAAATCGGCGCCGCACTGGCCGCAACTGGCACGCAGAGGTATTTCCTCAATCTCCAGACTGGCGCCCTCAGCAGGCGTGCCCTCAGACATTAGTGCAAAGTAATACTCGACGGAATCCCGGTTCAGGTGGGTCATCTCGCCGATTTTTATGGTGATTTTGGTGACACGGCTGGCGCCGTTGCTCTCGGCGGCGCCCACCGCCATCTTCAGTAGCGCATCAGTGACGGTCATTTCGTGCATGTTGACCCCAGTCTGCAAGCGGCGATCGCTGCCTGTCCCAGCGAGATTCCACCGTCGTTGCATGGTACCTGATGATGAATGAAAACGTCGAACCCGGCCTCCGCCAGCGCTGGCAGCGTCAGCTTGAGCAGCAGCTGGTTTTGAAAGACGCCACCACTCAGGCAGACTCTCTGCAAATCGAGCTCCTTGCGCATTGCCAGGCAGCCGTTCACAACTGCGTCTGCCAGCGCCCGATGAAAACGAGCCCCTATCTTGTCTGCAGTGACACCTCCGAAGGCATCTGACACCACGGCGCGAACCAGGCTGTTGGGGTTGACCACGAAATGATCGCCAAACTGCTCGATCGGCAGTTCGTATTCTCCTTCGTCCGCCTGGCAGCTGACCTGTTCGAGCGCCACGGCGGCCTGGCCTTCAAAGTCACTGCGCAGGCAGGCGCCGCTCAGCACCGCCACCGCATCGAACAGGCGGCCGACACTGCTGCAGAGTGGGGCCGGCAGCTCACCTCGTAACTGCTTTTCTACAACCATCAATTCCGATTGAGTCAAGGCAAATCCAGGGAAGTGGCGTTGCAGAAGCGTGATCACTGACTGGCGCGCGATACCGGCCATGTCGCATAGGGCGAATGCGGAACGGTATGGGCTGACTACCGCCGCGTCGCCACCAGGCAAACGGAACGGTCGCAGCCAACCTACGCGACTGAAGCCTTGGTAGTCCGCCAGCAGGAACTCACCGCCCCAGACTGTGCCATCACTGCCAAAACCGGTGCCATCGAAGGCGACGCCGATTACCTGACCACTCAGGCCGTTATCGGCCATGCAGGCCGCAATGTGCGCGTGATGATGCTGAACTTCAACCACAGTGGACGGCGCCAGGGAGTGTTCTACGGCATATTGCCTGGCGAAACGGCTGGACAGATAATCCGGATGGGCGTCCAAAGCCACCGCCGCTGGCGTGACCGCAAACAGTTCGCAATAGCGGTGCAAGATAGCGCGGTAGGCGGTGAGCGTTTCCTCGTTCTCGAGATCGCCCAGGTGCTGACTGACGAATACCTGCCGGCCCGAGGCCAAGCTGAAGGTGCTCTTCAAAACCGCTCCCGTGGCTAGAAGGTGGGGG
>CAZMKF010000049.1:0-316 GCA_964566935.1 uncultured Dehalococcoidales bacterium | reverse complement strand
GCTACTGTGCGGCATCAGCACCGGCAGGGGAGCATACCCACGCGCCCGTCGCACCAGGTTCTCGGAGCCACCGGCAACCGCAGTGACGGAATCATCACAGAAAGTATGAATCTCACGGTCGTGTAACAAGAACCCCGTCACCAGTGGCGCCAAAAGCACGCGTGCAGTGTCGTTATCGTGCACGATCGGCTCGTCCGCCAGGTTGCCGCTAGTCATGACCAACGGCGTGGGGCGACGATTGAACAGCACCCTGTGGAGGGGACTATAAGGCAACATAACTCCCAGAGTATTGTTGGCGGGGGCCAATGCGGCTGGC
>CAZMKF010000048.1:13997-16004 GCA_964566935.1 uncultured Dehalococcoidales bacterium | reverse complement strand
CAGTCGCCCATCTCCAGTATTGGCAACGTACCAGTACTGGCGATATGACGAACGTAGTTGTAATGGGCCGGCTCATCGGGGTTGTTCCAGGGAGGCGTCTTGACCGCATAAAGAACCGCCAGACAGCAGTAGACGAGGACGATGAGGCCGAGCAGAATGCGATCCCAGTGCGGACCGCCAGCTGCGGGCGGCGATGCGCCTTTGCTCATGATCTAATCCGCGTTGCTACTGCGCGCCGCCCGAACAAAAGAGTCTAACATGCTGTGAGTAAAGCCGTTCTCGCTACCGAAGTGCAACCTGATGTTGGAGGCAAAAATCCGCTCAGTCGCGAAACCCTCAGGTCTCACCTCCGGCTCCTGCAGCTGGTAGGCTGCTGTCTCGGGGGGCAACGCTAGGGATGAGCCGAGGTACTGATAACCGCGCACCCGCGTGCCTTTAGGGCCCAGCAGTGAATCCCGTTCGGTAACGGCCATGGCGTAGCCTAGCTGTAATCCCGGTAGGTCAGGCGACACCCAACCGTGTATCAGACCGGCCATGCGATGTTCCACCCGCGTGCGCACTCCCTCACTCAGGTAGGTTAAAGCCCCGCCCTCGCCGTAGATCGGCATGCCGTCCGCAGCCGCCGCACGCAGCGACTCCAGGAAACTGACGTTCGCCGCCAGTGATGGCGCAAAAACCTCGGGAAAGCCGGGGCCAATGTAGAGTCCTTCAACGTCATCCGGCAGAGCGGGGTCACGCAGGGGACTGACCGGCACCAATTCGGCGCCCCAGGCAGCCAACAGCTCCAAGTTCTCAGGCTGGTAGAGGTCAAAAGCCTCATCAAAAAAGTAGGCCAGCCGCAGACGCGGCGGCCGAGGCGTGCTGGGGAACGGTCCGTGACCGACGCTGGGCGGCAAGGGCCACGCGCTACGTGCCGCATCCAGCAGTGCCTGAATGTCTACGTTGGCCTCAATGCTGCGACGCGAACGTTCGATCCGTTGCCGAATCGACTCACTGGATCCAGCTGGCAATAGCGCGGGGTGTTGATCTGGCAGGGTTATCTCCGGGTCGCGCCAGATGTGGCCGAGCACTGGTACGCCGGCGCCAGTCTCCACCGCCTCGGTAGCACGAGCGAGGTGGGCGGCATTGGTGGCGTTATTGAGCACGGCGCCCACGATCTGTACGTCCCGGTCGAACTCGAGAAAGCCAAGCGCCATGGCGCCAGCGCTCTGAGCGGTCCGGCCGATATCGAGCACCAGCACCACCGGCGCGCGCAACCACTTGGCCATCTCAGCCGTGCTGCCCTCAGCACCGAGGCCACGGCGACCATCGTAGAGGCCCATGATGCCCTCGATGATCGAGATATCAGCATCGGCGGCAGCTCTACTGACGAGATAGAGCATTGTCTGACGGTTGAGCAGCCAGCTATCGATGTTGCGTGAGGAGCGTCCGGAGGCAAAACGGTGAAAAGCGGGGTCGACGAAGTCAGGACCGGCCTTGAAGGCCTGAACTCGCAGGCCACGCTGGCTGAGTGCTGCCATCAACCCCAGAGCGAGCGTAGTCTTGCCCGCTCCACTCATATTGCCGGCAATTACCAGCCTCGCGCTATCCATCAGTGCTTCCCTCTCATGTCAGCCGCTGCTCATTGAGTGACTGATTATACACTCTGGGAAACTGGTTTACTGCACCGGCGATAGCTGTGCCAATGGCAGATCGAAGATGAAGGTGGAGCCGCCACCCAGCCCCGGTGAAGTCGCGTAAATCTTGCCACCGTGCGCTTGCACCAGATGCTTGGCGATGGCAAGACCCAGGCCGGTGCCGCCGCTCTTGCGTGATTTATCAGCCTTGTAGAACCGCTCGAACAGCCGGTCGAGATCCTCCCGCGCTATGCCCACACCTGTGTCGCTGATCAGAAACTCAACTCCTTTGGCGGCGCGCCGTGCGCTCAGATCAACCCGACCGCCCGGTGGTGTGAATTTAATTGCATTGTGAATTATGTTGACCAGCACCTGCTCTATCTTACCAGGG
>CAZMKF010000048.1:0-13987 GCA_964566935.1 uncultured Dehalococcoidales bacterium | reverse complement strand
GGTCGGCCCGAACTAGAGGCAGGTCTGGATCCACCTCACTACCCAAAGTCACTCCGCCTCGTTCGGCCAGGTGAGACAAGCGATAAACAGCCGAGTGGAGCAGCGCGGACGGCTCAACGGCCTCAAGCTGAAGCTGAGCCTGGCCGGATTCGATCGTGGACAGCTGGATCAGCTCGGTGACCAAATGCGACATGTCATCGACTTCGCGATGGATACGCGCCAGGAAATCCATCGCCACCGGCCGGTCATCGATCGCCCCATCTTCAAGCGTTTCAGCCATCGCTTTGATGGCGGCGATCGGAGTGCGCAGTTCGTGGGAGACATTGGCGACGAAATCACGTCTGGTGGCCTCCAGCCGACGCACTGAAGTCAGGTCTTGCACCAGAATCAGTACATCCGGTGAAGTGCCGATACGTGTGGAAACGGCGCGCAGGTAGCGGCGCGGCGCCGCTCTCTGCACGGTGACAGTATGGCTGACTGTGGGGTCGTTCTCGAGGCTGCGCTGATAGACGTCAATCAATTCGTGTTCCCGCACCACACCAGCTAAGCGCTTGCCCACAACATCCTGGCCAAGGTCCAGAATGCTTACGGCGGCAGGATTGACCGCGCTGATTCTGCCGAGAGCATCGACGATCATGATGCCATCAACGAGGCCGCTAATGATCGCACTCTGACGATCCCGTTCAGCCTCGGCCCGCAGCAAGGCGCCGCGCAACGTGACCGACATCCTGTCAATCGAGCGCGCCAGCGCCTGCACGTCGGGCGAACCTTCAGGCGGGATCTCGGTAAAGAACACACCACTCGCCACATCGTTTGCCGCCTTAGTCAGGTTGCGCACGGGGTTAATCCAGCGCGACATCAGCCACACCGCCATCAATCCGGCAACCACCAGACAGAAAAGATACCAGAAGGTGAGCAATTTGCGGTCCAACCCGACTGAACCGTCGGTAGTAAGCACCAGGAAAGGCAGCAAACAGAGTGAAACCAGCCCAAACAACAGCAGTACGGCAACCAGCCGCGAGAACTGTCTGGCCTGGCTGCGGCTCACCGCCCGGCGTCCCGAAAGCGGTAGCCCACGCCGCGCACTGTCTCCAGCCAGCGCGGTGCGTCCGCATCGTCGCCCAGTTTCTCACGCAGGCCGCGAATGTGAGCATCGACGGTACGCGTGATACCCGGATAGCTGTAACCCCACACCCGAATGAGCAGGTCATCGCGGGAAAAAACACGCCCAGGCCGGGCAATAAGGAAAGCCAGCAAGTCGAACTCTTTGGGTTTTAGGGCGATGGTCTCACCTTCGCGGCGAACCCGGCGGCGCTCCAGGTCCACCTCGATGCCATCCAGTTCAATCGCTTCTGTCTCTTCCTGCTCAATCTTGACCATGCCAGCACGGCGCAGCATGGCCTTAATCCGTGCCACCAATTCGCGCATGCTGAACGGTTTGGTGAGGTAGTCGTCCGCGCCTATCTCCAGACCTACCACCCGGTCAATCTCTGTATCCTTGGCGGTCAGCATCAGAATCGGCACCGTGCTCTCCGCGCGCAAGCGGCGACAGACCTCAAAACCGTCGATCTTGGGTAGCATAACGTCGAGTACCAGGAGATCGGGAACCTCCGCCTTAGCGGTGGCTAAAGCCACTTCCCCATCCTCTGCCGTTACCACGTCGTAGCCTTCTCTGCGCAGATTGTAGGCAACCGAGTGCAGCAGATTAGGTTCGTCATCGACAACGAGTACTTTCGCCACTAAACAACTCCTGCGGGGCGGCGGCGCAGGCAGGGCCTGTCAAACTCAGCCGAAACGCCCGGTTATATAGCCCTCAGTCCGGCTGTCCCTGGGGTTGGTGAACACCTGATCAGTCGCGCCATACTCGACCAGCTCACCCACCCGGTCATCTCCAGCCAGCATGAAAGCAGTGAAGTCGGAGACACGCGAAGCCTGCTGCATATTATGCGTGACAATGGCAATCGTATACTCCAGCTTGAGATTATGCATCAACTCTTCGATCTTGTAGGTTGAGATTGGGTCGAGCGCTGAAGCCGGTTCATCCATTAGCACCACTTGGGGTTTGTTGGCAATGGCGCGGGCGATGCACAACCGCTGTTGTTGTCCACCCGAAAGCGAGGCGCCGGATTCCTTCAGTTTGTCCTTCACCTCATCCCACAGCGCGGCGGCCCGTAGGCTAGTCTCCACTATTTCGTCCAAGTTGGCGTGCGCCTCACTCCGGTTAAGCTTTAACCCGGCGATCACATTATCGTAGATCGACATCATGGGGAATGGATTCGGCTTCTGAAAGACCATGCCTATCAGCCGGCGCACCCGCACTGGGTCGATGTCAGGTCCGTAGATGTTTTCGCCGCCCAGCAGCACCTCTCCCTCTACCGTGGCGCCGAGCACCACTTCATGCATGCGGTTGAGGCAGCGAATCACCGTCGATTTACCACAACCGGAGGGGCCGATAATGGCCGTAATCGCCTTGGAGGCAATCTTCAGGTTAACGTCTCTCACCGCCAGCGTACTGCCGTACCGGGCGCTGAGACCAACTGTCTCCATGCCGGGTGCAGAGACCGCTCCACCTTTCACCTCCCGGTTCGCCACGGCCACATCGCCAGTCTGGGCGTCTTCCGCAATCTGCATATTCGTGACCACTCCTTATCGTGCCCCCACTAGCGCGAGAACTCTTGCCGTCGCATGACCAGACGGGTGATGAAACTCAGTACGCCTATGGTGATAATCAGAACAAGCGCTCCGCCCCAAGCCTTGGCATGCCAGTCGTCAAAAGGCGAAGTTGCATAAGTGTAAATCTGCACCGGCAGGGACGCCATCGGCGTGAACGGGTTGAAGTTAAAGAACTGGTTGCCTAGCGCCGTCAACATCAAAGGCGCGGTCTCCCCTCCTGCCCGTGCCATCGCCAGAATGACCGCAGTCACCACACCGGCGCGAGCGGTTGGCAGCACGACTCCCATAATTGTACGCCAACGCGGCACACCGAGTGCCAGCGAAGCCTCACGCAACGAATCCGGCACCAGGCGCAGCACCTCCTCTACAGTGCGGGTGATCACCGGTATCATGATGATTGCCAGTGCCAGTGCTCCCGCTATGCCCGAGAAACTGCCCACAAGGTGGCGAACTACCAAGGCCCAGACAAAGACGCCGATGACTATGGATGGCAGGCCGGCGATCAAGTCAATTACAAAACTGACCGTGAAAGCAAAGCGCCCACGACCGTACTCCGCCAGGTAGATGGCGGTCCCAATACCGATCGGCACCCCAACCACGGCGGCGACTCCCATCATCCATAATGTACCGACGATGGCCGGCCCCACTCCGCCGCCGACCTCGCCGTAGGGCAATGGCCTCTCCGTGAAGAAGGCGGGCGACAGCGCCGGGGCGCCATGGATGACGACGTAGACCAGGATGGCTAACAAGACGAGAACGGCTGAGGCAGCCGCCAGAACGATTAGCGTCGTCATGAACCCGTCCAGCAGCTTGCGGCGCGAATAGCGTTTATCGGGGCGATACAGGCCAAGGGGGTCGCCTTCCACCCGATTGGGCTGGGCAACCTGCGTCTGCTTGCTTATCTCAGGCACGAACTGACCCTCCTGCGCCACGCGAGACACGCCAGACCATCACCCTCGCCAGCGTGTTGACTACCGCTGCCACCAGTAGAAGCACGAGCGCAATCTCAACAATCGCGCTGAAGTAGATGTCCTTGTCCGCCTCGGTGAACTGGTTGGCGATGGCCGAGGCCATGGTATAGCCGGGCGTGAAGAGAGAGGCGCTGATCTGCAGGGACGAATTGCCAACAACCATGGTTACGGCCATCGTCTCGCCCAGCGCCCTCGCCAGTCCAAGCACCACTGCGCCGATGATGCCGGAACGGGCATAAGGCAGAACGGCGAAGTATATCGTTTCCCACCGAGTCGCCCCCAGCGCCAGCATGCCCTCCCGCTGCGTGTCAGGCACTGCTCGAATCACTTCGCGAGCTATGGAAGTTACCGTGGGTAGGACCATCACCGAGAGGATGATGCCGCCAATCAGCAGGTCACGGCCAATGATCGGCCCCTGGAACAGTTCTCCAATTATCGGCATCCAGCCGAATGTGCCCTGCAGGAAAGGCTCGATATGAGCGCGCATAATCGGGGCGAGCACAAACAGGCCCCAGAGGCCGTAGATGATACTGGGAATCACCGCCAGCAACTCCACCGCGAAGCTGACCGGCTCACGCATCCACTTGGGCGCGTACTCAGCCAGGAACAGGGCGGCGCCGATACCCAGCGGCGCGGCGATCAGCAGGCCAATGAACGAGGTGACCAACGTGCCGTAAATGAAAGGCAGCGTGCCGAATTCCTCGAACACTGGATCCCACACCGAGTTTGTAATGAAACCGAGCCCGTAACGCTCGATTGACAGACGCGCGTCGAGAAACAGCAGGATGATGATGGCGGCGAGCAACACCAGAATGCCCGCGGCCAGGGCGGAGGTACTCAGGCGGAAGATCCGGTCACCGAGGTTCTCCCCGCCGCCGACACCATTCTGTTTCTTACGTCCTTGCGCTATCAAATCCGCGAATCTCCTAGCGTTGTAGTTGGTTGAAGTGCGTCCACTCTACCGGACGCACTTCGCTGCACTGCGGAGCATTGCTTTTTACTGGGGAACCAGTACTGTGTACCAAGTGGCAGTGGCGAGTGGACTCCACAATGTCGTCTTCTCGCCACCGCGCGCCATATTAAGGCTTGAAGGCAGGCTGACCGTCGACGTTGATCGACTTGACCATAGCCTCAGCCTTGGTCACGATCTCCTTGGGCAATGGGGCGTAGCCAAGGCTTGCACAGGCGGCCTGGCCCTCGTGAATCCCCCACCAAAGCAGGTGGCTGATCGTGCTGGCCTTTGCCTTATCAGTCATCTTCTCGTACACGAGAATCCAGGTAAAACCTGAGATCGGGTAGGCGGCATCGCCATCTGCGTTAACAATGCTGGCACGCAGGTCCGGAGTGATGGTGGCGCTCACGCCAGCCGCAGCTGCACTCACGCTCTCGAGCTTCGGTTCCACGAACTTGCCAGCCTTGTTCTTGACCATCGCCACTCCCAGTTTGTTCTGGATGGCGTAGATCACTTCCACATAGCCGATTGAATTGGGATTCTGCTTGACTTCGTTAGCGACACCTTCGTTGCCCTTGCCACCAAGACCGACTGGCCAGTTGACGGCGGTGCCTTTACCGACGTTGGTCTTCCACTTGTCGTTAACGGAGGACAGGTAATCGGTGAAGATCGAGGTCGTGCCGCTACCATCCGAGCGATGGACGACTACGATGTCAGCGTCGGGCAGAGTGACGCCTGCGTTGTCCGCCACCAGTTTCGGATCGTTCCACTTCTTAATGTCACCCAGGAAGATGCCCGCAAGGGTATCCGGCGTGAACTTCAGGGGAGTGGAGATTCCACTCAGGTTGTAGGTCACGGCCACGCCGCCCAGAGCGGTCGGCACGTGCAGAATCTTGCCGCCCTTGGCGGCTGAGGCCTGCGCATCGGTCAGAGGGCTGTCAGTGGCGCCGAAATCGGCGGTCTGGTCACTGATGGCTTTGATGCCGCCACCCGAGCCGATTGACTGATAGTTGACTTCCACACCGTACTTGTTTTTGTAATCGTTGAACCACTTGGTGTAGAGCACGGCCGGGAAGCTTGCGCCCGCGCCGGTCAGTTGTTTGGCAGCGCCGTCGGGCAGGTTACCAGTGACGGCTGCGGCCGTTGCAGCGGAGGCTGCGGTGGCTGTAGAGGCTGGCTTGGTGGCGGCAGTTGTAGCCGCCTTGGTGGCAGCGGTGGCAGCGGTTGCAGCCGGCTTGGTGGCGGCAGCCGCAGTAGCCGCTTTAGTTGCTGGCGGTGCCGAGGTGGGTGTAGCTGCCGGCGAACAAGCGGCGAGAAGCACGCTCGCTGCCAGCAATCCACCCACTAGCTTGGGCCATAGCTTGAGATTCATCTGTTTCGCGTTTCCTCCTAAGTGCTAGTTCGGTCATAAACTACCAGTCGCTCGTGAACGCAAGCGTTCTATCGTGCGCACGTCTGGAACTCTTGTGTAAATGAACTGTAAGCGCATGCACGCCCGACGTTCCTTGACTTGAGTCAGTTATTCACCGATAATTCCGGAGGTTTGTGAAGGTATTCCCAGTTTGTTGGAGAGTGTCAAGGATAGATGATTCAGGCGGTATCGTGGCCGCAATCAGACGATGCGTTGGTTGAACTGGCGCGCACCGATCCCGAGGCGTTCGGCGAGCTGTACCAGCGGCACGTCAAACGCGTATATAACTACATCTACTATCGCGTCGGCGCCTGCACCCAGGACGCCGAAGACCTAACGGCGCGAACGTTTCTGCAAGCCCTCTCGCATCTACCCCGCTTTCGCCAGCAGGGAGCGCCAATCTCCGCCTGGTTGTTGCGCATCGCCCACAACCTCGTTGCCAACTGGCATCGCGACCGCAAGCACAATCTCTCTCTTCCCGATACTCTGGAATCTCGTGACGATAGCAATCATCCCACTGTGGTCAGCGAGAAAAAGGAGGAGCGAGCGGAGCTACTGCGTGCGGTTGCCGCGCTGCCAGCTGAACGGCAGCAGTTGCTTATCTTGCGTTTTGTGGAAGAAATGCGCGCCTCCGACATCGCCGTCGTCATGGGGCGCAGTGAAGGGGCGGTTAAAGCCTTGTTACACCGCACCATGACTCACCTGAGGACAACGATGTCAGCCGCGTCAGCGTCCAGCAATGATGCGGGAAAGGGAATGAGGAACTCATAGTGTGGATCGATCTCTCGGCACTTGAACTCGACCACTACCTGGATACGATCTTCGCCCATCGCTCAACTGCGGGGGAATCTCCCCGTTCCATCGGCCCGTTGGCCGAGTTCTCAGCGATCCTGCGGCGCCATCTGGTTCCCGTTGAGCCCTCGCCTGCCTTTCGAGAAGCTCTGCACTGCCGGTTACTGGCCGAGGCAAAAGCATCGAACGCAGAGCGACCTGTAGACTGGCCGGCCTCCCATCGGCGTGAGTTGATTTTGGGCGCGGCGCTTGGCTCGGTGGTCTCCGTGGCAGGACTGGCAGCCTGGATGACGCGCGGCCGCCTCGAGGCCAAACGGAGTGAGCGCAACTAGCGTAGCAGGCCCGCGGCCGCCAGCACTCGCTCCTCCACTTGACGCATGACCAGCCGTTCAGCCTCGTCCTCGTGGTCGTAAGCAAGCAGGTGAAGAAGGCCATGCACAAACAGGAATCCTAGCTCACGCTCCAGACTGTGCCCGTATTGCTCCGCCTGTTCAACCGCACGCTGCCAACAAATGATTATGTCGCCCAGCTGTATGGCCAGCTCGGGGGGCAGCACAAAGACCGGGCCGTCTTCATCGTCACCGTCCTGTAGGGGAAACGAGAGCACATCCGTGACCTCATCAATGCCCCGGAACTCGCGATTCAACCGCCGAATACGCCCTTCGCCAACGAGAGTGACAGCAACGCTGCCCGCCTCTAATCCGTGATACTCGGCCACTAACCCTGCCAACATCACAAATGTGGACCTGTGGAGGTTGGTCAGCTCTCCTGATTCGTCGGAAACCTCGACTGAAAGCTCTGGCACTCTACTCTTTGCCTGTCGAACTGCCGGTTGCGGGCTGCGCGCTACGTTCGGGTAACTGCCGGTTGGGCGACGAGGTAATCCTCGCCGCATTGGCCCCACCGATTGCTTCCAGCTCAGCCGGTTCCGGATACTTGATGCGGGGATGGAAGATGCCCTGCAACACGGAGACGAAGGTCTCTCTGATTGTGGCCAGATCCTGGATGCTCAGCGGGCATTCATCGAGCTGGCCGTCCAACACGGTTTCATTAATGATCCGGCGTACGGTTGTATCGATCGCGTCCGGGGAGTGATCATCCGACGCTCGAACCGTTGCTTCCACCGAGTCGGCCAGCAGTACGATACCAGCCTCTTTGCTCTGCGGCTTCGGGCCAGCGTAGCGGAAGTCGGCCTGATTCGGAGCGCGCCCGCCAGAGTGCTCCTCACAAGCGCTGCGATAGAAGAAGGCGGCCAGTTTCGTGCCATGATGCTGCTCCATAATATCGCGCACCTTACTTGGCAAAGACTGTTGGGCCGCCAGCTCCAGGCCATCTTTGACATGGGCGATGATCAGCCGAGCGCTAGTTTGAGGGTTGAGCTTGTCGTGGATGTTCTCGCCCTCGAACTGATTCTCCACGAAACAATAGGGACGCACTACCTTGCCGACATCGTGGTAATAGGAGCCAACCCTGGCCAGCAGGGGATCAGCGCCCACCAACTGGGCAGCGCGCTCCGAGAGGTTCGCCACTACCACGCTATGGTGATATGTGCCCGGGGCCTCGGAGAGCAGTCGCCGGAACAGCGGTTGGGAGGGATGCGCCAACTCCAGGAGGCCGGTGCTTGTTGTCACGCCAAAGAGATGCCCCAGCACTGTGGACGCGCCGAGGGTGAGAATGGCACTCAACAAGCCGTTCACCGCGCAGATGAACGCAATCAGCCCCAGTTGCGAGAGGTCCGTATCTTGAGTCCATAGTTTGAAGCTGAAGACAACCGCGAAGGTAGCCGCCGCCACGATGAGGCCGGTGAAGAAGGCGTGGCTCTGGCGTTCCAGCCTCCGCATGCCCAGTATGCCCGTCAGGCCGCCCATCAGACTGGCGCTGGCGATCTCCAGTGAAGCGCCCGACATCAACCCCATCAGGGGAGCCGCGCCCACGATAACGATGGCCGCCACCAGGTGATCGGTCAGCATGGTCAGAATCATCGGCACTGCGGCAATCGGGAACAAGTATGCCCAGAGGCCGCGGCCTGGCACCGTCATTTTAGCTGCCAGCAACGCCAGCACCAGCACCGTGTAAACGAGCACGAGTCGACGCGAACTGGCCCAAGTGGCAGGCGAGAGCGCCATCAGGAAGAGGTTAAGTAGGAGTGCCAGCACTAGAGCAAGCAGGAAATAGCCGATCGCATCGTACCAGTTGAGCTGCGGATTGGTCAGACCCACCGCTTCCAGCTTCTCCAGGTCGAGATTGCGCACCACGTCTCCGTCGCGCAGAACGATCTCGCCCTTTTCCACTGTGACGCGCACCGGTCTCACTGCGGCGCGGGCGTTCTCCCTCGCCGCATCGGTCGCCTCTTGATCGACGATCACGGTCGGCCGGATGAAGCCTTCCACCAAATCGACGACCACGCTATTGTATTCCGCGGGGAAGGAGGGATCCACTGCCGTGGAGAGCTTGCGGACCATCTCGGCCGATTGCTCAGCGGTTGATTCGGCTCCCATCGCCATGTTGAGGACCCGCCTGGCTTCAATACCCAGCACCAACCACTCGCTCTCTGAGCATTGCAGGATACGCCGCGCTGCGCCTGGTTCCAGTTCGAGATAGTCGATCTTGTTCAGCGCGTCCAGACCACTCTCCACGCTCAGCCGTTGCTTGCGCACCTCACTCACCTGTCGTAGAGCGGCATCAAGGCGGCTCAGTTGTTGTGAGCCGATCAGCGGGTCGTACTCGAGCTGCAAGGGGATGGCGTCGGCGGCCTGGTCGCGCGCGTTCTTGCTGGCGATCTGACTTACATACTCAACCCGCGCCGGCGATTTTACGTTGAAAGTGGCTACCTCCCCCTCGTGGAACTGGTAGCGCCCCGGCAATAGCTGGAAGGTCATCACCATGCCCAGCAGCAGGGTAAGTGCAGCCGTGAGCAGGATGAGGCGTCCCGCGCCCGCCCAGGTGAACTCCGGTCTTTGCTCCTGCAAGGATGCCTCCCAGTACGATAGTAATACGATGGGCTTGATGGCATTACCGGCGCGAAGAACTGGTTTCGCCAGCCGGCCTAAGAGAAAGGGCGAGTGAACATGCGCGCAGCCATCCACTCGCCATAGAACGCGCCCCTGCGGTCCGTCCCTTGCGCCAATTCTATTGACGCAGCACGGCGGTGTCAATTAGAGTGCGAGTGCGGCTGCGGGAAGAGCGGCGTGGTTGTTGTCACCCTCCAAGCCATGATTTATGATGGTTCTACACATGGCAATTGCACCAAAAGACATTAGCTGACTGGAGGGAGATCTGTGAGACTAGACGGCATTTACCCACCCATACCAACACCCTTTAATATCGACGGTGACCTGGCGCTGGACAAGCTGAAGTCCAACTTGGAACAATGGAATAAGAGCGGTATCGCCGGCTATGTGGTGCTCGGCTCCAATGGTGAGTTCGTGCTCCTGAGTGAGCAGGAGAAGCTCGACGTGGTGCGCACGGTAGCCGAGAACGCCGCCAACGGCAAGCACGTACTGGTAGGGACCGGCTGTGAAGGCACGATCGAAACGATCAAGTTCACCCGTAAGGCAGCCCAGGCGGGCGCCAAGGCGGCGGTGATCATTACTCCGTCATACTACCGCGGCAAGATGGACGACGCAGCGCTGCAGTACCACTATGAGACCATCGCCGATGCCTCTCCCATCCCCTGCATCCTCTACAACATGCCGCTGAACACCGGCGTCGACATGTCAGGCGCGGTAGTAGTCAAACTGGCTGAGCATCCGAACATCATCGCTATCAAAGACAGCAGCGGCAACGTGGTCAAAATCGGCGACGTCATCCGCCAGGTTTCGCCTGATTTCCAGGTTTTCGCCGGTTCGGCTGGCTTCCTTTTCCCCGCCATGGCACTCGGCGCCGTGGGTGGGGTGCTGGCACTGGCCAACATCGCGACCGACGATTGCGTGGCCCTTTACGAAGCGGCGCGCGACGGGCGATTCGAGGAGGCTCGCCAGCTGCAGCTGCGCCTGATCCCTGCCAACCACGCCGTCACGGCTGGCTTCGGCATCGCTGGCCTTAAGGCCGCCTGCGACATGGTCGGACTCTACGGAGGCCCCACGCGCGGCCCGCTGCGCCCGCTCAATGAGCAGCAGACGATCGCCCTGCGCGGCATCCTGGAGAAGGCCGGCGTGGTTAAGTAGACACGCTACCGGATAGGAATACTGTAAGCGGCCGACAGCACAAGGTTGTCGGCCGCACCCCATCCCAATCGCGGCCAGGATCAAGAGATGTTAGAGCGCTTGACCGGCTTGTTGTACCCGGAACGTTGCGTCAGTTGCGGCAGTCGTGGCGCCTGGCTGTGTCCACGCTGCCGGCCGGCATTGCAGCTGATTGAAGAGCCGCTTTGCGAGCGTTGCGGCTTAACCGCCGAACCGGGCCATCGCTGCTTCGACGGCCGCAGAGGCGACAGCAAACCGGTGCTGCCACGAAGACTGGTGGGGCCGTACCAGCCACCACTGAACAAGGCGATTCAGCGCCTGAAGTTCGACGGCCAGCGCTACCTGGCCAAGCCCTTGGCCGCTCTGCTGGGCGATCAGCTGCTGAGACACCCGCTCGACTTCGACTTATTGGCGCCGGTACCACTCAGTAGCGGGCGATTGCGACAGCGGGGTTACAACCAGTCAGCCCTGATAGCTCAACAGCTTGGGCAGCTGCTGGGAGTACCTGTGCAGACACACGCACTGCGCCGTCTACGTGAGACCCGCCCGCAGATGCAACTGCCACGTGAAGACCGACTGCACAACCTGCAGGGCGCATTCGCCGTTAACGCCAGGTTCGATGGCCGCCGCGTCTGTATTGTCGATGATGTGACGACCACGGGCGCTACGCTGGCCGCCTGCGCCGAGGCGCTGCGCCAGGCGGGGGCAAAGTCCGTTTGCTCTACGGTAATTGCCTATGTACCGTAACACGAGACACACAATGAAACGCCAGTCAACCGGACCCAGTAATCCGAAGGGTGAGCACACTCTCTGCGACCGCTTCCTCACGCCTCGGTAGCTGCAATGGCGCCTGTGCACCGTTGCCGCGTATCCCCGCCAGTAACGTCAACGCCAAGCCAGCCCACCTGCTCAGTGCTAGCGACACTGCCGTTTTAGGAATCTACCGCCTTTCGGGCAGTGGTCAACTGTGCCATGCTGCGCCACCAAGTGGACGTGGAATTACCGCCAGCCACCCATTGAACGGACAGAAGATGCTGAGCAGAGCGGCAGGATTATGCTGATCATCGGCTAACGCGCCGTCGCCCTGTGTCGCTAAAACAAAAGACACGAGCCTGTTGTTATAATGGCCGGTGCTGTGGAGGTGAAAAGTTGTCAAAACCGCTAGAAGGAATCCGAGTTTTGGACTTCACTTGGGTGCTGGCCGGGCCGTACGCAACCATGATCCTGGCCGATCTCGGCGCCGACGTGATTAAGGTCGAAGTGCCTGGAACCGGCGATTTCACCCGTACTTATGCGCCTTTCTTCGGTGACGTAAGTCACTATTTCACCAGTATTAACCGTAACAAGCGCAGCATCACGCTCAACCTGAAAACCGAGGATGGGCGCGCCATTGCCCGCCAGTTGGCGGCCAAGTGCGACGTGCTGATGGAGAACTTCCTGCCCGGGACGATGGCTAAGTTCGGGCTTACATACGAAAAACTCAGCAAGGATAACCCGGGCCTGATCTACGCCTCGTGCTCGGGCTTTGGCCAGACGGGACCCTACGTCAACCGACCCGCTTACGACGTGATCGTCCAAGCCATGTCCGGAACGATGAGCATCACCGGCGAGGAGGGGGGTGGACCCGTGCGGGTTGGCACCTCAATCGGTGACATCAGCGCGTCGCTCTTTTCAACTATCGGCATCCTTGCAGCGCTGTTAGAGCGGCAGAATAGTGGTCTCGGCCAGCGGCTGGACATCGCAATGTATGACTGCCAAGTCGCCATCCTGGAGAACGCGGTAACCCGTTACTTCTCTTCCGGTCAGGTGCCGACCCGCCTCGGCTCCCGTCACTCAGTGATCACGCCCTTCCAGGCCTTTCCCACGAAGGACGGCTCCTTCGTTGCCGGCGCAGCTAACGCCAGGCAGTGGGAGAACGTCTGCCGTTCGCTCAAGCTGGAACGGTTGCTGGACGACCCGCGTTTCACGGACAACAACTTGCGCACGGCCCACGTTAAGGAACTGGAAGCGGAGATTAGCGCCGTAACCACGAATATGACCACCGCCGAAGTGCTGGAGGCCCTGGCTGACGCCTCCGTTCCCTGCGCGCCGGTGCAGACCATCGACCAGGTGGTGAAGGACCCGCAACTGAACTCGCGCAATATGTTCGTCGAAGTAGAACATCACCGGGTTGGGCCCATCAAGATGGTAGGCTCGCCACTACGCATGTCTCGTTCGGTGATCACCACCCCCACCGCCAGCCCCGACCTGGGCCAGCATACGGACGAGATCCTCAGATCGGTGCTGGGCTATAGCGACAGTGAGATCGAACGGCTGCACGCCGAGAAGGCGGTTTAGCTCATTGTCCGCCAACAATGAAGAAGCGACACTTGTAGTACTGGCTGAGGCGCCCAACCTGGCCCTCGCCGAGATGTGGGTTCACCTGCTAGACCAGCAGGGAGTGCGCTGCACCGTCAAGCGCACCGACCCACTAGCAGTGGCGTACCTCGCCTCCGCCGACATGGCGCCCGTACGAATCATGGTGCTGGCGCCTGACCTCGAGCGAGCCAGAGCAGCAATCGGCCTCAACGACGAGCCCGATTCAGTAACGTATTGCGAAGAGCCGGCAGACAACGCAACTTCAACCGAGGTGCGGCACTGCCCGAATCAGACAGCCGGGATGGAACTGCAATGACCAATACCAAGGAATAAGCCGAGCTGGTTGAGCTGGTGCGAGCGGGCAATCGCCGCGCCATAGCACGGGTGATGACGCTAGTGGAGAACCGTGCGCCGGTCGCCGGGGAGCTGCTGGCTGAACTGCACCACGGCAGCTCGCGTTCCTACCTGATCGGGGTGACGGGACCTCCTGGCGCCGGCAAGAGTACCCTGGTGATGTGCCTGGCCAGGGAGTACAGACGCCAGGGCAAGACCGTTGGCATCATTGCCGTCGATCCCACCAGCCCCTACACAGGCGGCGCCATCCTCGGAGACCGGGTGCGCATGCAGAGCGTGATGACCGACCCGG
>CAZMKF010000047.1:9057-16188 GCA_964566935.1 uncultured Dehalococcoidales bacterium | reverse complement strand
TCATCGTTGCCCTCGGGGTAGACGAGACCGGCGTCGGCGAGCACGTTGGGAATCTCGCCCGAGTCCGAACCGATCACCGGCAGCTGGCTGGCCATCCCCTCAATCAGCACCCGTCCGAACTGTTCCTTCCAGTTGCTGCGAGTGAGCGAGGGCAACACCAGCGTGTCCAGCTGGAGCATCTCGGCCGGTACCGCCACCGAGGGCACCGGCGGTTTGATCTGCACCCGCTCGGCGATGCCCAGAGACCGACCTCACCAGGTGGACGAGACCCTTCTGTTCGACCAGCCTGCCCACGTAGCCGATGGTGAAGGGCTGCCCCGGCTCGCGCCGCCAGCCCTCGGGCCGGCGGAAGATGTCCGGGTCCACCCCGAATTGTGGCAGCACCGCCATGGGGCCACGAAAACCCTTCCTGCGCAGAACGCTGGCGGCGTCGGCGTTGCCGGCCACGGCATAGTCGGTGCGCCACATGTTGTAGCGCTCGAAGAGGTTGAAGGGCGGCGGGTAGCGGCGCATCAGGTTTTGCCAGCTGAAGAACATGGTGGCGGCGCCGTGGCGGCGGCCCAGCATGATCATCTCCGCCGTGGCCAGGTTGTATGGCTCCTCGTCAGCGTGGACGACCTGCGGCTGAATGCGGGCGATGGTGCGGTCCAGCCTGGGATAGAGGTGGATGTGGAAGTGGCCGCTGAAGAGCAGAGGCTCGACCAGCAGCTCATAACCGCTGGTGTAGGCGCGCTCGAGGTTGACCCGCCGCGTCTCCTCGTTCCAGAAGGGAGGCACGATCACCGTCAGCTCGATGCCCGGTTGCCGCGCTATCTCCTCAGCTTTGCGTTGATAAGCGCCGACAACCATCGCCTTCGAAATTAGTACGACGCGCACTGGTACACCTCCGCCATTTGGCGCGCGGTCTCATCCCAGGAGAAGGTGGAAGCCCGCTGCAAACCCCTTGATATCATACTCTGACGCAGTTCGTCATCTTCGTAAACTTGCCGCATCGCCTCGCTCCACGCCGCCGGGTCGCCGGTGGGCAGCAGTTGGGCGGCATCGCCCGTCACCTCCGGCAGGGAGGTGGCGTTGGCGCAGAGCACCGGCGTGGCGCAGGCCATCGCCTCCAGCGGGGGCAGACCGAAGCCCTCGTAGAGCGACGGGAAGCAGAACATGGCGCCGGCGCTGTAAAGCTGCGCTTTCTCCGCCTCGCTGACGGGGCCGATGAAACGCACCTTGGCGGCGATCCCCAGCCGCTCCGCCAGCGCCTGCCAGTCCGGAAAAAGGCGGCCGGCGCCGGGCCGCCCGCCGGCGATCACCAATTCCACCTCGCTGTGCTGCCGCTGGAAGCGGCTGAAGGCCTCCAGCAACACCCCGAGGTTCTTGCGCCTGTCGAGGCCGCCGATGTAGAAGATGAAGGGCCGCTCCAGGCCGTAGCGCTCGCGGATGGCCCGCTGCTCGCCCTCGCTGGCGGGGCGCATCTCCTCGCCCGCCGCCAGGTAGACGACGCGGGCGCGCTCCGGCGGCAGGCCGAGCACGCGGATGGCGTCGCGCTGTGACCATACGGAGTCGCACACCACGATGCTGGCGCGGCTGGTGGTGGCGGCAGCCAGCGACATGTAGGCGCGTACCGGCAGCGGGCCACGGTAGTCCTCCAGCAGCAGGGGGATGACGTCGTGCACGGTGACCACGCAGGGCGCTGGTGTCACCAGCGGCGCGGCGAAGTACGGGTAGTGCAGCACGTCGAGCCGCTCGGCACGGGCCGCCAGCGGCGCCCCCAGCTGTTCCACATACATCTTGCGCAAGGTATCGTGGCGGAGCCAGGCCGGCGCCACCTGTCTGCCCTGCTCCTCGGCTTGCGCCTGCGAAAGCAGCAGGCAGTACTCGGTGCCATCCTCACGCCGCCGCAGGGCGGCAACGAGGCTGGTGAGGTATTGGCCGCTGCCGGTGAAGGGCCGCTCCAGGAAGAGGGCGTTGATGCCGACTTTCAACGCCATCAGTTGAGCACCTGCCGGTAGAAGTTGAGCAGGTTGCGGGCAGCGTCCGTCCAGGTGAAGCGAGCCGCCCTCTCCAGACCGGCCCGGCGCAGCGCGGCTCGCCGCGTGTCGCTCTGCAGGATTGAGGCGATGGCCTGCGCCAGCGATTCCGTCTCGGTGGGCGGCACCAGCAAGGCGGCCTCGCCGAGCACCTCCGGCAGCGAAGAGGTGTTGGAGGCGATCACCGGCGTGCCGCAGGCCATCGCCTCCAGTGGCGGCAGGCCGAAGCCCTCGTAGAGGGAGGGGTAGACGAACAGCTCGGCCATGCTGTAGAGGGCCGGCAGGTCCTCGTCTTCCACCCGGCCGAGGAAGACGACCTCGCTTTGCAGGTTCAGGTCCTCCACGGCGCTGAACACGTCGTCGAACAGCCAGCCCTTGCCGCCGCCGATCACCAGTTTGGGTACGGATGAGTGGCGCTGGCGCAGCAGGCTGTAGGCGCGCATCAGCCGCGCCAGGTTCTTGCGCTTCTCGATGGTGCCCACGAAGAGGATGTAGGGGTAGTGCAGCCCCAGGCGCTCGCGCACCCGCGCCTGTTCCTGGGCGTCTTCCACCGGCCGGAAGATCGGGTCCACGCCGGAGTAGAGGACGTGGCAGCTATCGGGCATCACATCCAGCAGGCAAAGCACGTCGTCGCGGGTGCTCCTGGAATCGGCGAGGACCAGGCTGGCGCGGCGCAGCGAAACCGGCACGGCGCGCTTCAGGTAGCGGACGAGGTTAGCCTCGGCATGGTCGGCGTAGAGCAGAAACGAAAGGTCGTGGATGGTGACGATGCCACGCGCTTGCCGCAGTGGCGGCAGCACGAAATCGGTGGCGTGAAAGACGTCGGAGGCGCCGATCAGGAGGTCGATCGGCAGCGGCAACTGCAGCCGGTGCCAGATGATCGCCATGCTGCGATAGGAAAGGTTCACGCCTTTGACGCGGAAGTTGGGGTGGGCGCTCAGGTCGGGCAGCGGCCGCTGGCCCTCTTCCTGGCCGTAGAAGAGCAGGTACTCGTTCTCGGCATCGATCTGCATCAGCGCCTTCACCAAGCTGCGAGTGTAACGGCCGATGCCCGCCCCCTGGCTGACCGCCGGTGTGTAGTCGATGGCGATCTTCATAAGCGTTCCCGCGTCTTCTGGCGCTTCGCCGTGATGTAGTAGACGATGAGGCCGAAGACGACGATGCTGCCGTAGGAGATGCTGCGGTCGAGGATGGCGATCGACCAGACCACGTCGTTGGCGATGTGCGCGCCGCTGGCGGCGGCGCTCCAGGAGAAGGCCTTGACGATCAGCGCCTCCACCAGGCCCAGGCCGCCCGGCGTAACGGGCAACGCCGTCAAGGCGGCCGAGGCGAGGGCGATGAAGACGATGGCCAGCGCCTCGTTGACCGGGTTGTCCGAGATGTGCACGCCCAGCGCCCAGGTGACGAAGAGCAGGCGGGCCGATTCCGACAGCCAGGTCAGCACCGTCAGGAAAGAGATGTACGGCAGGCTGCGGAAGGAACCGAGGGTGCCCTCGTTGAAGCGCGAATAGCGCTCGCGCATCCGTTCCGGCAGAAAGCGCTGAATGATACTGTCCTGGTGGCGCATCAGCAGCAGCACGAGCACGCCGGCGCCCACCAGCAGCATGCCCAGCTCGAGCGCCCGCTGCACGTCGGCCGGCAGGCGGTCGCGCATGCTGACCCAGCCGGAAACGCCGAGCAACAACAGCAAGACGCTGAGATCCAGCAAGCGTTCGGCCACGATGGTGCCCATGCCTTTCATGAAACGGATGCCCGTGTCGTTCCTGAGCAGGTAGCCGCGCACCACGTCCCCCAATTTGGCAGGCACGATGCAGTTGACGAACCAGGAGACGTAGATGATGGCGGCCAGACGCTTGGCGGAGGGCTGCGCCACGGCGGCATCGTCCTCGCCGCGCACGTTGCGCATCATGCGCTGCCAGCGCAGGCCTCTGATCAGGAAGCCGGCGTAGTAGACGAGAAAGCCGGTGAGATAGAGCAGCGGATCGGCGCGGCGGATCGTTGCCAGAGTGGCCGCCGGGTCCATCTTCACGTTGCGCATCAGGAAGAAGATGATGAGGAAGGCCACCACGAACGAGGCGAACGTCTTCCAGTTGAAGAAGCGGCGGCCGAGCGCCAGCTCCGTCACTTCGCCGCCCTCCGGGATGGGCTCGTAACTGGTCTGGTCGCTCATCGGTCCGTCACCGGCGGCGCGCCACGGCGCGAATTGAGGGCGAGCGCCAGCAGCATGGCCAGCTGCACGTTGAGACCGTGCACCATCAGGTTGTCAAACATGTTGTGCAGCGAGAGTTGCCCCATCACCCCCAGCACGCCCAGAGGCAGCGCCCATTGCCACCAGGCCAGCTGGCCGGAGTCTGCGCGCCGCCAGAGCAGCCATAACTGGCGCATGCCGGCCAGCCAGAAGAGGAGAAAGGCGCCCAGGCCGGCCAGGCCTGTCTCCGCCAAAAGGTTGAGATAGAGGTTGTGGGCGTGTCCCATGGAGTTGATCCAACCCGGCATCATGTAGAGCGGGTAGGCAACGGTGTAGTTGCCCGCGCCCACCCCCAGCAGGGGAAAGGCCTCAAACATGCCCCAGGCCGCCTGCCAGATCGCCATGCGTTCAACAACCGCCCAGTTGGCGGCGCCCACCGCCACGGTGCGCACGTCGAACACGCCGAAGTAAGAGACGATCTGGGTAAGGCGCTCGCTGATCTGCGCCGGCAGCACGTTCATGGCGCCCAGCAGGACGACGAAGACGCCGATGAAGCCTGCGAAGACGGTGAGCAGGAAGGTGCGCCGGTTGAAGAGCGAGGCGACGACAACGGCGCCGAAGGCGAAGCCCAGCCAGCCTCCTCGTGACATGGTGGTAAGCAGCGCCGCCGTCAGGGTCAGGAAGGTGGCCGTGGTCACGATGCCGGGCCAGCTGCGGCGCAGGCCGGCGTGGCGCCAGACGGCCAGAGTCAGCGCCAGGGCGAGGGGCAACAGGGTGCCGAGGTAGCCGGCAAACGGGTTCGGCTGGCCGAAGGTGCCGTAGGCGCGCAGGAAGCCGCCAGTGCGGAAGGCATTCGGTCCCAGGCGCAGGAAGAACTGCGCGAAGCCAAGCAGCGATTCGGCCAGGGCGGCGGCGAAGAGCAGCGCCAGCAGGATGGCGCCACGGCGCGGCGTCAGCAGTTGTGTGCCGGCGGCCAGCACCACCAGCAGCTCGAGCCAGCGCACCGCCTCCTTCACCACCGGACCGACAGCGGTGGCCCGGAAACCAGAGGCGATCACCACCGTCAGCAGCAGAAGCAGGGGAAGGGTGATCGACTGCGGCACGGCGGGACGCTCGCTGAAGACAGCGATGCGCAGCAGCCAGGACAGGGCCAGCAGACCCACCAGCAGCTCCGTCGTGCCCACGCTGGCGCCGCCCACATTGAAGCTGCGCAGCGATTCCAGGGGGATGGAGAGGGCCAGCAGGTAGAGCGCCCAGTGTGGCCGCGCCATGATGGCCAGCGTCAGCACCAGGCCAGCCACCAGGGCGGCGGCCCAGACGAGCGGCAGCGCCGCCACCGCCAGCGAGAGAACGACGATGGCAAGGGCGGGCGCTATTCCGCCGCTCTGCCAATGCGGCTTCAGCTGCAGCTGCTGTAACATGTCAGCGTGCCAGTTCCTGACGGAACCAGGCCACCGTGCGGGTCAGGCCGTCGCGCAGGCCAACCTGCGGTTGCCAACCCAGCAGTTGGCGGGCGCGGCTGATGTCGGGCCGGCGCAGTTGCGGCTCGTCCTTGCTGATCGGGGGCACATGCACGATCTCCGAGGTTGAGCCGGTCATCTCCCGGATCAGGTGGGCGTACTCGAGCACGGTGTGCTCCTCCGGGTTGCCCAGGTTGAAGACGCCGTGCTCGCTGCCGGGATGAAACATGGCGCGCAGCAGGCCATCTACCAGATCGCTCACGTAGCAGAGACTGCGCGTTTGGCGGCCGTCGCCGTAGACGGTGATCGGTTCGCCGCGCAGCGCCTGGGTGATGAAGTTGGGCACGATGCGGCCGTCGTTAGGATCGGAGAAGGGCCCGTAGGTGTTGAAGATGCGCACGATGCGCGCCCGCGTGCCGTACTTGTGAATGAAGGTGTAGGTGAGTGTTTCGCCGAAGCGCTTGCTTTCGTCGTAACAGGAGCGCATGCCGACTGTGTTGACGTTGCCCCAGTAGGTCTCCGGTTGCGGGTGCACCAGCGGGTCGCCGTAGACCTCGGAGGTGGAGGCGAAGAGGAAGCTGGCCTGCCAGCCGGTGGCGAGGCCGAGCAGGGCGTGCGTGCCCTTGCTGTTAGTGAGCGCCGTCTCCTCCGGGTACTGGAAGTAGCCGGGCGGGCTGGCCGGACTGGCGAGGTGAAAAACGGCCTCGGCCGGCTCCAGGCCGGCGGGCAGACAGGTAACATCCGCCTGGGTGAACTGGAAATCCGGCGAGGGCAGCAGTTGCTCCAGGTTGCGGTAACGTCCCGTGATCAGGTTGTCCAGACAGTGCACCTGATGCCCCTCACGCAGCAGGCGCTGGCAGAGGTTGGCGCCGATGAATCCGGCTCCGCCGGCTACTAGTACTCTCAAGGTATCCTTTCAGGGTCCGCTGCTGCGGACGGCGGGGCAATAATAGCAGAGAGCGCCGGCTGCCGTCCCCTGGCGGTCAGGAAAGTGAGCAGCCAGAACACGAAAGCCAGATCGATCAGGAAGTAGGCGTTGTCAAAGAGGCCGTGCGCCACTGTGTCCACCACGGCGGCGGCAATGCCGAGCAGAGCCGCGGCCAGGGTGGGGTCCGCCAGCCGCCGCCAGCCGTCCACGGCGCGCCGCCAGGTGGAGGCCAGCGTCCACCAGAGGCCGGCGGCGCCCAGCAAGCCCACGTTGAGCCAGAAATCCAGCAGCAGGTTGTGGGGGTGGGAGAGGTTGGGCTCCGCCCAGGCGTGAGGCGAGCGGTAGGTCTGGTAGTGGGTGAGGAAGTTGTCGATGCCGATGCCCAGCAGCGGGTGATCGCGCAGCATCTCAAGGCCAGCCTGCCAGACGAAGCCGCGGAAGCGCCAGGTGCTGCCTTGCGGGTCGAGGTGGGAGGTCACCCGCTCTATGTCCAAAGCGAAACTGCCCGCCACCACCGCCACCCCGGCCTCCTGCAGC
>CAZMKF010000047.1:4323-9047 GCA_964566935.1 uncultured Dehalococcoidales bacterium | reverse complement strand
AGAGGATCACCTTTTTACCCTCCGGGATGTGGTAATGCTGCCTGAGATCCGGCTCGGGGGCGCTGAGGCGGTAGTGCCGGGTCATCAGGGCGATGAAGAGGACGGCCGCCGCCGTGCCCAGCCAGGCGCCGATCGAGAACGTAAGGAAGAGCAATACCGCCATCAGCGCCAGGGCGGCGCCGTAGATGGCGCGTCCGCTCTTCGCCCAGAGGGTGAGGGTGAGGGCGATGGGCACGATGCGCCCCAGGTAGAGGCCGAGGTTGTTGGGCGAGCCGTAGATGCCGCGGGCCCGGTCCACCCCCTCGGCGGCGATCGTCTCGGTGGTGAAGATGAACTGCCAGGCGGCGTAGCTGCTCACCACCACGCCCGAGAGGAGCAAGGCGTAGAGCAGGGAAAGCCAATCGTCCCGGCTTTTCACCTCCTGGCGCAGCAACCAGTAGAAGAGCAACGGCTCCAGCACCAGGATGCGCAGACCGCGCAGGTGCAGGTCGGTCGCTACCGCGGCGAACGAGGCCAGCAGAGCGCCCGCCAGAAAGAGCAGGATGGCGGGGTGGGGCAGGCGCCAGGGCGGCAGCGGCTCAGGTCGCCTGCGGACGAGCAGGTAGAGACGGCGCGCCGCCCAGCCTGCCAGGGTGGCGAGCAGGACGAACTCGGGCAAGGCGAAGGGCAGGGTCACCGCCTGCTTCTCCAGCAGGTAGAAAGGCAGGGTCAGGATCAGCAGCTGCAAGCCGGTGAGCGGTCTGAGCGCAGCCCCGAGGATGCAGAGGCCGGCGGCTGCCGCGGCCGGCGCCGGGCCGGGCAGGAGAAAGTAACCGGCCGCACCCAGTGCCACCAGCGGGATGGCCAGGGGCGCCCTCTCTCCGCTCACGCGGCGTGGCTCCAGCGGTGGCGTTGCCAGCCGCGCACGGCCAGGTAGAGCGCCACCACGGTACTGAGGCCCAGATAGGCGAGGAAGCGCAACGGCAGGTGAGTGCCCTGGTAGACCTCGAAGCCGCCCAGCTGCGCCACGTTGCCGCTGGAGCGCGGGTCGCGTTCGCGCGCCAGGGTGAGCTCTATCTTGTGCACGCCGTCACGCAGGTCGCGCAGCAGGGGAATCCTGGCCATCGTCACCGGCTGCTCTGAGTAGAGATCGATGTAGTGGCTGCCGTCAGCGTCGCTGGGCAGGTTGTCGGCGCCGTTGCCGTCCACCTTCACGTACAGTCTGCCGCCCTGCGGTGAGGTGTTGGTGAGCAGGTCGAGGCCGCCGCCGTTGATGGTGATCAGCACTTTGCCGCCAGCCGCGCCGCCCGTCAGCACCTCGCCGCCGGGCACGTCGTCGCTGGCCTCGAAGAACCAACTGTTGTCGCTGACGATGGCCGGGTGGGTGGGTTCGTAGGGGCCGGGGCCGGCGATCAGGCCCGCCTTCGCCTCTTCGGCGATGGCCGCGTAGACGAGCCGTGGCGTGAAGCCCACATCCACCATGCGGAAGTAGTACTGCGCGTCCTGGGGCGAGATGTGGCCGTCCTGCCGGAAGAACCAGAGGTTGAAGACGCCCGCCCAGGGCCACTCGGCGCGGGCCTGGCGGACCGCCGCCGCCGTATACTCGGCCTGCTTCGGCTCATCCACCCGTCCCCATTTGAGATCCACCGGCGACATACTGGCCGGGGCGCTGTTCCAGCCGAACTCGTTGAACCAGACCGGCTTCTCGGCGTCGTCGAACTCCACCATCAACTGTCGCTGCAGCAGCACGCGGGCGAAGTTGAGGCGGTCGGCGGCGGCAGGGTCGTCAGGCGGCAGCGAAAAGCCGTAGGCGTTGGCGAAGAGGATGTCGAAGTAGGGTTTGGCGCCCGCCTCGTACATGCCGCGCAGGTAGTCGACCTCGTTGAGGTGGTACTCGTTGGCCTCCAGCGTCTGGGCGAGCGGCGCCGAGAGCACGTAGGCGTTCGGGTCGGCCTCTTTGATCGCCTGATAGGCTACTTTGAGCAATTCGGTGTAAGCGCGCGCGTCGACCTTGCCGTTGCCCCACTCCTCGGTCAGGTTGGGCTCGTTCCAGATCTGGTAGTAACGCACCTTGCCCTTGTAGTGTTTGGCCACCTGGCCGACGAAGCGGCCGTAATCCGCCAGGTCGCGCGGCGGGCTCATCGGCGAGCTGCCCTCCGCTCGCGCCCAATCGGGCGGCCGGTCCAGCCTGGCGATCACCTGCATGTCGTACTTGAGCGCTGTGTCGACGATGAAGTCGAACTTGTCCCAGGTGGAGATGTTGTAGCGGTCGTCCCAGTAGCGGCCGCTGCTCTTCTCCAGGCTCTCCCAGGGAAACTGCTGCTTCACCCAGCCGATGCCCGCGTTGGCCGCCATCTCCAGCGTCTTCTCCACCTTCCACTGCTCCGCTTCCAGGTGCAGGAAGAAGTTGGCGCCGTAGGGATTGAGATCGGTGTGCTTCAGTGTGCGGGGGGCGTGTACCGGCGCCGGGCGGGTGGGCAGATAGAGGTCGTAGTAGGCGAGAACGGCCAGCGGCGCCAGCACCAGTAACAGGAGCACGACCGTCGACAGGCCTGGCCGGCGCCTGGGGGAGGTATTCTTGCTAATGGTTGCCGGTTGATTGGCGGATTCCATCGGCTCAGTATAGCAAAACGGGGTGCCCCAGACACGTCAGTGACCAACCCGGCCACCGCCTGGGACGTGGCAGCTGCCGCCGGTGGCACCGATGCTATAATCACCTCGATACAGAGCCCCGGAGGAAGCGTTGTCAACCCAGTCTCTTTACCGCAAATGGCGCTCGCAGACCTTCGCCGAGGTGGTTGGCCAGGAGCACGTGACGCGCACCCTGCTCAATGCCCTCGCCAGCGACAGGGTGGCGCACGCCTATCTCTTTTGCGGACCGAGGGGCACCGGCAAGACCACCTCGGCGCGGCTGCTGGCCAAGGCGATCAATTGCGAGACCAACGAGGGACGCGGCAAGCCCTGCAACAAGTGCGAGAGCTGCGAGGCGATCAACGATGGCCGCTCCATGGACATTGTCGAGATCGACGGCGCCTCCAACCGCAACATCGACGACATTCGCGAGCTGCGGGAGAAGATCGGTTTCGCCCCCGGCCTGGCCAGGCGGAAGGTCTACATAATTGACGAAGTTCATCAGCTGACCAGCAACGCCTTCGACGCGCTGCTGAAAACGCTGGAGGAACCGCCCGCCCACGCCGTCTTCGTCCTGGCCAGCACCGAGGCGCACAAGATCCCCGCCACCATCCTCTCGCGCTGCCAGCGTTTCGATTTCCGCCGCATCTCTGTCAGTGACATGGTTGGCCAACTGCGCATGATCTGCCGGGAGGAGGGCATCGCCGTCGAGGACGAGGCGTTGACCGCCATCGCCCGCTCCGCCACCGGCAGCCTGCGCGACGCGGAGAGCGTACTCGATCAGGCGCGGGTGTTCGTGGCCGGCACGATAACCCTGGGCGATGTGCAGGAACTGCTGGGCAACACCGGCAACGAGCAGGTGGAGCAGTTCGTCAAACTGACCCTGAGCAAGGACTTCGCCGGCGGCCTGCAGCTGATAGCCCGCATGGCGGACGACGGGGTGGACATGCGCCAGCTGGCGAGAGAGACGGTGGGCGAGCTGCGCGACATCCTTTACCGGCGCGGCGCCGCCCGGGGTAGCAGGGACGAGGCGTCGCCCCCGGAGGAGCCGCCGCTGGCCGAGGTGCTGCGCGCCCTCAAGCTTTTCTCCCGCCTGGACGGCGGCCCGCGCGCCAACACCCAGCCGCAGCTGGCGTTGGAGATCGCCTTGGCCGAGTTCTCCCTGACCGAGGAGGGCGCCCCTGCCCCCGCCGCGGCGGCGACGGTGGCCGTCGCTCCCCCGGTGACTCAGCGGCCGCCCTCCAGGCCCGCCGGCGCGCCACCGCGGCGGCCCATCCAGCCGCCGGAGACGCTGCGCCCGCCTGCCGTGGCCGAGCAGCGGGCCTCGCCGGTCGCCGCCGGCGCCCAGGCGGCGGTGGCGCTGGATGTGGAACAGGTCTTGCAGGCCTGGCCCAGGGCAGTGGAGGAAGTGGCCCGCAAGGACTCGCGCCTGCGGGCGCTGCTGCGCGATTGCCATGGACCGGTGAGCGTGGAGGGAGACTGCGTCTGCCTCGGCTTCGCCCATGCCTTCCATAAGGAAGCACTGGAGGAGCCGGCTAATCGGGCCACCATGGAGGATGCTCTCAACGCGGTGCTGGGCAGCCGCGTAATCGTGCGCTGCCAGATCAGCGAACGGGCGCAGCGCCAGGCCGCCGCCTCGCCGCTGGAGGATCCGCTGGTGCGCGAGGCGCTGGCGAGGGGGGCGCGCGTCAAGGGACTGAAGACTACTGAGAATACGGAGAACGACCAATCATGATGCCAAACAAGAGCATGCTGAAGCAGATGCAGCAGCGTTTGACCAGGATTCAGGAAGAGCTGGCTAACGAGATGGTTACCGGCAGCGCCGGCGGCGGCGCGGTCAGCGTCACCGCCAACGGCCAGCAGTACGTCTTCGTGGTGCGCGAAGGTGTCGTGAACATCAGTAATGAGTTCATCTTGGATAAGGGCCTCGACATCCCGGATGATGACCTGATTGAGACTTTCCTCATCCGCTATTACGAACAGGCCACCGATATCCCCCGTCAGGTGATACTGGCCACTGTGCCAGAAGAGACTGCTGTTTTGGAGGAGTGGTTGACTACCCGTCTGGATTCACCGTTTAAGGCAAAGGTGACACTGAAGGTACCCAGCCGTGG
>CAZMKF010000047.1:0-4313 GCA_964566935.1 uncultured Dehalococcoidales bacterium | reverse complement strand
TTTTGACCGCCGTTCAACTCGATCCCGAAGCGGTGGATCCGGAAGATGTGGAGATGCTGCAGGATCTGATTCTGACGGCGGCCAACGACGCGCTCAACCAATCGCGCGAGCTGGCGGCTAAACGGCTGGGCGCCCTGACCGGCGGCATGGGCCTGCCTGGTTTCTAGCCGGCGCCGTTCCCCTCGTACTCCGCCAGGAACTGGCGCGCCAGCTGGCTGGCGCGCTCTTTCTCCTCGCCGCCCAGCGTACCGTCCAGCACCAGCCCCAGCAGATAGTCCTTCACCGGCTTGATCCACGGCCCCGGCTTGCGTCCGAAGAGGCGCATCAACTCGTTGCCGTCCAGCGGACTCCGCAGGCTGGCCACCGCCTCCTGCTCGGCCAGGTAGCGGCTGTGCTCCTCCAGCTCGTTCACCCGCGCCAGTGCCGCCGCCACCCTGGCCGGGCGCTGGCTGGTGACGTCGGCGCGTGATAGTTCGAACAGCTGCGGCAGCTGCTCCCCGGCCTCGCGCATCAGGCGGCGCACCGCCCCGTCCGTCCAGCCGGCGTCGTACTGGTTGGCCCGCAGATGCATGCGCACCAGCAGGGCCACCTGCTCGATCAGCTCGTGCGGCTGGCGCAGATCGGCCATGATGGCGCGCGCCATCTGCTCTCCCCGGCTCTCGTGGCCGAGGAAGTGGACCTCACCGTGCTCCACGCTGATGGTGCGTGGTTTGGCGATGTCGTGCAGCAGCGCCGCCCAGCGCAGCGGCAGGGAGGGCCCAACCCGGCTGAGCACCAGCAGGGTGTGTTCGAACACGTCTTTGTGGTGGTAGGAGCCCTGCTCCATCGCCACCATGTCCAGTACCTCGGGGATGATGAACGGCATCAGATCCAAGTCCACCAGCAGGCGTATGCCCCGGTCGGGCTCGTCGGCCAGCAGGATGTGGGTGAGTTCCTGCGCCACCCGTTCGCGGCTGATCTCGGCCAGGCTGGCGGCCGTGTGTGTGAGTGTCCGCGCCGTGCCTTCCTCCAGACGGAAGCCGAGCTGGGTGGCGAAGCGCACCGCGCGCAGCAGGCGCAGCGGGTCCTCGCGGAAGCGCTCGGCGGCGTCGCCCACGGCGCGGACCAGGCCGGCGTCGAGGTCCGCCAGGCCGCCGAACGGGTCGATGATCGTGCCGCCATCGTCCAGCGTCATGGCCATGGCGTTGATGGTGAAATCGCGCCGCGCCAGGTCCTCGTTGAGGCTGTCGCCGAAGGTCACGTGCGGTTTGCGCGAGCGCAGCTCGTACTGCTCGGCGCGGAAGGTGGTGATCTCGATGTGGTGGCCGCTCAGGATGAGGCCGATGGTGCCGAAGCGCTCACCCACCGTGTAGATTGAGTCGGGGCGCACGGCGGCGGCCAGCTGTTTCGTCTGCTCGGGCAGCGCGTCGGTCGTCAGGTCGAGGTCTGTCGTCGCCCGTTCCAGCAGGCAGTCGCGCACGGCCCCGCCCACCAGGTAGAGCTGCTTGCCTGCCTGGCTAAACTGGCGAACCAGCGGCTGCAGAAACTCGAGTCCAGCCGTGCTAATGTGCAAATCCCCCTCCCCTGCCAACGCGCCCGCGCGGATGCTGAATGTAGCATCGCCGGGCGGCGGCGGTCAAGGGGGCGGCGGGGATGTGGCTCCTGATGCGCCAGAGTGTCCGTCAGGGACAGCAGAGTATCCATATGTTAACATGGTCTGCAGGCGCATCAGACAAGCTGACATGTGTTCATCGTCGTCCTTTCCGTCGCGGCTCACCACTTCGTTGCGGGAGGTTCAAGCGTGAAAGCCAGTGGGCGACTGCAGTGGGTCATCTCCATTCTCAGAACCGGCGCTGCAAGAACCGGATATCCTGCCTTGAGGCAATAGATATGCGGATCATGCACCGGCAATGGTGGAAATACCGAAGCGGCCACACCTTCATCGGCATGGACGGCAAGTCGCTGCTGTTCAGCGACAACCGCGCCTCGGCCTGCGAGTTTCGTCAATGACAAAGCGAGGGGATAGGTAGAACCTGTCCCCTCGCCCTGTTTGCGGTCTTCGCCCAGGCCGATAACCCGGCGTTCATCTGTTCAGGTTTGCGATAAACCCTCTCATATCCCTGTTTATCTGCCTTTGTCTGAGGGCATGGACCATATGGCCACAGTCAAGGTCGACCGTTTGCGCATCTGTCAACTCGGAAGCGTATGCTTTCAGGGCATTAATCCAGCTTTCTCCGCCTGTTTCCGAGCCGTCCGAAATAAACAGGAGCATAGGCACATCTGGCTTGGGTTTACTGTTGATCATGTCTATGGCTGCCAGGATGTGGTTTCCCTCATCAAGGACGTTCTTGTTGGCGTAAGTTGAGCAGGCTACCGCTCTGTATATACTCTTTTCCTTTTGCGTGAGGATGTCCGGGAAGGCACTGTCGGTAAAGAACAATCTGACCAGTCCGATTTCACGCCCAGCGGCAAGGATATAGCCAAGCACGGCCTGTTTGCCGCCGAAGTCCTCCTCACTGTACGTGCCTGGCACACTCATATCCAGTCCTACGATCGCTTCGACCTCATCCGGATAAGTCTGCGCCCAGAGTAGCGCTTCAATTCCCGACATTGAGTGAGGGCAAAGAATGAACGGTCCGTGTATACCTGCCTTGGCCAGGGCCTCTCTGTCCTGCCTGAGCATCGTGGCAAATGATCTGTCACCGTCCGTCACTTCGCTGAAACCGTAGCCGAATCTCTCGATGACAACTATCCGGTAATCGTCACTGAGCAGATTGTAAAGGGGCTTGTATTCAAGTATCGGCAACGGTATCGCCGAGCCCGCCATGAACACGAGAGTGTGTTCTCCCTTGCCCTCGGTGTAGATACTCATTTTGTGACCGTCCACCTCGACCATCTGGCCAAGCGGTTCTCGCAACGGTTCTTCCGCTCTGAGCATGACCCTGTTGTAGATGAACAGCACCAGCAGAAACACGAGAAGGAGTATGGGAATGGCGCGAAAAACTTTACCAACAATCTTCATTGCTGTTTTCATGCGATCATTACCTCGCTAAACTCCGGTTTGCCGGTCAGTTTCTCAGTTCAATTATGGCAAATCTCTCCAGCGAAAACACTCTGTAGCTCACCGCCGCGCCGAGGACCTGAAGCTCCCCGGGCTTGAGGCGAGCGGCACAGCAGTTGCTCTCTTTGCGGTGAGACAGCGCTGGAGGCGGTCGCGGCAACCAGTAGCACCTGACATGCTTTGCCGTGCAACCTGAGCCTCGTCCTCGGCGTCTTTACTATGGCTGCGAAGTCCGCCGTCCACGGGGACACGCGCGGCGCTGCTTTGACCGTCTCACGAGTCGCAGCTATACTTCTGCGCAGATACTGGAGAGGAGATTGCCGCTTTGCCTGTTAGCGAGGGACAACTGATTCGGGAGCGCTACCGCCTGCTGGAGAGGATCGGCGACGGGGGCATGGCGCTCGTCTTCAAGGCGGAGGACCTGCTGCTGGAGCGCGTGGTGGCGATCAAGTTCCTGCGCGAGAATCTGGCGGCGGATGAGCAGTTCCTGCAGCGCTTCCGCACCGAGGCGAAGGCGGCGGCCAACCTCTCGCATCCGAACATCGCCGCCATCTACGACCTGGGCAGCGAGCAGGGCAGCGAGTACATCGTGATGGAATACGTGGCCGGTTCCTCGCTGAAGGAACTGATCCGCCAGGGGGCGCCGCTGAGCGTGGAGCGGGTGACCGCCATCGCCAACCAGACGCTGGCGGCGCTGGAGCACGCCCACGGCCGTGGGCTGGTGCACCGCGATATCAAGCCGCAGAACATTCTGCTCTCCACCGCCGGGGTCAAAGTGGTGGACTTCGGTATCGCGCAGCAACTGAGCGAAGAGAGGGAGGCGGAAAGCAGGAGCGTGCTCGGCACCGCCGCCTACATCTCGCCGGAGCAGGTGCGGGGCGAGGCGGCCACGCCGCAGAGCGATCTCTACGCGCTGGGCATCGTGCTCTACGAGGCGCTGACCGGCCGGCCACCCTTTGAGGGGGATAGCGCGGTCGAGATCGCGCGGCAGCACCGCGACGCCTTCGTGGAGCCTCCCTCGCAAGCCAACGCCGGCGTGCCCGGCTGGCTGGACAGGATCATCCTGCGGGCGCTGGCCAAGGAGCCGCAGGAAAGGTTCGTCAGTGCGGCGGCCATGCGCGCCGCCTTCAACGAGGCGACGGCGCGCGCCTTGGAGGCCACCACCGTTGTGCCCCTGCCGCCGCCGGCGCCGGTTGCGGCCACCGCACGAGCGGCGCCTCCTGCCGCCGGCGTCCCCCCCGCCACAGGCGCGGCCGTGGCAGGCGCCGCCAGC
>CAZMKF010000046.1:15050-16559 GCA_964566935.1 uncultured Dehalococcoidales bacterium | reverse complement strand
CGATACCGGTGGTCCCTATAATCGATATCCCTCCCACCACGCCCGGCCGCTTGTTGAGAGTCCTGCGGGCGATGATTTCGCCTTCGGGCGCCGCGATTATCACCCGAACTCCCTGCTCTGCCAGGCTCGGTCCCAGGGCCTCTCTCACCGCGGCATCGATCATCCGGCGGGGCACAGGATTAATGGCGGCATCCCCGACGGGGAGCCCCAAGCCAGGTTTGGTAACCACGCCGACCCCTTTGCCTCCCTCGATAGCCACGCGGCCGCTCTCTGTGGTCCAGGACACCGTCGCCCGTATCTCTGCCCCGTGGGTAGCGTCAGGGTCGTCGCCGCCATCCTTGTACACTGAGCACAAGGCTTGGCCGGCACCCAACTCGCAGCGAGCGATGGCAAAGCGGACTGGTTGGCCGTCCGGCAGAGTGATTTCCACTTCGCCTACGTGGCGCTGGGCCACAAGCGCCACGGCGGCGGCCTTGGCGGCCGCGGCGGCGCAGGCGCCGGTGGTGTAGCCTGTGCGGAGGCTTCCCTGCCGTCGGCTCATGCCGTCGCCCGTTGTTTCTACGGCCACTGTCCCCTCCGCCCAGGTGGCGCCGTTGCGCGTCTGCCTGCAATCAAAGTCCGCCTTGCCGTCACAGCCGCTGGTAGGTGGAAGAAGCGTCACCCCTCCATGGCGCCAAGACGCGCAGCCGCACACCTCGATCGGCCAGGCTCGGCCCCAGCGCCTCGGCGGACACGGTCTCGAGTTCACGCACCAGCGAGGGCCGGTCCGCAGGCGCAATCATGGCTTCGATCCCCTCGCTCAGAACTACCGATACGCCCGGCGTCTCCTTTCTGTGGATTTCGGCGTACACCTCCAACTGATCCTCATCGTCATCCCCGTCGCCGCCCAAGGCGACAGCGCTGCGAGCCGTGTCCGCATTCGTCTCACATCGGTTCACTGGGAGACGAATCCGCTCTCCTGCCTCCGAGAGGACCTCTACCTGCCACACGTTCCGCTGCGTCTTGAGCGCCTGTGCTGCAACCTTGGCCGCCGCCACAACGGAGAGTGTAGGGAGGTGAACGACCTGAGGGTCGCTATCGTCCGTCAGGTGCTTTCCCCTCTGGGGAATCGCGTCGCCCTGTGTGGTGATTTCCTGCTCCGTGGCCAGCTTGCACTCCTTTATCTGATCCGACACGATGTCGATCAGCCCTGGATGCAGGCCCATTGGCTGTCCGAGGACAAAGCGCACGCCTGGATGCAGTTTGTGCAGCCGGGGCACGGCGTTGGGTAGGTCTTCGATCAAATGCAGACCCGTGTGCAAGAAATAGGGGATCAGGAGCACGGTGTCGGCCCCTTTCTCAACACAGCTTGCGGCTCCGTCTTCGATGCTCGGGAAGTTGCGGATCATGAAGCCGACCTCGACGATGTCGTACTCTCCTTGTTCGCGCAGACGCTCCGCCACGAAATGCATCCCGTCGTTGGCCCCGTCGGCTCGGCTGCCGTGGCCGAGCAGTAATACTGCCAGTTTA
>CAZMKF010000046.1:12364-15040 GCA_964566935.1 uncultured Dehalococcoidales bacterium | reverse complement strand
CCCCCGCACGGATTCCGCCTCGTTTTCCGCCAGCGCCAGTCGCAGGAGGGCGTTGACTGTCGTGGCGGCGATGGCGCTGCCGCCGCGCGTGCCCTGGATGGTGACGTAAGGCACATCCGGATGCCGCTGCTCCACCAGCAGCTGCTTGGATTCCGCCGCCCCCACGAAGCCCACCGGTGTGCCCACCACCAGGGCCGGCGGTTCCGTCCCGGCGCGCAGCATGCCGAGAAGAGCGAACAGCGCGGTGGGGGCGTTGCCGATGGCTACCACAGTCCCCGGCAGCCGATCGACCTGCCGGAATATGCCGGCCGCCCCACGTGTGATTCCCTCGCTCGCGGCCATCTCCGCCACCCCCGGCTCGGCGAGTGCGCAGATGACCTCGCATCCTAGGGAGGCGGCCCTGCCCTGGTCTATGCCTGCCGCGACCATCTTCACGTCGGTGACGATCCGGCAACCGGAGCGGAGCGCCTTGATGCCCGCTGCCACCGCGTCCGGGTGGATCATGATCAGAGCGGCTATGGCCGGATCCCCCGTGGTGTGGACGATGCGTCGAATCAGGCTCCACTCTGGACCCGATTGATCAGTGCTCGGGAGTAGCGCCGAGATGATCTCGAAGCTGCGACGTTGGATATCGTCCGGAGCCATCAGCGGCTCGTGCGTTGCAAGGTCAGGCATAATCGGCCGTCTCCTATCCCCTTGCTGCCTCATCTGCTGCTTCTCCCAACCGCCAGAAGGCAGCCGGCGAGGAAGGCCGTCGAGTAGACGAGGATTGCCCCAAAGGACTCCCACGGGAACGGACGCTCAAGAGCGGCGGCCCGAAGGCATTCGCTGCAGTTGGTGAGAGGCAATGCCCGAATCGCCCATTGCGCCACGGGTGGCATGCTGCTGGGGGAGAAGAAGGTCCCGCCCAGGAAGGTCATGGGCAGCAGGATCAGGCTGCCGAAAGTGCTCATGTCCTCGTGTGACTTGGCCAGCAAAGCCGCCAGCACGCCAAGGAAGGCGAAGGTGAAGCAAGTCAACAGGAGAGTAAGCAGAAGCCGTGGATTGACGGACAGCAGTGGCGCCATGAGAAGGCCTGCGACCAGCAGGGCAAGTCCACTGATCAGGCCCCTCACGACGCCGATGAGCGACTTCCCCAGCACAAGGGCCGTGGAGCTTATGGGGGCCATCAGATACTCATCGAAAGTCCTGTAGAACAGGCGCCCCGCGTTCAACTTCTGGCCTGCGCCGTTGAAGCTCGAGTTCATGGCGCTCAGTGCCACGATGCCAGGAACGACGAAAGTGATGTAGTCGACCCCTTCGACGTTCACTCCTCTGCCGAGGCCCCAGCCAAAAGCCACCAGGTACAGGATGGGACTCAGCAAGCCGGTGCCGAGCGTTCGCCAGATGCGTCGTCTCAACGCGCGAAGGTCGCTCCAGAAGACTGCGTAAACATCAGCCATTAGGAATCACCTTGCTGCCGGTCAGCTCTACAAAGACATCCTCAAGGTTGGTGTCTCTTATCGCCAGCGACCGGGCGTTGAACGGCAGCATCTGGGCGTAGTCCCGAGCAGTTGCGTGGTCTGGAAAGAAATGGTACTGGGTGGTGCCATCCACTGATACCTCGATGGCGGTCAGGCCCAGCTTCTGACGCAGCTCCCGGGGCGAGCCCTGGGCGATGAGCCGTCCCTCGTGCAGAATCCCCACCCGGTGGCAAAGCGATTCGGCTTCCTCGATGTAATGGGTGGTGAGGAACACGGTGCTGCCGTCGCTGTTCAGTCGGCGAATAAGGTCCCAGAGGCGCCGCCGACTGTGGGCATCCAGGCCGACCGTCGGTTCATCCAGGAACAGCACCTTCGGGTGGTGGAGAAGGGCCCGAGCGATCATCACGCGCCTCTTCATCCCGCCTGAAAGGTCGTTTACCAGCCGCCCTGCCTGTTCGGTCAAGCCGGCGAATGCCATCGACTCCGCCATCCGCTGGCGACGTTCGTGCGGCGACAGGTGATGCAGGCGGGCGTGAATCTCCAGGTTCTCGGCCACAGTCAGCTCACGGTCCAGGCTCAGGTGCTGTTGCACCACGCCGATGGCACTCTTTACTCTTGCCGCTGCGTTCACTACGTCGGTGCCATCTACCCAGGCGCGGCCTGAGTCGGGCCTGGTCAGAGTGGTCAGAATGCGGATCGCGGTTGTTTTGCCGGCTCCATTTGGTCCCAGAAAACCAAAGACCTCGCCCGCCTCGATCTTCAGATCCACGCTATCGAGGGCTACGGTGGAGCCATAGCGTTTCGTGAGACGCTCGGTGACGATCATCTCAGGGAGTGCCGCCTTGGAAGAAGGTGACCATGCGCTCGATGCCCCTGACCACGCGAGGGCCGGGCCGGCAGAGCAGATGGCAGGGCATCGCCAGAATCCTGCCGGTCCTCGCCGCCGTGGTTTCCTTCCACCCTTCCCTGGTGGCGATATCCTGTACTACTCTCAGGCAGAGAGACTTCTCCTTTTTGCAGGTGGGGCACCGGGGCTTGGCCGGCCGGTCAGTTTCCCGGCCACAACTGACGATCACCTGCGGATCAAATGCCACCACTTCACTCAGGGCGAGAGTGGTGTATGGCTTGTCTGCTTCGAGAGGCATCGGAGTTCCACCCGCCAACCGCATCGCGTCGTATTGGTGGCTGGTACTGGCGGGGGTGCGCAGAGGAT
>CAZMKF010000046.1:10742-12238 GCA_964566935.1 uncultured Dehalococcoidales bacterium | reverse complement strand
GCTACTCGCTGCCGGATCCGCTCCAGCCTGGCCCGCAGGCCGGCGATCGCTGCTTGCGCCGTGCTACCGCCGTCGAGAAGCGCCGCCGCCGACTCCATCCCCTGGAGGATGTCCGCGACGCTCTTCGCTGATACGGCGAGAACGGGGATGCCCTTTGCCGCCAGATCCTGCTGAATGGCTCCGTGCACGTGCGGCATGGCCAACACCAGGTCCGGGCGGAGTCCGAGAATCTTCTCCAGGTCGGGGCGTACAAACGATCCGACTCTCTCCCTGCCAGCGACTTCGGTGAAGCGGCATTGCTCTGTTACTCCCACGAGCTTGGGTGCGAGACCGAGATAGATAAGGGACTCGGTTGTTCCCGGCGCCAGTGAGACCACCCTTTCAAACCTGGCTTCAGGGTGACTCAGGTGTGGGTGGCGCACAGAATCTCGGCATGGCGCACCTTGCACGGGGTAATCACCTCCTTGCAGCAGACAACAAAAACCCCTTGCCTCTAACGAGACGAGGGGTGAAGGCCGCTCCACCTGGACCCGCCCCTCTCTCTCGGAGGCGCATCAATCCCGGCAGAGGCAGGCGATCTGGCTTATCGGCCGTAATCCAGCGGCCGCATCACAGTTGCGGGACAGCGCCGGCTTCTCACCGGCTTCGCTCTTAGCCCCTCGGAAGGGGCACCTTTGCCAGCCGCTATTCGGTTGTGCCCGATTATAGTGTCGCCCGGTTGGCCAGTCAATTGTTCGATGTACCTCTAACTTCATACTTGCCAGCGGAGGGAGCACAGACCGCACTGCTAGCGGTTCCGGCGCGGCGCTGACGGCGAGCAGCAGCTGGAGTTGAAGGCCGCCGGCCTCAGTAGCAAGGGGGCAGTCTGCCGGCTGGGCGTGGTGGTCCCTACCTTCCCCCTTCATCAGAAGAACACCTTGGCCAGTCGCAACACTCCCTGACTCCAGGGGACTCGATGAGTAACGCCTAAGCCACGGCGAAGGGCGTCACGGTTCGCCAGATACCACTCGTAGTTACGCAAAAGCGAATCGCGGTTCGAGTAACGCGGCGCGAACCCGAGGAGCCGTTCGGCCTTCTCGATGGAAACGAACGAATCCTTCGTCACTGTCTCGTAGATCCACTGATAGAGCGGGGAGAGATGGAGTGCCTCCAGCGCTCGCAGCGCCAGGACGGCGGGTCTGGCTGGCACGCTCACCACCTTCTTGCCGAACCCTGCCCGATCAAGCACCGCCTGAAAGTCCTCGCGCAAGGTGCCGAACTCCCTGGCCGCGATGTTGAAGGTGTCATTCGCCACCTCGCGCTCACCGATTGATGCCAGGTAGATCGCCTCACAGAGGTCAGCCACATCTAGGTACTGATAGCGATTCCGTCCTGACCCCAGGATTGGGAAGCCGTGCCCTTCGCTCGCCCACTCGTAGAGCAAGGCGAAGACTCCCAGTCGCTCGGGACCGATGAAGCTCTTGGGACGCAAGATCGGGACGCACAGCCCGCGCGCC
>CAZMKF010000046.1:8690-10732 GCA_964566935.1 uncultured Dehalococcoidales bacterium | reverse complement strand
CCAGACAGACCGCCTCCGCCTCCACCTTGGCCTCCCCGTAGGGGCCGACGCCCTGCAGGCGGTCGGATTCGACGAGCGGATGGTGGTCGGGGACGCCGTAGACCGCGGTCGTCGAGATGTGAACGACGCGGTCGACCCCGTGCCGCAGCGCGGCCCCGAGGACGTTGCGAGTGCCGGCGATCTCGGTCGAGTAGATGTCGGGCTTGGGATAGAGAGGCAGCGCGGCTGCGGCGTGGATGACCACGTCAGCTCCTGCCATCGCCCGATGCACTGCCCGCTCATCACGGACGTCACCGCGATGTGTCGTTATCCGATCGGCCAGCTCAGGGTGGTCCAGGTCGACCAGATCGAGGGACGTCACCGAGCAGCCATGGTCCAGGAGATGGCGGATCAGGTTCACTCCCAGGAATCCCGCACCACCGGTAATCAGGTAGCGATTGCTCATACCTCTCTCCGGCTCCAGTCGCGGCGCGCCGTGGCCAGGTAGTAAGCAGGTTCGTCGGCGACTGATATGTCCTTCAGTCCCGCCCTGGCGAGCAGCTGTTGCATCTCCGGCCCATCGGGAAGTTCGTCGTTGGCAACCACGCCACCGATCTCCTGGTGGATGCGGTTGACCTCATCGCGTCCGCTGGCATGGCAGATGGCGAGCCACCCCCCTGGCTTGAGCACTCGCGACAACTCGGCAAGCGCCTGTGGTCTGTCCGGCAGATGCGGAAAGGTCGCGTTGCAGATGGCCATGTCGAAGCCGCCATTCGGCAGCGGCATGGCCTGGATATCACCCTCGACGAACTCGACGCAAGATGGGAAGCCCTTGGCTCGGGCGATGGCCAGCATGCCTGGCGACAGGTCGAGCCCGACGATCCTGCCCCCCTCGCCGACCCGCTCAAGCAGCAGCGGCACTATGATGCCTGTGCCGGTGCCGGCATCAAGCACGGCCGCGCCAGATTGCAGCGGCAGGCGACGGAGCAATTGACGAAGGCGGGCGATCTCATCAGGGGCTTGATGCTCGTCCCAGTCCACGGCGGCATTGTCGAAAAAGTCGCGATACGTCGTCATCGTCGCCAATACGCCTCTTTCCTCATGCTTTACCCGCATGCCCCCTCATTCTTGGGCACGGCCCTTGCGGCTCGATAGCCGCGCACGGCGTCGCCACCAGACGGTCAATTGCAACTCAGTTGCAATTGACCGTCAAAAGAAGAGGCAGGTTGGCTTATTCTCCTCTGGCCCGAGTGGAGCTCCGAGGTCACCGCCAGGCGATGTGCGACGCCGATGTGACCCGGGCGGCCGACCGTCGCTTCGCAGATCGCCTGGCGCTGCAGGGCGCGTGTCAGCTGTCGTCGCTCCGTGACCCCGATCTCCCGCCACTGACTTCTGTGGGTCGACTTGCGCGCCGTTCGTCGTCCCCACTGTTGGCAGGGCGCATTGCAACTCAGTTGCAATGCGCCCGCGCAGTATGTATCAATTTGCGGATGAATGCAAGCTCGCGACGTGCCTCATACTACCTCAGCATGGCACTGCTCGACGAGCAAAGAAACGACGCTCAGTGGCCAAACATGGATAAACGAGCAGACAGGCAACATCCTTCCTATATGTATGCGAGAGGTGCGGTGGCGGCCTTCATCCGGGCGGCGCATGGGTTAAGATTTCCGGCAATTACGGCTGTTTAGGGGCGAGAGTCGAGGGAGGTTGTTGGGGCGAAGCGTAATGCGGAAAATAGCGCTGGCGCTGGCGCTGCTGGTGCTGCTGGGAGCTGTGCTGCCCACGCTGGCGGTGTCCGTACGCTACCGTGAGCGCATCTACCGGGACGCGCTGGCGGTGCCGCCGGCTCAGGTTGACGAGACGGCTGGTGGCGCGAGCGCCGGGGCATCGGCGACCACCCGACGGAGCCAGTCACTGCCAGACCTGGTAATGCTCGGCACGGACACGCAGTACCCGGTCCGGGCGCGCGTGGTGCGCGGGTGGGACTACGAGTTCGTCGACCTGTCGAGCCGCTACGACCTCGTCGTCTACCGGGATGTCTTCGGCATGCTGGCGCACCAGAT
>CAZMKF010000046.1:6306-8680 GCA_964566935.1 uncultured Dehalococcoidales bacterium | reverse complement strand
GTGCCGCCGGCGCCGGTGGCGATCGTCTTGGGAGCCGGTGTGCTGCCGAACGGCCAGCCCAGCCTGATGCTGGCCGACCGTATCGACGCGGCGGTGGAGCTGTACCGTCTTGGCAAGGTACAGCGCATCCTGATGACCGGCGACAACAGCCAAACGAACTACAATGAAGTATCCGTCATGAAACGGTATGCCGTGGCTCAGGGGGTACCGGCCGAGCAGGTAAACCTCGATCACGCTGGCTTCCGCACTTACGATAGCGCCTACCGGGCGAGGGCGGTCTTCGGCGTCACCAGGGCGATCCTGGTCACCCAGGCCTACCACCTGCCGCGCGCCCTCTACCTGGCCAATTCCTTCGGCATCGATGCCAGCGGCTACGCGGCAGGGCTCGATTACTACGAGAGTCAGGAGTACTACAGCCTGCGCGAGGCGGCGGCCCAGCTGAACGCCTTCTGGGAGGCGCACCTGCTGCGGCCGTTGCCGAAGTACCTGGGTGAGCCGATTGACCTTGAGACGCAGAACCTCAGGTAACTGTCCGGCAGGCAGCGAATGGCCGGTTGTCGGCTGGGCTCGCTTCGTATACGATATTAGATGCAAGGCAGTTCAATCGACACAGGAGGCAGTATTCGATGGCAGGCCTGAAATACCAGGTTGTGAAGGGCTGGGAGAAGCTACCCAGCGGCTACAAACACAACGACGTGGTGGGCGTCGGGGTTGACTCCAAGGACCGCGTTTACATCCTCACCCGCATGGACCCAATGGTCTTCATCTACGAGCCGGACGGCGCCTTCGTCGGCACCTTCGGCGAGGGGCAATTCACCAATCGCACTCACGGGCTGACCATCGGCCCGGACGACAGCATCTACACCGTGGATGATGGCAACCACACCGTGCGCAAGTTCACCAAGGATGGTGAGCTGTTGCTCATGCTGGGTACCCCCGGTGAGGCGTCCGACACTGGCATCAAGCCGGGCGAGTGGGTAGACAAGATCACCCACGGCGGGCCGCCATTCAACCGGCCGACCGACGTAGCGGTGGCCCCCAACGGCGACCTTTTTGTTTGCGACGGCTACGGCAACGCGCGTGTGCACCACTTCAGCCCTGAGGGGCAGCTGATCAAATCGTGGGGCGAGCCGGGCACCGGCCCCGGCGAGTTCTATCTGCCGCATGGCGTCGGCGTGCTTGAGGACGGCCGCATCTTCGTCACCGACCGCGAGAACGACCGCGTGCAGATCTTCGATTACGAGGGCAAGTTCCTGGGCGAGTGGACCGACGTGCAGCGACCGACCGACATCTCGATCGACAAGAACGGCTACGTTTACATCTCCGAGCTGGGCTGGATGCCGGGGCAGAAGTCGTTCCGCAACGGCGAGATGACCGAGAAGAAGGTGGGCCGGGTCAGCATCTTCGACCTCGATCACAACCTGCTGGGCCGCTTTGGCGGCGAGCCCGAGGCGGAAGAGGGCAACTTCTTCGCGCCGCACACCATCTGCACCGATTCCAAAGGCAGCATCTATGTGGGCGAGGTGGCCTACACCTTCGCCGGCCGCGGCAAGAACAACGAGCTGCCCGAGGGTTTCCACACCTTCCAGAAGTTCGAGCGCGTCAGCTAAGCGGGCGCGTCAGCCACAGGGCGAGGGGCCGGGAAACTACCGGCCCCTCGTTTGTTCTCGTACCGGGCCGTTGGCGCGCCGGCGCGCTTTCCTGAGCAGGTCGATCGCCCAGACGTAATGGCTGGAGGTGATAGAGGCGAAGTAGCTGGCCAGGTTGGCAGTGCCCTTCCAGGGCAGGCGCCGGTTATCCTCCAGCGCATCGGCGTCGTAAGCGGCGATCAGCGCCAGGGCGCGGGCATGGCTCTGAGCCAGCTGCTCACGCACTGTGGCCAGCGGTTTGTGACGCGAGCGCTCGAACAATCGCTGGTTCAGTTCCGGCAGCTGTTTGAAGCTGTAGCCCTCGGCGGGGATGGCGGGGCTGCGGCCCGCGTCGGCCTCGTCCAGCCAGCCAAACATCAGCTGCTGCCAGTCCACCAGGTGGGCCAGCACGTCCTTGGCGGTGCGGTCATCGTGCACGGTCAGGCTGTGCAGCTGCTCATCGCTCCATTGCTCCAGCTCCGCCTGCAGGCGCTTGTACTCGGCCTCGCCGAATGCCAGGAGTTCCGCTTTAGTGTGTGCGCGTGGCATGTTGCTCCCTCCCTGCGTGTTGTCGGCGCCGGCGATGGCACTTTGCGTGCGCTTCCGTTGCCCACAGAGGCGCCACAATGGGTCTGTTGAAGTCACCTTTCCAGAATGTCCGGGAGCCGGTTAACCTGGCGCTCGCTTCAGTGGACCGTCTGGCTTCAATCGGTCCAGGGCCGGCGCTGATTGTGGTGGGCGTGCTG
>CAZMKF010000046.1:6003-6296 GCA_964566935.1 uncultured Dehalococcoidales bacterium | reverse complement strand
ATCCTCTTGGGCGCCGCCGTTCTGCGCGGGCGGTTCTGAGTGTGGCGCCGCTTTCTCCCGTTTGACCACGTAGGTGGCGCTGGCTGTGGCGATCAGCGTTCCCTTGTCGTCGTGCAGGGTAGCCTCGCCGAAGGCGATACGGTAGCCACGGTGCACGATGCGTCCGCGCGCCAGCAGGGCGCCGGTGGCAAAGGGCGCGATGTAGTTCACCTTCAATTCCACCGTCAGGGTGCGCTCGCCGTGGTTGATCAGGCTGATCAGGGCGGTGCCCACCGCCGAGTCGGCCAGGGTGG
>CAZMKF010000046.1:386-5993 GCA_964566935.1 uncultured Dehalococcoidales bacterium | reverse complement strand
GATGATGCCGCCGTGCACGTTGTTGTAGAGCTGCATCAGATTCCGGTTGGCCGGCAGGCGGATGAGGGAGTGGCCGTCGCGCATCTCCACGACCTCCATGCCCAGGAAGTCGTAGATCGGCGCGTCCACGATGCGCTGGCGCGCCTCGCGCAGGTATTGTTCCCGTTCCGCTTGCACCACCTTATGCACCCTCCGAACGACTGGCGTAATTATATGCGTTCATGGCTCCCCGCCGCCGGATGAGACTGCGCTCGCGCCGCTTGACAGGCTTCGCGGCGTCGCCTCGACTCTGCCGGTCTCCTCCGCAGTGCCCGTGGCAAACCGAACCCAGAGGATGAGGCTATGAACGTGCACGAGCGCCAGGCAAAGCAGATACTCGCCAACTGTGGCATCCTCTTAATTGGCGGCCCTTTGATCGAGACGCTGCCGCTATCTGAGGCCGACCAGGCCAGCAGGTGGTGGCGCCGCTCGGCGAGATTGGCGGCACATGGGGCGGCGAAGTACGCGTGGCAGACGGGCAAACCAGTGGCGGCTTCTATTGCCTGTGTGAGTGCGCCTAAAGGCAAACGGATGGGACATGCCGGTGCTATAATCAGCGGCAAATCGGCCAAGGTCGTGGCCACGATCCGGTTAGTGAAGGCGGCCGGCGCCTGGTGGGACCGGCGCCATTGCAGATAGTATCGCTGGTGAGTAGCAGGCTCAGGAGTTGACAATGTCGGAGACTGAACAGAGCGGAGGCAAGGAAGCCGTCGTCCGCACTATCGCCAAGCCGATGGTGGAGGTTTACGAGCGCTGGTGCAAGGGCTGTGGCGTTTGTATTGAGTTCTGCCCTACCCAGGCGCTGGCAATGGATGAAGACCGGCACGCTTACCTGGCCGCGCCGGACAAATGCACGACGTGCGGCATGTGCGAGTTACGCTGTCCGGACTTTGCCATCACCGTCATCCGTCGCCCGCGCAGGCGCAGATCGTAAGCGGGGCGCATCAAGAGGCAACCAACAGCGCAGTTGCGCAAGGAACTAGGGGGTTCACGGGTGGAAGATAACGCGTCAGTTCACTTCATGCAGGGGGTCGAAGCGGTGGCGGAAGCCGCGCTCGTCGCCGGCCTGCGTTTCTACGGCGGCTACCCGATCACGCCATCGACCGAGATAGCGGAGATACTCTCTCGTCGTCTGCCGCAGGTGGGCGGCGTCTTCATTCAGATGGAAGACGAGATCGCCAGCATCGCCTCGGTGGTGGGCGCGGCGGTGGCCGGCGTCAAGGCGGCCACCGCCACCAGTGGTCCTGGCTTCTCGCTGATGCAGGAGAACCTGGGTTACGCGGCCGGGGCCGAGATACCTTGCGTGATCATCAACGTGCAGCGGGCCGGTCCCAGCACCGGCCTGCCCACGGCGCCGGCCCCGGGTGACGTCATGCAGGCGCGCTGGGGTACCCACGGCGATCACCCGATCATCGCCCTCTCCGCCGCCTCGGTGCGGGAGTGCTTCGATCAGACAGTGCGCTGCTTCAACCTGGCGGAGAAGTACCGCACGCCCGTCATCCTGCTGCTGGACGAGGTGGTGGCGCACATGCGGGAGCGCACCGTGCTGCCGCGGCCGGAGGAGGTGGAGGTGCTCGCTCGCCCCACGCCGGAGGTGCCGCCCGACTGGTACTTCCCCTACGAGGAGCTCGATGCGCTGGTGCCGCCGCTCGCTCCCTATGGCGAGGGCTACCGCTTCAACATCACCGGTCTCTTTCACGACCGGGCCGGCTTCCCCACCACCAGGCTGGACGAGATTAATCCCTGGTTTGAGCGCCTGTTCAACAAGATCAACCTCAACTTGAAAGACATTGTGCGCGTCGAGGCGGAGTGGACCGAGAATGCTCGTACCCTGGTGGTGGCTTACGGTATCACCGCCCGCAGCGCGCGGCACGCAGTGAAGCAGGCGCGCGAGCGTGGCCACCACGTGGGTCTGCTCAAACTGGACACGATATGGCCGTTCCCCGAGCAGGAGCTGTTGGAAGCGGCTCGGGTAGCCAAGCGCATCGTGGTGCCCGAGATGAACCTGGGCCAGATACGGCTTGAGGTGGAGCGCGTACTGAAGGGGCGCGGCGAGGTGGTCGGCGTCAACCGCGCCGACGGCGGTGTAATCACGCCGCGCCAGATTCTCGACGCGGTGGAGGCACGCTAATGGTTACGGCAGAAGAGACAACCAACGCAATCTATCGCTACCTGCGTTCGCACAAGAAGTTCCCCAACGTCTGGTGCCCGGGTTGCGGCATCGGCAACGTGCTGGGGGCGATCATCCGTGCCGCCGACCGCATGGACCTCAACCGTGACGAGGTGGCCATGGTCTCCGGCATCGGTTGCTCGAGCCGCATGCCGGTCTACGTGGACTTCAACACCCTGCACACCACCCACGGGCGGGCCCTGGCCTTCGCCACCGGCATCAAGCTGGCAAAGCCCCATATGAAGGTGATCGTGATCACGGGCGATGGTGACGCCATGGCGATCGGTGGCAACCACTTCATCCACGCCGCCCGCCGCAACATCGATCTGACCACCATCGTGGTCAACAACAACATTTACGGTCTCACCGGCGGCCAAGCTTCGCCCACCACACCGCAGAATGCGCACGCTACCACCGCCACCTACGGAGCGATGGAGCAGCCGTTTGATATCTGCAAGATGGCTGAGGCAGCTGGCTCAACTTTCGTGGCGCGTGGCACCGTCTACCACATCGTCGAGCTCTCCAGGCTGATTGAGCAGGCGATCAATAAGAAGGGCTTCTCGGTGGTGGAGGTGATCAGCCACTGCCACACTGGCTACGGCAGGCAGAACGAGACACCGCTGGCCACGGAGATGCTGAAGCAACAGCGCGATAACACGATCACCGTCTCGGCGGTGCAGAAGGGCAAGGACCCCGAGGGCAAGACGATCCGCGGCGTTTTCGTGGACCGTGAGGCGCCCGAGTTTGTGGACCTCTACTTCGAGAAGATCGTCGGTCAGGCACAACAGGAAGCCGGGAGGTCTAAGTGATGAAGGATCGCTACGAGATCAGACTGGCCGGCGTCGGCGGGCAGGGGCTGCAGCTGGCCGGCCTTATGCTGGCGGAGGCGGCGGCGCTCTATGAGCACAAGAATGCTGCCCAGAGTCAGGCCTACGGCGCCGAGGCGCGCGGCGGCCCTTCCATGTCGGAGGTAGTGCTCGCCGATGGTGAGATCGACTTCCCCAAGGTGATGGAGCCCGACCTCCTGCTCTGCCTCAGCCAGGACGCAGCCGACCGCCACGTGCGCGCCGTCAGGCGCGGCGGCCTGATCATCGTCGATTCCGGCACAGTGGAGCGGGTGCTCACCAGTGAAAAGGTGCTGCGTCTGCCCATTGCGGAAACGGCGCGGGCGGCGGCCGGCCGGCCGGTGGCCAGTATCACGGCGCTGGGCATCATCGCGGTGCTCACCGGCGTCATCTCGCGCCAGTCAATGAGCAAGTCGGTGCAGGCGCGTGCGCCGCGCGGCACCGAGGAGATGAACCTCAAGGCGCTGGAGGCCGGCTTCCAGCTGGCGGAGACGCTGCCGAAGCAGTAGCCGGAGAAGGGGCGCCACCCAAGCGGGCGCCCCTGCCCAGGACGAAAGAGGCGGCTGCCATCATCGTGGCAGTCGCCTCTACGTTTTACCGAGTCCAGTTCGCCGGCGGCCGCAGAGGGCCGTCAGGATCAGGCCTGCTATCTCTTTTGTTTCTGCTGCTGGTCGATGATGATGCCGGTTGCCCAGGCCGCCGCCTTGGCCGCCACCTCGGTGCACTTGTCCTTGTGGCCGCCTGCCGCCTCAAAGGCCTGGAAGTCTTTCGCGTCCCACATGTCGAAGGAGCGGCCCATGATCTTTGTCTGCACCTGGGCGCAGGTGGGTCCGCCGTAATCCTCCACGAAGTGGTCGACGATCTCCTTGGAGAGCTGGTAGTTCTGCAGGTAGCGGCCGGTGCCGAAGTTCTCACGGTCGCGCCCGAAGTGGCTGCTGATGGCCAGCACCGCGCCGACCAGCGCGCCGCAGCTGCCCAGGGTGGTGAGGGCGCCGCCGCCGGCCAGCCCATGGCCGGCCTTGAAGGTGGCATCGTCTATGCCGCCTATTGTCTCCTGAACCGCGGCAAGCACGCACTGCGGACAGTTGCCGTGGGTTTGCTCGTACTTGTAGGCCAGATCGTAGGCCTTCTGCATCAGTTCCTGCTTCTTCGCTTCGTCCATTAAACCCTGTACCCCCAAAAGAGATTGCTTAGCGCGATTTTAGCGGCCGCCATGGTGGCACGCAAGCGTTGTGGCGAGCGCACTGCCGCGCTTGACCGCCTGCCTTGCCGGGTGTTAACTTGCGCCGCGTTAATTTACAGCCTTCAGGAGGGCTCTCGACGTGTGGCACGAGTTTAAGGAGTTTGCGTTCAAGGGCAACGTCGTCGATCTGGCCGTGGCCTTCATCCTAGGTGGCGCCTTCGGCAAGATAGTCACTTCGCTGGTGTCGGATATCATCATGCCGCCGATCGGCATGCTGCTCGGCAGGGTGGATTTCGCCAGCCTGTTCATCAACCTCTCCGGTGGCGATTATCCCTCGGTGGCGGCGGCCAGGGAGGCGGGCGCGGCTACCATCAATTACGGCATCTTCATCAATACGTTTATCGAGTTCCTGATCGTAGCCTTCGCTCTCTATCTGGTGATCAAGCAGGTGAATCGGGTGCGTAAACCGGTGGCGGTCACCAGCCGGCCTTGCCCCTACTGCACCACCCAGATTCCACTGGCGGCCAGCCGCTGCCCGGCCTGCACCTCGTCCGTGGAGCCGGCGCCGGCCGTCTCCTGAGTCTGCGGCCGGGTTTACCAGTTCAAGAAGGGGCCACGTCTTTGCCTCGTGGCAGGAGGGTGGGCGTGGCCTGTTTTTGGCGGTGGCGATCTGTATAATAATTACTACAATCGGCGCGCAGGCGCTGATTTTTCCGGCTGTGTAACCCAAATTGAAGATAGGAGAGCGACATTGCAGACTAACAAGAACTTACAGGAAGCATTTGCCGGCGAGAGCCAGGCCAACCGCAAGTACACCGCCTTTGCCAGGAAGGCCGATGAAGAGGGCAAGCCACAGATCGCCCGTCTCTTCCGCGCCGTCGCCGCTGCGGAGACCGTGCATGCGCTAAGCCATTTTAACGTCATGGAAGGCGTGCAGGACACCACCGCCAACCTGCAGGAGGCCATCAAGGGCGAGACCTACGAATTCACCGAGATGTACCCCGAGTTCATCAAGGTGGCCGAAGAGGAGAAGTTCGCCAAGGCGCTCCACTCCTTCCGCTTCGCGATGAAAGTGGAGAAGGTCCACGAAGGCCTGTTCAGCGAGGCGCTGGCCGCCGCCAAGGCAGGCAAGGATCTTGAGGCGCAGGACATCTACGTTTGTCAGTACTGCGGCCATACCGTAGTGGGTGAGGCGCCCGATCGCTGCCCGGTGTGCGGGCGCGGCCGCGACGAGTTCAAGCAGATCGACTAAAAACTGTGGTTAATCAAGGGCGGGCCAGTCCGGTCCGCCCTTCTCTTTACAGCTTGTCAGCAACAACATCAGGAGTTCAGAGTGTTTGATCTTGATAGCTTAACCCCCGAGTTCGAAG
>CAZMKF010000046.1:0-376 GCA_964566935.1 uncultured Dehalococcoidales bacterium | reverse complement strand
CTGGTGCAACGCCTGCAGGATAATGTGGGTCTGGACGCCGAGACGGCGGAAAGAGTCGCCGATGAGGTAGCCGCCCTGGCACGGGAACGCGGCCCAGAGCTGGGCAGATCGCTTCTCGGTTCCACCGGCTTAGGTTTTTTGTTCGGCCTCTAGAGTGGTCTCCAGGGGGGAGGTGGCGAGCTCGCTGTAACGCCCCCGCATCGCCTCGGGCAGTAGGGCGGCAAGCTGTCGCATCGTCTGCTCGCGCGCCCAATCGTCCGGCCGCCAGCCGGCCGGCCCTTGCGAGAGCTGGAAGCCCGGCCCAAAGCGCAGCCTGAGCCTTTTGCTTGGGCTGCACATATCTTCTGTGCACATCAATCCATACAACTTCTTAAAA
>CAZMKF010000045.1:4391-16597 GCA_964566935.1 uncultured Dehalococcoidales bacterium | reverse complement strand
GTGGCGGTGACGATGAGGTAGCCCTCGCCGCCGGTGAAGCCGCTGAGGTAGCGCAGGTTTTCCGGCCTGCTGATGAGGATGGCGTCCAGGCCCAGTTTCAGCCAGGCGGCGGCGCGGCAGGCTGTTAACCTGGCCGTGGATCGCGCCCTTCTGGTGAAGACGGCGGTGGGTGGTTTTGGCACGCCCGGGCAGAGCGTCATCACTCCTATGTCCACCAAATGGTCGCTGGGTGACCTTGCTCCCAAGCCCGACGCTGCCCGCGCGCGCGAGCTGATGCAGTCAGCAGGGGCCGGTAGCAAGGCGCTCCTGCTGCTAAGCTCCGGTTTCACCGGCCGCTGGCCGTACAAGGCGCTGGCAGAGATGATCCAGGCTGCGTTGAAGGACACGGGCCTGGAGGTGGAGATCCGTAGCGTAGACGGCGCCGCCTGGGGCAAGGCGATGAAGGCGGGCGAGTACGACTTCTCGCTTACTCCTCATACCCTGATGACTGGTGATCCCGACTTCTTCTTCTACTCGTGGCTGCACTCGCGCGGAGAGATGGCTAAGTCGCGCGCCCACGGCTACACCAGCGCCGAGGCGGACAGCTTGATCGAACAGGGCGCACGGGAGCAAAGCGAGAGCAAGCGCAAGCAGATCTACGACGATCTGCAACGGCTGGCCGCGCGCGATCTCTCGATCATTCCCGTCTACCACGAGACGGGCATCCTCGCCGCCAGAAGTTACGTCAAGAATCTTTACATGGACGTTCAGTTCCAGGTTGCTCTCACCAAGATCAGTCAGGAAGGCAAGGCATGATAACGGTCCCTGGCTCCTGATCTGAGACGATGAGCATGCTTGAGCTACGCTCTTTGCAGACGCCGCAAGATGATTTGGAGTTGCTGTCACTGGCCGAGCGTTGGCGGCAGCAACAGCGCCAGTCATCCCTCTGGGCGCAACGACAGGAGGAGCGCGACCTGGCGCACTGGCAGCGGCTGGCGCCGGAGTTCGACAACCGCCACTCCCTGGCGGCGCACTGCCCGCCGCTGCTGGCGCGCCTGTTGGCTCTGGCGTCGGATTGTCACAGCGCAATCGACTTGGGCGCCGGCACTGGTGAGTTCTCCTTGCCGCTGGCCCAACTGGCCGCCATGCGCACGGTGACGGCGGTGGACTATTCAGCGCCCATGCTGCACCAACTGGCGCGCAAGGCCACGGCGGCGCGCCTCAGCAACCTCAGCTGGCGGAACGCCCGTTGGGAGGAGGCAGAGGTAGCGCCGCACGACCTGGTATTGCTGGTGAATGCACTCTACCGTACGGATGAGATCATGCCGGCACTGCGGCGGATAGAAGGGCTTGCCCGGCGGCGGGTGGTACTCTGCCTCTACGGCGAGCAGAAGCCCGACTGGCGTGTGGTGGCCAGGCGTTCCCTGGGATTCGAGCCCTGGCGGGCGGCGGCGGGGCCAGCGCTCCTGCGGCGTATCCTCCACCAATGGGGACGCCAGCCCCACTGCGAGCAGTTCAGCTTCAGCCGCCAGCGAAGTTTCGCCACTGCCGCTCAGGCTTGTGAGGCGCTGAGCCTGGCGCCGAACCCCCGCACAGAGGCGGCATTGGCAGCCCTGCTGCCTGGCCATGGAGAGGGCCTGAGCTGCCAAAGCGAACAAACGGTGGAGCTGCTTTGGTGGGAGCCGTGCCCCGGCGGTGACTAACTACCTTCTTCGTCGCCTCAGCATGGCGCTGCTCGTGCTCTGGTTGCTCAGTCTCATCACCTTCGCTCTGGCCAATCTCGCCCCGGGCGATCCGGCCCGCCAGGCGCTGGAGGCGCGCGGGGTTGAACCAACCGAACGCATGGTGGAGCAAACCCGTCAGCGCTTGGGCTTGGACGAGGTAGGGCCGGTGCGGTACCTGCGCTGGCTGGGCTCCTTTCTGAGCGGCGACCTGGGTATCTCCTACGCCACTGGTGAGTCGGTTTGGCACGAGCTGGCGACCCGGCTGCCGGCCACTCTTGTGCTGGCGTTGAGCGCTTTCACCATCTCCACCGCTCTGGCCTTGCCGCTGGGGGTGCTGTCGGCCGTCAGACAGGGTAGCCTGCTCGACTGGCTGGCGCGCCTGGCGGCGCTGGCGGGCGCTGCCGTGCCGGGCTTTTGGCTTGGCTTGCTGTTGATCACTTGGCTGGCGGTGGAGTTGCGCCTCTTCCCCACCAGCGGCTACGGCACGCCGCAACATCTGGTGTTGCCGGCGCTCACGCTGGCGGCAGGCCATTTCGCCTTCAACCTGCGACTCTTGCGCGCCGGCATGCTGGCGGTACTGCCTCAGCTCTACATCGGCGCCGCCCGAGGCCGCGGCATCGGCGAATGGGCGCTGGCGCTGCGCCACGCTTTGCCGAACGCGCTGCTGCCACTGTTGACGGCGCTGGGCATGCAGCTGGCGGGCCTGCTGGGGGGAGCTGCCATCGTGGAGACGGTTTTCGCTTGGCCCGGCATTGGCCAGCTGGCGGTGGGGGCGATCTACGGACGCGATTACCCTCTGCTGCAAGGCTTCGTGATGCTTAGCGGCACGTTGGTGGTCACTTTCAACCTGCTAGTGGACTTCAGTTATGCGCTGCTCGACCCACGGGTACGGCTGGGGGCTGCGCATGAGTGAGCGAGGCATCAGGCGCTCGTCTTTAGACTGGGCCTTGTTGCTGCCAACCGCAGTGCTGCTTCTCTGGCTTTTGTTGGCGCTGGCGGCCCCCCTGCTGGCCCTGGTGGATCCCACCAGCCAAAACGTGGCGCTGGCTTTGCAGGGTCCGCAGGCGGAATACCCGCTCGGCGCCGACCAGCTGGGGCGCAGCCTTTGGAGCCGTATACTCTACGGGGCTCGCATCTCGTTGGGGCTGGCGGGGGCAGTGGCGCTGGTCAGCGTGGCCAGCGGCTCGGCCTTGGGTTTGACGGCGGGCTACTGGGGCGGGCGGCTCGACGGACTGGTGGTGGGGGTGATCGACCTCTTTCTCGCCCTGCCGGGTCTGGTGCTGGCGCTGGCCATCGCCGGCACTATGGGCCCCAGCCTGTTCAACCTCGGCTTGGCGATGTTCGCCGTCTCCTGGGCGGGCAGCGCCCGGGTGGTGCGCTCGCAGGCGCTGGGTCTGCGGGAGGCGGAGCACGTGCTGGCGGCTCGAGCCCTGGGAGCCAATCACCGTTGGCTGGTGCGCCGCCACATCCTGCCGCTACTGGGCGGTACCCTGCTCGTCTTGCTGAGCGCTGAGTTGGGCTCCATGGTGCTGAGCATCGGCGGTCTCTCCTTCCTCGGGCTCGGCGCTCAGCCGCCCACGCCCGAGTGGGGGGCAATGCTCAATGACGGCCGCCTGCATTTCGCCAACGCGCCGCAGTTGATGCTGTTGCCGGGGCTGTCCATGGTCTCTGTGGTACTTGCCGCCAACCTGGTGGGCGATGCCCTGATAGCGCGCCAGTCGAGAGTCACCAGAACTTAGCTAGCGTGATCTCAATCTGGCTCAACAGATCGTGATAACGTGGCCCCCTTGGAGCTAGTCCGCTGATATGGGACCAGGTAAGATGGTTTTTGGCCGGTTCAAACCGAGCACACTGCGAGCTTGACAAACGGCCCCGGTTCAAGTATTAATTAAGTAGGAAGCCGGATCAAAGGAGACCGGCGACCGAGTACCGCAAGGGTAGGAGGAGATAGATGTTTAACGTAGATCGCAGCTATCCGCTCCTGAACATTAGGGCGGCACTTGGGAGATGGGATTTTGACAGTTAAGGCCTCGTGCCAGAGGCACGGGGCGCCAGCGACCTCAGGCTAGACCCACTGAGCCAGAAAGTTGCCGACTGATTTACGCCCAGGATTAGAGCGGCGAGTCGGACGAGTGCCAAGGTCATCTAGAACCTGATAGGGTCAATGTCCTGATCAGAAGCTTAAAGCAGAAGCGAACACCCCACCGGCAAGGTGGGGTGTTTTTTGTACGTAACGCGTTGCCGCGTTTGCCGGGCTGACTTATACTGCAGGTATGTTGATCCTGCGATAAGCGAGTGAAGCGGAGGTGTTGCTGTGAAGGCATATATCATGAGCGCCGTCCAGAAGATCGAACTGACCGAGATCCCCGAACCAACGCCTAAGGCGAACGAGGTGAAGATCAAGGTCTACAGCGCAGGCATTTGCGGCTCGGAGCTGCATGCCTTCAAGGGCACGCACCCCTTCCGCCACCCGCCCGCCATTCTGGGCCACGAGATGGCGGGTGAGGTCGTCGAGGTTGGCGCTAAGGTAGAGAACTTCGCCGTGGGTGACCGTGTGACGGTGGAGCCCCAGATCAACTGCGGCAAGTGCGAGTACTGCCTCACCGGCTACCAGAACCTCTGCCTGAACAAGGTGGTGCTCGGCACCGAGCCTTGGGTGGGCGCTTACGCCGAGTACATCGTGGCGCCGGAGCAGGTGACCTACAAGATACCGGACAGCATCAGCTACGATGAGGCGGTGATGATCGAACCGCTGGCGGTGGGTGTGCACGCGATACGCGAGGCGAAAACCAAGATCGGTGACTCCACTATGATCATCGGCGGTGGCACGATCGGCCTCTGTTGCCTGGTGGCGGCCCGCGCCTCCGGCGCCACCAACAACATCGTCACCGACACCGTCGACTTCAACCTGCGCATGGCCAAGAAGTTGGGCGCCGCCGGCGCCATCAACGTGCGCCAGGACGATCCCAAAGCGATCGTGATGGAACTGACGCGTGGCAAGGGCGTCGATACCGCCTTTGTGGCAGTGGGATACGCGCCGGTGGTAAATCAGGCGCTCTCTTCGGTCAAGAGACTTGGCGAGGTGGTGCTGATCGGCCTGTTGGAGGGCAAGGTGACGCTGGACGAGCCGTTCCTGATCGTGGGCGGCGAGCGCGTAATCCGCGGCAGCCAGATGTACACCCGCACCGATATCCAGATCGCCATCGACCTGATCGGTTCTGGCCTGGTGGATGCGAGACCGTTCATCACCCAGCGCATGCCGATGAGCGAGGTGCAGAAGGGCTTCGAAATCGTCGACACGAAGTCGGAAGACGTGGTTAAGGTAGTACTGAACTGGTAGCGGCTCAGCCGCAGCGGGCGAAAGACCCAGCCACCGGCCGGTGGCTGGGTCTTCCACTTACGGCGGCTGGCTGATTGCCGCGCTACCTGATGGCTGGTTTCTTGGGGCCGGCGACCGTAGTCACTTTCTCCAGATTGGCATAGGTCTCCCGCATGTTGGCCGCCGTCATTGAGGTTGCGCAGCGGTAGTTGGGGCACTCGGGTGTTGAGACGGACGTATTATGGAAGGTTCCCGATACGGCTTAGCCCGCAAGGTGTTAGGATTAGGGTGTCTCGGGGATGCTACCTGAGTCTCGTAAACGGCACTGGTGATGAGGCTTTTGAGCGTGGCTGGCTGGCGAACTACCCTCATACTGGTCACTTTGTCGCTCTGCGTCTGCATTTGCGGCTGCAGTCCGGCTGCCCCGCCGGCGAGCGGCGGAAGCGCTGTCGCTTCCGCCACGCTGCCAAAGGCAAACGCCACTCAGCCCAAGGCAACCGCTGTGGCGGTCCCAACCAACACCCCTCTGCCAGTGCCCAGCCTGCCGGCCAACTTCACGCCCGTTGCAGGTGGCGTGGTGGGCAGCTTCGAAAAGGACGGTATCCGTTACCAGACGCGAGAGCTGCCGCTGGGGGCGACCGCCGTGGCCGGCATGGTGCAGTGGCGTAACTTGGTCATCTTCAACAGAGTCGACTTCGAGGCTGGTACTGAGGCGCCGGCGCACGCTCGCCTGCTCGGTTACGAGCTGGATAGCGGCAAGACGCGCACTCTGCTGGAGGCGCAGGCGCGCGGCATCGTGCTCTACGTGCGCCAGCAGGTGGGTGATTGGCTGGTTTACGAGGAGGCATCCTCTGAGCTGGTGCAGGGCGCCGGGGAGGAGCGCCATTTCTACGCGCTGGATCTGGTGAGCGGCGAAAAGCGCCGGCTGGCGGTACTGGAGAACAATCTCTGTGCTATCGGGCTCGCCTACCAGTCGGTGATCGGCCGCGCCAACGATGGCAAGGGGGTCGTCTACCTCACCGGCGAGCGCAGTTCGGGGGGGTGTGACGGGCAGATTCGCTATCTGGATCTCACCGACCTGAGTGACAGGCTGCTATACGAGAGCAAGCCGGGGCTGAGCGTGGACGACCCAATGATCAGCGAGGGTAATCTCTACTTCCGGGAGGCTACTTTGGTGGCGGACCCGGCGGCGGCCAGTAACCCTAACTTGCCGCGCCAGCGGCTGAAGAGCGACGTGGTGCGGCTCAACCTGGGCAGCGGCGCCAAGGAGAACCTGAGCCAGAACGGCCTGGCGACGCGCGTCGCCGTGTTGGGCAAATGGGTACTGTGGGTGGAGAAGGCCGGCGCTGGCACCGCCTTCGAGCAGCGGGTGGAGACGCTGGTGCTGTATGACACCGCCAGCGGCGCCCGGCGTCAGCTGGACGACAACTATCCGGCGCCCCGTCTCTACGATCCGCCGGTGGCTGGCGACGGCTACTTCACCTGGCCCATTCCAGACCGGAAACGCACCGGCCTCGAGCTGTACTTCCCGGACAAGGATGCCCGCCTGGTCCTGGACGGTCCCGGTGGCGTGCCGGTGGTGCGGTACAGCCAGTTGTCCGACCGCTCTTTCCTCTGGAGTTGGCTCGAATCCGCCGCCTCCTCGCGCCCTGGCTCCGCCCCCCAGTCTCGCGTCACCCACTTCTTCCTCACCACCTTCGATTAGAAAACGCGGCGGGCTGTGCAGCATAATGCGCAGTGGACGTGCCAGCATGAGGCTGATAAGATTTGCTTGATTGGTGGGCGTGCGCAAATTGTGCGGCGCCTGTTTAAAAGAAGCATACGGGGGTAACTACAGTGGATCTGCCAGTCAATATTCCTTTGCCGAAGATGTACAAGGTGCGTCAGGCATTAGAGGTACCGGTGGTCGAGGACATCTCGGGAACCGTAAAGGCCGAGCTGAAGCGTATCGGTCTGGCGCAACTGATTAAACCAGGTCAGCGTATCGCGCTCACGGCCGGCAGCCGGGCGCCACCCCCTTCATCGTGCCTACCATGGGCAGCCACGGCGGCGCGACCGCCGAGGGGCAGATTGAAGTGCTGAGGAACCTCGGTGTTACCCCGCAATCGACCGGTTGCGAGATCAAGTCGTCCATGGAGGTGGTCGCTATCGGCCACACAGAGGATGGCACCCCCGTTTATCAGGACAAGAACGCGCGTGAAGCGGACGGCATCATCGTCGTCGCTCGCGTCAAGCCGCATACTGACTTTGATGCGCCGATTGAGAGCGGGCTTTTTAAGATGATGACGATCGGCCTGGGCAAGCACAAGGGCGCACTTTCGGCGCACCGCTTGGCGATGGCTAAGGGCTTCCAATACGCCATTCCCACCTGGGGCAAAGTGGTGTTGGAGAATTCGAAGATCGTTTGCGGCCTGACCACGGTGGAGAACGCCTACGATCAGACGGCCAAGATCACCGCAGTCAAAGTCGAGGACTTCGAGAAGGTGGAGGTAGAGCTGCTGGCGCTGGCCAAGCGTCTGATGGCCCGTCTGCCGATCGATAACATCGACATACTGATCATAGATGAGATCGGCAAGGATGTCACCGGTGCTGGTATGGACCCCAACGTGGTGGGTCGCATCTTCAACCGCGCTTCGCCCGAGCCGGATAAACCGACCATCACCCGTATCATCGTGCGTGACCTGACCGATGCCACCCATGGCAATGCCACCGGCATTGGTAAGGCCGACTTCACCACCCAGCGGCTGTACGACAAGCTGGACCGGGTGCCCACCTACATCAACTGCGTCACCGGCGGCTCGCCGGAGGGTGCTCGCATCGCCATGATCTGCGAGCACGACCGTCAGGCGCTCGACTACGCCATGACCACCATCGGTCAGAAGGATGAACACAACACGCGCTTGATGTGGATCCGTAACACGCTCGAGCTGGAAGAGGTGCTGGTCTCGGAGCCGATGCTGGAGGACGCCAAGGCAGACAGCAAGCTGGAGATCACGGGCGGACCTTACGAGTTCAAGTTCGCCGATGACGGCTACCTGGTCGACTTCTTCCCGCGCCGCAAGGCGGGCGTGCATTAGACTCCGCCGCCTCGCGAACGTCAGGGCAGAGAGAAACCCCGGTCCCTCAGCGGGACCGGGGTTTTAGTTGTGTGCGTCGAGTTCTGCCAGACGGGTGGGATCTTCCTCGTGAATGCCGGTCTCGGGTGATCTCCGGTGCTTTGCGTGCCGCTGCTGCTCATGTTGCCTCAAGCAGCGCCATGTTGAGAGCTAACGGCTTCCGTTCAGCGCCAGTAGGCCGGCACGCCGCCCTCGGCGCCCACCATGCCGAGGATGAGCAGCGCGGCGAAGACGAGGCCCAGCACGGCGATGAGGGCGATACCTCTGGTAATGAACATTAAGCTAACCTCACGTGCCGAAGTGATCCTTAATTCATCTTAGCAGTTGCATCGTGGCCGGCGCCAACAGGCGAGTGCGAGAAGCTGCGCATTGGCATGCACGTGCTTGCCGAGCGGGCGGACTTGAGACGAACGGGAGGGTGCAGTGAGCACTGGTAACGAGCGATCTGAGCGCGTAGTCAGGTTATTACCTCAATTGTTACCACTAGTCCTAGTGTTGTTACCACTACTCCTAACTGGATTGACGGCTCAATGGCGCTTATGTGGACCGGCGGGTAGGGCTTGTGGCGATGCTATAATCGGCCGCGGACATGAGTGTGGAGGGGAAGCTATCGCAAACGCCGTGGCGCCACACAGGAGAATACGCTTCGATGCCCGTGGGGTGGCGATTGCGGTGGCCGGCCTGGTGCTTAGCGGCATGGCGGTGGCCCTCATCCTCTGGCTGCTGATGGTGCGCCAGAGCACGCTGCAGCAGATAGAGATGCGTCAGGCCTATGCGGCGCTACCCCACCACCAGGCCTCTCAGCTGACCCGTGAGACCGAGGACTGGCAGAACCTGGCGCTCTGGTGGCAGAGCGAGGGCGTGCTGCCTCGCCTGGTCGGCTACTACCACAGCGAGGCAAGCGTGGCCGAGGTGGTGGGCTTCTACCGCGAGCAACTGCTGGCCGCTGGCTGGCAGGAGTACAAAGAGCAGTGGTCGCTCTATCCCGCCTACCGCAAGGGCGACATGCGGCTGGCGGTGCTGATCAACCAGGCGTTTGTGCAGGACTGGCTACCGGCGGGCGATTACGAAGTCCACCTCTGGTCCAACCCCTGGCTGGAGAACCTGTTGCGGCGTCAGCCCGGCGGCTGACGCCGTTTCGTTCAGAAGCTGGCGCGCGCCAACAGCGCGTTGATGGCGCTGGCGAACTCTCGTGGCCGGAACAGCTGCAGATTGTGATAAGAGTCGGCTACTTCCACCAGCTCGGCGTTGGGAATTGTCTCCGCCATGCGGCGCGCCGTCTCGGCGTTGAGGATATCGCTGTGCTGGGCGTGCACCACCGCCACCGGACACTTGATGCGCGGCAGGAGCGGCCAGAGGTCGGTCTGCCAGACATCCTCGAGAATGGCCTTGGCCACGGTGGCGGAACGATCCCGCTCCAAACGTCCGTCGGCCCGCCGGCGCAGCTGCTGCCGCATGCGCGCCCGCACCTGCTGCTCGCCCTCGATGGTGGAGGTGGCCTTCAAGTAGGCGAAGGCCTCGTCAGCGTCGGCCCAAGAGGCGTCGCCGGCGCCCGGCTGCAGGGCGGCGCGCATCGCCTCCCGGCTCTGCGACGTGCTCTCTAAGCGTGGAGCAGCGGTCATGTCGCCGATCACCAGGCCTGCCACCTGCTCCGGTTGCGCTGCGGCTTGCTGCATGCCTACCCAGCCTCCCAGGGAGTGGCCGGCGATGGCGTAGCGCCGCAGACCGAGTTCGGTCACTATTGCCTGCAAGTCTGCCACCAGATCGCCGGGGGTGTAGGTCACACCCGGCCGGTCGCTCTTGCCGTGGCCGCGCTGGTCGAGGGCCAGATAGCGGTAGCCGTCGTCCAGCCAGGGCAATAGCAGCTCCCAGGTGCGTCTGTTCTGGTTGACGCCGTGCACCAGAACCACACAGCGCTCTCCGCTGCCGCTGTCGATGTAGGCGAGGCGCGTGCCCTCGCGCTCGATGGAGCCCTCTTGCCAGGCGAATCTATCGTTCATCGCTGCCATGATTTCGCTCACTGCCCACCTCCTGTAATGGCGTGCCGGCCAAACAGGCTGACACGCTGCTTGCAGAGACTGCAATTGCGGCGGATCTTAGTCCGGCCGCTGGGTTTGCGCCCACATACTAGCGTACCATGGACGAGATTAAGAAGGACAGATGATCCAGCGCCTTAAGCGTTTCCACCGGGGCCATTTGTCGAGCGACCAGCCGGCGCGGAGGCTCCTCTACCCTTTCAGCCGCATCGTGCCGGCGCACGGTTGCTTGCTCAACGTGGAAAGCGAGGACAGTACTCTGTTCTCCGCCTTGCCGGCGGGAAAGCATTCGTAGAGGCCCCAGCTACAGTAAACCCTGGCGGCCGTCAGGAGGCGGCCTGCGACTCCGTCGCCTCCCGCACCATCACCGAGTCGGGTCCCAACAGGGCCACCAGCTGCTCATGCAGCTGCGGTCCGTAGCGCACCTTAAGGTCGGGGAACTCGAGATCCACCTGCTCCTGGCCGTTGGCGGCGATGGTGAGGTCCACGCTGTCCTGACCGCCATTGTTAGCGTAGAGCAAGGCACAGGCCTGGCGGAAGCGATCCATATCCTTGGTCGGGTCATCGCTGCGGAACACGGTCAGATGCAGTTGCCGCGGTGGCGTGGCAATGGCGGCGCGTGGCCGTGCCCGTTGCCTCTGCTCGGGAGAGTCAAGCCCGTCCACGGCATGTGAGTCATTGACGGAGGCCGGCGCCTGGCTGGCCACCGGTAGGGCTTCGTTCCGGCGCCCTCGCCGCTCGCCGCCTGAGGCCAGAGCGTCTTCGACGCTCACCGCCGTGTCGCAGACGAACTGCACCTTCTCGTCGCCGCGGTCGCGCTCCGCCACCTTGCCGGTCAGCATCAGTACGGCGCCGTCCTGCCAGACCTCGCGCGTCTTTTTCAGGCAGCGGGGGAAGACGACGGCTTCGTAGCTGCCGTGCAAGTCCTCCAGTTGGGCCACCAGCATCGATTCTTTCTTGCGCGTCACCAGCTGGCGCAGACCGGAGACAACGCCCAGCATGGTCACTGTTTGCCCCACCAGGTCCTCCGTCAACTGATCTGAGTAAGCAGTGATCTGTTCCTCCAGCTGGAAGGTGGCGGCCTCGGCGGGATGGGAGGAGAGGTAGAAACCCATCAACTCGCGTTCCCACGCCAGCTTGTCCTTGTGATCGGCGTCCGGCACGGAGGGGAGGATGAGCGCTGCCTGCTCGGCTTCCACCGGCATCAGGTCGAAGAGGCTGGTCTGGCCGGCGGCGGCGGCCTTCTGCGATTGCTGCCCGTAGGTCACCATCTTATCCAGCATGGCCAGCAGCTGGCCGCGCGTGCCGAGACTCTCCATCGCTCCCGCCTTCACCAGCGATTCCAGGATGCGGCGGTTGAGGGCGCGCAGATCGACCCGGTTGCAGAACTCGTCCAGGGAGCGGAAGGGACCGCCCTCGCGGCGCACCGCGGCGATGCTTTCGATAGCGCTCTGGCCCACATTCTTGATCGCCGCCAGACCGAAGCGAATGGCCTGCCCGTGCTCCGTCTCCTCCACGCCGAAGCTGGCCTCGCTGTGGTTGATGTCGGGCGGCAGCACGGTGATACCCATGCGCCGGCATTCGGCGACGATCAGGGCGATGCGGGCGGTGTCGTCCCGCTCAGTCTCCAGCAGCGCCACCATGTATTCCACCGGGTAGTTGGCCTTGAGGTAGGCTGTTTCGTAGGCCACCCAGGCGTAGCAGGAGGCGTGGGCGCGATTGAAAGCGTAGCCGGCAAACGGTTCGATCAGCTCGAAAATGGCGGCGGCAGTATCTTCGTCGTAGCCGTTCTTGAGCGCGCCTTTGAGGAAATTGACCCTCTGCCGCCCCATCTCCTCGCGGTTTTTCTTGCTCATGACCTTGCGGAAGATGTCGGCCTGGCCGAGCGAGAAGCCGGCCACGGCGCGCACGATCTGCAGCACCTGCTCCTGGAAGACAATGACGCCGTAGGTATCGGCAAGAATCGAGGAGAGCGAGGGGTGCACGTACTCGATCGGGATATCACCGTGCTTGCTGTCGATAAAGCGGGGGA
>CAZMKF010000045.1:0-4381 GCA_964566935.1 uncultured Dehalococcoidales bacterium | reverse complement strand
CCCCGGGCGGTAAAGCGCCACCATAGCGGCAAGGTCACCCACGCTGGTGGGACGCAGCTCCTTGACGTAGCGGCGCATCATCGTGCCTTCCAGTTGGAACACGCCCATGGTGTGCCCGTCTGAAAGCATCTGGAAGGTGGCGGCGTCGTCGCGCGGGATGGCCGTCATATCCAAATCGAGGCCGCGAGTGCGCTTGATCAGCTCGAGTGTGCGGCCGATGGTAGTGAGGTTGGCCAGGCCAAGGAAGTCCATCTTGAGCAGGCCGATCTTGGCGGCCGTGTTCATGGTGTACTGGATGACCTGCTCGTCGTTTTTGGCGGCGCGCTGCAGAGGCGCGTACTCCCAGATAGGCTTGGGTGAGATGACCACGCCCGCGGCGTGCACGGAGGAGTGGCGGGAGACGCCTTCCAGCCGCTTGGCGGCGTCGACCAGCTCACGCACCGTCTCGTCGGCCTCGTAGGTGCGCTTGAACTCCGGGTTATCCTCAAAGGCGCGGTCGATGGTCATGCCCACTGGCAGGGCAGGGATCATCTTGGCGATGTTGTCCACCTGAGGCAGCGGCACGCTCAGCACCCGGCCCACGTCGCGGATGGCGGCGCGGGCGCCCAAGGTACCGAAGGTGACGATCTGGGCCACGTGGTCGCGCCCGTACTTCTCCACCACGTAGCGCACCATCTCGTCGCGCCGGTCGTCGGCGAAGTCGATGTCGATATCGGGCATCTCCTTGCGCTCGATATTGAGGAAGCGCTCGAAGACTAGGTTGTTGCCCAGTGGCTCCACGTCGCTGATGCCGAGGCAGTAGCAGACGAGGCTGCCGGCGGCCGAACCGCGCGGGCCGAAGAGGATGCCCTGGCGGCGGGCGTAGGCGGTGAAGTCCCACACGATGAGGATGTATTGGGCGAAGCCGGTCTGTTCGATCACCGAGAGTTCGTAGTCGAGCCGCTGCTGAATCTCTGGCGTGATCTTGCTGTAGCGCTTGGGAAGGCCCTCGCGCACCAGTTGCTCGAGGTAACTCTCCGGTGTGAGGCCGGCCGGTACCTCGAAGTTGGGCAGATGGATCTGGCCGGTGGGTATCTCCAGATTGCACATCTCCGCCACCCGGGCGGTGTTGCTGATCGCCTCCGGCAGCTCGCCGAACAGCGCCTGCATCTCCTCGCCACTGAGCAGATGATAACCGTCGCCGGTGACGCGCATCCGCTTGGGATCATCCAGGGTTGTGTTGGTCTGGATGCAGAGCAGGATTTCGTGTGAGGGTGCGTCGGTGGCATCCACATAATGGGTGTCGCAGGTGGCCACCAGGGGCAGATCGAAGGCGCGTGCCTGTTTGACCAGACCCTCGTTGAGGCCCCTCAGCTCGGGGATGTGATGCTCCTGCAATTCGACGAAAAGGTTGTCGCGGCCGTAGGTATCGAGCAGAAAGGCCAGGTTCTGGCGCGCCGTCTCCTCGTCCTGATCCACCAGATGGCGCGCCACCATGCCGCTGGCGCAGCCGGTAAGCGCCACCAGCCCCTCGTGGTGCTGGGTCAGCAGCTCGCGGTCGGTGCGGGGTTTGTAGTAGTAGCCCTCCAGATGGGCCTTGCTCACCAACTGCAGCAGGTTACGGTAGCCCTGGTAGTCCCTGGCGATCAGGGTAAGGTGATAGGGAGAGCCATCGAGCCGGCTGTGCTTGTCGTGGCGGGAACCGGGGGCAACGTAGACCTCGCAGCCAACCAGTGGTTTGATGCCGGCGGCTTGAGCGGCGAGGTAGAAATCCACGGCGCCGTACATGGCGCCGTGATCGGTGAGCGCCAGCGCCGACATGCCGTGTTCTTTGGCGCGCGCCAGCAGGGGCTCTATCTTGGCCATGCCGTCCAGGAGGGAGAACTCGCTGTGTACGTGCAGGTGGGTGAAGGACATTGACAACTCTCTGCTGGTTGGTCGCTGCGGCGCCGGAACCTCATTATAGCAGGGTGGACCGTCCGAGAACCGCCGGGCGAGGGGATGAATACCGCAGCCGGTAGCGGCTGAAGCTTCAGTTAAACTGTCCTGTTTGCGCGTCGGGGCCGGTCTTAGACCGACCCCGACATCGGAAGGGAGCGGATAGTCACCCGATGGGGATGCGCCCCGTATCCCATGGACGGGCGGGTCCCGGCCCCGCCCGTTTGGCGTTGGCGACGGCTGCACCACACGACTCAGCCGTGGTGTGGTGGCTGTGGACCTAGCTTAGTCGCGGAAGCGGCCGCTGCCGTTTTGCTCGGGGTTGGCCATGGTGCGCAAGCGCAGGCCGAGCCGCTTGCCCAGCGAACGCACGATGGCGAAGCGCGCCAGGGCGCGACCGATCAGGGTGCGCAGGAACCACGGCGTTTGCGACGGCGGTGGCACGCCCCACTGTACGATCGCCGCGCCCCAGGTAAGGCCGGCGCCAAAGCCCACCAGCATGATGTGGTCGCCGTCCCTGATTCGCCCCTGCGCCGCCGCCTCGCTAAGCGCGATCGGCACCGAGGCCGAGGAGGTGTTGCCGTAGCGATCCACGTTCTTGTAGACCTTCTCCGGCGGCAGTTTCAACGCTCTGCTGGCGGCGCTGATGATGCGCTCATTGGCCTGGTGGGGGATGACTAGCGCCAGGTCGTCAATGGTGACACCCGTCTTCTCCAGCACCTGGCGCGAGACGCGCGTCATGGCGTCTACGGCGAAGCGGTAGACTTCGGAACCGTTCATCTTGATGCTGTGCTGGTGGCCTTCCACCGTTTCCTGGCTGGCAGGCATACGGGCGCCGCCGGCGGGAATGTAGAGCAACTCGGCGCCGGAGCCGTCCGAGCCGAGGGTGGAGCCGAGCAGGCCGGTCGGCTCGTCGCTGGCGCGCAACACGACAGCCCCGGCGCCATCGCCGAACAGCACGCAGGTGGTGCGGTCGGTCCAATCCAACATGCGCGATAGCGTCTCAGAGCCGACAACCAGCGCTGTGTTGTAGGCGCCGCTGCCAATCATCTGACTGGCCACCGTGAGGGCATAGACGAACCCGGTGCAGCCGGCGCTGAGGTCGAAGGCGGCGGCGTGCGGCACGCCGAGCGCGTCCTGCACCAGGCAGGCCACGGCGGGGAAGGGATAGTCAGGCGAGAGCGTGGCAACGATTATCAGGTCGATCGAACGCGGGTTGATGTCGGCCACGGCGATGGCGTTCTGCGCAGCGCGGGTGGCCATGGTGGCGGTCGATTCCTTGCCCTCGGCGATGTGCCGCTCGCTGATGCCGGTGCGGGTGCGGATCCACTCGTCACTGGTGTCAACTATCTTCGACATGTCATCGTTGGTCAGCACTTTGGGTGGCGCATAGTGCCCCCAACCGATGATCTGCGCATACTGTGACATGTGAAACGTGCCTCCACTGGCATTAGCGACTAGAATGGGTCGTCAATATTAAACACACGGACGGCGCATTCGATACGTGTCTTACGGCTGGAGATGAACGGGAGAGGCGTGACGGAGACCAGAGGCGCAGAGGGTAGCGAACAGGCGGGCGGCGCGGGCATTATCGCCGGCGGCGCGCTGCTGATCGGCGCCGGCAACGCCGCCAGCCGGGTGCTGGGTCTGGTGCGCGAGCAGGTGATTGCGGCGCTTTTCGGTCGCAGTGGCGCCACCGACGCTTTTGTCGCCGCCATCACCGTGCCAACCATGGTCTACGATCTGGTGATCGGCGGCGCGGTGAGCGCCGCCCTGATCCCGGTGTTCAGCGGCTACGCCGAACGGCTGGAGACGCTGCGCCGGGTGGCGAGCACCATGCTCACCCTCTCGGCGCTGGCGCTGGGGCTAGTGGTGGCGCTGCTCTGGGCTTTCGCTGAGGGGGTTCTGGAGCTGCTGGTGCCGGGACTGGCGCCGGCCAACCGCGCCCTGGCGCTGCAGCTGGTGCGCATCACCCTGCCGGCGGTGGTGCTGCTGGGCGTGGCGGGTATCTTGACGGCGCTGCTCTACGCCCGCCAGATCTTCAGTTACCCTGCTTTCAGTACTGCGTTCTATAACGCCGGCATTATCCTCTGCGCGCTTACCTTGGCGCCCATGCTTGGACCGGTGAGTCTGGCGGTGGGCACGCTGGCGGGCGCGCTGCTGCAGGTGACGATCCTGCTGCCGGGATTGCGCGGCCTGCGCTTGCGGCCGCTGCTCGATCTCAACCACCCGGGGGTGCGGCGCATCCTGATCCTCTACGCACCGGTGGCGGCGGGGCTGGTGATCAGCCAGCTGGGGGTGTTTATCGACCGCAACCTTGCCTCGCGTGCCGGCGAGGGGGCGATGGCGGCGATGCGCTTCGCCACCACCCTGGTCCAGTTCCCACTGGGGCTGGTGGTGCTGGCGGTGGGCTACGCGGTCTTGCCCTCCCTCTCCCGCTTCGCCGGCGAGGACGGACGGGGTG
>CAZMKF010000044.1:11498-17332 GCA_964566935.1 uncultured Dehalococcoidales bacterium | reverse complement strand
GGGAGAGAGCCCTATCATCTCGCTACTTGGTTTGGCCATCATCTGGGCGCTGCTGGCTGGCGTGCCCATCAATGTCAGCGATGGCAAAGACCTGATCAACGGCATCCTGCAAAGCGGTGGTGTGGCCTACGCCAGTTCCGTCATCATCATCGTCTTCGGCGCCTGGTTTGGCCAGACGCTGGTTAAGACCGGCATCGCCGAGGCGATCATCCGCAGCGCCATCGAGCTGGCAGGAGACCGCCCAGTGATCGTGGCCATGGTGGTCACCATCACCATTGGTCTGCTGTTCACCTCCATCTACGGGGTGGGCGCGGCCATCGCCCTTGGTGTCATCGCCCTGCCGATCATGATGTCGATGGGTATTCCGCCCTGGGTGGCGGCGCCCGCTTTCACGATGCCCATTGGCGCCGGCAACTATCTGAACCTGGTAGAGTTCAACATCTTTAAACCCATGTTCCCCGGTATCCAGTACGACACCCAGTACGTCACCTTCGCCGCCGTCGGCTTTGCTGTCTACGTGGCGGCCGCCTGTGCGATGTCGTTCTACCAGCTGCAGGTGCGGGGCGTGCGCAAATACTCCTCGGTTAACGTGCGGCCTACCTCGGCCAGCAAGACCAAGATCCCGGCCCTCGCCTACCTGTCGCCGGCCATCCCGGTCATCCTGGTTATGCCTATCTTCCCCTTCAAGTGGGCCATGATTCCTGCTTTCATGGTCGGCATTGTCTATGCTCTGGCTACCACCCACTTGGGTCGGCGCAGCTTCCGCGAGTCCGTTGACCTGTTCCACCGCGCCTTCTACGATGCGTTCCCCGATATCGCCACCATTGCCGCCCTCTGGATCATCTGCGGCATGCTGATCATGGCGGGGCAGACGCCGCAAGTGCAGAAGATGCTGAGCCCGGTCTTCGACCCGTTGCTGCCAAGCACTAAAATCACCGCCGTGATCTTCTTTGCTGCCCTGGCGCCACTGGCCATCTACCGCGGCCCCTTCTCCGTGGTTGGCACCGGCGCGGCGCTGCTGGCCATGTTCCTTAACGCCGGCGCGCTCTCGCCCGTCTTCCTCTACGCCATCTGGCGCGGTCCGCTCTGCCTGCAAGGCAGTCAGGACCCCACCAACTCGTGGACCCTGTGGACGATCGGCTACACCAAGATCACGCACGGACAGTTCCTGCGTACCGCGCTGCCTTGGGGCTGGGCGATGTGCGCCATCAATGCTTTTATCGCCTACCTGATGCTGGGGCATTTGTAGGCAACCTATACACAGCGCCGCCGCCGGCGCGCGGCGGCGCCGTTTGAACCAAGGAGACTGGTATGAGCGAGCAGACGAGCGAAGCAACCAACGAACGCAGCTACCGTATCGGCATCGACGTGGGTGGCACCTTCACCAAGGCGGTCGTGATCGACAACGATACCCAGGAGATCATCGGCAAATCATCTACTCTTACTACCCACACCGCTGACGAGGGCGTGGCCAAGGGTGTCATCTATGTCTTCCAGCGCGCGCTCGAGGACTTCGCCATCGACCCGCGGCGCGTAGTCTTCCTCGCTCACTCCACCACCCAGGCGACTAACGCTCTGCTCGAGGGTGATCTGGCGCCGGTGGGCATCATCGGCATGGGTGGCGGCGGTGTCACTGGCATGCTGGCCAAGAATCAGACGGAGATCGGTGATATTGATTTGGTCACCGGCCGCAAACTGAATACCTACCATACCTATCTCAACACCAACAACCTCACGGTCGAGGCCGCCAAAGAGGCGATAGAGGATCTGCTCAAGGAGGGCGCCAAGGTGCTGGTGGCCAGCGACTCCTTCAGCGTCGACGACTCGACCAACGAGGAGACGGTGATGGAGGCGGCGGAGCAGCTTGGCGTACCCGCCACCGGCGGCAGCGACATCACTAAGCTGTACGGCCTCACCATTCGCACCCGCACGGCGGTGATCAACGCCAGTATCCTGCCCAAGATGCTGGAAACCGCTAACATGACCGAGGGCAGTGTGCGCAAGGCCGGTATCGAGGCGCCGCTGATGATCATGCGTGGCGACGGTGGCGTGATGGACACCACCGAGATGCGTCGCCGCCCCATCCTCACTATGCTCTCCGGCCCTTCAGCCACCGTGGCCGGCGCTCTCATGTACCTGCGCGTCTCTGACGGCGTCTTCTTTGAAGTGGGCGGCACCAGCACCAATATCGGCGTCATCCGCAACGGCCGCCCCACCATCAAGTCGGCGGAGGTCGGTGGACACCGTACCTACGTCAACTCTCTCGATATCCGTGTGCTCGGTATCGCTGGCGGTAGCCTCGCCCGCGTGAAGGACAAACAGATCGTCGATGTTGGTCCACGTTCCTGCCACATCGCCGGTCTGCCTTACGCCACCTTTGCCGAGCCCGCGGAGATCGAGGAGCCCAAGATCGTCTTCATTCAACCGAAGTCGGACGATCCCGCCGACTACGTGGCCATCGAAACCAAGAGCGGCAAGCGTTTCGGCATCACCAATACCTGCGCCGCCAACGCGCTCGACCTGGTGAGCGACGAGTTCTACAGCAAAGGCAATCGCGAGTCCGCCCGCAAGGCGATCGAGCCGCTGGCGCAGCATCTGGGCATGAGCATCGACGAAGTGGCCACCCGCATCCTTGACGTCGCCACCGACAAAATCATTCCGGTGATCAATACCCTGATCCAGGAGTACGAGCTGGACCGCGACCAGGTGGTACTGGTGGGCGGCGGCGGTGGCGCGGCGGCTCTCATCCCCCACACCGCCAGGCGCATGGGTTTCGAGTACCGCATCCCGGAGAGCGCAGAGGTGATGTCCTCCATCGGCGTCGCCCTGGCCATGGTGCGCGATGTGGTGGAGCGGGTGCTGATCAACCCCACTCCTGAGGACATCGCCAGCATCAAGCAGGAGGCGCGCGAGGCGGTGCTGAAAGCCGGCGCCAACCCCGACACGGTGGAGTGCTTTGTCGAGATCAACCCGCAGTCGGGCCGGGTGCGGTGCACCGCCATGGGCACCACCGAGATGCGCGCCCAGGACACGCTGAAGAATATCGACGAGGAAGAGGGCAGGGAGATCGCCGCCAAGTCGATGAACCTGCCGCTGGATAAGGTGGACCTCGTCGCCAGCAACGGCATGGTCTTCGTCTACCAGGGGCTGGTGGAGGAGAAGCGCCTGCGCTTCTTCACCACCAGGCGCTACCCGGTGCGCGTGCTCGATCGTCAGGGCTTCATCAAGGTGCAGCGCTCCGACGCCTCGGTCTTCCAGTTCAACGCCAGCGAATCAACCACCCGCATGAAGGAGATCTGGGACGACATGACCATCTATAACGGCGACTCGGTCATCTTTCCCGACCTCTTCTTCATCGTGCGCAATCACGTGGTGGACCTCACCGGCGTGCAGAGCACCGAGCACGCCGGCGGCCTGATCTCGGCGGAGATTGAGGGCCTGCCGCCGGAGGAGCAGGTGGTGGTGGTCGGCATCCGCGGCCAGCGGGGACTCTAAAGTGACTGGCACGCTCAGCGAACTGGTGCGTGCCCTCCTGCACGAGGGCACGCCCGCCCGCTTCGGGCGCTTCACCCTGGACGAGGATCCGTTGGTGCGCCGCCTCAAAGGGCGCGAGCAGGAGGCGCTGGCGGTGGCGCTGCAGGCGGGGGAGACGGCGGCCAGAGAGGTCGCCGTCTCCTATGGGCGCGACCCCGAACGCGCCTTGGAGGCGTTGGGTGTCAAACTGGTGAGAGAGGAGAGCGACGGCCAGTTTGGCCACGTCATTCCCCTCTCGGTCTATCAGAGTAAGCCGCCCACCATCACCCTGCAGATGTCGACGATAGAGTTGGTGCGCCAACTGATTCTGGAGAACAGGCTGGCTGACAACCTTGGCCTAAGCGATATCTCGCCCATCCAGATCGCCCACGAGCTCTACCACCACCTGGAGGCGCAGAAGTTGACCGAGGGCACCTCCGGCTTCCGGCGCGACATCATCCGCCTCGGTCCCATCCGCTGGGGCACCGGCTTCCCCTCGCTGAGCGAAGTAGCGGCAGACCGCTTTGCCGTGGCGCTGTTGGAGACGAAGGCCCACCCGAAGATCATCCAGGCCATGCTCATCCATAAGCACAACGCCGACTACGCCTGGCAGGTGCGCGACCAGATCCGCGACTACCCGTACAGCGTGTAGAGTCGCCCTTCGGTCCATCAACATCCGTTGTCTGTCCTCGCAGCGGTAAGCGAAACGGCCATTTGTGGCTGAGATACGTGGTTCGAACAGCCAGCGTTTCCACCTTGATCCGGCCAGTGAGCAGAACTCGCGCAAACGTGTCTACCTGCGGCCGAAGGGATAGTCGCTTGTCTGCTTTCGTTTGACGCGGGCGGGCGGGCGATGCTACCATGTCCCTACCCCCCAAGTGGTTCACGGGCAGCGAGCATGTTAGATATGCAGCAGGCTGCGGCGGAACCTTAGCCGAGGCGCGAGTCGTCTGCGGACCGCTTGGGGTTTAGCCCGTAGTACCGATGAAGCTGGGAGCTGAACGATGAGCGACAAAGTAGTTTCTCTGACCGCGCAAGGTCAGCAGCGGCTGCAGGCCGAGCTGGATTCCCTGCGCAACGAGCGGCGCCCAGCTGTAGTTGAGCGCTTGCAGATAGCCCGCGAGGACAGCGAGGCTTGGGACAATCCCGAGGTGCAGGAGGCCAAGGACGAGCTGGCCTTCGTTGATGGCCGCATCCAGGAGCTGGAGCGCACGCTTGCCGATGCCGAGATCATCGAGGAAGGCGCCAAGGGCGTGGTCAGCCTTGGCTCCACCGTTACCGTTGTCGGGGAGGGCGAGGACGAGGACGGCGAGGAAGAGGTCTACCAGATCGTCGGCTCCGCCGAGGCCATGCCCGCCGAGGGCCGCATCTCGGACGAGTCCCCCGTGGGTAGCGCCCTGCTGGGCAAGAAGGTGCGCCAGAAGGTCAAGGTGCAGACCCCCAGCGGCACCCGCACCCTCGTCATCCGCAAAATTGAGTAGCCGCGCCCTGCCCGAAGGAACGACCCGCCCCTACGCGTGGCGGGAGACGTGATTGCTCGGCGTGCGAGTTGGGCATGGCATGCGAGACGCGCCTCACGCTCGCCGTGGACCTACTTGGCGTTCTATCCCCGTCCCAGCGCCTCGCGCGCCTCGGCTACCACGAAGAGCGAGCCGGTGGCGCAGATCAGGTCCGCCTCGTCCGCTCGGGCGATCGCTTGCGCCAGGGCGTCGGCCACGCTGACCGACGTGCTGACCACGGCGCCGTAGCCGCGGCAGCGCTCGGCCAGCTGCTCCACTGCCAGCGAGCGAGGGTGGTGCGAGCGCGTGGCGATGACGCGGCTGGCCAGCGGCGCCAAGGGCGCCAGGATGGCGTCCGCATCCTTGTCGCCAGAGAGGCCCAACACCAGCCACAGCCGCCGGTAGCGCCAATCCCGACTGCGCAGCGCCTGCGCCAGCCGCTGCGCCGAATCGCCGTTGTGGGCGCCGTCCACCACCACGGCTGGCCGCCGGCGCAGCAGCTCGAGCCTTCCCGGCCAGACCACGCCGTTCAGGCCGCGCGCCACGGCCTCGTCGCCAACCTCCCATCCGTGCGAAGCTGCCAGCAGCAGGGCCACCGCCACGGCGCAGGCGGCGTTCTGCTGCTGGTGTTCCCCCTGCAGGGTGGGCCGCAGAGCCTCGACCGAGCCGAACCAACCCTCCACGGTGAGCGAGCCGTCCTCCTCCGTGCGCCAGCGCCAGTCGCGCCCGCCCAGGTAGAGGCGGCAGCCCCGCTCGCGGCAAACGCGCTCCAGCACCGCCACCACCTCGCCGGCCGCGCCGCGCACCGGCACCACGATCTCG
>CAZMKF010000044.1:9210-11488 GCA_964566935.1 uncultured Dehalococcoidales bacterium | reverse complement strand
CCCGGCTTGATGATGCCCGCCTTCTCGCCGGCGATCGCCGTCAACGTATCGCCCAGCACGCCCACGTGGTCGCGGCTGATGCTGGTGATCACGCTGACCAGCGGTGTCACCACATTGGTGGCGTCCAGCCGGCCGCCGAGGCCAGTCTCCAGCACGGTCATCTCCACCTCCTGGCGGGCGAAGTGGAGGAAGGCGAGCGCGGTGACGAACTCAAAGGTGCTGAACTCGCCCAACTCTGCCTCCTCGCGTTGCAGAGCCTCGGTCGTCTGCCGCAGCTCTGCCGTCAGATCTGCCAGCTCGCCGGGCGCGATCAGCTCATTGTTGATGCGGATGCGCTCTCGAAAGTCGTGCAGGTGGGGCGAGGTGTAGAGCGCCGTCTTCAGCCCGGCCGCCATGGTGATGCCGTGCAGGTTGGCGGCGGTGGAGCCTTTGCCCTTGGTGCCGGCCAGATGGATGCTCAGGTAGGCGTTCTGCGGATCGCCCAGGGCAGCGCAAAGGCGGCGGATGCGGTCCAGACTGAACGGCGCCGGCGCCACTCCGGTCGTCTGCCGCCGCCGTTCGAAATCGCTGAGGCTGAGGATGTAGTCAAGCGCTTCCGTGTAGTTCACCGCGCAAGCATAGTCAGCCGCCGCCGCTAGTGTCAACGCGCGCTTCGGTGGTCTGCTAGCGTTTTGGGAGGGGGCGGTCTCTCACCGGCCCCCATGGACCGGGATCAGTGCCCCTGGCCCACACAGACCCGGCGGGCTTGCACAAAGGCCTCCTGCTATAATCGCCGGACGATGACCGATCTCACCCGACTGCTCCACAACGTCACAAGACCCGGCCGCTACGTGGGCGGTGAATGGAACAGCGTGCGCAAGGACTGGCGCGCCGCCTCGGTGCGGCTCTGCCTCTGCTACCCGGACGTCTACGAAGTGGGCATGTCCAACTACGGTCTCAACATTCTCTACGAGATCGTCAACTCCCTGCCCGATGCCCTGGCCGAGCGCGTCTTCGCGCCCTGGGTGGACATGGAGGCGGCGCTGCGCGAGGCCAAGATGCCGTTGTTCAGTCTCGAATCGCGCCATCCGCTGGCCGATTTCGACCTGATCGGTTTCTCGCTGGGCAGCGAGCTCACTTACACTAACTTGCTCAATCTGCTTGATCTGGCCGGTTTGCCGCAACGGGCCACTGAACGCGACGGCCGCCAGCCGCTGGTGATCGCCGGTGGCAGTGGCGCCTACAACCCCGAGCCGCTAGCCGCCTTTGTCGACCTCTTCGTCATCGGCGACGGCGAGGAGGCGCTGCCCGAGCTGTTGCGGCTGTTCGCTTGCCATTCGCGGCGCGGCGCGGCGGCGGGACCTGATTACGACAAGCAGGCCCTGCTGCGGGCGGCGGCCGGGCTGGAGGGCGTCTACGTGCCCTCACTCTACCAGGATGAGTACGACGCTGAGGGCTGGCTGACGGCGTTGCGTCCGCTCGCGCCCGAGGCGCCGGCCGTGGTGCGCAGCAGGCTGGTGGAGACGCTGCCGCCGGCGCCGCTGCGTCCTATCGTGCCCACCCTCAACACCGTGCACGACCGCGCCGCCATCGAGGTGATGCGCGGCTGCCCCAACGCATGCCGTTTCTGCCAGGCTGGTCACGTCTACCGGCCGGTACGCCGGCGCTCTGCAGTCGAGGTCTGCGATGCCGCCGTGGCGCTGCTGGCCAACACCGGCTATCAAGACCTCTCGCTGCTCTCGCTCAGCACCGGCGACTATCCCCAGGTGGACGAGCTGGTGCGCACTCTTGCCGCCGCCCACCCCGAGGTCAACCTGTCGCTGCCCTCGCTGCGCACCGATTCCTTCTCGGTGGCGCTGGCCGAGTCGATTCAGCGGCGGCGTGCCAGTCTCACCTTCGCCCCCGAGGCCGGCAGCCAGCGCCTGCGTGACGTGATCAACAAACGGGTGACCGAGGCTGACCTGCTGCAAGCGGCGCGTGCCGCCTACGGCGCCGGCTGGTCAACCGTCAAGCTGTACTTCATGATCGGCCTGCCCAGCGAGACTGAGGAGGACGTGCTAGGCATCGCCCGCCTCGCCGAGGCCACCCTGCGGGTGGGCCGCGAGGCGGCTGGCCGGCGGGCGGCGCTCAACGTCAGCGTCTCCACTTTTGTGCCCAAGCCGCACACCCCCTTCCAGTGGGTGGCGCAGCTCGGCTCCGCGCAGATCGAGGCGCGACAGGCGCTATTGCGGCGCGCCCTGCCCCGCCAGATCCACCTCGCCTGGCACGATTGGCGGGTCAGCCTGATGGAGGCAGCGCT
>CAZMKF010000044.1:0-9127 GCA_964566935.1 uncultured Dehalococcoidales bacterium | reverse complement strand
GCGGGGCGACCGCCGCCTGGGCGAGGTCATCCTGCGGGCACAGCGCCTGGGTTGCCGTTTCGACGCTTGGAGCGAGCACTTCCGTTTCGACCTCTGGCAGCAGGCGGCGCGGGAGGCGGGACTGGCGCTGGAGCAGTACGCCCAGCGTGCCTGGAGGTTGGATGAACTGCTGCCCTGGGCGCACATCGAGAGCCGAGCCAGCGCCGCCTACCTGAAGCGCCAGTATCAGTTGGCGCTCGTCGGCCAGTCCGCGGCGGCTGAGGAGGTGCGGCCTTGAGGCAGCGGCTGCGTTTTACCTACAGTCGCGGCGAGGAGGCGCGTTACGTTGGCGCGGCTCTGGGAGCGGGCGGTGCGGCGCGCTGGCTTGCCGGTGGCCTACACCCAGGGCTTCAACCCGCGCGCCCGCATCAGTTTCGCCGCGCCGCTCTCGGTGGGCATGACGGCCAGCGCCGATTTGGTCGACCTGTTTCTGGCAGAGGAGGCGGGCGCCGAGGCGGCGTTGGCGGCGCTTGGGCAGCAGATGCCGCCAGGTTTTACCCTCCGTGCGGCGGTGGAGGTGGATTGGGCCGCGCCGGCGCTGCAGGCGCAACTGCGGGCGGCGCTCTACGAGGCCTACTTTACCCGGCACATGGAGCTGCTGCCGGGCCTCGCCTATCGGGCGATGCAGCAGAGCAGCCTGCCCTGGACGCGCCGCCGCGAGAAGAAGGTGAGCCAGATCGACCTGCGGCCTCTGATCCTCTCGCTCAACCCCTCGGTGGGCGAGAGCACCAGTAGGCTGCGCATGCTGCTGCGGGCCGACCTCACCGGCGCCGCCCGACCTGACGAGGTGCTCGCCCTGCTCGGCGCCGGTGACGAGCGCCCCCGCATCAATCGCCACCGCCTGCTGCTGGCGGGCGATCCCGCGCTGGCAGGGCTAGCAGACGATCGGGCATAGCGATTGGCTATTGGCGATCAGCCGTTGCGGGTTGCCACCACGAGCGCGCCAATAGCGGTCCATGGGAGGTGGTTCTTAGGCCCGTCCGTCCGGCGCGAGGAGCCGTTTACGTCTTGCTGCCCGGACGGCACACTACGCGCACGCCGCGTTCACCGGGGCGGGCGCTGGCTGGGGTAAGATATAGTCATGACATTGATAGAAACTGAACTCACTGTACCTGAGCGGCCGGCGCCGCTGCGTGCCCTCACCGGCTTCGGCATCGATATCGACGGCACCACCGCCGACACCGTCAACGCCCTGCTGGAACACATCAACCGCGAGCATGCGCTGGCGCTCGCCTACCAGGACGTGCGCGACTACTGGGTGGACGATTGGCTGGCCGATCAGCCTCCCCTGGCCGAGCTGCGCGACCGCCTCATTCACGACACCGAGTTCTACGCCTCGCTCACTCCCCTGCCCGACGCGGTGGAGGCCGTCTCCTGGCTGACGGGAGTAACCACCTGTCACTTCATCACCGCCCGGCCGGCAGAGTTCCGGGCCGTCTCCAGCGCCTGGCTGGAACGAGTGGCCTTCCCCGCCGGCCTGCAGGTGCACTGCGATGGCAAGAAGGCGGACCTGGCGCAGCGCCTCGGTCTCAGCCACTTCATTGAGGACTCCGCCGGCCAGGCGCAGCGGCTGGCGGCGGCAGGCCTGCGCGTCTACCTGCTCGATTCCCCCTGGAACCGCCAACTGGAAGCGCCGGCAAGCGAGCTGGCCGCCGCCGGCGGCTCCATCAGGCGCGTCGCCAGCTGGCGCGAATTGCACCGTCTGCTGCAGAGCGAGCTCCAACTGGCTTGACCACTGCCACGCTTTGCCCCTAAACTGTCGGTAACTTCCGGCTATGGGGGGGTGCGAGATGACGAGTGTGCGCGAGCGGTTGCTCAACAGCCTGCGCTGGCAGGCCACGGATAAGGTGGCCCTCACCTGTTACGATTGGATGCTGCCACGCGGCAGCGCCGAACGCGCCCTGCGCGAGGCGGGGCTGGGCATCGTGCATCGCCTGCCCGCCCACCGCAGCCGGCAGCGTGAGGTGGAGATCCGCACCCGCGAGTATTGGGAGGGCGGCCGCAGGCTGGTCCGCCGCAGCATCCACACGCCGGTGGGCGAGGTCTGGCAGACGCTCGAGGCTGAGGGCGAGTATAATACCTCCAATTGGATCAAGGAACACTTCATCAAAGGGCCCGAGGATTACCGGGTGATGGAGTTCTACCTGCGCGACGCCGAGGTGAGCGACAACTTCGCCGAGATAGTGGAGGCGCGCCGGCGCATGGGTGATGACGGCATCGTCATCGTGCGCGTGGCCAAGTCGCCCATTCAGGAGATGCTCTACCAGATGCTGGGCTACGAGCAGTTCGCGATTGATTTCCACCACAACCGCGAAGCGTTTGATTCGTTACACGCCGTGATGCAGGAGTGCTACGCCAAGTGGTTTGCCCTGGCGGCGGAGTCGCCGGCGGAGATCGTGCTGCTGGGCGACAACATCACTAGCGACGTCGTTGGCCGCGAGCGCTTCCGTCAGTACCTGCAGCCGGGCTACGCCAGCCTGCGTAAACAGCTGAATGCCGCCGGCAAGCTGCTGGCGGTGCACATGGACGGCCGCCTGCGCTCGCTCGCCAGTGAGATCGGCGAGGCGGAGATCGACATCATCGAGGCGCTGACGCCGCCGCCGATGGGCGACTTCTCCGTTGCCGAGGCGCGGCAGCAGTGGCCAGGCAAAGCGTTGTGGATCAACTACACCAGCTCGACTTTGCTGGAGTCAGAGGAGGCGGTGGCGGCGCACACCCGCGAGCTGCTAAGACAGGCGGGCGACAGTCGCGGCTTCGCCATCAGCATCACCGAGGACGCGCCGGTGGCGGACCTGTTGCGCAGCCTCGCCGTCATCCTGCGGGTGCTGGACGAGGGCGTTTAGGCTGGAAGTCCTGCATTCTCGCGAGCGAATTCTCGCCCTTTTGTGGAGCATGCTGTTCGCCTGAAGCCTCTCACCGGGCCCGCCGTTCGTTGCGGCTCCATGGCGCCGATGCTATAATCGGCCCGCCGGGCGACCACTGCCGCCGTCTCCTGCCGGCCGGCAGGACGAGAAAGGATGAGGGTGGCACTTCGCGATTACTGGCTGATTCTGCGCCGCCGCTGGTGGCTGCTGCTCCTGGTGGCGCTCGCTTTCGCCGCCGGCAGCTTCCTCTACACCCGCCTGCAAACCCCACTCTACCGTACCGATGTGCGCTTGCTGGTGCAGCCCGCCCGGCCTGATCTGAGCCTGGCCGAGACCACCAGCCGTCTGCTGCGTCAGTACTCGTTGCTCTTGCAGACCGACGAGATGGCGCGCACCGTCAACCAGCGCCTGCAACTCGACCTCAAGCCGGGCGAACTGCAAAGCAAGGTGATCACCGCCGCCGTGCTGGAGGACTTCGCCATCAGCTTCCAGGTGACCGATACGGACCCGCAGCGCGCCCGTGACATCGCCGCCGTGCTGGCCGACGAGTTTCAGCAGAACGAGGCCATCCGCATGGCCAGTCAGGACCCGCGCGAACGGGTGGACGTCACTTTGATGAATCAGCCGGCGCTTGGCCGTCAGGTCTCGCCCAACGTGCGCAGCACCGTGGCCGCCGCCACCCTCTTTGGCCTGCTGCTCGGCCTGCTGCTGGTGGTGGCGATCGAGCTGCTCGACGATACGCTCAAGTCTTCACAGGACGTGCGGCGCTGGACCGGCCTGCGCACCTTAGCCACTCTGCCCCGCCGGCGAGGAGGAACGCAATAATGGCCAACGATATCATCTCCCTCATCCAGAACGACCCGGCCGTGGGCGAAGCCTACCGCACCCTGCGCACCGGCGTGCAGTTCGCCGGGCTGGACCGCAGTCTGCGCAGCCTGCTTGTCTGCAGCGCCGCCAACGAGGATGGCCGCTCCCAGGTGGCCGCCGGCCTGGCCGCCGCCTTCGCCATAGGCGGCGCCCGCACCGTGCTAGTGGATGCCAACCTGCGTCAGCCAGTTCAGCACAGCGCCTTCGGTCTCACTAACGAACTAGGCCTCACCAGCGCCGTGCTGGCGGGAGAGCAAGCCAGTCTGCCGGTACAGGCCACCTCGCTGGAGAACCTCTCGCTGCTGGCGGCGGGCCCCGAGCTGGCCAACCCGGTCGATCTCTTCAATGGCCCCGTCTTCGCCGGTTTGTTTGAGAAGCTGCTGGGCGAGTTCGAGATGACGGTGGTGGACGCGCCGCCGGTGCTGGCCGTGGCCGACGCGGCCGTGCTTTCCCGCCAGGTGGATGGCGTGCTGTTCGTCTCCCGCTCGGGCAAGACCAAACGCGAGCACGCCGTGCGCGCCCGCGAGACGCTGGAGAAGGTGGGCGCCAACCTGCTGGGCGCGGCGCTGACCGACGCCAAACTGGAGCCCAGCCTGCAAAAGTACTTCAGCTGAGCCAGCAAAAGGAGGATGGCGCCATGATGGAGCGCATACTAAGGGTCAACGGGGTGCGGCTTTACTGTCGCCTCGAGGGTAGCGGTCCACCTCTGGTGCTGTTACACGGCTGGCCGCAGACCTCTTACGAGTGGCGCAAAGTGGCGCCCATCCTGGCGCAGCACTTCACCCTGATCATGCCGGACTTGCGCGGCTACGGCCTTAGCGACAAGCCGCCCGCCGGCTACGACAAGAAGACGATGGCGGCCGACATCCGCGCTCTGGTGCAGGCGCTTGGCTACGAGCGCATTCTGCTGATGGGGCACGATCGCGGCGCCCGGGTGGCCCATCGCTATGCGCTCGACTACGGCGAGACGTTGGAGAAGATGGTGCTGTTGGACATCATCCCCACTCGCCACGTCTTCGAGACGGCGGACATGGAGCAGGCGCGCAGCAGTTGGCACTGGTACTTCCATCAGGCGCCGGACCTGCCCGAGGCGCTGGTGGGCGCCAATCCCGCCGCCTACGTGCGCTACTTCCTCTACCGCTGGACGCACCGGCGCGAGGCCTTCTCCGCCGAGGATGAGGCGGAGTACATCCGCGCCTTCACGCGGCCGGGGGCGATGCGGGCCGGCTTCGAGGACTATCGCGCCGGCGCCACCCTCGATTTGGAGCAAGACCGCGCCGACGCCGGTCGCAAGCTCAGCACGCCGCTCCTCGTGCTTTGGGGCTCGGAGAGCCATTCGCTGGCGGTGCGGCCCGTGCTGCAGATCTGGCGCGAGTACGCCGAGGACGTACGCGGCGAGGCTTTGGCGGATTGTGGCCACTTCCTGGCCGAGGAGCAGCCGGCTCTGCTCTGCGAAAAAGTACTCGCATTCCTGCGATAGCACGGGTGGACAGACGATGAAGGGACTGATTCTCAGCGGTGGCAAGGGTACGCGCCTGCGCCCCATCACCTACACCAGCGCCAAGCAACTGGTACCGGTGGCCAACAAGCCGGTGCTGTTCTACGCCATCGAGTACCTGGTGGAAGCCGGCATAGACGAAATCGGCATCGTGGTGGGCGACACGCGCGAGGAGGTCAAGGCCGCCGCCGGCGACGGCGGCGCCTTCGGCGCCCGCATCACCTACATCGAGCAGGACCAGCCGTTGGGCCTGGCCCACGCCGTGCTTATCTCGCGCGACTTCCTGGGCGACGACCGCTTCGTCATGCTGCTGGGCGATAACGTGATCGAGGACGGCATCAGCCGCCTGGTGGACAGTTTCCGTCACGGTGACATGGACTGCCAGATCATCCTCACCCAGGTGCCCGATCCCCAGAACTTCGGCGTGGCCGAGCTGGAGGGCGACCGGGTGAAGCGGCTGGTGGAGAAGCCGAAGCAGTTCATCAGCGATCTGGCGCTGGTGGGCATTTACATGTTCAACGACAAGGTCTGGCAGGCGGTGGAGGCGATCAAGCCCTCCTGGCGGGGTGAGCTGGAGATCACCGATGCCATCCAATACCTGGTCAGTACCGGCCACCTGGTCAAGCCCTACGTGCATAAGGGCGGCTGGTTCGACACGGGTAAGATGGAGGACATGCTCGCCGTCAACAGCTTTGTGCTGGAGCGCCTGCGGCCGCGGGTGGATGGCATGGTGGACGAGCACTCGCAGCTGGACAGCCGGGTGGTGGTGGAGGCGGGGGCGCAGATCATCAACAGCGTCGTCAGAGGTCCTGCCATCATCGGCGTCGGCACGAGCATCGAGAACTCCTACGTTGGTCCCTTCACCTCCATCTACCATCACTGTGTGGTGCGCAATAGCGAGATCGAGCACTCGATCGTGATGGAGCACAGCAGCCTGCTCGACCTGCCGCACCGGTTGGAGGACAGCCTGATCGGCCGCAACGTCGAGCTCAACCGCAGCAGCATCAAGCCCCGCGCCTTTAAGATGATGCTGGGCGACAACTCGCGCGTGGGCCTGCTGTAAGGGCAGGGCGCTGCCTTCGCCGGTGTTTCCCGCGTGCCCTAAAGTTGTGCGGCGCCGGCGTCACTTCCGTCGCCAGGCAAGGGCGGGTCTTAGACCCGCCCCTACGCGTTGCCGCCTCTTCCCCTTACCCAGCGCTGGCGGCGAGGGTTAAGCTCTGAGGCGCAGGGCCTTGAACTGCTTCATCACCCCCAGCATCGCCTCCTCCACTGGCAGGCGCTCCATGCTGGAGGCGCCTACGAAGCCTTGGGCGTCGCTGTTGGCCAGCACCTGCGCCACGTCGTCGGGACGGGCGATGGGGCCGCCGTGGGCGAGGCCGATCACCTCGGGGTTGACCGCCCGCGCCGCCGCGATCAGCTCCTGCACTTTCTCCGTGGCGGCGCTGAGGCTGATCGCGTTCTCGGAGCCCACTGTGCCCCCCACTGTCAGGCCCACGTGGGGGATGACGACGTCCACCCCCGCCTCGGCCATGGCGCGCGCCTCGTCGGCGTTGAAGACGTAGGCGGTGGTGTAGAGATCGAGCGAACGCGCCAGGCGGATCATCTCCACCTCGCGGGCGAAGCCGAGCCCCACCGCCTCCAGGTCGCGCCGGAAGTTGCCGTCGATGCGCCCCACGGTGGGGAAGTTGATCACGCCGGAGAAGCCCACCTCCAGCAGCTGGGTCAGGAAGCGCCCCATCTCACGCGTCGGGTCGGTGCCGCAGACGCCTGCCAGCACGGGCGTCTCCTTCACCACCGGCAGCACGTGGCGCTCGCCCAGTTCGTAGACGAGGTCGTTAGCGTTGCTGTAGCAGAGGATGCCGGCGATGGAGGGCAGGCCGTCCATGCGGAATTGGCCGGAGTTGTAGATGACGATCAGGTCGGCGCTGCCCAGCTCCGCCAGCTTGGCTGAGAGGCCGGTGCCGGCGCCCGCCATGATGATCGGCTGGCGCTGCGCCAGGGTGCGCGCCAGGCGTGCGGCCGTGCTCTTGCGGGTGTGTCTCATCGCTGTTCCTCCTTGGCGTTGGTGTCTTGCATTTGGGCCAGCAGCACGGTGACGGTGGCACTGGCGAAGGCGGGATCGTTGATGTGCAGGTCGAGCCGGCGGAGCTCCAGCCGTCCGGCCGCCTCCTGTTCCAGGGCGGCGATGAAGGCGCGGTCAGCCTCTGGATCGAAGAAGACGCCGCCCTCGCGATCGTAGGCGGAGAAGCCTCGCAGCGGCAGCAGCACCACGGGTGGCCGGCGAGCCGGCAGCAGACGCGCGGCCATCCTGCGTCCCAGCTCGGCGTTCTCCTCTATATTGGTGCGCAATAAGGTGGTGGCCGGATTGTGCCTGTAGATCAGGCGGTCGCGGTAGGGCGGTGGCACCGTCTGCGGCGGGCCGAAGTTGACCATGTCCATGGCGCCGGGCACGACTACTTGGGGCAGGCCGTGCCGCCCCGCCGCCAGCAGCCGCTCGGGACCGGCGCTCTGTACGCCGCCACACAGCTCGTCCGCCAGCTCGGTGGTGGTGAGGTCGAGCACGCCGCGGATGTAGCCGGCGGCGATCAGCTCCTCCATGGCACGGCCGCCGGTGCCGTTGGCGTGGAAGACCATCACCTCCAGCCCTGCCTGCTGCAGCTGAGCACGGCAGGCGAGCGCTGCCTCGGTGGTGACGCCGAAGGCGGTGAGCGCCACCGCCGGCCGCAGTTCCTGCTCATCCACTGGGGGCAGGGAGAGCATGCCCGCCATGGCGGCGGCGGCGTTGCTCAGCACCTGGCGCAGGATGGGGTTGAGGCCCATGATGTCGGTGACCGAGTGCAGCATCAGGATGTCCTTGGTGCCCACGGGGCGCACCTCGCCCGAGGCCTTGGTGGAGACGATCAGCTTGGGCAGACCGTAGGGCAGGCCCTGCAGCACGCCGCCGGCCAGTGCGGTGCCGGCGCCGCCGCCCAGGCCGATGATGCCGTCGAGTTCCCCCTGCGCCAGCAACTGCTGGACAACTACCGTGGCGCCACGCAGCATCGCCGCCACCGCCGCGCCGCGGTCGTCCGCCCTGGCCAGCGACTCGAGCTCGACCCCCGCTGCCTCGGCCAGCCGCTCACGCGGTATTTCGGCCGCTGCGCCTGGCTCGCCACGGCTGCCGGTGTCGAGCAGCAGCACTCTCAACCCCGCCGCCTCCAGCTGGCGGCGCAGGAAGAGCGCCTCCTCGGCCTTCGTATCGAGCGCCGCCAGCAGCGCCACCGTCCTGGTCATGGCCCCTCCCACTGTTGACGGGCAGTTTGCCAGCGGGGCCGAGTGGCTGTCAAGATGATTGCCCGGCGCGGCGGAAGCGTGTCATAATTGTCGAGACAACAAACAATGACACGGATCGGATGGGATGAATGCGCATTCTGGTGACTAACGATGACGGTGTGGGCTCGGCGGGGCTCTGGCAGCTGGCCGGCGCTTTACGGGCGGTTGGCGAGGTGGCGGTGGTGGCGCCGAACCGCGATATGAGCGGCAGCTCGGCGGCGATGATGCTGCGTACGCCGCTGCGGGCGGAACGCACCATCCTGCCGGATGACCTGGGTGAGCTGCCGGCCTTCGCCGTCAACGGGCCACCAGCGGCCTGCGTGCTGATGGGCGGCGCCAATCGGGGACGGGACACGCTGCTCTCCGGCACGATCGGCGCGGCGGTGATGGCCAACCTCGAGGGCCTGCCGGCGATCGCTGTCTCGGTGCCCAACACGCCGCAGATGCGCTTTGATACTGCTGCCATGGTGGCGGCGCGCCTGGCAGAGCGGGTGATGGCTGTCGAATGGCGGCGGCCGCCGCTGCTCAACCTTAACGTACCCAACCT
>CAZMKF010000043.1:13065-17352 GCA_964566935.1 uncultured Dehalococcoidales bacterium | reverse complement strand
GCCTCGGCGCCATCGCCGGCGAGCCGCGCTACTGATATAACGGTACCCCGGCGCACGAAGCGTAGAATGGCGTTGGCGGTGATCTGCAAGGGGTTAATGGCGGCGTCTATGCCAAGGTCCTCAATCAGGTTGGCGTATTCGGGTTTGTTGACCACAACCACGGTTCGGCGAGCGCCCGTTCGCCGTGCCAGCAGGGCGGTGAGTATGTTCAACTCGTCGCGTCCGGTGGTGGCAACGAAGCCGTCCGCACGGCCGACGCCCTCCTCTTTGAGGAAGGCCACGTCGGTTCCCTCGCCCTGCACGATCATCACGCCGTCCAGCTGGCTGGAAAGCGCGCGCGCCCGTTCTGGGCTCTTTTCGATCACCGTCACTCGCACCCCTGCCTTCTGCAGTGAGCGGGCAACCAGCAGGCCGATGCGGCCGCCGCCGATGATCGTTACCTGGTTCACCTCATGATCAGTGACGCCCAGCGTGGCGGCGATCGCCACTATCGAGTCGGGCTTGGTGATGATGAAGACCCGATCGCCCGGCAACAGAAAATCGTCGCCGTGGGGGATAATCAGCTCGTCTTTGCGCAGTATTGCCGCCAGCACGGCTGGTTTGGGGAACCTGAACTGGCGCAGCGGCATGCCTTGGGTGGGGTGTTCGCGCACGCGTATTTCGGTCAACTCGACGCTGCCGCCGCCGAATTCCTCCACCGCCAGGGCGAAACTGCGGTGCACCACCTGTCTGATTTCCTCAGCGGTCAAAGCCTCGGGTGTGATCACGTGGTCGATTCCGAGGGTTTTGGTGCGTACGACGCGAGCGTGCTCGTGGCCAGAGGTAACGACGAGCGGGTTGCGCGCTTCGGTGTCGCGAAGCCTGGCGACAGTGCGTGCGGCGCCAAGTTGTTTGGCCATGAAACAGGCGACGATGTTGACCTCGTCGACGTTGGTGGCGGCGATGAAAAGATCAGCCTTCTCCACCCCCGCTTGACGAAGCACGTCGGGGTTGGTGGCGCTGCCTGTGATAGTGAGAATATCGAGCTGGTCAGCCAGTGGCGCCAGTATGGCCTCATCGCGATCGATCAGGACGATGTCGTGTTGCTCAAGCGAGAGGAAACGGGCGGTAGTGCTGCCGACCAGGCCGGCGCCGGCCACCACCACGCGCATCGGTCCACCGAAGCGGTATGTGCTGCTCAAATGAGAGCCCCCGATATACGCTAGTTTCGATTTCTACGTATGTCTACAGCCGCAGTTTTCGAACTGCAGAATCATACTGCGTGGGGGCCTGTTGTCAACAGCGCCGCCAGAGGAGCAGGCAGGCCCAACGGCGGGCCTGCCGGGGAGTCTTCTGTGCCTACTGGAACTGGCTTGTTCTCTGTTCAATTTCAGCTGCGCGCGCCAGTACCTCACGTTCGCGCTGCACAATCGGGTAATCGAGCATCTTGCCCTCAAACCGAATCGAGGCCTGGCCATCGCTGACGGCCTGATCAAAGGCGGCGATGGCGCGGCGGGCATAGTCGACTGCTTCCTCACTGGGGCTGAAGACGCGGTTGAGGATGGGGATTGCGCTTGGATGCACACACTGTTTACCCTGGAAGCCGAGTCCCTTGGCCACCAATGCGGAGCGCTCCTGTCCCTCGAGGTCCTCCAGACTGTTGAAGACGCCGTCGATTGGCGCCTCCAGGCCGGCGGCGCGCGAAGCCATGACCACAGACGCGCGGGCGTACTGCAATTCGTTCTCGTCGCGGGTCCAAGTGACGCCGATGTCAAGGGTGAGGTCGCCGGCGCCGATGGAAACGCGTCTTACTCGCCTGGAGCAGGCGCAGCATATCTCGTAGGCGTTGATGATGCCCTTCGCCGTCTCCAGAATCGGCTCCACGTCGATGGAGCCAGGTTCGAGGCCACGTTCCGCCTCAAGGCTGCACAGCAGGTCGTCGACGGCAATGATCTCCTCCGCCGATTCTGTTTTGGGGAGGACTATGCCCTTCAGTCCGGGCCCAACCACCGCGCGCAGATCGTCCTCAGCGAAATCCTGCGAAAACGCATTCTTGCCGGCGCCCATGGGATTGACGCGCACATAGATGAGGGCGGGCGTCTCGCGCACCAGCCGCTGCACTTCCTCGCGCACCGTGTGGCGGGTGGCCGGCTTCTCCTCAATGGGCACGGAGTCCTCAAGATCAAGAATGAGCGCGTCGGCTGGCAGGGTGCCGGCCTTGGCAAGCAGTCTCGGGCGATTGGCGGGGACGAAGAGCATGCTACGCAGAAGTGCCATCATAACCTCCCTGTGGCTGGTGAGGCGAGCATAGCACTGGCGTCAACGAGCGTCAACGCACGGAAGACACCGGCCAGCCGTAAGTCACGAAGCTGGTTTCGGCCTGTCAGGCAAGGCGGGCCGGCGAATCTCCAGCGGCCTTGCGGCGGGCCCGGGTGGCGCGCCTGGCGCGCCTGGTTATGGCTTTGCGCCGGAGCGTGGAGGTAGCAGCGCCAAAAGCCCCTATTGCGACGCCGCCCGCCGTTTTGGCGACGGCGGCTCCGGCGCGGACAAGGGTAGCCAGGTCGCGATTCATCTCCTCGCTGGTCAAGCCACTAAGCCTGAGGTGGTGTTCGGCTTGAGCGCGCGGCAGGGTGGCAATTACCCCACGCAGGGTGAGTAGCAGCACTAGCGCATCGTCAATCTGACCGGCGAAGGGAATGATGCCAGGGACCAGATCTATAGGGGACATAACGTAGCCTACACCGATATAAAGCAGCGCCTTCTGTGGGGGGCGAATGCTGTCGTCTCTAATCAGTTGCCAGGCGAGGCGCACGTAGGACGGCGTGCGAACCACCATCTCACCCAGGCGCTTCGTGTTGCTGTCGTCAGCAGCGGACGCTGCGGCGTTGGCAGTTTGCTTGCGGGATCTGCGGGCTTCGAATAGGGGCACGGCTTTCTCCTCAAACGGCAGAGTAGAATCTACCTCTACGGTGACAGGTTACGGCTAGGTTATAATGTCCTGCGGTAAGCAGGGTCAAGCTGGACGGATGGTAGCATTGTTAATAAATCACGAAGCGACAATCGCCGAACTGGCGGAGTTACTCAAAGATACCTACGCTCTTTGGCATATTCCCTGGGTGGGGTTCAATTGGCATTCCTACACGCCGGAGCACGTGCAGCGGGTGCGTACTTTGTCACAACAGCTGGGTACAGCTGTCGGCGCCGACACGCAGGTGCTGGCCTATGCCGCGCTGCTGCACGATGTCACCAAGATGTATGATGGCGAGATCGTGATGCACGATGGCCAGCGCGTGTTGGACGACAAAGGACGCTGGCGCAATGAAGTCGTACTGCCTCGGGGCAGCAGCGAGATCACCGAGATCTACGACGAACTGGGCCTGACGGGCACCCTGCACAATGAGTCCGGCGCCGCAGTGGCAGAGGAGTTATTACGGCGGCGCGGCATGTCGTCCCGGTTTCGCGAGCAGGTGGGCGACGTGATCAGGGCGCATCTGCAGGCGGACTCATCCTCCCCCCGCGAGGACAAGGTGTTGTACGACGCCGATACGATCGACGCCAACATCGGTCTGCCCGCGTTTCACCGCAATCTCTACATCAACCTTCATCGCGAAGAGCAGGCTCGAGCTGACTTTTCCGCTTGGGTAGATCAATCCAGACATGAATTCCTGCGCTACTACCTGGGCGAGCGGGTACCTAACTGGATTCGTGAGCGACGGCCGATGTTTCTGGAGCGGCTCACCACCGAACAGGGGCGCGACCTGGGCACCAAGCGCTACGATCGTCTGCAGGAGCGGGTATCCCGCCTGCTGGCCGAGCTGGAGAACGGCGGCGATCGTGACGGGCTGAGAGTGATGGACTACCTGATCGAGCAGCGCGAGGACCCCAAGTTGTCGCAGCAAATCGAGGCGCTACGGGGACTGTGCGGGCCGGAGCATGCCTTCGCCTGCGAGCTGTATAAGGGCATGACCAGGGAGATGCTGGCCTACGAGTGACGCCGGTCGCAAGTGAGCCAGCGGGATGACGAGGTGAAGGGCATGAAGCGAGATGCTCTGGCTTTATATGTGATAACAGATGCAGCGCTGTCGAAGGGTAGAGATACGCTGACTGTTGTACGCAGGGCACTGGAGGGAGGGGCAGACGCCATCCAGTTGCGTGAGAAGATGGCCTCCAGCCGCGAACTGGTGGAGCTGGGGCGCGAGCTGAAGCAGCTGACGCGCGAGTTCGGCGCTCTCCTGATAGTGAACGACAGGGTTGATGTGGCGCTGGCCGTGGATGCCGATGGCGTGCACGTGGGGCAGGACGATATGC
>CAZMKF010000043.1:0-13055 GCA_964566935.1 uncultured Dehalococcoidales bacterium | reverse complement strand
CAGGAGGCTGCTGGGCCAGGACAAGATACTCGGTGTCTCGGCGGCGACGCCGGAGGAAGCGCGCAAGGCGCTGGCAGATGGCGCCGATTATCTGGGGGTGGGCGCCATTTACGGCACCGCCAGCAAGGCCGATGCGGGCGCCGCCACCGGTCCACAGCTGCTGGATGAGATCCGCGCCGCAGTGGCGCTGCCGCTGGTGGCCATCGGTGGCGTCAATTGCGCCAACGCAGGAGAGGTCATCGCTCACGGTGCGGACGGCATAGCGGTGATCTCCGCTGTGGTCAGCGCTGACAATGTGACGGCTGCTGCCAGGGAGTTGAAGCAGATAGTAAGCCGGCGCTGATCACACGGGCGCGCTGGGGGCTCTTGCAGTCTGTTCAGTTGGTGAAAGGTGGGTGCCAGAATTGAACAGGGACTGGTCTGTGTGGCTCGAACGCTGGCGCGTGCCGCTCTCCCTCGCCTTACTGGCCGTTGCGGCACTTGCTCTATTGTGGCAATTCTGGCCTCGCAGCCAGGGCGAGCTGGTGGTGGTGCAGGGACAGCCAACAGTGCGACAGCTGAGCGTGCATGTCAGTGGCGCGGTGGTGAGGCCAGGTGTCTACACGTTCAGCGACGGCGCCAGGGTGGAGGATGCTCTGCGAGCGGCAGGCGGCCCCAACGAGTCGGCGGACGTGAGCCGGCTGAACCTGGCGGTGCGGCTGAAGGACGAGATGCAAGTAATGGTACCCTCCCGCAACAGTGTGCCGCTGACACTGGCGCCCGCTGGTAACCTGTTAAACATCAACACCGCCACGGCCAGGCAACTGGAGGACCTGCCGGGTATCGGAGAGGTCACGGCGCAGCGCATCATCGACTACCGGGAGCAGAACGGGCCGCTGCAGCGCGTCGAAGAGCTGCTGGAGGCCAAGCTGGTCTCCCGTAGCACCTACGACAAGATCAAAGACAAGATCACCGCTCCCTAGATGCAGTAGAAGACAGGAGGCGCTTTCCAAAGCCGATGTAGCGCGGGGGGAGCAAACCGTGATACTGCTGCCGTTGGCTCTGCTCTGGTTGCTGGTCAGTTACCTTAATCTCGCCTGGCTGCAACTATCCCCTTCGCTGGAGTTATTGCTTGTTGTCACCCCCTTACTGGCTGCTCTGCTGCTACTCTGGTGGCGCACGCCATTGCTGCGGCTGATGCTGACGGTAGCGCTGCTCTGCCTGCCGGCCGTGTGGCATAGCGGCAATGCGATACCACGTCAGGCGGCGGACAGTGTCGCCCTGTTAAACGACCACGAAGTGATCCTTCAGGGTGTGGTGTTGAACGAACCCGAGCTGGTTAGAGGCAAGCAGCGATTCCAACTGCGGGCAGAGCAGCTCATGAGCGGCAGCGAGCCGGAGCCGCTGAGCGGCGCCGTGCTGATCTACGCCGAGCGCTTCCCGGAGTTCCACTACGGCGAGCGTCTGCAACTCGAGGGTAAGCTGAGCGAGCCGCCGGTGTTCGAGCAGTTCGATTATCGAGCCTACCTGGCGCGGCAGGGTGTGTTCTCCCTCGCCTCCTATCCGAAGTTGACGCGCGTTGCCGAAGCGCAGGCCGACTGGCGCAGTCCGGTGCTCGCGCTCAGGCGCGCGCTGGATGCGCAACTGGCGCGTAGCATGCCGGAACCACACGCGGCGCTGAGCTCAGCGCTGCTGCTTGGCATGCGCACCAGCCTGCCGGAGCAGCTGGAAGAGGACTTCCGGCTGACCGGCCTCAGCCACGTGCTGGCGGTCAGCGGCTGGCAGGTCACCCTGGTGGTCGCCTTGGCGACCGGCATCGCCGGCTGGATCTTCCGTGGCCGCATTTGGCTGGTTTTTGTCGTCTCGTTTGTCGCGGTGGCGCTGTACGCAATACTGGCAGGTGGCTCTGCCGCCGTAGTGAGAGCGGCGCTGATGGGCATTGCCGCGCTATTGGGGGTGGCGCTGGGAAGGCCGCGCGACGGTTTGAATGCGCTGGGGCTCGCCTGCTTAGCCATGGCGCTTTGGAGTCCAATTGTACTGCTTGATGTAGGTTTCCAAATGTCGGCCCTGGCCACGGCGGGCCTGATCCTGGTGGCGCCTCTTATTCGGCCGCCGCTGGCGTTTCTACCTGGCTGGATTGGCGAGGTGGTGGCGATGACGCTGGCGGCGGAACTGATGGTGCTACCGGTGGTGGTTAGCAGTTTCGGCCAGTTGCCGCTGGTGGCGCCGCTTGCCAATCTGGTGGTGGTGCCTCTTGTGCCGGGCATCATGGAGTGGGCCGCCGTAGGCCTTTTGCTGGGCCAGGTGTGGGAACCGCTGAACCAGGCGGCTGGCGCCGTGGCCACTGCTTACTCTTGGCTGACAATCAGTCTCACCAGCGGGCTGGCGGCGCTGCCGTTCGCCTCGCTGCCGACGCCGCGCCTCTCGCCGCTGCTGGCTGTCATCTACTACCTGCTGCTGTTCGTGCTCTTCTACGGCAGGCGGAATGTAACGCAAACGGCGGTGACGCCGGCGCTGGTCCTTGGCCCGCTCAAATGGGCGGCAGCCACGGCGGCGGCGACCATGTTGCTGCTCTGGCTCGGGCTCAGTCATGCGCCTACCGACGAGTTGCGCATCTCGTTTCTCGACGTAGGGCAGGGGGATGCCACCCTAATCCGCACGCCTTCCGGCCACTCCCTGCTGGTAGACGGTGGCCCGGGCGTCAGTTCGGTGGCGGCCGGGCTGGCCGAACGGCTGCCGCGGCTGCAGCGCCACATAGATCTGCTGGTGTTGAGTCACGCTCACTCGGATCACCTGCAGGGCATGATTGACGTGGTGGAGCGTTATCGGGTTGGCGCTGTACTGCAGGCTTCGGCGGCGCTGGGAGACTCGCCTCTTAGTGCCCGCTGGCGCCAGCTGTTGGTGGAGCGTTCGGTGCCGGTGGTGGAGGCGGTGAGGGGTCAGTGGATCGACCTCGGGGCAGGCGCCGAGCTGGAGTTGGTATACGCGGCCGAGGCTTGGAGCGGCGATTCGCGGGACGTGAACGATGCCTCGCTTATCCTGCTGTTGCGGCGCGGGCAGTGGCGGGCGCTGTTGCCCGGCGACGCCGGCGTGGCCGCGCAAAGCTGGCTGTTGGAGAACGTCGATCTCGGCCAGCTGAGCGTGATCAAGGTGCCCCACCACGGCTCTGGCAGTTCGCTGAGCAAAGAATTCGTCAAACGGGTGGCGCCGAGAGCGGCCGTAATCTCAGTGGGCGAAGGCAATCGATTCAGCCACCCCGCCGACTCTACGCTTTCATTGCTAGCGGACAGCGATGTGTTGCGCACCGATGAGCAGGGAACAATCGAGCTGACAGTGGACGTGGATGGCGCCTTCCGGCTCAGCCATCGCCGCTGAACGCTGAACGACCGCGCGCTCCGCTATCGCCAGTCAATCAGCCGCGAGCATGTAGGCGCGCAAGGCAATTTGAAAAGCGAGCGCCGTCTCGCTATCGGCAGGGTCACGGCCGGAGATCTGTTGGATGCGACGCAAACGGTAGATCAGGGTATTGCGGTGCACGTTCAGCAATTGTGCCGTCGGTACCAGCTGCTGACCGCTCTGGTAGAAGGCCGCCAGGGTGGGGATCAAACCACTGCGATGTCGCTTGTCGTAGGCGATCAGGGCGCCCAGCAGCTGCTCCTGCAGCTCGTTGAGAAGCGGGGAGTTGCGCATTTCGAGCAGCAGCCTGTCCAGCCCCATTTCCCGGTAGAGTAGCACCGCCCGCTTTGACGCGAGTCTTAACCCGATCTCAAGTGCCTGTTCAGCCTCATTGAGCGAGTTTTGCAGCTCGGCAATGTCGTGCGCCGGGCTGCCCACACCGATCATGTAACCGGCAGGACAACAAGCCGCACCCTGCGTCTGGAGTTCAGCGAACAAGCTGTTGGCGCAGGCTCTACCGCTGCTCTCATCACCTGGCTCGAGGGGGATGAGCAGTGCGCTGCGTTCACCGCGATGCCGAAATAGGGTGCGCCAGGCCAGCTGTCTGGTGGCCGCCTCCACTTCCTCGGCCAGCGCCGCTGGGTCATCAGATCCGGGGGTGTCCAGGCGCGTGACTACTGCGGCTGCGTGCGCTCGTGTGAGGTCGATGCCCAGCCTGAGTGCCCTCTCCGTCAGCATTCGCTGCTGGCGGGCGGGAGCGGCTGCCAGTTCATCGAGCAGGTTTCCTTCGAGGTGACGTCGTGCCTCAGCGGCGGCACGTAAACGCACCAGCTCGATGGTCAGGGCGCTGGCGCCCGCTTGCAGCAGGCGAGGTGTCTGCTTGTATTGTGAGTCCCTGTCCGCAGGGTAGGACAGGCGCAGGGTGATATCACCGTGAAGCGTCATTTCGTGTATGGTCTGCTGCTGGTCGGTTGAGGAGCCGTAATGGTGTAGCGTCTGTAGCTGATCATCCAGCAGCTGTACGTTAGCCTGGCTAAGTTCAGCCAATCGTTTCAGGATTGCGGCCAGGCCGGCGCCGTGCAGCGCCATGGCGTTCAGCTCGCGGGTGGCGGCAGCTGTCTGCTCATCGTCCTCGGCGCCCCGTCGCAGCAGATAGCGCACCAAAGACTGTTCAAGCTCAGCGACATTGCTGCCGCCAGGTAGCGCGATCAGAGGCAGGTTCAGCTCGTCAGCGGCAAGCGCCTGTTCGGGCGTGATCTCGCCGACTACGCCCATGCCCACCGCACCAGTGGCTGCCGCCTGAGCCAGCACCGTCTCCAGTGCCAGCGTGTCGTCCAGTAGCAGCATCGTCTGCACCGAGACGAGGACGAAGTCGCCCGGCATAAGGCGATCCAGCCCCGGCGGCAGGGGACGCATGCGGGAGGCGCCGGTTACGCGGCGCCAGAGGCCGGCTTTGCCGCCGAGCAGCTGGCTGCCAGGCGGTAAAGCGTTGTCCCAGATCTCCTCAACCGATGGCATTGTGCTCCCGGGGGCGCGCCTGCGCGCCGTTAGTAGATTTCGAGGTAGCGGTCAAGCTCCCACTGGCTCACTGCCTTGCGGTAAGACTCCCATTCCTGTCGCTTGGCGGCGAGGAAGCGGGTATAGATGTGTTCGCCCAGCGCCTCCTGAACCACCTCGTCGCGCTCCAGCTCGTCCAATGCCTCCATCAGGCTGCCCGGCAGCGTCTGGATGTTGCGGCGCCGGAACTCGTTGGCGTCCCAATGATACAGGTTTTCCTCCACGGCCGGCGGCAGTTGCATATTGCGCTTGATGCCATCCAGTCCGCACTTGAGCATCACAGCGAAGGCGAGGTAAGGGTTGCAGCTGGGGTCTGGGCAGCGCAGTTCAACGCGAGTAGCCTTGCTTCGTCCCCGAATCACCTGGGGAACCCTGATCAGGGCGGAGCGGTTGACCCGCGCCCAGCTGATGTAGACGGGCGCCTCGAAGCCGGATACCAGACGCTTGTAGGAGTTGACCAGCGGCGAAAGGATCGCGCTCATGGCACGAGCGTGATGCAACTGCCCGGCAACGAACGATTTCGCCATATGTGAGAGGCCGTACTCATCGTCCTCGTCGGCGAAGGCGTTGCTGCCGTCACTCATGCGGGTAAAAGACTGGTGCACGTGCATGCCGTTGCCAGCGGTACCCTCGATTGGCTTGGGCATGAAGGTCGCGTGCAGTTTGTGGCGCTGGGCGATTGCCTTGACGGTAAAGCGCATGGTGACGGCGTTATCGGCAGCACGGAGGGCATCGCTGTAGGTGTAGTCGATCTCATGCTGGCCGATGCCGCCCTCGTGATGGGAGGTCTCGACCTTGATACCGAATTCGTTGAGACAATTGACCATCTCCTTGCGCACATCGGAGGCGATATCCGTGGTCAGGTCAAAGTAGCCTGCGGTGTCGTTGGTAGCTGGCACCAGGTGGCCATCGCTGTCCGGACGGAAGAGGAAGAACTCCAGCTCGGGTCCTGTGTTGAACAACAGACCCTCCTTGAGCAAATCGTGTTGCGCGTTGGCCAGCACGCGGCGGGGATCGCCACAGAACGGCTCCCCCTTGGGCGTATAGACCCAGCACAGCATGCGTGCCGTGCGGTTGTTCTCTCGTTCCCAAGGGATGACCGCGTAGGTCTGCGGGTCCGGCATCATGTACATGTCGCTCTCGGCGATGCGGGCGAAGCCCTCAATGGCGGAGCCGTCGAACCACTTGCCGTAGCGCAGCACATCCTCCAGTTGATCCACCGGCAGGGTGACGCTCTTGATGATGCCAACGATATCGCTAAACTGGAGATTGATGAACTTAACCTCGTCGGCAGCGACTTGCGCCAGAACACTATCGACCGTAGAATCGGCAGTCAGTTTCATCTATATTCCTCTCGACACAGTTCCTGATTTAGATTTATAGCACAACTACATGCAGGATTATCGTACAATAGTGACTAATGACGCGGCAATTGGCGCATCAACACAGAATCGATAGACCATGTTTGTACTATAAGTACAATAAGAAGAAGACATGCTAAGCCTCACCGCAGCTCTGTTCGCTGTGCTGACAGGGCTGCTGTATCTGTTATTGCTTGGTTCATCTTTGGCGACGGCCCGCCATGCTCGACGCTTCGGTTTGCCGCGAGGCATTCTGCTGTGTCCGCCGGACCTGTTCGTGCGAGTGACGCTGATCGTGGTCAGCTTCATTCTGGCCGGCGTGGCTGGTGTCCCGCCGCTTGTTCTGATTGCACTGGGGGGCGACTGGTGGCTGAGCCTTGCATTCGGTTTGGCCTCCGGTGCCGCGCTTCATGTTGTTGTGCTGTTTGCCGGTAAAGTAGCCGAACGCCGGTACGGCGAGGGCGTGTGGGACCCAGCCGTGGCACTGGCGTTGCTGCCGGAACGTGCCAGCCAGTGGTTGCCGACCGCGGGCGCGCTGCTGGTGGCGGCGTTCTTTGAGGAGCTGTTTTTCCGTGGCCTGCTGATCGGGGTAGTCGCCGAATGGATAGTGGTTGGTTTGCTGGTGCCCCTGAGCAGCCTTATGTTCGGGGCCCTACACCTTGTTCAAGGCAGATTCGGCGTGGTTGTCTCAAGCGGTGTTGGTTTGGCGCTGGCGGGCCTCTATGTCTGGCAGGGCGGCCTGTTGGCGCCCACGGCGGCGCACTGGTTGCTCAACCTGCTGCAGCTGAGGGAGGCGGCCAAGCATGAAGCCGAGCTTATGGCTAGAATGTCGGGCGATAGAGCAGAGGACGATGGCTTGGAGGTAGACGAATGAGCGGCGCGCAGAATCTCAAGCGGCGATTGCAGCAGAGTATCGACGGTCAGGCCGAGCGGCTGATCGCGCTGGGTGATCGCATCCTTTCCCAGCCAGAGCTGGGATTCAAAGAGTACCGCACGGCAGCGCTGATGTCGGACTTCTTCAGCGGGCTGGGGCTTGCTCATCGCACTGGCCTGGCCATCACCGGCGTCAAAGCAGTGCTGGACAGCGGCAGGCCCGGCCCCTCGGTGGCGGTGTTGGGTGAATTGGACTCGGTGCTGGTTTGGGGCCATCCACAGGCGGATCAGCAGACGGGCGCGGCCCATGCCTGCGGTCACAACGCACAGCTGGCCGCCCTAGCGGCGGTTGCGGCGGCGCTTGTCGAAACCGGCGCAATGTCGGAACTGGTGGGCCGGGTGGTCCTGATGGCGGTGCCGGCGGAGGAGTACGTTGAGGTTGAGTACCGCATGGGCCTCAAGCGCGAGGGCAAGATAGAGTTCCTGGGTGGCAAGCCGGAGCTGGTGCGCCTGGGCGAGTTTGACGATGTGGACATGGCGATGATGTTCCACACCTCGGCTCGTGCCGAAGATGGTCTGCTTTCGCTGGCGTCGTCCTTCAACGGCTGCCTGGTCAAATCGATAGAGTACATCGGTCGCGCTGCGCATGCCGGCGGCGCGCCGCACGTGGGTATCAACGCGCTTAACGCCGCCATGCTGGGCATGAATGCCATCAACGCCAACCGCGAGACCTTCCGTGACCAGGATGGGGTGAGGGTGCACCCGATAATCACCCGCGGCGGCGATTTGGTAAACGTAGTGCCGGCGGATGTGCGGCTGGAGACTTTTGTGCGTGGCAGGACGATGGAGGCCATCCTGGCGGCCGACACCAAGGTGGATCGAGCTCTGAAGGCCGGCGCCCTGGGCGTGGGGGCGAAGGTAAGAATCACCACCATTCCAGGCTATATGCCGTACAACGGTGACGCCACCCTGGCGCGTCTGGTCAAAGATAATGCCATCGCGCTGGTAGGCGCCGATCACTGGTCCGAGGTGGGGCACCAGGCGGGCTCCACGGACATGGGTGATATCAGCCAGATCATGCCGGCCATTCACCCGTACGCCGGTGGCGCTCGTGGTAGCGGGCATGGCGCCGATTTTGAGATCTTCGACAGAGAGGCGGCCTACCTCAACCCCGCCAAGGTGATGGCGATGATGCTGGTAGACCTGCTGGGTGGCGATGGGGAAGGCGCCCGCCGGGTGCTTGCTAACATGTCGCCCAAACTGAGCAAGGAAAGGTATCTACAGCTGGCCCGCGAAATCGACAGGGTGGACGAGTTCGACGGCGCCTGCCACTAGTGGAAGCAGAGCAGGTCACCCACCTCAGTGCCGCTCTCGGCCACGGCGCCGGCAGGTAGCTCCAGTACCGAGTGGGCTTTGCGTACCAGGCGCGAGATGCGCTGTGGCTGCATCTCTTTGATCAGGTGCACCACGCGTTTCTCCCGGTTGATGAAGACAACGTCGATCGGATATCCCATGAGGAAGGTGTGCACCGAATTGCAGGGGCAGATCAGCAGGCCTTCGCCTGGCGCCAGGGGGCTGCGGAAAAGCAGCCCGCGCAGGCGGGTAGCGAAGGTGCGCGCCACCTGAGTGCGCTGCGCCAGCAGTTTACGTTTACTGAGATTCTCTACTCGCCGCAGTTGGGGTTGGCAATTGCTCTTACTCACGCTGTCCATCATACCCAAGTTCTGGCCATTGGGCAAAGGCGCACGCTTGGACTAATACACAACAACGGGAGCAACGGGTGGGACTGGCAGTCGCCCCTACTTTAACTAAAGGCTTTCATGATCTGCAGGGCGGCCGGACCCAGCAGCACAATCAGCATTGCCGGGAAGATTAGGAAGACAAGTGGGATAGTCATCTTGATCGGCGCCTGATGAGCCAGTTCCTCGGCGCGTTGTCGCCGCACCGTTCGCATTTGGTCTGACTGCACTCGCAGTACCTTGGAGATGGCAATACCGAGCTGGTCAGATTGCACCACCGCGCCGACCACCGCGTCCAAGTCAGGTACGCCCGTGCGCCAGCTCAGATCGCGCAGCGCCTCCCGCCTGGTTTTGCCCATGCGGATCTCCGAAAGGGTGCGGCCAAATTCGTGTGACAGTTCGTTGCTCCATTTCTGGGCTACCTTGCTCAGAGCGGAGTCAAAGCCGAGGCCGGCCTCCACACTGATCGTCAACAGGTCGAGCGCGTCGGGCAGTTGACGCGTGATCAGACGCTGTCGCTTCTTCATGACATTGGTGAGCCAGAACTCGGGCGCGATGTAGCCGATAATGCCCCCTACCGTCGCTGCCAACAGTGCCTGCCATAGCGCAGTGAAGCGCAGCAGCAGCAGGCCGGCAACCAACCCCAAGGTTATCGCCAGCAGGAATTTGACCGCCACGAAATCGGCGGGAGAAAGGCCCTGGGGCGTACCCGCCTGTGCCAGTTTGTGCTCCAGCTCGGCGGCGGCAGCGGCGGGCCGTCGCTTGGCGATCAGTTCGGAGAGTGCGCTTACCATTGGCTTGATAATGCGCTCCGAGAAAGGCTGTGCCAGCTCTACCTCTTCCAGCGTCTGGCGGCGACTGGAGAAGCGGTCGAGCCGATCGCGCGGGTCCACTCTGCCGGTAGTGATGCGATAGATTCCCATTATGACCAGCAGGAGGCTAAGCAGCGCTGCCAGCGCCAGCAGGATCGGCAGGATCGGCTGGAGGTTCGGCATCAGAGTCTCGAGCATGGCAGTTTCAAACCTCGATGCGGGTGATAGAGCGCATGGCCAGCCAGCCGAATACGATGCCACCGAGTGCGGCGGCCGGCAGACAGAGCACTGGTCCAGGCTGGAATAGCTGCGAGATGTAGGCTGGGTTGAGCAGGAAGAGCACGCCCGTCAGCAGCAGTGGCATGGCGGTCACCAGGTTGGCACTGCAGCTAACTTGGGAAGTGAGGGTTCGGATCTCCCCCTTAACCCGCACCCGCTCCCGAATGGTGTGGCTGATGCTGTCGAGGATCTGCGCCAGGTTGCCGCCTACGTCATGCTGTACGTTAATGGCGGAGACCATCAAGTCCAGATCGTCGCTGGACAGCCGGTTCACCAGGTTTGCCAGTGCCTGCTCTGGTGTGAGGCCTAGGCCCACCTCCCGGACCACGCGACGGAATTCCTCGGCGGTGGGCGAGGGGCCTTCCCTGCTTACCATGTCCATCGCCTGCAGGAGGCTGTAACCGGAACGCAGAGAGTTCGCCAGCAGAGTGGACGTGTCCGCCAGCTGTGAGTTGAAGGCGTTCAGGCGTCGCGTCTTGCGGATTTGAATGTAGATGCGTGGCAGGAAGCCTGCCACCGCGCCGATCAGAACCGCGCCGATCACATTACGGGTGATTATGAAGACGACGAGCGTGGTGGTAACGAACAGCCCGCTAATGATCAGCAACAGTTCGGTGACGGTCAGTTTGAGGTCGGCCCGAGCGAGCTCGCGCGCCATGACGGTAGCGAACGAACGCTTGGTGACGACGCGGTCAAGCCGGCCCGTCAGATCGCCGGAGCGGCTGCCACTCTCCTGCCACGATTCCTCCATCACTGGATCGTAGTCGCGCAGCTGGCCACGCACCTGGATGGTCGGCGCCGTCAGGCGACGCAGGCCAACGAAGATCATCAGGACGGCTATAGCCGCAGCAGCGGCCAGCAGCAGAGACTCCATGCCTGGCAACATCCCCCCGATCTAACGTTACGGCAAATACGAGCCGAAGATGACGGCCGGCAGTTCAATGCCAGCAGCTTCCAATTTGTCCATGAACTTGGGGCGAATACCGAGCGGCCGCAGTTCGCCCGCGATTCTATCGTCACTGAAACCGGTCTGGTGGAACCTGAATATGTCCTGCATAACGATTGTACTGCTCTCCATACCCTGGACTTCGGTGATGTTGACCACGCGACGAGAGCCGTCGCGCAGGCGCTCCTGGTGAACCACCAGGTCGATGGCGGAGGAAACCTGCTCGCGAATGGCGGAGAGAGGCAATTCCATGCCGGCCATCATCACCATCGTCTCCAAACGGGCTAGAGTGTCGCGCGGACTGTTGGAGTGCAGAGTGGTAAGCGAGCCATCGTGGCCGGTGTTCATCGCCTGCAGCATATCGAGCGCCTCACGGCCGCGGCACTCGCCGACCACAATGCGGTCTGGCCGCATACGCAGCGCGTTAATCACCAGATCGCGGATTGTAATCTGGCCTTTACCCTCGATGTTGGCTGGCCGCGCCTCGAGTCTGATCACGTGATCCTGCCGCAACTGCAGCTCGGCCGCGTCCTCGATGGTCACAATGCGCTCGTCGCCGGGAATGAAGGAGGAAAGCACGTTGAGCAGAGTCGTCTTGCCTGAGCCGGTTCCTCCGGAGATCACCACGTTGAGGCGGGCGTCCACGCAGGCACGCAGGAACTCCACCGTCTCATTGGTCAGTGTGCCAAAGCGCACCAGATCCTCGACGGTGAGTGGGTTGCGGGCAAACTTGCGCACCGTCAGCACCGGCCCCACCAACGAGAGAGGCGGAATAATGGCGTTAACGCGCGAGCCGTCTGGCAGGCGGGCATCGACCATCGGCTGGCTCTCATCACAGCGCCGGCCCAGCGGCCAGATGATGCGGTCGATTACCTGCTTGACGTGAGTGTCGGATTCAAAACGAATACCGGTCTTGTACAGGCGACCTCGTCGTTCCACGTAGACGCTGTCAGGTCCGTTGACCATGATCTCGGTGACACTCTCGTCGGCGAGTAGCGGCTCGATGGGGCCAAAGCCAAGGATATCAGCCAGGATCATCTCGAAGAGGCGAGATCGCTCGGCGCGGGAGAGGATCTGTCCGTCCTGCTCCAGGATGCGATTAAAGTGACCTTCAATCGTCTTTTCCACCGCCGCCCGGTTGCTAAGGTCCATATTGGGATCCAGCTCGGCGATCAGGCGCTTCTGCACCAGCCCCCTGAGGTTGCTGACCAGGTCGCGTGCCTGCGGCGCCACCTGGCTGGCAGGCGGCTGTGCGACTGCGACGCTCGTTCGCTTCTCGCGAACAGGAGCGGCTGGCGTCGTCTCTGTACCTTGGTTATTGCTGTTACCTTCTAGCCTTCTCAGTAGTGACACTTACCTACCCTCGAACCGGGTTCTCATTATCGCCGTTCACGCCGCGTCTTCCTTGCGTGCGCGGAGACGGCGGAAGAAGCCGCCGCCCGATGCATCCTCACCTTTCTTCCTGGCTGGCTTGACGGTGAGCGCGGCGGCCAATTTGCCTATGCTGCCGGCGATCGCCGTATTCTTGCGATCGATAACGAAAGGCACACCCTTGTTTGTGGCTTGGGCTGCTGTTTTGCGATCCTCCGGAAGGCAGACCGTCACGTTAAGGTTTAACTGCTTCTCGACTTCTGTGAGGGTAACGCCGCCACTGTTGTCGATGCGGTTGGCCAGTAGCACCGGTTCTCCACCACCCCAACGGTGAAGCCTCACTTCTCGCATTAGCAGCGAGGTGTTCTTGAGCGAGTTCATCGCCAGGGTGAAGACCACCACCACCTTGTCTGCCAGCTCGAGCGCGGCACGGTCGAGCTCTGTGATACCAGCGCTGGTGTCGACTATAACCCTATCGTAGGCAGACGCCAGTTCGCCCACGATTTGGCCAAGCATGGCGGGTGTAATCATACTGGCGTCGTCGGGGCTGGGTGGCGCCGTCAGCACTTCAACCCCGGAGCGGTGCCTGGTGAGAACGCCGGAGATCATGCGCAGGTCGATCTCTTCCGGGTTGGGTACCACCAGATCGCTGATGTCACGCTCGCTCTCCAGGCCCATGGCTGAGGCAATGTCACCGTAACGCACGTTAGCGTCCACCAGCGCCACTCGCTCGCCCTGCTTT
>CAZMKF010000042.1:15266-18084 GCA_964566935.1 uncultured Dehalococcoidales bacterium | reverse complement strand
AGGGCGGCCACACCGTCGGCGCCGGCATCATCACGAAAGTATACGATTAGGGCAGAGTGATAGATGGCTAGACAGAGAATTCGCATCAGACTCAAGGCCTACGATCACCGGATCCTCGACCAGTCTGCCTTGCAGATTGTGGATACGGCTGAGCGGATGGGGGCCAAAGTTGCCGGCCCGGTGCCGCTACCCACGCGTATCGAGCGCTACACGGTCATCCGTGGGCCGCACGTTGACAAAGACTCGCGCGAGCAGTTCGAAATCAGGACGCACAAGAGGCTGATCGATATTCTCGAGCCAACGCAGAAGACGATTAGTGCGCTCATGAGCCTGAATGTGCCTGCGGGCGTGGATATTGAGATCAAGCTCTAGAGGAGGCGGAGGGCTGGGAAATCGGGATCGGACCACGGTCGGTTCCCGCTCCCTCCCCAGAGTTTAATGATTACAGCAATTTTGGGACGCAAGCTGGGGATGACGCAAGTCTTCAGCGAGTCCGGCGAGACAGTGCCGGTAACGGTGATCGAAGCCGGTCCGTGCACTGTCACTCAGATTAAGACAGTGGAGAAGGACGGCTACAACGCCGTTCAGCTCGGCTTCGGTGAGACGAAGCGCCTTAACAAGCCTGAGCTGGGCCACCTGAAGGGCAAGGCGCCCGTGCGTTACCTGCGCGAGGTGCGCCTCTCGCAGACCGACGATGTGGAGCTGGGCCAGAAGGTTGACGTCTCCATCTTCAGCGATGGCGATACTGTTGACGCAATTGGCATCAGCAAGGGTAAGGGCTTTGCCGGTGTGGTGAAACGGCACAACTTCGGCGGTGGTTCCAAGACTCACGGCCAGTCGGACCGGCAGCGAGCGCCTGGTTCAAGCGGCGCCGGCACCACGCCTGGCAGGGTCTTGAAGGGCATGCGCCGCGCTGGCCACATGGGCAGCGACCGCGTCACTGTGCAGAACCTCACAGTTTTTGGCACCGATGTGGATCGCAACCTTCTGTTGGTCAAAGGCTCGGTACCGGGACCGAACTTCGGCCTCCTGTACATTCGCAAGGCCAAGAAGGGCGTGAGCGAATAGTGTTCGCAGCCGCCCGAAGCCGGGCGTTTTTGGAGGATTGAGCGTGCAACTACCCGTATATAACCTGGAAGGCGAAGAAGTCGAGCAGATCGAACTGAACGACAGTATCTTCGCGCTGCCAGTTAATGCTCCGTTGCTGCACCAGGCCGTCGTACGGCAGCTGGCGAATCAGCGCCAGGGTACCGCGTCCACGAAGACCAGGGGCGAGGTTGCCGGTAGCACCAGGAAGGTCTACAGACAGAAGGGCACCGGGCGGGCGCGTCACGGCGCTCGCACCGCGCCCATTTACAAGGGCGGTGGCATCATCTTCGGTCCCAGGCCGCGCTCGTTCGTGCAGCGCATGCCCAAGAAGATGCGTCGCGCTGCCCTGCGCAGCGCCCTATCGGCCAAAGTGGCGGAGCAGCAGCTGGTACTGTTGCAGGAGCTCGACTTCGATGAGCCGAGGACCAAGCAGATGGTTGCGGTGCTGGCCAAGTTCCCGGCCCGCTCCTCGCTGGTGGTGCTACCCGAGGCGAACGCCAACGTGGTCAAGTCGGCCAGGAACATCCCTGGCGTCACCACCATTCCTGCACAGAACTTGAACGTTCTTGACGTGATGCGGCATCAAAGCCTGTTGATGCCACTGGCGGCTCTGCGCAAGGTAGAAGACGCTCTTGCCGTTACGCCAAAGGCGCAGGAGGTCAGTTAGATGGCAGAACTAAGCGCTTTCGATGTACTGCGGCGCCCCATCATCTCAGAGAAGGGCACCATGCAGCTGTCGATCACAAAATACACCTTCGAAGTGGACATGCGCGCTAACAAGCAGCAGGTAGCTGCTGCGGTGGAGCAGGTGTTCAAGGTCGATGTTACGGACGTTAATGTGTTGACCGTGCCTGGTAAGAGGCGCCGGGTAGGCCGTCATCATGCCATGACCCCCAAGTGGAAGAAGGCGATCGTGACGCTCAAGGAAGGCCAGCGGATCGACGTCTTTGAGGGAGTGTAACTTCGATGACAATTAAGATATACAAGCCTACCTCACCAGGCAGGCGCGGTATGAGCGGGCCGACCTTTGCGGAGATCACCCGCGACAAGCCGGAGCGCTCGCTACTCGTTTCACAGAAGAACTACTCGGGCCGCAACAACCAGGGCCGGATTACGGTCAGGCACCGTGGTGGCGGCTCCAAACAGGCCTATCGGGTCATCGATTTCAAGCGTAACAAGACCGGCGTGCCGGGCAAGGTGGTTTCGATCGAGTACGACCCTAACCGTACCGCCTACATTGCCTTGGTGCAGTACGTGGATGGAGACAAGCGCTACATCCTGGCGCCGAACGGGTTGAACGTGGGCGATGCCGTCATGGCCGGTCCTATGGCGGAGATCCGGGTGGGCAACGCGCTGCCGATGAGGAACATTCCTGTCGGTACGCTGATCCACAACATCGAGATGCAGCCCGGCCGCGGCGGCCAGATGGTGCGCAGCGCCGGCGCCGCCGCCCAGCTGATGGCGAAGGAAGGCATCCACGCCACGGTGCGTCTGCCATCCGGCGAGATGCGGCGGGTGCTTGTTGGCAACCTGGCCACCATCGGTCAGGTGGGCAACCTTGATCACGGCAACATCAAGCTGGGCAAGGCAGGCCGCTCGCGGCTGATGGGCCGCCGTCCTGAGGTTAGAGGCGCCGTGATGAACCCGCGGGACCATCCGCACGGAGGCGGCGAGGGCCGCGCGCCGGTCGGCATGGCCGGACCCAAGACGCCGTGGGGCAAGCCGGCCC
>CAZMKF010000042.1:13798-15256 GCA_964566935.1 uncultured Dehalococcoidales bacterium | reverse complement strand
GGGAAGTAAGTGGGAAGGTCGCTAAAGAAGGGACCGTTTATCAGCCCTGAGTTGCTTAAGAAAGTCGAACAGCTCAACCGCACCGGTGAGAAGCGGGTGCTGCGCACCTGGTCGCGTGCTTCCACCATCTTCCCTCAGATGGTTGGGCACACGCTGGGTGTGCACGATGGCCGGCGGCATGTGCCGATCTACATCACCGAGAACATGGTTGGCCACAAACTGGGTGAGTTTGCGCCGACGCGCTTCTTCCGCGGTCATAGCGGCAAGAGCGAACGGGCCACCAGTGTCAAGAAAAAGGCGAAGACCTAGAACAGAGAGTAGTTCGGGGTCAGGCGCCTCGGGCGATGGAGCACGGAAATGGAAGTCAGTGCAACAAGTAAATACATAAGGATGTCGCCGAGCAAGGTGCGCCTGGTGGCTGACTCGATCAAGGGTAAGCCCGTGGCGGAGGCGCTGGCACAGCTGCGCTTCATGCCGCAGGCGGCGGCGATGCCAATTTATCGGACCCTGCGTTCGGCAGTGGCCAATGCAGAGAATAACTACGCTTTGTCGGCGGAAGACCTGTTGGTCAGGCGTGCTACGGCGGATAAGGGCCCCACGATCAAACGTGGCCTCCCCAAGTCGCTCGGTCGGTACGGCCCGATCCTCAAGCGCCGGACCCATATAACTGTGGTTGTCGGCGAGAAGGAGGCGTAATTCTTGGGACAGAAGGTTAATCCCATCGGTTTTCGGTTGGGTTACATTCGCAGCTGGGATGCTCGTTGGTTTGCGCAGAAGGAATACCCTGATCTGCTCTACGAGGATTACCGCATTCGTGAGTTGATTAATCGCAGGCTGGTCGACGCCAGCGTGCCGCGCATCGAGATTGAGCGCTCTGCCAACAATGTCTCGGTGACCATTCACACCGCCAAGCCCGGCATTGTCATCGGCCGCGCCGGCGCCAAGGTGGAGGATCTGCGCCAGACGCTGGAGAAGCTGACGGGCAAGCGGGTTCGAGTCAATATCGGCGAGATCCGCCAGCCTGAGCTGGACGCCACCCTGGTGGCGCGCAGCATTGCCGAGCAGTTGGAGCGTCGCGTCTCTTTCCGGCGGGCCATGAAGCAGTCGGTACTGCGCTCCATGCAGCGCGGCGCCAAGGGCGTTAAGGTAGTCATCGCCGGCCGTCTTGGTGGCGCCGAGATGTCGCGCCGCGAGCGCGAGGTCTCTGGCAAGGTGCCACTGCACACACTGCGGGCGGATATCGACTACGGCACCGCCGAAGCACACACTACATTTGGCGTGATTGGCGTTAAATGCTGGATCTATCGCGGGGATGTCATGGTGGCCAAACGGCGCCAGAAGCCTGCCGAGATCGAAGCAGAAGTCAACCCGGTCGCGAGTTAGAGGACTACAGACTATGTTGATGCCAAAGAGGGTCAAGTACCGCAAGGTGCATCGCGGTCGCCGGCGAGGCCCCGC
>CAZMKF010000042.1:0-13788 GCA_964566935.1 uncultured Dehalococcoidales bacterium | reverse complement strand
TCAGGGGATCCAGTGTGGCGTTTGGCGAGTATGGCTTGCAGGCCCTGGATGCCGCCTGGATAAACAGCAACCAAATAGAGGCGTCGCGCCGGGCGATGACCAATGCAGTCAAGCGCGGCGGCAAGATCTGGATTCGGATCTTCCCCAGCAAGCCGGTGACCGCCAAGCCAGCCGAGACGCGCATGGGTAGTGGCAAGGGCGCGCCCGATCACTGGGTGGCAGTGGTCAAGCCGGGTCGCATGCTCTTCGAGATCGGTGGCGTCAGCGAGGAGCTGGCCCGCAAAGCAATGAGGCTGGCGGCGCACAAGCTGCCTATCGCCACCAAGTTCGTCGCCCGTGAGACCGCCGTCGAACTGGTCGAAGAGACGGAAGAGGAAGCGGACGAGGAATGAAGAGCAAAGAGAAGAACGAGCTGAAGCAGCTGGGCACGATTGAACTGGAGCGGCGCTTGCAGGACTCCCGCCAGGAGTTGATGAACCTGCGCTTCCAGCTAGCCACCCGTAGCTTAACCAACACCAATCGCATGAATGAGGTGCGTCGCCAGATCGCGCGGCTGCTCACTCTGCTGCGCGAACGTGAACTGGGTATCCGTTAAGTGGCCGCAGTGACCAGCGCCAAGAACCCACCAGAGGTTGATATGACTGAAGAGAAGAAGGTCATTGGCAAGACCAAAGACGGGCGCGTCGTTAGCGACCGCATGCAGAAAACAGTTGTCGTGGAAGTGGAAGTGGCCAAACGGCACCGCCTGTACGGCAAGACAGTGCGTTTCCGCACGCGCTTCAAGGCGCACGATGAGCAGCAAGGCGCCCATGTAGGCGACCTGGTGCGCATCGCGGAGACGAGGCCGCTGAGCCGCGACAAGCACTGGCGAGTAGTGGAGGTGCTGAGACGCGCCGAGTAGGGAAACCGGGCTCGGCCTGTCGCAGCTGCGCATAAGGAGCGATCAGGCAATGATTCAAACAGGTAGCAGGCTCAAGGTAGCCGATAACAGCGGGGCACGCGAGGTGCTTTGCATCCGGGTGCTCGTGGGCTCCAACCGCCGTTACGCCTCCGTTGGCGATGTGATCGTCTGTGCGGTCAAGGAAGCAGCGCCGAACAGCGCCGTCAAGAAGGGCGAGATTGTGCGAGCGGTGATCGTGCGCACGGCCAAAGAGTTCAACCGCCCCGACGGCTCCAGCATCCGTTTTGATGATAACGCAGTGGTGCTGACTGATAAGAACAACCCGCGAGGCACCCGGATCTTCGGCCCGGTGGCGCGCGAACTGCGTGACCGCGATTACATGAAGATAATCTCGTTGGCGCCGGAGGTCGTCTAGTCAGTTGCACGGGGTCAGAGGTGGCGGGCTAACCAGCGGCCGCGCCTCGTTAGCCCTCGACCTCTGACCCACGACACTGGTACTGGCTGCGGCCGACTGGGAGAGTAGGACTGAAGATGAAAATCAAGAGAGACGATAACGTATTGGTGATCGCCGGCAAGGACAAGGGCAAGACCGGCAAGGTACGCGAAGTCATGCCCAAGGATGGCAAGGTAGTGGTGATCGGCGCCAATATGATCAAGCGCCACACCAAGCCGCGTGGCGTTGCCAGACAAGCAGGCATTATCGAACGCGAGGCGCCCCTTGACGCCTCGAACGTGATGCTGATATGCGAGCGTTGCCACAAGCCTACCCGCGTGGGTTACCGCGTGCTGGAGGACGGCAGCAAGAGTCGCTACTGTCGCGCCTGCAATGAGGTGATCAGCTGATGACTGAGACAGCAACCGCTTACGAATCGCGCCTCAAGACCAAGTACATGGAGGAAGTGCGGCCGGCGATGGTGCAGGAGTTCAACTACAGCAACATCATGCGGGCGCCGCGCCTCAGCAAAGTGGTGGTCAACGTCGGCATGGGTGAAGCGATCCAGAACGTCAAAACGCTGGACGCGGCGGTGGCCGACATCACCGCCATCACCGGACAGAAGCCGGTGATCACCCGTGCCAAGCGCTCGGTGGCCAACTTCAAGTTGCGCACCGGTATGCCGATCGGCGTGATGGTGACGCTGCGCGGCGAACGCATGTACGACTTCCTCGACAAACTGATGAACATCGTTCTGCCTCGTATCAGGGACTTCCAGGGCGTCTCGCCCAAGTCCTTCGACGGCCGTGGCAACTTCAGTCTTGGCCTGCAGGAGCAGATCGTTTTTCCCGAGATCGACTACGACAAAGTGGACAGGATTCGCGGTATGGAAGTGACAGTGGTCACCACCGCACGCAATGATGACGAGGCGCGACGGCTGCTCCAGCTGCTCGGCATGCCTTTCCGCAAGAGTTAGGAGGGACAGTTGGCAAAGAAATCTATGATCGCCAAGTCGCTGCGCAAGCCCAAGTACGCCGTGCGCGCTCACAGCCGCTGCAAGATCTGCGGCCGGCCGCGCGCCTATATCCGCAAGTTCGGCATGTGCCGCATCTGCTTCCGCGAGCGGGCGCTGCTGGGTGAGATTCCCGGCGTCGTCAAGGCGAGCTGGTAGGTAGAAGGAGGCAGGTAGATGAACGTAACAGATCCTATCGCTGACATGCTGACTCGCATGCGCAACGGCGCCAGGGCGCGTCACGACCAGGTGCTGATGCCTGGCTCGCGGCTGAAACTAGCGGTCGCCAAGATCATGAAGGAAGAGGGTTACATTCGCGATTACGAGCTGCTGCGTGACGGCCCCAAGCGGACCCTGCGCGTGTGGCTGCGTTACGCCGATGACCGCACCCCTATTCTCAGTGGTCTTACCCGCATCAGCAAGCCGGGCCGTCGTGTCTATTCCAAGAGCGGCGACATGCCGTATGTGCTCGGTGGCATGGGCGTAGCGGTCGTGTCAACATCACAAGGTGTGATGACAGGCCAGCAGGCAAGGAAACGCAATGTCGGCGGGGAAGTGCTCTGCTACATTTGGTAGAATAACCGTTCGGCGTTTCGTCGCCCGGTATGGAGGACCTCAATGTCTCGCATAGGCAAGACGCCAATCCCGATTCCCTCGGGAGTGGACGTGAAGATAGATCGGGAAAAGAATACCGTTACCGTGAAGGGCCCCAAAGGTCAACTGACCAAGACGTATCACGGCGACATGATAATTGAGCAGGGTGATGGCGAGCTGCGCGTGCAGCGCCCCAGCGATAGCCATCAGCACCGCTCCCTGCATGGCCTGACCCGCACCATCATCGGCAACATGGTTACCGGGGTGACCAACGGCTTCGAGACCACGCTGGAAGTGACCGGTGTTGGCTACAGGGTGATGAAGCAAGGCGACCACCTGATTCTGCAGCTCGGCTACTCGCACCCGATTGAGTTCGTGCCACCGAGTGGGATCAGCATCGAGAAGGTAGAAACCTTTACTCCCACCACCGCCAACCAGTGGCTGTCGGCGCGCTTTGCCGTCCAGGGCATCGACAAGGAACAGGTGGGCCAGATGGCCGCCGTCATCCGCAAACTGCGCGCCCCCGACCCTTACAAGGGCAAGGGTATCCGCTACCGAGGCGAGGTTGTACGCCGCAAGGCGGGCAAATCGGCCAGTAAGGGAAGGTAGGAAACTGAGATGGCAAAGCTAGTCACTTCTCGCCAGCTGCGCGACCGCAGGCATCGGCGTGTGCGCCGGCGCGTGGCGGGCACAACTGAACGGCCCAGGCTGGCGGTTTACCGCAGTCTACAGCACATCTATGCACAGCTGATCGACGATTCGCGGGGTGTGACCCTGGCGTTCGTCTCCACGCTCGATCCGGAGCTCCGCACCCGGATGGAAGGCAAGGCCAAGTCCGCCGAGGCGGAGGCCGTGGGTTCGGCCATCGCGGCGCGCGCCAAAGAGAAGGGCGTGGAGCAGGTTGTCTTCGATCGTGGCGGCTACAAATACCATGGGCGGGTCAAGGCACTGGCCGACGCGGCGCGCGCGGCCGGGTTGTCCTTCTAGTTGGACCGGCACTGTTTGGAGAGGAATTGATGACGAAAGTAGACCCGTCCGAACTGAATAATCTGCAGGAACGCGTAGTCTATATCAACCGTGTTGCCAAGGTCGTCAAAGGCGGACGCAGGTTCTCCTTCAGCGCCCTGGTAGTGGTTGGCGATGGCGACGGTCACGTTGGCGTTGGTCTGGGCAGGGCCAACGAGGTGCCGGACGCCATCCGCAAGGGCAGCGAGTCGGCGCGCAAGAGCATGATTACCGTGCCACTGATGCGCACCACCATCCCACACGAGGTGCGTGAGAACTTCGGCGCCGCGCACGTGATGCTCAAGCCGGCCTCTGCCGGTACCGGCGTTATCGCCGGTGGCGCGGTGCGCGCGGTGGTTGAGCTTGCCGGCATTCGCGACATCCTCACCAAGTCGCTCGGCAGCGCCAACCAGATCAACGTCGCCTACGCCACCATGGTGGGTCTGCGCGCGTTGCGCAACCCGGCGGAGGAGCTGCCGCGGCGTGGCAAGCCCGTCTCTGAGAGGATTATGAAGGCGCTCACCGACCGGCCGGCGCCGGTTATCGTGGCGCCACCGCCGCGGCAGGATGACCGTCGTGGTGGCCCGGGTGGCAGGGGCCGTGGTGGCCCGGGCGGCCCCGGCCGTGGCCGTGGCGGATTCAGTGGCGGCCCGCGTCGTGGTGGTTTCACCCCGGGCGGGGCGCCTGCCGATGCAGCGCCGGAGCGCTCGGCGGAGGGCGCCGAGGAAGGAGCAGCAAATGCCTAAGCTGCGTATCAAGCAGGTGCGTAGTGGCATCAGCCACCCGCAGTATCAGAAGGAGACCCTCCGGTCACTGGGCCTGCGCCGTATGCACCAGGTGGTCGAACACGATGACAGCCCGGCCATCCTGGGCATGATCAAAACCGTCAGCCATCTCGTTCAGGTCGAAGAGGTCAAAGAATAGGCTATGCAGATACATGAACTGAAACCGGCGGCCGGGGCGCATCGCAAGCGCCGCCGCATCGGCCGCGGCATCGGCTCCGGGCGGGGCACATATTCAACTCGCGGTCTCAAGGGACAGAAGTCGCGCGCTGGTGGTGGCGTTAACCCCCGTTTCGAGGGCGGGCAGTTGCCGCTGGTGCTGCGCCTGCCTCATAAACGTGGTTTCACCAACTTCACCCGGGTAGAGTACCAGGTAGTCAACGTCAGCCAGCTGGGCGGCTTTGCGGCTAACAGCGTGGTCGATCCTGAAGCCTTGCTGGCGGGCGGCCTGGTGCGCCGCAAGAACCAGCCGGTCAAACTGCTGGCCTCGGGCGAAATCGACCGTGCCCTGACGATCAGGGTGCATAAGGCCTCTGCCGGCGCCAGAGAGAAGATCGAGGCCGCCGGTGGAACCGTGGAGCTGATCGGTGGCGAGGCCGCTGCGGAAGCGGCGGAGGCATAAAGTACGATGGAACTGCTCAGGGCCGTAATCAACGCGTTTCACCTGCCGGACCTGCGCCGGAAGCTGCTCTTCACCTTCGCGGTGTTGATCGTTTTCCGCTTCCTGGCGCACGTGCCGGTTCCCGGTGTCAACGTGGATCAGTTGCGCCAGATCTTCGCCAACAACCAGATGCTGGGCATGCTGGACCTGTTTTCAGGCGGCGCGATGCGCAACTTCTCGATTGCTGCCATGGGCGTCTATCCCTACATCACCGCTACCATCATCATGCAGCTGCTGCAGCCGGTGATCCCCAGGTTGGGGGAGCTGGCCAAGGAGGGTGACGCCGGCAGGCGCCGCATCAACCAGATCACCCACTGGGCCACCGTGCCGCTGGCGGGCCTGCAGGCCTACAGTACCATGGTTATTCTCAGTAGTCAGGGACTGCTGACCAACCTGCAGCTGTTCGGCGAGAACATGCTCCCCACCTGGGCGGGCATTATCTCGATGATCGCTGGCACGGTAGCGTTGGTCTGGCTTGGTGAGTTGATCACCGAGAACGGCATCGGTAACGGCGTCTCGATCATCATCTTTGGCGGCATCGTGGCCAACCTGCCGCAGATGCTGGTGCAGTCGATGGTGACCGGTGGCGACATGTTGGGCCTGGTCGGCTTCATCATCCTGGGCCTGATCACCGTCTTCGCCATCGTGGTGGTGCAGGAAGCGCAGCGGCGGGTGCCGGTGCAGTACGCCAAGAGCATTCGCGGCAACCGCATGTACGGTGGCCAAAGTACCTACGTGCCGCTTAAGGTCAACTCGGCGGGCATGATTCCGCTGATCTTCGCCATGTCGATCATGCTGCTGCCACAGATGATCGCCGGTTTCTTTGCCGCCTCCAGCACCGACTGGGTGCGCGGTGTGGCGGAGTTCATCAACATCTATTTGGGCTTGAACAGCCCGGTGTACTGGCTGCTCTACTTCTTCCTGGTGGTGGGCTTCACTTTCTTCTATACGATGGTGATCTTCCAGCAGCAGAACCTGCCGGAGAACCTGCAGAAGTACGGTGGCTTCATCCCGGGCATCCGGCCGGGCAAGCCCACCCAGGAGTACCTCAACCGCATTCTCTACCGGATAACCTGGCTTGGCGCGATCTTCCTCGGCGTGATCGCCGTGCTGCCGTTCCTGTTCAAGGGCCTCAGCGCCAACCTGATGCTGAGCAGCACCGGCTTGCTGATCGTGGTGGGCGTTGTGCTCGACACGATGAAGCAGTTGGAGTCGCAGTTGTTGATGCGTCACTATGAAGGGTTCCTGAAATGAGCGGCAACCACGGGGAGGATGCAGCGATGGGAAAGAAGGCGATATACGTGGTTCTGCTGGGGGCGCCGGGCGCTGGCAAGGGTACCCAGGCCAAGATCGTGGCCAGCCAGGTGGGCCTGGTGCACGTGGCTTCGGGCGACCTGTTTCGGGAGAACCTGAGCCAGAACACCCGTCTCGGTCAGCTGGTCAAACCGTATCTGGAAAGCGGCCAGCTGGTGCCGGACGCCATCACCACGGAGATGGTGGTGGACCGCCTGCAGCGAGACGATTGCGCCAAAGGTGTCATGCTCGACGGCTACCCCCGCACGGTGGCGCAGGCTGAGTCGCTCGACGCGGCGCTGGTGGCGGCAGGCAAGCAGGTAGACAGCGCCATCTACATCGAGGTACCAGTGGAGGAGCTGACCAGGCGCCTTTCCGGCCGCTGGATTTGCCGCGCCTGCCAGGCGCCGTACCATGAGGTGGAGAAGCCGCCGCGAGTGTCCGGCGTTTGCGATGTCTGTGGTGGCGAGCTATACCAGCGTGCCGATGACGTGCCGGAGACGGTGCGCAAGCGGCTCGATGTCTACTTCAGCCAGACGGCGCCCCTGATCGATTACTACAAGAGCGCCGGCGTGCTGACCCGTGCGGACGGTCAAGGCCGGATTGAACAGGTGACCGAGAGTATCCTGCAGGCGCTGGCCGCGCTCGGCTGATACTGGTTTTTGATACTGGTTTTATAGAGGAAGGTAAGAGAACACAGCTAGTGGCGATAACCCTGAAAAGCGAGGCCGAGATTGCCGTAATGAGGCAGGCCGGCCGTATCGTAGCGGATACTTTGGCGCAGTTGCGGAAGGCGGTAAAACCGGGCGTTACCACGGCGGCGCTGGATGAAGTGGCGCGCGAAAACGCCCGTCGGCACAATGCGGTGCCCTCGTTCCTTGGCTACCTGGGTTACCCGGCCTCGCTCTGCACCTCTGTGAACGAGCAGATCGTGCATGGCATTCCCAGCAAGAAGGTGGTGCTGAGGGAAGGCGACATTGTCAGCCTGGATTTCGGCGTCATTTTTGAGGGCTGGCAGGGGGACTCGGCGATCACGGTGGGCGTGGGCGAGGTCAGTGCGGAGGCGTCTTTCCTGATGAAGGTAACCGAGGAATCGCTGCAAATGGCGATCGCCCAGGTGAGGCCGGGCAACCACATGGGAAACCTGTCATACGCGGTGCAGGAGTACGCCGAGGGACACGGCTTCTCCGTGGTACGCAAATACGTCGGTCACGGTATCGGTCGCAAGATGCACGAGCAGCCCGACGTGCCGAATTTCGGCGTGCCGGGCAGAGGCGTGATGTTGAAGCCGGGCATGGTGCTGGCCATTGAGCCGATGGTGAATGTCGGCACTTACGAGACGCGTGAGTTGAAAGATGGCTGGACGGTGGTGACGGCCGATGGTTCGCTATCGGCTCACTTTGAGCATACGGTCGCGGTGACGCCCGAGGGGGCAGAGGTGCTGACGCTGCCTTGAGGGCCGGTTTTGACAGTACGTTGAGAGCAGCGTTATAATTAGCGGTCAGCCGTTGCGCTTTGTGCACTCGGCTTGTCGTTTTGTTTAGGGAGTATCGGTAATGAAAGTTCGAGCGTCGGTCAAGGCTCGCTGCGAAAAGTGCAAGGTGGTTAAACGGCAGGGGGTGCTCTACATCATCTGCCAGAATCCCAAGCACAAGCAACGTCAGGGATAACGGGGGTTAACGTGGCAAGAATTTCGGGTGTAGACATTCCTCGTGACAAGCGGGTGGAGATAGCGCTCACGTACATCTACGGCATCGGCACGTCCACTGCCCGCAAGATCGTGGAGCAGACCAATATAGACACGGCCACGCGGGTGCGTGACCTCACCGAAGAGGAGCTGGCGCGCCTGCGCGAGATCATTGACCGCGAGTACCGCGTCGAGGGCGACCTGCGCCGCGCCGTCAACTTGAATATCAAGCGCCTGGTGGAGATCGGTTGCTACCGTGGCATCCGCCACCGTCGTGGCTTGCCCGTGCACGGGCAGAGAACCCGCACTAACGCCCGCACCAAGCGTGGCGCACGCAAGACAGTAGCTGGTCGCCGCAAGGCCGCCGCCAAGAAGTAAGCGATTAGGCATTAAGGAGTACTCGTTTGACAGAGAGGAGAAAGGCGGTTCGCACCCGGCGCCGGGAACGCAAGAATATCCCGGTGGGGCGTGCTTACGTTCAGTCAACCTTCAACAATACAATCGTCAGTCTGACAGATCCCAACGGCAACGTGCTGGCCTGGGCGAGTTCGGGCGCCAGTGGCTTCAAGGGCTCGCGCAAGGGCACGCCCTATGCGGCCGGTCTGGCGGCGGAGAACGCGGCCAAGCGCGCCATGGAGCACGGCCTGCGCCAGATCGACGTCTACGTCAAGGGACCCGGTTCGGGGCGCGAAGGCGCTATCCGCTCGCTGCAGGCGGCAGGACTGACCATTAACACCATTACCGATGTGACCCCGGTGCCGCACAACGGCTGCCGGCCGCCCAAGCGGCGCCGCGTCTAGACTGGAGTGTCGTCGGCGACTATACCTGTGCTATTGAGCGGTCCGGCGTCGGCGTTGCCGGACCGAGATTGTGTGAGAGGAAACGCCCCCCGAAGGAGGCTGGCCTTTGTTAGATATTGTAATTCCCAAGGTTGAGGTTCTTAACCGGACCGATAACCACGGTACACTGCAACTGGAGCCGCTGGAGCCCGGCTTCGGTACCACGCTCGGCAATGCGCTGCGGCGCGTGCTGCTCAGCTCGCTGCCCGGCGCCGCCATCAGCTCGGTGCGAGTGGATGGCATCTACCATGAGTTCTCCGACATACCCGGCGTGCGCGAGGATGTAACGGAGATCGTGCTGAACGTCAAACAGATCAGGCTGCGCACCGAGGTCGATCACCTGGAGCCGCTGCGCCTGGATGTGAACGGCTCCGGCCGGGTTACCGCCGGCCAGATTCAGACCCCACCCGAGGTGGAAATCGTCAACCCGGATCTTTACCTGTTCTCAGTCGATAACACCGAGGCTTCGACCAGCCTGGAGTTTACGGTGCAGAAGGGCAAAGGCTACTCGCCGGCCGAGCACCGTGAAGGCATGGCGATCGGAGTCATCCCGGTGGACGCCATCTTCACGCCGATTCGTAAAGTGAACTACACGGTCGAGGAGATGCGCATCGGTCTGGTCAACTACGAGCGTCTGTTGCTTGACGTCTGGACCGACGGCACGATTGAGCCGGAAGAGGCGGTGGCGCAGAGCGCCAACATTCTGATGCATCAGCTGCGCATTCTGGCGGAGATGGGCAAGAAGGTCAGCCTGCCGATGAGCGAGGCGCCAACGGAGGACGACAGCCGTACCCTGCCGCCGGGTGGCAATCTGCCAATAGAAGACCTTGATCTCTCGGTGCGTGCCTACAACTGCCTCAAGCGGGCGGGCATCACCCGCATAGGGCAGGTGCTCGACATGGTAGTTGACGACCTGCTGGCGGTGCGCAACTTCGGACGCAAATCGCTGGAGGAACTGGTGGAGCACCTGGAGAAGCGTAACCTGCTGGAGGGCTCCAAACTGCACGCCAGCCTGAACCAGGGCGATGCCGGGATTGCGGCGCCAGCCGCCGCCACGGTTGAAGAGAGCGCTGCCGTGGAGAGCGAAGAAGCGCAGGCGGAGCCCGCAGTTAAGCGGGAGGAGCCGCTGGTGCTGGTGCCCACGCCTGCCGAGGAAGAGGAACCGGATTATCTGTCGCTGCTCATCAAGCAGGCGGCCGCGGACGAGGATGAGGACAGCTTAGCCGCGGAGCCGGAAGAACCAGTCGAAGACCTGCATAGCTGGGAAGGCGTGGACTGGGACGACGATGATGAGGACGACAAGGGTTACAAGAAGCGGCAAGCGAAACGCCGCCGCGCCAAGTAGAAACAAACAAGGAGACCAAGAATGAGGCACGGCGTCGCTGGTCGCAAACTGTCGCGACCGACTGACCATCGGCTGGCGCTATATCGCAATCTAATGACGGACCTGCTGCGGTACGAGAAGATCGTCACCACCGAGGCCAAGGCCAAGGAGATCCGCGGACAGGTGGAGAAGCTGATCACGCTGGGCAAACGCGGGGACATGCATGCGCGCCGCCAGGCCGCGGCCAGTCTCTACGATAGCCGCGTGGTGGACAAGCTGTTCAAAGAGCTGGCGCCGCGCTTCGCCGACCGTCAGGGCGGCTACACTCGGGTGATCAAACTCGGCCCGCGTCAGGGAGATGCGGCGCCGATGGCGGCCATCCAGCTGGTCGAATAGAGCTGGAGCCAGGGGCGATGGCTGACACGGCTGCCGGTCAGCGAACGCTGGCCCTGGTCCTGGAGTACGACGGCAGCGGCTTCTGCGGGTTTCAGGTACAGGCTCGGGGCAGAACCGTTCAAGGAGAACTGGAGACGGCGCTGCGTCAGTTCACCGGCGAAACAATCCGGGTTGCCGGAGCGGGACGGACCGACAGCGGCGTGCATGCCCTGGGTCAGGTGGTCAGTTTCCGCACTGCGGCGTCGAGGCCGGCGGAGCAGTGGCTGACGGGACTGAACGGTATCCTGCCTGACGACATCGTAGTGCGACGGTGTTGGCAGCCGGGAGAGGGGTTCCACGCGCGGCACAGCGCGGTTGGTCGCACCTATCGTTACCTGATCGATAACCGCCGGCAAAGACCGGCGTTGAACCGGCATCGCGCCTGCCATGTCTGGCAGGAGTTGGCGGTTGAGAGGATGTCAGCGGCGACGGCGCTGCTGGTTGGCAAACACGATTTTGCCGCTTTCAGTGGCAAGGTCGATGGTAGTAATACCGAGCGCACGATTTGGAATGCGTCGTGCGAGCGGCATGACAACGAGATAACGATCGAATTGACGGCCAAGGCTTTCCTGCCCCACATGGTCAGGATAATTGCGGGCAATCTGATCGAGGTCGGCACGGGCAGGTTGAGTGTCGAGCGCTTCGGGGAGATCCTGAGAGGCGGCAGGCGCGACCAGGCAGGGCCGACAGCGCCTCCGCAAGGACTATACCTGGTGCGGATCGACTACGGTAAAGAATGGCAAGGAGTCTCTGAATGAAGACGAGAACGGTCAAGGCCTCCGACATTAGCCGTGAATGGTATCTGGTTGATGCCAGCGGCCAGACGCTCGGACGCCTTGCCTCACGTATAGCGCAGGTGTTGCGCGGCAAAGGTAAGCCCCTCTATGCGCCCTATCTCGACGTGGGTGATTATGTGGTGGTGGTCAACGCGGAGAAGATCTCGCTGACCGGCGCCGGCTCCAGCAAGGCGTCGCAGAAGCGCTACTATCGCCACTCCCAGTACCCCGGAGGCCTGCGTAGTATCAGCCTCGGCGAGTTGCTGGCCACTCACCCGGAGCGCGTGCTGGAGAAGGCGGTGCGGGGCATGCTGCCGCGCGGGCCGCTGGGGCGCCGGATGTACGGCAAAATGAAGGTATACGCGGGCAGTGAACATCCCCATGCAGCCCAGCAACCGAAGGAGTTAGTACTGCAATGAGTGACACTACTTACTTTTACGGCACTGGGCGGCGCAAGGAAGCCGTGGCCCGGGTGCGCACTTTCCCCGGCAACGGCCAGGTGGTGATCAACGGCAAGCCGATGAGCGAACTGTTCGGCCGCCTGGCGCTGCAGGCGGTAATCACGGCGCCTTTGCGGGTGGCAGGCGTGCTGGGCAAGTACAGCGTGATGGTCAAGGTGGCCGGCGGTGGCGTGTCCGGCCAGGCGGGCGCTATCTCGCATGGGCTGGCGCGGGCCCTGGTACGGGCCGACGAGGCGCACAAGCCGCTGCTCAAGCAGGCGGGCTTGCTGACGCGCGATGCGCGCGTCAAGGAGCGCAAGAAGTACGGGCTCAAGCGGGCCCGCAAGGCGCCACAGTACACCAAGCGCTGATTCGCGCGTAAGCGCGCGCAAGCGTAGACACGAGGGGCCGGCAAGCGCCGGCTCCTTTCTGTTTGGGCACGGTATGGAGACAAAAAAGGCCCGTCCCGCCAAAAGTGGGACGGGCCTTGCTTACGGCGATCTACTGGATCAGTTTGATGCCGAAGACGTTGAGGAACGAGGTCAGCGCGATCCAGGCGATGGCGATTGAAGAGACCACCAGCAGCGCGTTGAAGGCAGTGCTGCCGTAGAGGCGCTTGTCGGTAAAGGTATTGCGCAGGTACCAGATGGCCAGCACGATGACGAAGAGGAAGAGGCTGGTGGCGATACCGCCGATCCAGACCATCTGCACGGGCTGCTGGACGAACAGGAACACGGTACCCCAGACGACCGGCAGGAAGACGATCCAGAAGCGGATCACCTTGGTGCGGGTCTGGACGTTGGTCCAGTCGTAGAAGCCGCCGAGCGACAGCCAGTCGGCCCACTGGCGCGACCAGGAGGGGATGGCGGCCCACAGGGTGGAGCCGAGCACCGCCAGGGAGCCGAAGAGGAAGCCGTGCATGGCCCACTCGCCGAGCGTATCGGTGTACATGCGGCCGAGGGAGGCGATCATGGTGATGGAACCGGCGCCCTCGGGCTTGATGCCCTGCTTGTAGAGGACGGAGGCGCCCATCAGGAAGAAAGCCATGGTGGAGAAGGTGTAGATGACGAAAGCGACGAGAACGTCCTTGTGCATCACACTGAGCCAGCCCTTGGCGCGGGTCAACCAGGCCTCGGAGCCATCGTTGGGACCGGTCCAGCGGGCGTAGCCCTTCTCAATGCACCAGTAGGGGTACATGGCGATCTCGTCGGCGCCGACGCCGGTGATGCCGAACATACCGAGGGCGACGGCGAGGGTGCCGGGCGGGATCTGGAAGGTGAAGCCGCTGAGCAGTTCTTCCATGGTGTAAGCGAAGGGAGTGAGCGGCAGGCCGAAGGCGATGACGACGGTGAGGACCGAGAAAATCACCACCAGCCAGAAGGCGACCTGCTCGATGAAGACGTAGACGCTCCAGAAGAGGAGGCCGATGGAGACGACGACGACGACCGCTACCCAGAACTCGATGGAGATGGGGAACCAGATCTGGAAGCACTGGGCGACGCCGCCGACGATGCCGGCGGTCTGGACCCACTTGGTCATGGCGAAGACCGCCCAGATCCAGTTGATCCAGCCGTAGGGGCCGATCTTGGGCGGCACCAGCTGGAAG